>NZ_JANWTC010000003.1 GCF_024919295.1 Corynebacterium lemuris | reverse complement strand
ATCCTTTCTCATCGGAAAGTGTTGCAACGACCCTTAGGACTCAAGGATTTCAGGGCGGGAAAAGGCATAAAAACCTGAGAGTGGGCTAAATCACACGGGTAGGCAAGGGTTATGGAACCCGCTGTCCCTGCCAATTTCCGGGGTGGAGCGGGGCAGGGGAAGGGGGCGGGCAAAGGTCAAGGTCACGGCTGAATAACGGTCCGAATTGGTCAGTGATCCGTCCACATTCCTGAAAAACCCCTGGACATGAATCCAGGGCGCGCCTGTGGATAACAGCTTGGTCACGATGAGCTTCCGGGGCGCCTCGTTGGACATTCACTGTTGCAGTTTCGTAACCTTATCGAGACATTGCGGGACACCATCAGGAAGTCACCGCATGGCTGAACTGAAAATTACGCCTAATCCCTTCACAGGGAGCCGGGGAACCGACCAGCAGTTTCTGGGGTACATCCGCCGCGAGAGCGTCCCGCACACAGGTGCAGGGCGTGGAGCGGGGGAGGGAAGCTTCCGTACATCCCAACCCGACAGCTAACCCGGCAGGCACACAGGAAGATTTGGAGTATAGCCCCGTGGCTCAGCAGAACCGCCTCAACAAGACCATCACCCGCCGTATCGCCACCGCCTCCGCGGTGATCATGGGCGCCACCGTCATGGCCCCGGTAGCCGGCGCCTTCGAGGTTGTTGTGCCGAACACCGACATCCGCGTGAACGTTCCGGGCATGGAGAACATCCAGGGCATCGAGAACATCCCGAACGTCGAGCAGTTCGTCCCCTCCGTCCAGGAGTCCGTGGACACCTACGTGGCCAACGTCGCCACCCCGGGCCCGGCAGTTGCCCCGGCAGCCCCCGCCGCCGCACCCTCCACCGGCCAGGCCATCGTCGACGCTGTCCGTTCCAAGGTCGGTGCCCCCTACGCCTGGGGTGCGACCGGACCGAACGCCTTCGACTGCTCCGGCCTGACCACCTGGGCCTACCAGCAGGTCGGCAAGTCCATCCCCCGCACCTCCCAGGCGCAGGCCAGCCAGGGCCAGCAGGTCCCGCTGGACCAGCTGCAGCCGGGTGACATCATCGCCTACTACGGTGGTGCCAGCCACGTCGGCATCTACGCCGGCAACGGCATGATCATCGACGCACTCAACTCCGGTTCCCCGGTCGGCGAGCGTCCGCTGCACTTCCAGCCGATCCACTCCGCCGTCCGCTTCTAAGCGCAGACGGTCACTGTGCCCGCCCATCCGGTCCCGCAAGGTCCGGTGGGCGGGCCTCGTGCATTCGGGGGCAGTCCCGGGTGTCTACAGTTGTCCCTTGAATCTCCACCGGCCCACCATTCCTGAAAGAACCACCTTGCGCCCCCTTCCAGCCCCCAGCGACCGCTTCCGTACGATGACCACCGTCGTGCTCGGCGCGTTCCTGATCACCACCGGCACCGCCCCGGTGGCCGCCGCCGAGGACATCGACACCCTCATCGCCACCATGGATGAGGCCTCCCACGAGGCGACGGCCACCAGTGAAGAGGTCAAGCAGCTCGAGGTCGACATCGGGCAGGGGCAGGGGCGTATCGACACCCTGCGCGCCGACGCCGACGCCGCCCGCCAGCGGGCCGAGGTCGCCCGCGCGGCGCGGGCTGATTTCCAGGAGGAGGTCGACGGTCTGGCCGGTGTGAAGTACCGGGGGCTGCTGATCGACCCGGTGACCAACGCCATCGCCGCGGCCACCCCGCAGAACGCCATCGACCGGGCCTCCTACCTGGCGACGTTGACGCGGAACACGGAGCGGGCCGTCGATAAGCTCGCGGAGACCACCGCCGAGGCGGGCCGGGCGCACACCGATGCGGAGCGCTTCCTCGCGGAGGCCAATTTCCAGCAGTCGCAGCTGGAACGGCAGCACCGCGATCTCGCCGCGGAGCAGGAGGTGCTGCAGGAGCGGATCCGGGAGATCGAGGAGCAGGTCACCGGACTCGATGCCGCGTCCCGGGCCGCCTGGGAGAACAAGAACAACCCGCTGACCCCGGACCTGGCCGGTGCCTCCGGGGTGGTGGCCGCCGCCCTGGCCAAGCTCGGTTCCCCCTACGGCTGGGGCGCGACCGGACCGAACCAGTTCGACTGCTCCGGGCTGATGTTCTGGGCCTACCAGCAGCAGGGGAAGACCATCCCGCGCACCTCGCAGGCCCAGCTGGCCGGCGGCACCCCGGTCCCGCGTGCCGAGCTACAGCCCGGTGACATCGTCGGTTACTACCCGGGCATCACGCATGTGGGCATGTACATCGGCAACGGCCAGCTGGTCCACGCCTCCGATTACGGCATCCCCGTCCAGGTCGTGTCCGTTGACTCCATGCCGTGGGCGGGGGCAGTACGCTACTGAGCCATGGCGCGTACTCTGCTGGTGACAAATGACTTCCCGCCCACGGTCGGGGGCATCCAGTCCTATCTGCGGGACTTCCTGGCCACCCTCGACCCGGCGGAGGTGGTGGTCTTCGCCTCCACGCAGGACGCAGTCGCGGCCGCGGCCCACGACGCCGAGCTGCCCTACCGGGTGATCCGCTGGCCGCGCCGCATCATGCTGCCCACCCCGACCACCACCCGGGCGATGTCGCTGATCATCCGGGAACTGGACATCGACACGGTGTGGTTCGGTGCCGCCGCCCCGCTGGCGCTCATGGGTGCCGCGGCCCGCCGCGCGGGGGCACGCCGCATCATCGCCAGCACCCACGGGCATGAGGTGGGCTGGTCCATGCTGCCCGGTGCCCGGCAGGTGCTGCGCCGTATCGGCGACACCGCGGATGTGGTCACCTACATCTCCGATTACACGCTGCGCCGCTTCCGCCGCGCCTTCGGCACCCGCCCCCGCTTCGCGCACCTGCCCTCCGGCGTGGACACGGACTGGTTCCACCCCGATACCGCAGCGGAGCGCACCGCCACCCGGGAGCGGTTCGGCCTCGGGGATGGGCCGCTGGTGGTGTGCATCTCCCGCCTGGTGCCGCGTAAAGGCCAGGACCAACTGATCCGGGCCTGGCCTGCCGTCCTGGACTCGCACCCCGGCGCGCGGCTGCTCATCGTCGGTTCGGGGTCCTACGGGCGCCGCCTGCGCGGCATGGCCGCCCCGCTCGCCGACGCCGTCGTCTTCACCGGCCCCGTCCCCACCCCGGATCTGCGCGCGATCCTCGCCGCCGCGGACGTCTTCGCCATGCCCGCCCGCACCCGGGGCCGGGGCCTCGACGTGGAGGGGCTGGGCATCGTCTACCTGGAGGCCCAGGCCTGCGGTGTCCCCGTCATCGCCGGCGATTCCGGCGGCGCCCCGGAGACCGTCACCCCGGAGACCGGCATCGTCGTCGACGGCCGTGACACCGTCCAGCTCACGCGGGCGCTGGTGGAGCTTATCGACGACCCGCAGCTGCGGGCCGCCCTGGGGTTGGCGGGACGCCGGCACGCGACGGGACAGTGGACCTGGGGGATCATGGGGGCGCGGCTGCGGGAGCTCGTCCGTGCCGGCTGAACGGATATACTGCCGGGGCTGAACTCAATCGATCCAGAAGGTGGTGCCATGGGCCCCAGTGACCCCCGTCCCACGGTGGGTTTCGACATCGGCGGCACCCACTGCCGGGCCGCGGTGGTGACCGCCGGGGGTGAGGTCGTCGACACCCGCAGCACCGCCACCCCCACCACGGTGGCGGCCCTCGAGGACGCGATCGTCACCATGGTCGGGGAACTGCGTGCGGATCATGACCCCGCTGCCGTCGGCCTGGCGGTCGCCGGATTCCTCGACCCGGCCTGTGAGACCGTCCGCTTCGCCCCGCACCTGCCCTGGCGCGACGCGCCCGTGCGCGCCCGGCTCGAGGAACTGACCGGCCTGCCGGTCACGCTCGAACACGACGCCAATGCCGCCGCCTGGGGCGAGTACCGCCACGGCGCGGCCCGTGGCGCCGGTACCTGGGTGTTCTTCGCCGTCGGCACCGGCATCGGCGCGACGCTGATGATCGACGGGCAGATCTTCCGCGGCGCCCACGGCACCGCCCCGGAATTCGGGCACCTCACCGTGGTGCCTGGCGGCCGGGCCTGCGCGTGCGGCAAACGTGGCTGCCTGGAGCGTTACGCCTCCGGTACCGCCCTGGTTGACACCGCCACCGAGCTCGCGGTGCCCGGGGTGGCGGGGTTGGGGCGGCGGGTCGTCGAGAAGCGCGGAGAGGTCACCGGTGCGGAGGTCATGGCCGCCGCGCGGGTGGGGGATCCCACCGGCTTGGCGGTGCTGGCGGACTTCGCCGGTTGGCTCGGCCAGGGCCTGGCGATGGTCACCGACGTCCTCGATCCGGAACTGATCGTCGTGGGTGGGGGAGTCTCCCTCGACGCCGACCTTTTCCTCGGCGCCGCCCGGGAAGGGATGGCCGCATCCATCGTCGGCGCGGGGCACCGGCCGCTGCCGGCCGTGGGAACCGCGGAACTGGGCACCCGCGCGGGTATGATCGGCGTGGCAGATCTGGCCCGCGGCCGGATGTGAGCTCAAGAAGACGGGAAGAGACAGATGGAAAAACAGTGGTACTGGATGTTCAAGAATGTCCTCATCGGCCCCTTCCTCCGGGTGTGGAACCGGCCGGAGATGGAGGGCATCGAGCACATCCCCACCGAGGGGGCGGCCATCGTGGCCTCCACCCACCAGGCGGTCATGGACTCCTTCTATTTCCCGGCTCTGAGCCCCCGCAACATCACCTTCCCGGCGAAGTCCGAGTACTTCACCAACCCGGGCCTGATCGGCCGCATCCAGCGGTGGTTCTTCACCTCCATCGGCCAGATCTCCGTGGACCGCGGTGCCGCCGACGCCGGCGAAGCCACCCTCAATGCCGCCCGCACCGTGCTCGACCGGGGTGAGGTGCTGGCCATCTACCCGGAGGGAACCCGCTCCCCGGACGGGCGCATCTACAAGGGACGCACCGGCATGGCGCGCATCGCCCTGGCCACCGACGTGCCCATCATCCCCATGGCCATGATCGGATCCCGGAAGGCCAACCCCATCGGCACGTGGATCCCCCGCCCGGTGAAGGTGCGCATGAAGGTCGGCCCACCCATCGACGGCCGCGCCTACGTCGAGTCCCTCGGCATCGACCCCGATTCCCGCGACGCCGCCCGTCCGCTGACCGACCACGTCATGGCCGTGCTCACCGAACTGGCCGGTGAACCCTACGTCGACGTCTACGCCTCCGAGGTGAAGGCCTCCCTGGCCGCCGGCAAGGGCTACCCGCGCGGCACGGAGCCCGACCGCGGCTGACCGGAACCTGGCCGGGGCCTGACCGGACACTTGGTCCGCGGGTGGAAGGCCGCTAAAGTGTGTCAACGGACTTCGCCGGGGGCCACCCGGCAGCAGATTCCGCACTGCACGGACGGGATGAGGTGAAACAGGTGTCTGCGACCATCCAGTCGACCACCCCACCCGCCACCACCCGGATGCGCTGGCCCGACGTGGCCAAGGGACTGTCGATCGTCGGCGTCGTGCTCCTGCACGTCAGCCTCGCTGTGCCCGAGGGCATGGAGACGGTCGCCGCCCAGCTCAACCGCATCCTCGACCCGCTGCGCATGCCGCTGTTCTTCATGGTCAGCGGCTTCTTCTCCGCGAAGGTCCTCGGTTACACCCTCAAGGACCTCTTCCTGCGCAGGCTGTGGTTCTTCCTCGTGCCCTACGTGGTGTGGGTGCCCATCGAGCTGTGGTTCAAATTCCGCGAATGGCACATGTTCGATGACAAGGCCATGCCCGGCCTGGGCCGCTACCTCGAGCACATCGTCGAGGGCCGCAACATGTACTGGTTCCTCTATGCCCTGGTCATCTTCAACCTGGTGCTGTGGGCCACCCGGAAACTGCCCTGGTGGGCGGGCGTGCTCCTCGGTTTCGCCCCGATCCTCATCCTGCCGCTGCACGCCGACCAGCACATGATCGGCAAGGCGGTGCTCTACCTGCCGGCCTTCCTGCTGGGCGCGCACATGCGCCGGCACATCCGGGAGTTCTCCGGATCAGCCACCGGCCTGCGCAACCTCACCCGCGGCACCCTGCTCTACGCCGCCGGCTTCACCCTCTCCGCCGTCTGGGCCTGGCTGAACACCGTGACGGATGTGTCACTGCCCTGGGCGCTGCCCGGTGCGGACGCCGTCGGCTACGTCGACCTGCGGTTGATCGTCAACGCGGTGGTGCAGCTGCTCATGCTGCCCATGGCCGTGATCGTGGCGGTGGTGCTCGGCCGGGTGCCGGTGGTCTCCGACATCCTGTGCTTCCTGGGGCGCCACACCCTGGTCATCTACCTGGGCCACCCCATCGCCCTGACGGTGCTCTACCACTACAACATGCGTGGCATGGAGCTGCCGATCATGCGCGGCGCCGAGAACGTGCTGCATGAGACCGCGCTGTGGCTCATCATCGGCCTGTTCATCTCCGCTGTCGGTTCCCTCGCGCTGTGGCTGGTCACCCGGATCCCGTACCTGTGCTGGTCGGTCATGCCGCCGCTGCTGCCGGGTGCGCGCACCACCACCACGCCCGCGCGGCCTGCCCCGGCCCCCGCGCCGGCGTCGGAACCGGTGCGCACCGTCGCTGATTAGCGGCGCGCCGCCGGCACCAGCACCCGCGGGGCAGCCACGGCGGTGCACACCACCGCCAGCGCGAGGAGCACATAGGAGTTGCCCACCACGTGGCCCCACCAGGCCCAGTCGTACTCGAGGCCGAAGTCGTTGGGCAGCAGCCAGTGCGGGGGAGCGAACACCGCCACGGTGATCAGACCGGCGAGGGTGCCGCCGACCGTGCTGCGGCGCTGCCAGGCCACCACACCCAGGGCCAGGCCGAGGGGGATCAGCCACACCCAGTGGTGCGACCAGGACACCGGGGAACAGACCAGCGCCACGGTCGAGGCCAGCAGCACCACCCCCAGCGGTCCGCCACCGGTCCGCGCCACCCGCGTCATCGCCGTGATGATCAGCACCAGGCAGATGATGATCAGCACCAGCCACAGCAGCCCCGGGGCCTGTTCCCCGGGTTCCACCAGGCGGGCCAGCAGGCCGCGGATCGACTGGTTGGAGGCGTAGGCCTCGTTGCCGATGCGTCCGGTATCGCGCAGGGTGTTCAGCCAGTAGGTCAGCGAGTTCTCCAGGCTGAATGCGGCCGCTGCCAGGGTGAAACCCACCCCGGCCAGGAAGGTGGTGGCCGCGTGGCGCCACTGGCGCTGCACCAGGAAGACGAGGATGAACACCGCCGGCGTCAGCTTGATCGCCGCGGCCAGGCCGATGAGTACACCGCGGGGCAGCCGGGGGCGGCGGGTGAGGGTGTCGGCGAGCACCAGGGTCATGAGGATGATGTTGATCTGACCGAAGGCGAGGGTCTCCCGCACCGGTTCCGCCACCAGTCCCAGCGGCAGCAGCCAGGCACCGATCACGCGGTGGTCGGCGTCGGCCAGGCCGGGCAGCAGGTGGCGCAGGACGATGGTCAGGCACCACCACAGCAGCACCGCGCTGAGCAGGGTCCAGCTGACGAGCGCCACCCCGTAGGGCACCAGCGCCAGCGGGATGAACAGGAGGGCCGCCAGCGGGGGATAGGTGAAGGGCAGCTCGATGCCGCCGACCTGGTAGCTGCGGGTGTAGAGGTTGTCACCGGCGAGGAAGGCCTTCGCGCCCTCCCGGTAGACGTCGATGTCGATGGCGTAGCGCAGGGCGGGGCCGGCGTCGATGAGCCAGGGCCAGAGTGCGGCCGCAGAGAGCAGTACCGCGAGGATCACCCCGATGCGGTGCCCGGACCTGTTCAGGCGCGGGGGCGCGGGGGCGGATTCTGCGGTGGGGGAGGTGATCGTCTGCACGTGACGACTATATCGGGACACAGGCCCCACCCCTGCGTGGGAGGTGTACCAGCCAGGCGTTAGGCTGGTTGCCGACCCCGCCACCGCCAGTGGGGTGCCAGACATACTGCCGGAAGGGACGGGCGCGCCGTGCGCTACTTCTACGACACCGAGTTCATCGAGGACGGCCGGACCATCGAACTGGTCTCCATCGGAATCGTCGCGGAGGACGGCCGGGAGTACTACGCCGTGTCCACCGACTTCGACTCGACGAAGGCGAACGCCTGGGTGCGGGAGAACGTCCTGTCCCTGCTGCCCAACCCGGGGGACCCGGTGTGGAAGTCCCAGGCCACCATCCGCCGCGAGGTGCTCGCCTTCCTCACCGCCCACCGACACGGCGACCCGGAACTGTGGGCCTGGGTGGGCGCCTACGACCACGTGCTGCTCGCCCAGCTGTGGGGCGACATGACCGGCCTGCCGCGGCCCATCCCGCGCTACACCCGTGAACTCAAGCAGTACTGGGAGTTCGCCGGTAAACCGCCGCTGCCGAAGAGCCCGGATGACTCCCACGATGCGCTCATCGACGCCCGCCACAACCTGGAGAAGTTCCGGATCTGCGCTGCAGCACTGCCGCTGGGGCGCGGCAACCGCGTGCTGCGTTAGGGCCCCGGCTGTGCGCCGGGGGTTACTTCCCTGCGTGCGCGTGCTATGAATATGGGTGTGAGTTGGACTGTTGACATCCCGAAAGAAGTTCTCCCCGATCTGCCGCCGCTGCCCGCGGGGCTGAATGAGCGATTCGAGGACGTGATCTCCCGGGAGGCCAGACAACAGCCGACCTGGGACCGTGCGCAGGCGGAGAACGTCCGCAAGATCCTCGAGTCGGTGCCGCCGATCGTCGTGGCGCCGGAGGTGACCCGCCTGAAGAAGCAGCTGGCTGACGTCGCCCTCGGCAAGGCCTTCCTGCTGCAGGGCGGTGACTGTGCCGAGACCTTCGAGTCCAACACCGAGCCCCACATCCGGGCCAACATCAAGACGCTGCTGCAGATGGCGGTCGTCCTGACCTACGGCGCCTCCACCCCGGTGGTCAAGCTGGCCCGTATCGCCGGCCAGTACGCCAAGCCGCGTTCCCAGGACCTGGACGAGAACGGCCTGCCGAACTACCGCGGTGACATCGTCAACGGTGTCGAGCCGACCCCGGAGGCCCGCCGCCACGACCCGGCCCGCATGGTGCGCGCCTACGCGAACTCCTCCGCCGCGATGAACCTGGTGCGTGCACTGGTCTCCTCCGGCACCGCCGACCTCAAGCGCGTGCACGAGTGGAACCAGGAGTTCGTCGCCGAGTCCCCCGCGGGCGCCCGCTACGAGGCCCTGGCCAACGAGATCGAGGCCGGCCTGCGTTTCATGGAGGCCTGTGGTGTCCGCGATGACTCGCTGACCACCTCCGACATCTACGCCTCCCACGAGGCGCTGCTCGTCGACTATGAGCGCGCCATGCTGCGCCTGCATGAGGACGAGGACGGTCAGACCCGTCTCTACGACCTGTCGGCGCACCAGCTGTGGATCGGTGAGCGCACCCGCGGCATCGAGGATTTCCACGTCAACTTCGCCGCGCTGATCTCCAACCCGGTGGGCATCAAGATCGGCCCGTCCATCACCCCGGAGGAGGCCGTCGCCTACGCCCGCAAGCTGGATCCGGAGAAGGAGCCGGGCCGGCTGACCATGGTGGCGCGCATGGGTTACGACAAGGTCCGCATCGCCCTGCCGCCGGTCATCGAGGCCGTCGAGGCCGCCGGCCACAAGGTGATCTGGCAGTCCGACCCGATGCACGGCAACACCTTCACCGCCTCCAACGGCTACAAGACCCGGGACTTCGACAAGGTCATCGATGAGGTCCAGGGCTTCTTCGAGGTCCACCGTGCACTCGGCACCCACCCGGGCGGCATCCACATTGAGCTGACCGGTGAGGACGTCACCGAGTGCCTCGGCGGCGCCATGGACATCACCGATGTCGACCTGCCGGGCCGCTACGAGTCCGCCTGCGACCCGCGCCTGAACACCCAGCAGTCCCTCGAGCTGGCCTTCCTCGTCGCGGAGATGCTCCGCAACTAGGCTCCCGCCCGCTTGTCGACGCCGCGTTCCCCCACCCCGGGGCACGCGGCGTCGCTGTGTCAGCGACCGAGGGTCAGGCGCACCGTGGAGTCGATGCGGGCGTCCTCGCCGGCGGCGGGGCGCTGGCGGGTGATGGGGCGGGCGTCGTCACGCTCGCGGGAGTTGATGTCCAGACCCACGCCGGCCAGGAGCTGGCGGGCCTGCCCGACGGTCATCCCGACCACATCGGGAACGGTCACCCGCCCGGCGAGCTCGAGGGTGATCTCCGCATCCGCCGGGTCGATGAGTTCCCCGGCCGCCGGGCTGGTGCCCACGGCGGTGTCCGGTCCGGTGCCGGTGGCGCTGCGGTCGCGGCGGACGTCGTCGACGGTGAAGCCGGCGGCCTCGAGGGTGGCGGTGGCGGTGGCCTGGTCCATGCCCGAGACCTCCGGGACGGTCAGCGTGCCGGAGACGACGAGGGAGATCTCGCTGCCGCGGCTGAGTTCCGTGCCGGGGTCGGGGGAGACCTCGAGCACCTGCCCGCCGGGGATGTCCTCCTCGTAGCGGGAGTCCACCGCGGCGACGGTGAGCCCCAGCTCGGCCAGGCGGGCCTCGGCAGCGGTGAGGTCCAGCCCGATGACCGGGGGGACCTGGATCGGTTCGGGTCCGCGGGAGACGTGCACGGTGACGGTCGTGCCGATGGCCACCGGTTCCCCGGCGGCCGGTTCGGTGAGCGCGACCCGGCCCTCCTCGACGTCAGGGGAGTAGACAGGTTCGCCGTTGGCCACGGTGAGGGTGCGTTCTGAGGCGGCCGCCTGGTAGGCGAGCACGTCCATGCCCTCCGGTGCCGGGACGGTGGGCCGGCCCTGGGAGACCAGGACGGTGACCTCGCCGCCGCGGACGACCTTCTCCCCGTCGCCGGGCTGCGTGCCGGCGGACCGGTCGGTGGGGACCTCATCGTTGTAGACGATCTCGGTGACGGGTGTGAAACCGGCCTCCTCGATGGTGGCGACGGCCGCGGCCCGGTCCATACCCAGGACCTGGGGGATCTCCCCGTAGCGGCCGGAGCCGAACCACCAGCCGCCCACGGCCACCGCGGCGGTGAGCAGGCTGATGACCACCAGCCACACGATCAGACCCGTCCGGCCACGGTTGCTCAGCGGCTTCGGCGGGGGCGGTGCCTCCAGCGGGGCGGGCGGGATCTCCGCGGGCAGCGCCGGCGGCGCCTGCGGGCCCAGCGCCTCGTGCACCCTGGTCTGTTCGACAGGTGGTTCCGCGACGGGGGCGACCACGGCGGTCGGGGGCACGTCGGTGACCTCGGTGACCATGGCCGGCGGGCCGACGAGGTCGGTGATGTCGGTGGGTACGGCCGCCGCCCGGTGCGCGGCGGAGTTCTGGGGGATGGGGACGGTGAAGGCGGGCAGGGTGAGTTCGGCGGCGACGTCATCAAGCGCGGCGAGGAATTCGGCGGCATCCGCGAAACGGTCCTGCGGGGCGCGGGCGGTGGCGGTACCCACCAGGGCGTCAATGAGGGAGGGCACACCCCCGATGCGGGAACTCGGGGCCGGGACATCCTCCTCCAGCCGCTGATAGGCGTGGTCGAGCGGGTTGTCCCCGGAGAAGGGCACCGTGCCGGTGAGCAGCTCGAAAAGCACGATGCCGGCGGAGTAGACGTCCGAGGCCGGGGTGATGTCCGTGCCGTCGACCTGCTCGGGGGAGAGGTAGGCGGCGGTGCCCACGATCTGGTTGGTGGCCGTCGTTGCGGCCGTCGCGGAGCGCACGAGACCGAAATCAGCCAGTTTCACCCGGTGATCACCGTTGATGAGGATGTTGTCCGGTTTGATGTCGCGGTGCACCATGCCGGCCGTGTGCGCGGCGGACAGGCCGGTGAGCACTGCCCGCAGCACCGCGGCCGCCGCGTGCGGGGGCATGGGGCCACGTTCGGCGAGCAGCTCACGCAGGGTGCCGCCGGTGATCAGCTCCATGACCAGGAAGAGGTGGTCACCGTCGGAACCGAAGTCGTAGACGTTGACCAGGTTGGGGTGCGTCAGCTGGGCCATGGCGAGGGCCTCCCGGCGGAACCGCTGCCGGAAGACGGGGTCGGTGATGTACTTCTCGTCCAGCACCTTCGCCGCCACCGCGCGGCCGAGCCGGAGGTCCACGCACCGGTAGACCGTCGACATCCCGCCGCGGGCGATCGGGTGATCGATGCGGTAACGGTCGTCGAGGAGATCTCCCACTGCCAGTTGAGCCATGCGAACAGTATGGTGCACAGGCCGCCACTCATGCCAACGCGGATGCGCACTAGAGTAGGGGGCGTGAAATCGAAAGACATCCCACTTGAAACCCTGCTGGCCGAAGAAACCATGCTCACGCTGCCGGAGGCCGCCGACCGGCTCGGTGTGGTGGTCACCCGGGTCCATGACCTGCTGGGTGCGAAGAAACTCATCGCCCACGTGATCGACGGCAGACGCCACATCCCGGAGGCGCTGTTCAGGGAGGGGGAGGCCACCACCGGCAAGTTCGTGCCCGGCGTGCTCATCCTCCTGGCCGACGGCGGTTACTCCGACGAGGAGATCCTGCGGTTCCTGTTCACCGAGGACGAGACGCTGCCGGGACGGCCGGTGGATGCGCTGCACGGTCAGCTGGCCCGCGAGGTGCTGCGCCGGGCGCAGGCCATGGCCCTCTGAACTCCCGGCCGAAGGCCCAGTCGGTGAGCACCCAGGCGAGAACGAAGACACCCGCCATCCACCACGTGTTGTAGAGCTGGTGGTTGCCGCTGCCGGTGAAGGCCAAGGTGACCACGACGGAGGCACCCACCGCCAGCCGCTGCACCCAGCCGGGCGGGCGGACGGTGCCCACGAGACTGAGCACCGAGGCGTAGTACCAGGGCAGCGTCACCGAGTTGAAGACGAAGGCCACCTGGTAGGCGGTCGCCGTGCCTGCGATGGCACGGCGGTCATCCTGCCGGAAGAGCCACCAGACGATGACCAGACCGGCGAGCATGAGCACCATCGACACCGGCCGCAGGACATCCAGGGCCAGGTTGTAGTCGAAGTCGTCGCGGAACAGCTGGATGAAGGTGGTCACCGCGCCCGCGGTCAGCGAAGGCCAGGCCAGCGGGTTGATCACCTTCGAGTTGCCGGAGATCTCCGAGAGCCAACCCCAGGAGGCCCCCGACAGGAAGGTCACCGCCGCGACCACCAGCAGGGTCTCCACGACGGCGATGAAACCCGTCAGCAGGAAGGCCGTCACCCGGTTGATCCGCGCCGCGTAGTGGTGGGTGGCCAGCCACACGACGAAGGGCAGGGCGATCGCCGCGGTGGCCTTGAGCGAGACCGCCACGGCGATCAGCGCCACACCCAGCACGAAACGCCGGTCCAGACAGGCCAGCAGACCGAGGCTGACGAGCCCGACCATGACGGACTCGTTGTGCATGCCGCCGACCATGTGCAGGACCATCACCGGATTTGCCACACCCAGCCACAGGGCGAGCACCGGATCCCCGCCCAGCCGCCGCGCGATGCGGGGCACCGCCCAGGCGATGGCCGCGAAACCCGCCACGGAGAGAAGCTTGTACATGATCACCCCGGCGGTGACGTGGTCGCCGACCAGCCGGGTCACCCCCTCACCGATCCACAGGTGGAGCGGCCCGTAGGGGGTGGTGGTGTTACGCCAGTCATGGGAGACCTCCAGCAGGAAAGGCCCCGGGTTCACGGCCGCGCCCTGCGTATAGGGGTCGAAACCGTCGCGCAGCATCGCGCCCTGCATGAGATAGGAGTAGACGTCGCGCGAGAGCATCGGTGCCGCCGGGATCAGCGGCAGCACCCAGACCCACATCGCGGTGCGCACGGCCTTCTCCCGCTTATCGACGCCCCCCTCCCGCGCCCCCAGCACGTGCCTGCGGCCGAGTGTGATCCAGCCCAGCAGGAGCAGGACCACCCCGAACCAGAAGACCGTGTTGGAGATGCCCGCTCCGCGGCCGTAGGCGAGGAAATCCAGACCCACCGCCTCCAGGACGCCACCGCGGTTGCGGGTGGCACCCCCGCCGAAGGAACCCAGGAGCAGCAGGAGGGAGCCGATCAGCCCCAGGGTC
Source organism: Corynebacterium lemuris (assembly GCF_024919295.1). Classification (GTDB taxonomy): domain Bacteria; phylum Actinomycetota; class Actinomycetes; order Mycobacteriales; family Mycobacteriaceae; genus Corynebacterium; species Corynebacterium lemuris. Next base: position 338,931 of record NZ_JANWTC010000003.1, on the reverse strand, counting down.
ACCGCCCGGGGCAGGCGGAGGACCATCAGTGCCGGCGCGCCGTCGCGCGCCGGGCCAGGTCCGTGAGGGTCGCGGTGACCTCAGGCGCGGTGTCGGCGGCCGCAAGGTGGGCCAACCCGGAGGCAGTCAGAGCGGTGATGCGTTCCTCGATCTCCTCGACCGCGCCGGTCCCGGCGATGATCTCGGCCAGCCGGGCGATCCGGGCGGGATCCGAGGTCGTCCCGATGCCGGCCCGCAGCTCGGCTGCTGCGGCGGGGTCGCGCTCGTCGGCACGCTGCAGGGCGGTGGCCAGCAGCACCGTGCGCTTGCCCTCGCGGAGGTCATCGCCGGCGGGTTTGCCGGTGACGGCCGGGTCCCCGTAGACACCCAGCTGGTCGTCCCGGAGCTGGAAGGCGACGCCGATGTCCCGACCGTAACCGCGGAAAGCGTCAATGGTGGCCTGGTCCGCACCCGCGATCGTCGCGCCGAGGTGCAGGGGGCGTTCGATGGTGTAGGCGGCCGTCTTGAAGCGGTTGACCGCATCCGCCAGCACCACGTCCTCATCGGCGGTGGCCTCCAGGGTGACGTCGAGCAACTGCCCGCCGATCACCTCGGTGCGCATGCCGCGCCACGGCTCCCGGGCCCGCTGCAGTGCCTCAACCGACAGTCCGGAGTCCTGGAACATGTCCTCGGCCCAGACCAGCGCCAGATCACCGACCAGGATGGCCACGGACTCGCCGAAGTGGGCGGCGTCGCCGGTCCAGCCGCTGCCCCGGTGGGTGGCCTCCACTGCCCGGTGGACGGTGGGGTTGCCGCGCCGGGTGTCGGAGGAGTCGATGATGTCGTCATGGATCAGCGCGCAGGCCTGGATAAATTCCAGGGAGGCCGCCGCCCGCAGCACGGCCGCGGGGTTTTCGGAGGTGTTCTCCAGACCACCGCCGCCGACGAAACCGGCCCACACGTACAGCGGGCGGATCCGCTTGCCGCCACCGAGGACGAAGTTCTCCAGGTGGGTGACGGTCTGGCTGACCGGGGCCCCGATCGCGGCGACCTGCTCCCGGCGGTCCGCGAAGAAGCGGGCGAGTTCGTCACGGGCTGCGGCCGGGATCTGGTCGAGAGTCAGCGTTCGGGGGTCCTGGGTGCTCAATGCGGCGGTCCTTCATCAGGGCGGTGAACTGTCGAGTCCACGATACCCATTGACCTACCGGGGTTGGTCCCCGACCTTGCCGGACCTGTCGGGGCCGTCGGACAATGGCAGGGCGACGGACAGGACCGCGAAGGGGCGGGAATCGCCGTCGAAGTGGAAGTTGCGCAGCTCATCGCGGAAGCCCATGGAGCGGTAGAGGGAGAAGGCGTTGTTGGCCTCGTTCTCCACTTCCGGGGTGGACAGGAGCGCATAGGTGGCCGGGACGTGCCAGAGCAGCTGGGAGAGCAGCTGGCGGCCCATCCCCCGGCCCTGGTGTGCCGGATCGACGTGGATCTCGGCGATCTCGAAGTAGTCGCGCATGAGCACGGCCTGATGGGTGTCCGGACCGCCGGCCTCCCGGAAGCCGCGGCGGACCTGACGGTCCCACCACAGGTCCGGTGCGCCGAGGTAGCCGTAGGCCACACCGAGGAGGGTGTCCTGCTCGAAGGCGGCCAGGGCGGTGAATCCCGGCTGCATGATCTCCCGCCGCCATACCTCGATGCGGCCTGCGCGGATGCTCCGGTCATAGCCCATCGCCTCGATGTAGAGGTCGACGAGCTGCGGGGTCAGCACGGCAAATTCGGGGCCGGTCAAACGGCGGATCTCAATCGTCACCTCTCCACTGAACCACGAACAGGGCCGACCGTGGGAAAAATTCAGGCGGCAGGGCCGCGATGGAATCGAACAGGCACCCGGATCGCGGTCAGGGAAAATGCAGAGAAACCATTGACGTGTTCGAATGGCTGTTCTAGGATTGAGGGTGTCATGTCCCATGCCGTGCCTATGGTGTGGGCAACACACAGGACGAGGCAGTTGGAAGCGTGGTGCGCGGAGTGTCCGGAGGTCATCGGACACGGTCTGCGGGCCAAGTGAACGCAGTGGAAAGGAGTTGGCCCCGATGGCCCGGATCATCTCAGCGACAACGAGGTTCGCCGGCGCGGGTTCGGGTACCCGCCGGGCCGACTTCATCTTCAAGGCGCGCGGTCTCCTGGCCACGGCGGTCAGGCACCGCCGTGCGGGGGAATGGGACCAGGCCCTCGAATCCGCCTATCAGGCCGCCCTGCGGACCGCCGGGGCGAGGATCTCCGCCTCCGCGGTGGCGGGCAGGCGCCGCCGTCCGACAAACGCCTGGGACCAGCTCTGCCTGGTCGATGCGGAGGGGGAGCGGTGGGCCCTGGCCTTCGCCCAGTATTCCCGCCTGCGTTCCCGGGTGGCCTCCGGGCTGGAGCGTGATGTGGATCCCACCGTGGTCGACCGTGTGATCTCCATGGTCACAGAGTTTCTGGCCGAGGCCGAGGCCGAGGCCGGCTGGGCTCCGGCTGCCGCATAGCGGGGTTGGCGTTCCCGGGAACATTCCCGTTAGTCTGGGCGTTGAAAGAGTGAGAAGATAAACACCCAGCGATGTCCGGGAGGAACAGTGTCGCTTTCAGAGCAGGAGCAGCGAGCGCTCCGGGAGATTGAACAGTCTCTCCTTGCTGATGACCCCAAGTTCGGGTCATCCGTGGCCGGCGGCCATGGCTTCGGCGCGACCGGTACACCCGGTATCACGCTTCGGGGTGTTGCGATCGCGGTTGTCGGCCTGGTCATGCTCATCGGCGGGGTCGCACTCGCCCAGCAGAGCCTGTGGTTCATTGCGCTGAGCGTCGTGGGCTTCCTCGTGATGTTCGGCGCCGGCGTGTGGATGCTCCGCGGAGGCGGAGGATCGCCCACCGGGCGGGTCAGCAAGCGCCGGACCAACCGCGGCCGGGCGCCTGCCAGCAGCATGGAGGAGAACTTCCGCCGCCGCTTCGAGGAGCGTTAGCCGGCCAGACAGAATCACCACGGATCAAGGTCCGCCGCACACCCCTGCACCAGGGTGTGCGGCGGACCTTTTTCTGGATTCCCCACCTTCGCCCCCGTAGCCCCCACCGGGACCTGCGACTACTCGGAAATTCACAGGAAAGGCCACATCCGGGTGTGAAAAGGGGGTGTCCGCAGGGTGGCCCGCCCACCGCCACGGGTCGGTGCCCCACCGCTTTCACTTACTTCACCTGCATCTCTTTCTCTGCCAGGCAATTTTACGGCCGCGTTGAGGGTTGTTGGTGGGGCAAAGTGGGGTATTGTGGGGCGCAGCGGTGGAGAAGGGCGGCCTGAGTGGCCGCCCCGAACTATGGCGAGAACTGAATTGCTCTGAAGAGATCCGAGGAGGCGAGCAGAGGAAGGTGACCCCGGGATGTTTCTCGGTACCTACACTCCGAAGCTCGACGACAAGGGTCGGCTGACACTTCCGGCCAAGTTCCGTGCGGAACTTGCCGGTGGGTTGATGATCACGAAGGGGCAGGACCACAGCCTTGCGGTCTATCCCCGGGAAGAGTTCGCCGCACGCGTCCGGAAGGCCGCGTCGGTGTCCCGCACCAACCCTCAGGCACGTGCCTTCATCCGGAATCTGGCTGCCAGTGCGGATGAACAGCGTCCTGACGGGAGCGGTCGCATCACCCTCTCGGCCGGGCACCGTGCATACGCGGGTCTGACCAAGGAATGTGTGGTCATCGGATCAGTGGATTTTCTCGAGATCTGGGACGCAGAGTCCTGGGCCGCTTATCAGAAGGAAACGGAAGCCGCCTTCGCGGCGGCCGACGCAGAAGACGTCCTCGGCGGACTGCTCTGATCATCCCCCGCAGGGGATGGGAGGGTGGGACGGAGCGCGTGTACGGACTCTGCCCGAGGTGATGCTCTGGTGTACTTCCCCGACATCAGATGGACACATCGGGCAGGGCCCTGTACGCACCCCGTACCGTGGGCGGGCCACACACTCGAGGACGAAGGGGGCTAGGGACGCCATGAGCGACATGAGCTTCGACGTCGAGGAGAATTTCGGCCACGTCCCGGTTCTCCGCGACCGGATGGCGGACCTGCTGGCGCCGGGTGTCGAGAAACTCGGTGAGCACGCGGTCATCGTCGACGGCACCCTCGGTGCCGGCGGACACACCGAGCATTTCCTGAGGACCTTCCCGCAGGCCCGCGTCATCGGCGTGGACCGTGACCCCGTGGCGCTCACTGACGCCCGCGGACGCCTCGCCCCCTTCGGCGGGCGCTTCGTCGGCGTGCAGACGCGTTTCGACGGCATCGGTGAGGCCATCGCCCACGGCGAGGGGGAGATCTTCGACCTCGCCCGCGAGCACGGTGTCGCCGGGGCACTGTTCGACCTCGGAGTGTCCTCCATGCAGCTGGACCAGGTGGAGCGCGGCTTCGCCTACCGCACCGACGCGCCGCTGGACATGCGCATGGACCCCTCCCGGGGGAAGACCGCAGCGGACGTGCTCAACACCTACGGCCACGGCGAGCTGGCACGCATCCTCAAGACCTACGGCGATGAACGTTTCGCCGGAAAGATCGCCTCGGCAGTGCTGCGGGAACGTGAGAAGGAGCCCTTCACCACCTCCGCGCGCCTGGTCGAGCTGCTCTACTCCGCCATCCCCGCCGCCACCCGGCGTACCGGCGGCCACCCCGCCAAGCGCACCTTCCAGGCGCTGCGCGTCGAGGTCAACGCCGAGCTGGAGGCACTGGAGAACGTCATCCCCGTCATCGCGGAACTGCTTGCCGCCGGTGGCCGGGCGGTGTTCATGAGCTACCAGTCGCTGGAGGACCGCATCGTCAAGAACGCCTTCGCCGACATGACCGCCTCGAAGACACCCCCCGGCCTGCCGATGGACCTGCCGGGCACCGCGCCCCGCTTCCGGACCGTGACCCGTGGGGCGGAGAAGGCGAACGAGGCGGAGATCGAAGAGAATCCCCGGGCGGCACCGGTGAGGGTGCGCGCCGTCGAGAAGCTCCCTGAACCGACCGGAGGCCGACCGTGACCCAACCGACCAGGACCCGAAACGACCGTAAGGAACGACGCATGGGTGCCAGCCGTGACTTCACCAGCACCGCCGTCCTCGACCGCGGGCAACCGGCCCGGGCGCCGGAGAAACCGCGGACACCGAAGGTCCCGCAGACGCCCCTGCCGGGCCGCCGGCGGCCTGTCCCCTCGCCGAAGCGCCTGGGTTCGCGGCAGGTGGTCTCCGTCCGGGGGCGCCGCACCGAAGAGGTCCGCCGTTCCACCCTGCTGATGAAGCTGGTCGGCATGTCTGTCGTCCTGGCCATCGCGGGTGTCGCCCTGGCCATGTGGCTGTCGGGTGTGTCCACCCAGCTGACCTTCCGCATGCAGACGCTGTCCTCCCAGGAACAGCAGCTGTCCAACCAGATCGAGACCCTCAACCGGGACCTCGAGAACGTCCGCTCCTCCGCGGAGCTGGCCCGCCGGGCCGGTGAACTCGGCCTGGAGGTGCCCGTCCAACCGGGCATCCTCGCGGTGGGCGCCGACGGTGGGATCGTGGAGGAACGTCCGGCGGATGTGACCACGCGTCCCATCATCGACGTCAACGGCGCGCCGGTCCGCCCGGGCCAGGCCTCAAGCAACCCGGACGCGATCCGGGAGCTGGGTGACAGCCTGGAGACGATCCCCCAGGCCGAGCGGCTGCGAGCCCCGGCAGAGGCGGGCGTGGCCCCCTACGAACCGGGCGTGGCCCCCTACGCCCCGAATGTTCCCGCTGAGGATCAGTGACCCCAGAAGTACCGATTGTTGAGGACGGCAAGTGACACGACCAGGCGCCGGCGGCGTCCGACGTGCTGCGGGACGAGTTGACTCGTCCCGCAGTTCGTCATCCCGTCCCTATTCCGACGTCCGGGCAGCGCAGAGCCGCGCGCCCCGGCAACCAGAGACCAAACCGAAGAAACCCACGAAAAAAACCGGTGGGAAGCCTGCCGGGAAACCCACCCGGAAGCAGGCCCCCACCCAGAAGGCGGTGATGACCCGCCGGCTGCGGATCATCCTCGTATTCTTCACGGCTCTCACCGTCCTCCTGGTCGGCCGCCTCGCCTGGGTGCAGATCGTGTGGGGCCCCGAGTTCGCCGCAAAGGCGCAGCAGCAGCGTGCCCGCGTCTACGTCGAACCGGCCCGCCGCGGTGAGGTCACCGACCGTCACGGCAACCAGCTGGCCTACACCATGCAGGCCCGTAGCCTGACTGTTTCCCCGCAGGTGCTGCGCGGCGAACTCACCGAACAACAGGACCTGGAGATGCGCATGGACGGCATGTCCCGGGAACAGATCGACGCCGAGATCGACGAGCGCGTCGAGGACGTCCTGGTGACCATGTCGCAGGAGATCCCCGCCATGATCGAGGAGGCCGGGGCGATCACCGGTGAGGTCAAGGAGGAGGAGATCCTGGAGAAGCTGCAGGCCGACTCCACCTACGAGGTCCTGGTGCGCAACGTCGACCCGGACGTCGCCGCCGAGATCGCCGCCACCTTCCACGGCGTGGCCGCCGACCACCAGGACATCCGCCAGTACCCGAACGGGGCCATCGCCGAGAACGTCCTGGGCAAGGTGTCCATGGACGGGCAGGGCCAGTTCGGTTTCGAGACCTCCGGAGATGCCATGCTCTCGGGCATCAACGGCCGCTCCACGGAGGACGTGTCCACCAACGGGCAGGTCATCCCCGGCACCCTGCGTGACGTGGTGCCGGCCGTCGACGGCGCCGCCGTGGAGCTGAGCCTGGACCTGGACCTGCAGACCTACGTCCAGCAGCTGCTGGAGCAGGCGAAGACCAACTCGAAAGCGGAATCCGCGGAGGCGGTCGTCCTCGACGTGGCCACCGGCGAGGTGCTGGCCATGGCCAACACCGACACCATCGACCCCAACGGCAACATCGAGCGCCAGCTGAAGGCCGGCAAGGACTTCGAGAACCAGACCATCTCGCACCCCTACGAGCCGGGCTCGGTGGCCAAGATCATCACCGCGGCCGCCACCCTGGAGGAGGGACTGACCACCCCGGACGAGGTCCACCAGGTGCCCGGTTCCATCCACATGGCCGGCGTGACCGTCAACGACGCGTGGGCCCACGGCGTGGTGCCCTACACCACCACCGGCATCTTCGGTAAGTCCTCCAACGTGGGTACCCTCATGCTCGCCGAACGCCTGGGCGAGGACCGGTTCGCGGACTACCTCCAGCGTTTCGGCGTCGGTCAGACGACAGGCATCGAACTGCCCAACGAGTCCTCCGGCCTCCTGCCGGCCCGCGAACAGTGGTCGGGCGGCACCTTCGCCAACCTGCCCATCGGGCAGGGCGTGTCGATGACGACCCTGCAGATGGCCTCCATCTACCAGGCGCTGGCCAACGACGGCGAGCGGATCGAACCCCGCATCGTCCGGTCGGTGACCAACCCGGACGGCACCGGGCAGGAGCTCGAGGAACCGGACCGCACCCAGGTGGTCAGCCCGGATACCGCCCGCGCGACGATCGACATGTTCCGCTCCGTCATGCAGGACGACCCGGGTGGGCTGCAGATGGGCACCGGCGCCAACGGCGCGGTCCCCGGCTACCAGACCTCCGGCAAGACCGGCACCGCACAGAAGGTCGACCCGAACACCGGGGCCTACTCCAACAGCGACTACTGGATCACCTTCGCCGGTGTCGCCCCGGCGGATGACCCGCGTTTCGTGGTCGCCGTCATGGTGGACGAACCCACCCGCGGCGTCGAGGAGGGCGGCGGGGGCGGACAGTCCTCGGCCCCGATCTTCCGCGACATCGCGTCATGGCTGCTCGACCGGGACAACATCCCGACGTCGCCGCCCATGGAGGACCTCCTGATCCTCCACGCCCAATAAGTCCTCGAGGAGGAGAACCACCATGGAAAACACACTGTCCCATCTGGCCGGCATCGCCGGGGGAGAGCTCGTCCAGGACTCCGGGGCTGATCCCGTCATCACCTCCTTCGGTCTGGACTCGTCCACCCTGGCCCCCGACGGCGCCCTGTTCGCCGCCGTACCGGGTACCCGCAGCCACGGCGCGAACTACGCCGCCGGCAGCCCGGCCGTGGCCGTGCTCACCGACGCCGCCGGCCGGGAGATCCTCGCCGCGGCGGGGGAGACCCGCCCCATCGTCGTCGTCGACGACGTCCGCGCGGTGCTCGGCACCGTCGCCGCCGAGGTCCACGACCATCCCTCCGAGCGACTCACCGTGCTCGGGGTGACCGGCACCTCCGGCAAGACCACCACCAGCTACCTGCTGGAGGCCGGCCTCATGGCCGCAGGCCACAAGGTCGGTCTGATCGGCACCACCGGCACGCGCATCGACGGCCGGGCGGTGCCCACCTCCCTGACCACCCCGGAGGCCACGACCCTCCAGGAGCTCTTCGCGCAGATGGTCGACGCAGGCGTCACCCACGTGGTCATGGAGGTCTCCTCCCACGCCCTGGAACTGGGCCGGGTGGCGGGCACGCGTTTCGACGTCGCCGGCTTCACCAACCTCTCCCAGGACCACCTCGACTTCCACCCGACCATGGAGGAGTACTTCGAGGCCAAGGCCCGCTTCTTCGACCCGGCCTCGCCGCTGGCCGCGGACCGCACGGTTGTCTGCGTCGACGAGGAGTGGGGCCGGCGGATGGCGGAGCGTGCCGCTGACCCCCTGACCGTGTCCACCCGCGGCACCGACGCCGATGTCACCGCCACCCAGACCGAGGTGGCCCCCACCGGTGCGCAGACGCTGCACCTGCGGCTGCCCGGCCAGGAACTGACCGCCCGGTTGCCGCTGCCGGGTGACTTCAACATCGCCAACGCCGCCGTGGCCACCGCGGTGGCCTTCGCCGCCGGGGTGGACCCGGTGGCCTTCACCGCCGGTTTCGCCGACGTCGCCGTGCCGGGCCGGATGGAGCGCATCGACGCCGGCCAGGACTTCCTCGCCGTGGTCGACTACGCCCACAAACCCGCGGCCGTCGCCGCGGTGCTGGACACCCTGCGCGGCCAGGTCAGCGGCCGCCTCGGCGTGGTGGTCGGGGCCGGCGGCGACCGGGACGCCACCAAGCGTCCCCTCATGGGGGCGGAGGCGGCCCGGCGGGCCGACCTGGTGATCATCACCGACGACAATCCGCGCAGCGAGGTCCCCGCCACCATCCGCGCCGCCGTCCTCGAGGGCGCGCTCGCCGCCGGCACCTCCGCGGAGATCCGCGAGATCGGTGACCGCGCCGCGGCCATCGACGCGCTGATCGGCTGGGCGCGTCCCGGTGACGGCGTCGTCGTCGCCGGCAAGGGCCACGAGGTCGGGCAACTCATCAACGGGGTGGACCACCACTTCGACGACCGGGAGGAAGTCCGGCGTGCACTGAAGGAGAAGAAACTGTGATCCCCCTGACCCTCGCGGAGATCGCGGAGATCACCGGTGGTGAGCTCCACGACGTCGAGAAGCCGGACACCCCGGTGACCGGCACCATCGAGTTCGACTCCCGCCTGATCACCCCGGGCGGGTTGTTCATCGCCCTGCCGGGCGCGCGTGTCGACGGCCACGACTTCGCCGCCACCGCCATCACGGCCGGCGCCGCCGCTGTGCTCGCCGCCCGCCCGGTGGGGGTGCCCGCAGTCGTGGTGAAACCCACCGGCCGCCCCGATTCCAACGCCGACATCTACGCCCACGACACCGACGGCTCCGTCAAGGCCGTCGTCGACGCCCTCGCCGCCCTCGCCCACGCCGTGGTCACCCGGCTGCCGGAGCTGACGGTCGTCGGCATCACCGGCTCCGCCGGCAAGACCTCCACCAAGGACCTCGTCGCCTCCGTGCTGCGCATGGCGGGGGAGACCGTCGCCCCACCCGGTTCCTTCAACAACGAGATCGGCCTGCCCTACACGGCGCTGCGCTGCACCACCGGCACCCGCTTCCTCGTCGCCGAGATGTCCGCCCGCGGCATCGGTCACATCGCCCACCTGGCCCGCTCTGTGCCCCCGCACATCGGCGCAGTCCTCAATGTGGGCACCGCCCATCTGGGTGAATTCGGTTCCCGCGAGAACATCGCCCGCGCCAAGGGCGAACTCATCGAGGCCCTGCCGGACCGCGGGGTGGCGGTGCTCAACGCCGACGACCCCTTCGTCGCCGCCATGGCGCCGCGCACCCGCGCCCGGGTGGTTACCTACTCCGCCGCCACCCGCGCCGACCTGTGGGCCGGGGACATCCGCCTCGATGATGTCGCCCGCGCCAGTTTCACCCTCCACGCCGGCGGGGAATCCGCCCCCGTGCGCCTGCAGGTCTTCGGTGAGCACCAGGTCTCCAACGCCCTGGCCGCCGCGGCCATCGGGCTGGAGGCGGGACTCGACCTCAGCCGGGTCGCCGCGGGACTCTCCGGCCACACCAGCGCCTCCGCACACCGCATGGACGTGCAGACCCGCGCTGACGGGGTGACCGTGATCAACGACGCCTACAACGCCAACCCCGACTCCATGCAGGCCGGCATCGCCGCCCTGGCCTACACCGCCGCGGCCCGCCCCCACGCCCGCGCCATCGCTGTCCTGGGCCAGATGAGCGAGCTCGGCACCGATGCGCAGGCCGCGCACCGCAGGATCGGCCGGCAGCTCGACCGGTACCGGATCGAGCACCTGATTGCCGTCGGCGATGATCCCAACAGCCGCGCCATGGCCACCGAGGCCGCCAACCGGGGTATAACTACTGAGGTCGCGCGCGACGTCGACGAGGCCACCCGCCTCGTCGAGGCCGTGCTGCGGACCCGCCCGATCGAACACACCGGAACCGGCAACCCCGGCGATGTTGTGCTGGTCAAGGCCTCCAACTCACTGGGGCTGTGGCGGGTAGCGGAGAACCTCATCCAACAGCAGAACATCCAGAAGGGTTCATAGGGGCGAACACGACGTGACACAGATCATCATCGCAGGAATCGTCAGTTTCCTCGTCGCCATCTTCACCACCCCGGTGCTCATCCGGCGCTTCTCCGCCGAGGGCCTGGGCCAGGAGATCCGGGAGGACGGCCCCCAGTCCCATCTGCGCAAGCGGGGCACGCCCACCATGGGCGGCATCGCCATCATCGCCGGCATCGTCGTCGCCTACGCCACCGTCGGCATCTACGGCATGGTCATCGGCACCGGCGGCTTCACCGTCTCCGGCGTGCTGGTCCTCGGCCTCATGCTCGGCATGGGTGCGCTCGGTTTCGCCGACGACTCCATCAAACTGTTCAAGGCCCGCAACCTCGGCCTGAACAAGACCGCCAAGCTCGTCGGCCAGCTCGTGCTGGCCATCGCCTTCGGCCTGCTCATCCTCCAGTTCCCGGACGATCAGGGCCTGACCCCGGGTTCAACTCACCTGTCCTTCATCCGGGACATCGACACCGTCGACATCGCCTTCGGCGGCGGCATCATCGGCATCATCGTCTTCCTGGTGTTCATGGTCATCCTCATCGCCGCCTGGTCGAACGCCGTCAACCTCACCGACGGACTCGACGGACTGGCCGCCGGCACCACCGCCTTCGTCATGGGCGCCTACTCCCTGATCACCTTCTGGCAGTTCCGCAATTCCTGCGAGGTCGCCGTCGAACCGGGCTGCTACTCGGTGCGGGACCCCCTCGACCTGGCGATCCTCGCGGCCGCCGGTCTCGGCGGCTGCCTCGGCTTCCTGTGGTGGAATGCCGCCCCCGCCAAGATCTTCATGGGCGACACCGGTTCCTTGGCCCTCGGCGGGCTCGTCGCCGGCCTGTCGGTGGCGTCCCGCACGGAGCTGCTGATGATCATCATCGGCGCACTCTTCGTCATCGAGGCCGCCTCCGTGGTCATCCAGGTCATCTCCTTCCGCACCACCGGCAAGCGCGTCTTCCGTATGGCACCCTTCCACCACCACTTCGAGAACGGTGGCTGGCCCGAGACCACCGTCGTCGTCCGCTTCTGGCTCATCGCCGCCATGGCTGTCATGCTCGGTGTGTGCATCTTCTACGCCGAATGGCTCACCGTCACGGGGGTGAGCCTGCGATGATCACCGGAACCGTCCTCATCGCCGGCGCCGGGGTCTCCGGCCGCGGCATCATCCGCCTCCTGGAGCGCCTCGGCGTGGATCACACCGTCGCCGACGACAACGACCTGGCCACCGGCATCACCGTCGACGAGGCCCGCACCATGCTGAGCCGTTTCTCGCTGGTGGTCACCTCCCCGGGCTGGCGTCCCGACAACCCCCTGCTTGCCGACGCCGCCGCAGCCGGCCTCGAGGTCATCGGCGACGTCGAGCTGGCCTACCGCCTCGACCGCGCCGGCGCCTTCGGCCCCCCGCGCACCTGGCTGGTGGTCACCGGCACCAACGGCAAGACCACCACCACCGCCATGCTCGCGGCCATGATGGCGCAGCTGGGCCAGGACACCGGGCTGCGTGCCCGGGCGGTGGGCAACATCGGTGTCGCCGTCGCCGACGCCCTGCTTGACGAGCAACGCGTCGACGTCCTCGTCGCCGAACTGTCCAGCTTCCAGCTCCACTGGTCGAAGGAGCTGAGCCCGGACGCCGGGGTGCTGCTCAACCTCGCCGAGGACCACATCGACTGGCACGGCTCCTTCACCTCCTACGCCGACGCCAAGGCCCGTGCCCTGTCCGGGCCGGTCGCCGTCGCCGGCGTCGACGACCCGGTGGTCCGCGCGGTGCTGGCGCGGGCGGACGTCGACAATCACATCGGCTTCACCCTCGCTGAACCCGGCGTCGGCCAGTTCGGCCTCATCGGTGGGCAGCTGGTGGACAACACCGGTGACGCCCCCGTCATCCTCGCGCCGGTCGCAGGCATCCAACCGGCCGGACCGGCCGGTGTGCTCGACGCGCTCGCCGCCGCCGCCATCGCCCGCAGCCAGGGCGCGACGCCGGAGCACATCGCCGCCGCGCTCGCCGCCTTCCAGGTCGACGGGCACCGCGGCCAGATCATCGCCGAGACCGGGGGAGTGACCTGGGTCGACAACTCCAAGGCCACCAACCCGCACGCCGCCGACGCCGCCCTGGCCGGGCTGGACAACGTCATCTGGCTCGCCGGCGGGCAGCTCAAGGGTGCCGACATCGTCCCGCTGATCCGCTCCCACGCCCACCGGCTCAAGGCCGTCGGCCTGCTGGGTGCCGATGCCCCCCGCATCGCCGCCGCCCTGGCCGAACACGCCCCGCACGTCCCCGTCCACCACACCACCCACACCGACCCGGAGCAGGCGATCGCCGAGCTCGTCGGCTGGGCCGCGGACACCGCCGGGGCGGGCGACACCGTCCTGCTCGCCCCGGCCGCGGCCTCCCTCGACATGTTCACCGGGATGGCCCAGCGCGGCGACCTCTTCGCCGCGGCCGCAAACCAACCCCGGGAGATCACATGAGCAGCAGCACCGGCGCCTTCACCAGGGGATACCGGGCCTGGCAGTCGATGATGGAGTCCCGGCCGGGCTTCGACTACCTCATGCTGCGCACCGTGGTCTTCCTCCTCACCGGCATCGGTGTGGTCATGGTCATGTCCTCCTCGATGACCTGGTCGGTCATCGAGGGCTCCACCGTCTGGGGCCAGTCCCTGCGCCAGGGCCTCATGGTCGTCCTCGGCCTCCTCGCCTTCTGGGCGGCCCTGCGGGTCCCGCCGGCCACCGTCCGCCGCATCGCCCCCTGGCTCATGATCATCTCCCTCCTCCTCCTGGTGGCGGTGCTCATCCCGGGTATCGGTGAGGGCAGCGAGGAGGTCGGCTCCCAGTCGTGGATCCGCGTCGGTTCCGTCGGCCTGCAGCCCTCCGAACTGGCCAAGGTCGCCATCGCGGTGTGGGGTGCCGCCTACCTCGCCGACCGCAACGACACCCGCATGAGCAGGAGCAGCCCCTTCACCATCTACCTCGGGGTCATGGTCGCGATGACCGGACTCATCGCCGCCCAGGGTGATCTCGGCATGACCGCCAGCTTCGCGCTGGTGGGCATGTTCACCTTCGTCTTCGCCGGCGGCAGCCTCAGGATCGTCCTGCTCGCCGGCGCCGCCGCCGCGCTGGGGCTGGTGGCGATCCTGGTCGGCGGCGGTTTCCGCTCCAACCGCTTCACCGTCTACTTCGACGCACTCTTCGGCCGCTTCGAGGACACCCAGGGCGCGGCCTTCCAGTCCTACCAGGGCTTCCTCTCCCTGGCCGACGGTTCCCTCTTCGGTGTCGGCCTCGGCCAGTCCCGCGCGAAGTGGTTCTACCTGCCCGAGGCGAAGAACGACTTCATCTTCGCCATCATCGGGGAGGAACTCGGACTGTGGGGCGGGGCATTGGTGATCGTCCTCTTCGCCACCCTCGGCTACTTCGGCTACCGCACCGCCACCCGGGCGCAGAACCAGTTCCAGTCCCTCATGGCCGCTGCCCTGACCGCCGGTGTGGTCTCCCAGGCCTTCATCAACATCGGCTACGTCGTCGGGCTGATGCCCGTCACCGGTATCCAGCTGCCGATGATCTCCGCGGGCGGCACCTCCGCGATCATCACCCTCGGTTCCATGGGGCTGCTCGCCTCCATCGCCCGCCATGAGCCGGAGGCGGTCTCCGCGATGCAGTCCTACGGCCGCCCCTTCTTCGACCGCTTCTTCCTGCTGCCCGAACCCGCCGTGCCGAAGGCGGCGACGGCCCGGGAACGCCGGACGCAGGCCCGCTTCGGCGCTCCGGTGACTGGTACCGTCAGAGAACATGACCGGCCCCAACCTGACAGGAGGCGGTGACCCATGCGCGCACCCCAAGACACCCTGAGTGTGGTCGTCGCCGGCGGGGGCACCGCCGGCCACGTCGAACCCGCGCTGGCGGTGGCTGAGGCCCTCGTCGAGCGGCACGGCGCCACCGTCACCGCCCTGGGTACACCGCGCGGCCTGGAACGTGACCTCGTCCCCGCCCGCGGCTTCGACCTCCGCCTCATCGACCCGGTGCCCGTACCGCGGCGCCCCAACCTCGACCTGCTCAAGCTGCCGGTCCGGGTGGTCAAGGCGGTACGCCAGACCCGGGAGATCCTCCGCGACGTGCAGGCCGACGCCCTCATCGGTTTCGGCGGCTACGTCTCCGCCCCCGGCTACCTGGCGGCCCGCTCGCTGGGCATCCCGTTCTTCGTCCACGAGGCCAACGCCCGCGCCGGGCTGGCCAATAAACTCGGTGTGCGCCTCGGTGGCACCGGCTTCAACGCGGTGGCCGGCTCAGGGATGCCCGGCGAGGTCGTCGGCATCCCCGTCCGCGCCGGATTGCGCAGCGGTGACATGCAGGCCGCGGCCGAACGTGCCCGTGAGCAGTGGGGGCTCGACCCGGAACGGCGCACCCTGCTGGTCACCGGCGGTTCCCAGGGGGCGGTGAGCCTCAACCGGGCGGTGGCCGGCGCGGTGGACACACTGACCACCGCCGGAGGATTCCAGGTGCTGCACGCCTACGGCAGACGCAACACCGCCCCCGCCCCGCACGAGCATTATGTCCCCCTGCCCTATATCGGGGACATGGCGGCCGCCTACGCCGTCGCGGATCTCATCGTCTGCCGTTCCGGCGCGATGACCGTCGCCGAGGTCACCGCCTCGGGCCTGCCTGCCGTCTACGTCCCCCTGCCGCACGGCAACGGTGAGCAGGCGCTCAATGCCACTGATGTGGTCGCCGCCGGCGCCGCCCGTCTTGTCGGTGACGCCGAGTTCGACGCTGACCGGCTGGTCGCCGAGGTCACCGGCATCCTCGGTGACGGGGAGACCCTCGAGACCATGCGGGCGGCCGCCCGGGGGCACTCCGCAGGGGATGCCGCAGCGTATCTGGCTGCTGCGGTCGCTGCGGCGTTAGAATGACCTGCCCGTCCAACCCACACCCAGGAGCCTGAAATTCCGTGACCGATTCTGTCGACCTCTCCCGCGTCCACCTCATCGGCATCGGCGGTTCCGGCATGTCCGGGGTTGCCCGCATCCTGCTCGACCGGGGCGCGGTGGTCACCGGCTCCGACGTGAAGGACTCCCGCCCCGTCCGGGCTCTGCGCTCGGCGGGCGCGCTCGTTGCGGTGGGCCACGAGGCGGAGAATCTCCGCCTGGCGGGGGAGCCACCGACCGTGGTTGTTGTCTCCTTCGCCGCGATCCCGCAGGACAATCCGGAACTGGCCGCCGCCCGCGAGCTGGCCATCCCGGTCATCCGCCGCTCGGACCTGCTCGGTGAGCTGATGAGCGGGCGCCATCAGGTGCTCTTCGCGGGCACCCACGGCAAGACCTCCACCACCTCCATGGCGGTGGCTGCGATGCAGGCCGCGGGCATGGACCCCAGCTTCGCCATCGGCGGTCAGCTCAACCGCTCCGGCACCAACGCCCATCACGGCACCGGCGACAGTTTCGTGGCGGAGGCCGATGAATCGGACGCCTCCCTGCTGCGGTACTGCCCCGACATCGCGGTGGTGACCAACATCGAGCCGGACCACCTCGACTTCTTCGGCACCGCCGAGGCCTACCACCGCGTCTTCGACGATTTCGCCGACCGCCTCACCCCGTCCGGCCATCTGGTGGTCTGCCTCGATGACGGCCATGCCGCGGCCCTGGGTGAGCGCTGTGTGGAGCGTGGCGTGAACGTGCTGGGTTACGGCACGACCGCGGCCGCTGCGCTGCACCCGTCGATCCCGGTCGGCGCGGAGGTCCTCAGCTCGGACGTCACCGACGAGGGTTCGGTGGCGCATGTGCGCATCGGTGACCGGGATCTGACGGTCCACCTGCAGATCCCCGGCCAGCACATGGTGCTCAACGGGGCGGGCGCGCTGCTGGCCGGCCACCTCGCCGGCGGTGACCCGGTGCTGCTCGCCGAGGGGCTGAGCGATTTCAACGGGGTGCGCCGGCGTTTCGAGTACCGGGGCACCGCCGGGGGAGTGCGCGTCTACGACGATTATGCGCACCACCCCACCGAGGTGACCGCGGTGCTGCGGGCCGCCCGCCAGAAGGTCGAGGCGGAGGGCACCGGCGCGCGCGTCATCGTCGTCTTCCAGCCGCACCTGTACTCCCGCACCATCGAGTTCGCGGCCGAGTTCGCCACGGCGCTCTCGCTTGCCGACGCCGCCGTGGTCCTCGACATCTTCGGCGCCCGGGAGAAGCCGGTCGAGGGGGTCAGTTCCCGCATCATCATCGACTCGATGACCGCGGAGCAGGTTGTCTACGAGCCTGACTTCTCCCACGCCCCGCAGACCGTGCGCAGCCTGGTGGGGGAGGGGGATCTCGTGCTCACCATGGGTGCGGGCGACGTCACCCTCCTGGCCGGGGAGATCCTCGCCGCGTTGGGTGAATGATGCCGCGGAAGAAGATTCTCCTCGGCGTGGCCGGGGTGCTCGCCCTGCTGGCCGTGACCGTCGGCCTGCTCTGGGTCCTGCCCGTCCTGCGGGTGTCGGACTATGCGGTCACCGGCAACGTGCACACCCCGGAGGAACAGATCGTCGAGGCCACCGGTGTCGCCGAGGGCGACAACCTCGCCCGCGTGGATGCGGGCCGTGCGGCGCGCGGGGTGGCGGACCTGCCCTGGGTGCACAGCGCGACCGTCACCCGCGGTTGGCCGGGTACCCTTGAGGTGGCCATCACGGAACGCCGCGCGGTCCTCTACATCCGGGAGGACGACGGCGAACACCTCATCGATGAGGGCGGGGTACCGTTCATCATCGACACCCCACCTGAGGGTGCGGTGGAGGTGACCGGGGAACCGGAGTCCTTCGGTGGCATCGCCGGGGCTGTCGCCTCACTGCCGGACCATGTCCGCGCCATGGTGGCCTCCGTGGACGCCCCCGGCCCCCACGAGCTGACCCTCCACCTGCATGACGGGCGGACGGTCTACTGGGGGTCACCGGAGAACAACCACGACAAGTCCGTGGCGATGCAGACCGTGATCCAACGCGAGGGGCAGCACTGGAATGTGTCCAACCCCGCGATGGTCACTGTGCGTTAAAAACGCACGTCAACAACCCTTGACCTGAGGTTGAGAGTATGGACACGCCGCCGAAATGTCCCGGGATTCGGGCGGGCGGTGGCCCATGATGGATGCAACCTCGTTCCAAATTTCACTTAACTTCCCCGAAAGGCGCGGCCAGAACCCATGACCTCACCGAACAACTACCTCGCCGTCATCAAGGTCGTCGGCGTCGGCGGCGGCGGCGTCAACGCCGTCAACCGCATGATCGAAGAGGGCCTGAAGGGTGTCGAGTTCGTCGCAATCAACACGGACTCCCAGGCACTGCTCTTCTCTGACGCCGACACCAAGCTCGACATCGGCCGGGAGGCCACCCGTGGCCTGGGCGCCGGCGCCAACCCGGAGGTCGGCCGCACCTCCGCCGAGGACCACAAGTCCGAGATTGAGGAAACCCTCAAGGGCGCGGACATGGTCTTCGTCACCGCCGGTGAGGGGGGCGGCACCGGTACCGGTGCCGCCCCGGTCGTCGCCGGCATCGCCAAGAAGCTCGGCGCCCTAACCGTCGGTGTGGTGACCAAGCCCTTCAAGTTCGAGGGCCCGCGCCGTACCCGCCAGGCGGAGGCCGGCATCGAGGAGCTGCGCCAGGTCTGCGACACCCTCATCGTCATCCCCAACGACCGCCTCCTCCAGCTGGGTGACGCCACCCTGTCCATGATGGAGGCCTTCCGCGCCGCGGATGAGGTGCTGCACAACGGTGTCCAGGGCATCACCAACCTGATCGTCACCCCGGGTGTGATCAACGTGGACTTCGCGGATGTCCGTTCCGTCATGTCTGACGCCGGTTCCGCCCTCATGGGCGTGGGTTCCGCCCGCGGGGACAACCGGGTCATGGACGCGACCATGCAGGCGATCAACTCGCCGCTGCTCGAGTCCACCATGGAGGGCGCCAAGGGCCTGCTGCTGTCCGTGGCCGGCGCCTCCGACCTCGGCCTCATGGAGGTCAACGAGGCGATGAGCATCGTCCAGGAGAAGGGCGACCCGGACGCCAACATCATCTTCGGCACGATCATCGACGACAACCTCGGCGACGAGACCCGCGTGACCATCATCGCCACCGGTTTCGACGCCGCGAAGAACAACCCGCCGGCCAACGCCCCCGGGACCCCGACCCCGGCGGAGAACCCCACCCCGGCTCCGACCCAGGATGATTCCGCCCGCGGCCGCCTCTTCGAGGAGCGCGAGAAGCCGGCCCCGACCCCGCCGCCCGCCCCGGCCCAGGACGACTCCGGCCGCCACCACCACCGCAGCGGTTCCAGCGGCGGCGGCCTGTTCACCTCCTCCCGCCCGGAGCGCCGGGATGACGACCTCGATGTGCCCGACTTCCTGCGCTAACCTCTAGGGCATGTCCCTGCGCAATGAGAACGAGGCTGCACGCCCCGTCCGCATGGTGTTCACCACCCGTGCGGGCGGGGCGTCGTCGTCCCCCTATGAATCCTTCAACCTGGGCGACCACGTCGGCGATGACGCCGGCACCGTCGCCGCCAACCGTGACCGCCTCGCCGGGGTGCTCGGCCTGGATCCGGGTGAGATCGTGTGGATGGAGCAGGTGCACTCCAACAACGTCACCGTCGTCGACGGCCCGCAGGCCGGCCCTGTGGAGACCACCGATGCCCTGGTGACCACCCGCCGGGGCCTGGCCCTGGCCGTACTCGTGGCCGACTGCGTGCCGGTGCTGCTGGCCGACCACACCCACGGTGTGATCGCCGCCGCCCATGCCGGCCGCATGGGGGCCCGCAACGGGATCATCCCCCGCACCGTCGCGAAGATGGTTGAGTTGGGTGCCACCCCGGGCAGCATCCAGGTGCTGCTGGGCCCGGCGGCCTCCGGCCGGAACTACGAGGTGCCGGCGGAGATGGCCGCGGACGTCGAGAAGCATCTGCCCGGTTCGCGGACCCGCACGGAGCAGGGCACACCGGGCATCGACGTGCGCGCCGGCCTGGTGCGCCAGCTCATGGGCCTGGGGGTGACCGCCATCGAGGCGGACCCGCGCTGCACCATCGGGGACACCGATTTCTTCTCCCACCGCCGCGAAGGCACCACCGGGCGACAGGCGGGACTGGTGTGGCTGCCGTGACACGTACCGAGGAACTGCGTACCAACCTGGCTGCCGTCCGCGCGCGTATCGACGCCGCCGCCGAGGCCGCCGGCCGCGACCCGCAGGAGATCCGCCTGCTGCCGGTGACCAAATTCCACCCCGCCGCCGACCTGCGGCTGCTCGTTGAACTCGGCGCGGCCGATGTCGCCGAGAACCGCGAGCAGGAGGCCCGCGGCAAGGCCGCTGAGGTACCCGAGGCCCGTATCCACATGATCGGGCAGGTCCAGACGAAGAAGGCCAATTCCGTCGCCCGCTGGGCCGCCAGCGTCCACTCGGTCGACTCCGTCCGTCTGGCCCAGGCCCTGGACCGCGGCATGGCGCTGGCCCTGGAACGCGGCGACCGCACCACCGATGTGCTGCCCGTCTACCTGCAGCTCTCCGCCGACGGGGACCCCGCCCGCGGGGGAGTCCTCGAGGAGGACCTCGACGAGCTGGTGCAGGTCGTCGAGGAGGCGGAACACCTGGAACTGGCCGGTCTCATGGTTGTGCCGCCCCTGGATTCCGCGGCCGGGGAGGTCTTCGACCGGGCCCGCAGGCTGTGCGGGAAAATCGCGGAACAGACCGGCCGGCCGATGGAGCTGTCCGCCGGGATGTCGGGCGATCTGGAGGAGGCCGTGGCCCGGGGCTCGAACGTCGTGCGTGTCGGTACTGGTGTGCTCGGCGCCAGACCGTTACCCTAGGGGACAACAAACGACAAAAGCCCCGTGTCAGCCGCGTCTACGGGAAACCTTCCCGGGAGGATCAACCATATGTCCATCATCAGGAACGCCAAGGAGTTCTTCGGCCTCACTCCGGTCGACATGGAGCACGAGGACGCCTACTACGACGACGACCCGCAGTACCGCTCCAGCGGGTCCGCCGCCTACGCCCCGGCACCCACCCCGGCCCCGGCCCGGGACTACGGCTACTCCTCCTCCTACGGGGAGCGTCCCCGCTACACCCCGCAGGCGAAGCTGGTCGCCGTCGAGGTCAGCACCTACAACCAGGCCGCCGAGATCGGCGAGCCCTTCCGTAACGGTGACGCGGTGGTCTTCGACCTCAGCCGCATGGAGTCCGGCGACAAGAAGCGCATCGTCGATTTCGCGGCGGGCCTGTGCTTCGCCCTGCGCGGCGGCATGGTCAACGTGTCCAAGCACATCGACACCGACCGCACCGTCTTCGCCATCACCCCGGAGGGTGCTGATTTCAGCCAGATCGAGCTGGAGCGCGCCGCCGGCCTGCGCTGACCCGCACGCTTCAATGCATCAGGCGTCCCGCCCACGGCGGGGCGCCTGTGTTTTTTGGGCCCGGTGCCACTAGGCTCGGTTCTCGTGAGTCTCCTCGGTGCTGTCCTCTATGTCGTCCTCCAGGTTTTCGTCCTGATCCTCATCGCGCGGATCGTGATCGAGATGATCCAGGCCTTCTCCCGGAATTTCCAGCCGCCGCGCTGGTTCATCTACATCGCTGAGCCGCTCTTCGTGGTCACCGATCCGCCGGTGAAGGCGTTGCGGAAGATCATCCCGCCGCTGCGGCTGGGCAATGTCTCGCTCGACATGTCGATCATCGTGCTCTTCATCATTCTGTCGATCCTGCGGGTGATTGTGGTCCAGACCCTGCTGCGTTGAGCGGGCTGAGTGGCCGCTGATCTGAACCTCCGGTAAAGATTCAGGGTGTCCGACGTCCGGACGATCCCCTCTGGGGTTACACTTGATCAGACATTCAAAGTACGATTTCTAGAAACAACTTCGTGTGGGTCGCCCCGCACCGGCCCTCCCGGCCACCACAAAACTCGAAGGGAACGCCAATGCCGCTGACACCAGCTGATGTGCACAACGTCGCTTTCAGTAAGCCGCCGATCGGCAAGCGGGGTTACAACGAGGATGAGGTCGATCAGTTCCTCGATCTCGTCGAGGACACCCTCGCCCAGCTGCAGGACGACAATGATGACCTCCGTGCGCGGGTGGAGGACGGCGGTGCCCCCGCCGGCGTCGACAAGGGCGCTCTCCGCAAGGAGATCGAGGCCAAGGTGCGCGGGGAGTACGAGGCCAAGCTGGCCGAGGCACGCAAGGCCACCGAAAAGGCCGAGGCCGAGCTGAAGACCGTCAAGGCCGACCTGCAGAAGGCCAGGACTGATGCGGACAAGGCACGTTCCGAGGCCGAGGCCGCGAAGAAGGCACAGGCACAGGCCCCCGCCCAGGCATCCGCTGCTGCAGCACCCGCTGCCGCGGCTGCCCCGGCGGCCTCCGGTGCGGCCAGTGCCGACACCCACATGCAGGCCGCCAAGGTCCTGGGCCTGGCCCAGGAAATGGCAGACCGCCTGACCTCCGAGGCGCAGGCTGAGTCCCGCTCCATGTTGGATGAGGCTCGTTCCGCCGCTGAGCAGCAGCTGGCCGAGGCCGACAACAAGGCCAACGCCCAGCTCACCGAGGCCGACAACAAGGCCAACGCCCAGCTGGCGGACGCCGCCAAACGCGCTGAGCAGCAGCTGGCCGAGGCCGACAACAAGGCCAAGACCATGGTCGCCGAGGCCGAGAAGCGCGCCGAGGAGACCACCAGCCAGGCCAATTCCCGCGCCGAGGCCCAGATCCGCCAGGCCGAGGAGAAGGCCAACGCCCTGCAGGCCGACGCCGAGCGCAAGCACACCGAGATCATGGCCACCGTCAAGCAGCAGCAGACCGCGCTGGAGACCCGCATCAGCGAGCTGCGTGTCTACGAGCGCGAGTACCGCACCCGCCTGAAGACCATGATCCAGTCCCAGCTGGAGGAGCTGGAGTCCCGCGGCTCCGCAGCCCCGAACGCCGAGGGCGGCAACCAGAACTGATCTGACGCCCCCAGCTGAGATCACCGCGAACTCCCCGTCCCAGGACGGGGAGTTTTCGTCGTGTGGGGTATAGTGCTGAGGCAGAAGCGATGATCCGGCCATCACCGGGGAGCATCCGGAAGAACAGCCCCGGCAGCGGGGCCCAGTAGAACCGGACGGGTGGGACCGTCACAGACCTTCACCACGAACGAAGTGGGGTGCGCAGTCGCGTACCCAAGCAGGGTGGTACCGCGCAGCCGGCACAAAGGCGGCGTCCCTGCAGACCGAAGACACACGTCGTGAGTGAAGGAAGTAGATACGAGGATGTCCACACCCGAGAAGAAGACCTCCGTCGGCGGGGTCTACCCCAGGGTTGACCTGACCGGCGGTTCCAGCCGTTTCCCCGACATGGAGACCAACGTCCTGGACTACTGGTCCAGGGACCGGACCTTCCAGGCCTCCCTGGACCAGCGCGAGGGCAACGAGGAGTACGTCTTCTACGACGGCCCGCCCTTCGCCAACGGCCTGCCGCACTACGGCCACCTGCTCACCGGCTACGTCAAGGACATCATCCCGCGCTACCGCACGATGGCCGGCTACCACGTGCCGCGCGTCTTCGGCTGGGACACCCACGGCCTGCCCGCTGAGCTGGAGGCTGAGAAGCAGCTGGGCATCACCGACAAGGGCCAGATCGAGGCCATGGGCCTGGCGAAGTTCAACGAGTACTGCGCCACCTCCGTCCTGGAGTACACGGAGGAGTGGAAGGAGTACGTCACCCGCCAGGCCCGCTGGGTGGACTTCGACAACGGCTACAAGACCATGGACCTGACCTATATGGAGTCCGTGATCTGGGCGTTCAAGGAGCTCTACGACAAGGGCCTGATCTACCAGGGCTTCCGCGTCCTGCCCTACTCCTGGGCAGAGCACACCCCGCTGTCGAACCAGGAGACCCGCCTGGATGACTCCTACAAGATGCGCCAGGACCCGGCGCTGACGGTCACCTTCCCCGTCACCGGGGCACGTCCGGGCACGGCCGCCGAGCAGACCCTGGCCGAGCACCCGGTGCTCGCCGAGGCCGCCGCCCTGGCCTGGACGACCACCCCGTGGACCCTGCCCTCCAACGCCGCCCTCGCGGTGCACCCGGAGGTCAACTACACCCTGATCCAGGTCGCTGAGAACGGTGAGAAGGTGCTGCTGGCCGAGAACCTGGTGGGCAACTACGCCAGGGAGCTCGGTGAGGACCACGAGGTGCTGGCCACCTTCACCGGCGCCCAGCTGGTGGGTCTGAGCTACGAGCCGATCTTCGGCTTCTTCCCGGAGCTGGACAACGGCTTTCAGATCCTCGCCGCCGATTACGTCACCACCGAGGACGGCACCGGTATCGTCCACCAGGCCCCGGCCTTCGGTGAGGACGACATGGAGGCCTGCAGGGCCCTCGGCATCGAGCTGGTGATCCCCGTGGACATGGACGGCAAATTCACCGCCCAGGTCCCGCCGTACGAGGGCCAGCTGGTCTTCGACGCCAACAAGGACATCATCCGCGACCTCAAGGACGCCGGCCGGGTCCTGCGCCACGAGACGATCGAGCACTCCTACCCGCACTCCTGGCGTTCCGGCCAGCCGCTGATCTACATGGCACTGCCCTCCTGGTTCGTCAACGTGACCCAGATCCGCGACCGCATGGTCGAGATCAACCACAACGACATCGAGTGGATGCCGGAGCATATCCGCGACGGCCAGTTCGGCAAGTGGCTGGAGGGTGCCCGCGACTGGAACATCTCCCGTTCCCGTTACTGGGGCTCGCCGATCCCGGTGTGGGTCTCCGACAACGACGAGTACCCGCGTATCGACGTCTACGGCTCCCTCGACGAGCTCGAGGCCGACTTCGGTGTGCGCCCGACCTCCCTGCACCGTCCCTACATCGACGAGCTGACCCGCCCGAACCCGGATGACCCGACGGGCCAGTCCACCATGCGGCGCGTCCCGGATGTCCTCGACGTCTGGTTCGACTCCGGTTCCATGCCGTTTGCCCAGTTCCACTACCCCTTCGAGAACAAGGAGTGGTTCGAGTCCCACGCCCCGGCGGACTTCATCGTCGAGTACATCGGCCAGACCCGCGGCTGGTTCTACCTGCTCCATGTGCTCTCCGTCGGACTCTTCGACCGTGCGGCCTTCAGCAAGGTCGTCGCCCACGGCATTGTCCTCGGTGACGACGGGCTGAAGATGTCCAAGTCGAAGGGCAACTACCCGAACGTCAACGAGGTCTTCGACCGCGACGGCTCGGATGCCATGCGCTGGTTCCTGATGTCCTCGCCGATCCTGCGCGGCGGTAACCTCATCGTCACCGAGCAGGGCATCCGTGAGGGCGTGCGCCAGGCGATGCTGCCGATGTGGAACGCCTACACCTTCCTGCAGCTGTACTCCTCGAAGCCGGCCGAGTGGTCCGTCGACTCCACGGACGTCCTCGACCGCTACATCCTGGCCAAGCTGCATGACCTGGTCGCCGACGTGGACAAGGCCCTGGCTGCCGCGGAGATCGCCGACGCCACTGACGCCGTCCGCCAGTTCGCCGACGCCCTGACCAACTGGTACGTGCGTCGTTCCCGTGACCGCTTCTGGGCCGGGGACACCGAGCACCCGGAGGCCTTCAACACCCTCTACACCGTGCTCGAGGTCCTCACCCGCGTCACCGCTCCGCTGCTGCCGATGATCTCCGAGGTCATCTGGCGTGGCCTGACCGGGGAGCGTTCCGTCCACCTGGCGGACTTCCCCGCCGCGGATGAGATCCCGGCGGATGCCGCCCTGGTCGCCGCGATGGACGCCACCCGTGGCGTGTGTTCCGCGGCCTCCTCGGTGCGCAAGGCCCATAAGCTGCGTAACCGGCTGCCGCTGCCCTCCCTGACGGTGGCGCTGCCGGAGTCCGGCCAGCTCGCCGACTTCGCCGCCATCATCCGCGATGAGGTCAACGTCAAGGATGTCCAGCTGACCGACGACGTCGACTCGGTGGGTACCTTCGAGGTCGTCGTCAACGCCAAGGTTGCCGGACCGCGCCTGGGCCGGGACGTCCAGCGCGTGATCAAGGCCGTCAAGGCCGGCGACTACGAGCGTGTCGGTGACACGGTCGTCGCCGACGGCATCGAGCTGAACCCGGGGGAGTACACCGAGCGGCTTGTCGCCGCGGACCCGGACTCCACCGCGCGCATCGACGGCCTCGACGGGCTCGTCGTCCTCGACATGAAGGTCACCGAGGCACTTGAGGCCGAGGGCTGGGCCGCGGACGTCATCCGTGGTCTGCAGGACGCGCGCAAGGCCACCGGCCTGGAGGTCTCCGACCGGATCACCGTGGTCCTGTCCGTTCCCGCCGAGAAGGAGGAGTGGGCGCAGCGCCACCGCGACCTCATCGCCGGTGAGGTTCTCGCCGTGGAGCTCGACGTCGTCACGGGTGCGCTCGAGGGCGACGCCCACGACGTGGTCAAGGGAGCAGAGGCGACGGTGGCGAAGGTCACCGTCTGATGTGGCGCGCACCGGCGGTGATGGTCGCCTCCTCGCTCAGCCTCTACGCTGGTGCGGCGGTGGCCGTCGGGCTCTTCGAGCTTTTCCGCCGGTCGTCGTGGCGTGGGTGCGGATGTCCGCGGCCGCGCTGATCCTGCTGGTGCTCTACCGCCCGGCCCGGGCCTCCTTCACGTGGCAGGCCGCGGTCTACGGCGTGGCCACCCTCGGGATGAACATGACCTTCTACGAGGCCATCGCCCGCCTGCCGCTGGGGACCGCCGTGGCCATCGAGTTCCTCGGACCCGTCCTCGTCGCCGCCGTCGGTTCGCGCTCGCTGCGGGACTGGCTGGCGCTGCTGGCCGCCCTGGTCGGGGTGGTGGTCATCTCCGGGGCGGTGTGGTCGACGGCCGCCGCCGGCATCCTCTTCGCCCTGGCGGCGGGCGCGATGTGGGCCGTCTACATCGTCGTGGGTTCCCGGATCGTCGGCGGTACCGGTAATCCCCGTTCCGCGATGGCCGCGGGTTTCGCGGTCGCTGCGGTGCTCACCGCGCCGCTGGCCTGGTTACTGTGGCCGGCGGAGGTCGCCATGCCCGGGACCCAGCTGCTGGGTCTGGCCCTCGGGCTGGGGGTGCTCTCCGCGGTCATCCCGTACTCGCTGGACCAGGTGGTGATGAAGATGGCCGGGGCCTCGGGTTTCGCGCTGCTGCAGGCCCTGCTGCCGGCGAGCGCCGCGATCCTCGGTGCCGTCGCCCTGCGGCAGTTCCTCAGCCTGGCGGAGGTGGTGGGCATCGCGCTGGTCATCCTGGCCATCCTCCTGCGGCGTCCGGCGAGGTGACCGGCATGCAGCGCTGGGTCCTCCACATCGACATGGACGCGTTCTTCGCATCCGTCGAGCAGCTGACCCGGCCGACCCTGCGCGGGCGCCCGGTGCTGGTGGCCGGGGTCTCGGGCAGGGGGGTGGTCGCCGGAGCCAGCTACGAGGCCCGGAAATTCGGGGCGCGTTCCGCGATGCCCACCCAGCAGGCCGCCCGCCTGGTCGGTTACTCGGCGGTGCTCGTCTCACCGCGGCGGGCGGTGTACGTGGCGGCCTCGCGACGCGTCTTCCAGCTCATCGCCTCGCGTGTCGACGTCCTCGAGCAGCTGTCCATCGACGAGGCCTTCATGGAACCCGCCGAACTCGAGGGGGCTTCGGCGGCGGAGGTCACCCGCTGGGCCGAGGAGCTGCGCCGGGTGATCCGGGAGGAGACGGGCCTGGCGGCGTCGATAGGCGCGGGCAGCGGCAAGCAGTACGCCAAGATCGCCTCGGGGCGCGCCAAGCCCGACGGCACCTTCGTCATTCCTGCCGGCCGGCAGCTGGAGATCCTCCACCCCATGCCCGTCTCCGAGCTGTGGGGAGTGGGGCCGGTGACGGAGTCCCGGCTCAACCAGATCGGGGTGCACACCATCGGTGACCTGGCGGGTTTGAGTGAACGCGAGGTCACCATCTCTCTGG
This sequence comes from Corynebacterium lemuris, assembly GCF_024919295.1. Lineage (GTDB taxonomy): Bacteria > Actinomycetota > Actinomycetes > Mycobacteriales > Mycobacteriaceae > Corynebacterium > Corynebacterium lemuris. The sequence goes on along the minus strand of NZ_JANWTC010000003.1, from coordinate 311,163 downwards.
GCACGGCCAACGGCCGGCTGCTGTGGCACCTCGCCCGCGGCATCGACGAGCGTCCCGTGGAAACCCGCGCCGAGGCCAAGTCCATCTCCGCCGAACACACCTACCCACGCGACCTGACCACCCCCGCCGAGGTCGACGCCGCCATCGACCGCGCCGCAGAGTCCGCCCACCGCCGCCTGCTTGCCGACGGCCGCGGCTCCCGCACCGTCACCGTCAAGCTCCGCATGGCCGACTTCCGCATCGAATCCCGCTCGGCGACCCTGCCGTACGCCACCGACGACCCGGAGACGCTGCGCGCCACCGCCTTCCGGCTGGCCCGCTACCCCGATGAGGTGGGCCCCATCCGCCTGGTCGGGGTGAGCTACTCCGGCCTGGAGGCCGCCCGCCAGGACGTGCTCTTCCCGGAACTCGACCAGCAGATCGTCGAACACCGCGCGACCACAGACGACGACTTCGAAACCGGCGTCAGCGACCACGTCACCGAACCCGTCGTCGACATCGCCCGCGCCGACATCGAGGGGGATGCTGCCGCGGGATGGCGGGCCACCCAGGACGTCCACCACCCCGAATTCGGCCACGGCTGGGTCCAGGGCGCGGGCCACGGCATCGTCTCCGTCCGTTTCGAGACCCGCGCCACCGGTCCCGGTTTCACCCGCACCTTCCCCATGGATGATCCGGACCTGCGTCCGGGGGACCCACTGGCCAGCCTGGCGTGGGAGGAGTGGTTGGCCGGGCAGGGGGAATGGGAGGATTGAGGACGGGGGTGTCGTCACATGTTACGTCAACAACTCCGCGACGCGTTTGCGAGCTGGCCGTATGCCGGAAAGTGCATTTGTTGATGTGACATGTGGCGAAGGGGTCGTCTTTTCCTGCAGAAAGGGGAATGTCCCGAACCTGCGGATGGTTATGTTTACTTGAACCCTAAAGTAAATCAGGAGGATCAAGCATGAAGATCGGCATCATCGGAGCAACCGGCAAGGCCGGACAGGAGATCTACCGGGAGGCAGTACGCCGCGGGGAAGAGGCTGTGGCACTCGTCCGTAGCGCCGGCCGTGCCAGGGAGATCCTCGGCGCGGACGTCAACGTCGTGGAGAAGGATGCCTTTGAGCTGACCGCCGAGGACATCGCCGGCTACGACGCCATCGTCAACGCCTTTTCCACCGCTCCGGACCAGGCGCACCGGCACATTGACCTGTCCCGCCGGCTCGTCGAGGCCGCAGGGGAGGAGGGCCCGCGCCTGGTGTTCATCCTCGGCGCCGGCTCCCTGACCAACCCGGCGACCGGGAGGCCCTTCATCGAGGTGCTCCGTGAGGTGCCGGATGCCGCAGCCTGGATCAACGTCCCCGAGCAGCAGTTCAAGCAGCTTGAGTACCTGCGCACCGTCGGGAACGTCAACTGGGTGGGAATCTCCCCGCAGGCGATGTTCCCCGCCGAGGGCCCGGCGACCACCCCGAAGCTGGGCACGGACGAGCTGCTCACCGCCGCCGACGGCGAATCCCACACCACCGCCGGCACCATGGCCGTCGCGGTTCTCGACGAGCTGCAGAACCCGGCCCACCGCAACACCCGCTTCACCGTCTCGGACGCCTGACAGTTTCCGGGCACAAACCCCGCGATCACGAAGCCGGGGGGAAGACTCCGCGAGGACCCGACGAATCGGACTCCTCGCGGGGTTTCCGCTATTTTTCGGGGGTGACCGCGGGGCCCTCCCCGCAGGATCGTGATCGCGGGGTTTTAGAGCAGCAGCTCCCGCACATCGCGACCGGTCGCCAGGGCGACGACGAGCGCCATCCGGGCCTGCCCGGCCCGCAGATGCCCGGCGCCGACGGCACCCTTCGAACCCAGCGTGGCGCCCCCGCCATCACCGCCGTAGGCGAGGACGATCTCCCCGGAGGGCACACGGCTGGTGATCACCACCGGGATACCGGCGTCCAGCGCATCGGCGACACCGGCGCCCATCCCGGGGCCGAGGTTGCCGGAACCGAGGGCCTCGATGACCAGACCGCGGGCACCGGCGGCGACGGCGGCGTCGACAAGCGAGCGGCCCGCGCCGGGCCAGGCGGCGAGCACGGGCACGTGGATACCGGCCAGGGGAGCGGCCGCCACGGGGGCGGGTCGGTGGGATTCGCGCGGCACGGTGGAGATGAAACCATCGAGTTCGGTGGTGTGGCGCTTGGCGGCACCGCGGGCGGGGATGGTCCAGCCACCGAAGGCGATGAGCACCCCCTGGCGGCGGGCCAGGGGATCGGCGGCCAGCCGCACGGCGTCGATGAGGTTGCCGGGCCCGTCGGAGGAGGGATGGTCGAAGGCGCGCTGTGCCCCGGTGAGCACGACCGGTCGGTCATCGGCGTGGAAGCAGTCCAGCGCGAAGGCGGTGTCCTCCATGGAGTCGGTGCCGTGGGTGACCACCACCCCGTCGACATCCGGGGAGTCCAGGGCTTCCTGTACCGCCGTGACCAGGCCGTCAATGTCGGCCAGGGTGATCGCGGAGGAATCGAGACGGACGAGGTCTACGGCGGTGAGATCGTGGGGGAGGTGGTCACGGATGGCGCTCAGAAGCTCTGCTCCGGTGACGGTCGGGCGCAGCGCCCCGGACTCGTCGGTGGTGCAGGCGATGGTGCCGCCGGTGGTCAGCAGGACGATACGGGTCATCTTCCAAGCCTGCCACAGGACACCCGCCGCAAGTGTTGTCACAAATCCGTAACGTGTACGATCGGCCCGGAGCCCCAAGACCAGTGGTGCCCCGAATTGAGGAGAGTTTTTCCGTGAAGCTGACCAAGATCACCGCGTTCGTCGCCACACTCGGCGCCGCCCTGGCACTCACCGCCTGCGCCTCCGATGAGGACAACGGCGCGACCGCCACCACCACCGCGACGGCGACCACCGAGGCCACCACCTCGGCCGCCAGCCCCGCGCTGCCCACCGCGGACGAACTGAACACGATCCTGGCCAAGGCCACCGACCCGGCCGTCCCGCTGGAGGAGAAGGTCAACACCGTTCAGAACGGCGAGCAGGCACCCGAGCTCTTCGAGGTCATGGCCGCCTCCCAGGCTGAGTCCGGCGCCCAGTTCCAGGTGGTCAACCCGGTACTGCCGGGTTACACCCCGGATTCCGTGCTGGCCTCGGTGAACTTCATCCTCCCGGAGAACGAGGCCCAGCCTGCCGAGAACGTCGAGTTCATCTACGAGAACGAAACCTGGAAGCTGTCCCAGTCCTGGGCCTGCACCCTGATCACCAACACCGTCAGCCCGGAGCAGGTCCCGGAGATGTGCCTGGACTTCAGCCCGGCCCCCGCCGAGGCCCCGGCCGAATAACCTAGCCGTCCCGGCCCGGCAGGGAGAGGACCTTGCCGCGGCCGTTGGTGCGCACCGCCCAGCGGCGGCGGATCCAGCGGTCGTGGGTGGCCAGCAGCACCGTGCCGGGATAGTCCTCCAGCGCCTCCTCGAGTTCCTCGGCGAGGGCGAGGGAGAGGTGGTTGGTGGGCTCGTCGAGAAGCAGGATGTCCGGCGGGGAGGCCAGGATGATACCCAGCGACACACGCCGACGCTGACCCAGGGACAACTCGCCGAGCGGGCGGGCGGCGGTCTCCTCGTCCATCAGCCCCATCTCCACGAGGGTGGGGGATTTCGGCGGCACCTTCGCCGCGAAGATCTCCTCGGCGGGGGTGTCCAGCTCGATCCATTCATCATCCTGGCTCAGCCGCGCGATGCGCACCTCCTCGGGGATGCGCAGCAGGCCGTCGTTGACCTCCAACTCGCCCTGCACCACCTTGAGCAGAGTTGATTTACCCGCCCCGTTGGGCCCCTCGATGAGCCAGTGGTCACCGGGCTGCACGGTCACCGTCAGCGGACCCAGCCGGTCGGCCACCACGAGCTCCTTCGCCACCACCGCGGGTTCGCCGAGGGAGGCCAGCGAGGTGTGCTCGGGGATGCCGTGGAATTTCAGGCGCGCCGGCGGCGGGGGCAGCTCCTCCCGCTCCAGCGCCTCCAGCCGGCTGCGGGTCGAACGCAGCCGGTTGCCCAGTGTTTTCGCGGCCCGGTCGGCGAAGAACTTGTCCGAGATCCGGCTCTCCGACTTCGAGGTCTCCCGGTGGAAGATGTCCTCCGCGCCCTGCTCGGTGGCCTTCTGCAGGCGCGCCCGCTCGTGCTCCTGCACGGTGTAGAGCTCCTCCCAGCGGCGCCGGATGTCCTCCCGGGCCTCCAGATAGTCGGTGAAGGCACCGGTGAACACGGTGCCCTGTCGGGTGTCCTCCCCGCCACCACCCTCATGCCCCAGGCCGGGGTCGAGGTCGACGAGAGAATCGGCGGCCTTGTCGAGGAAGAACCGGTCGTGGCTGGCCACCAGCACCGGACCGCGGAATTCGTGCAGCTCGGAGATGAGGAAGTCGACGCCGTCGTCATCGAGGTGGTTGGTCGGCTCGTCGAGCACCAGCGCGTCCACGGGGCGCAGCAGCAGGGCGGCCAGCGCGAAACGGCGCCGCTGCCCACCGGACATGTCACCCAGGCGGGTCTCCAGCGGCACCTCCGCCAGGCCGAGTCCGGCCAGGACCGTGGCGATCCGTGAGTCCAGCTCCCACACCCCCGACTGCTCCGCGGTGGCCAGGGCGGCGTCGAAGGCCTCCGCCAGTTCCGGCTCATCGGCCAGACGGGCGGAGAGATCCCCGATCTGGCGCTCCACGTCGCGCAGCTCGGCCACGGCGGCGTCGATAAGCTCGGAAGCGGCCGCAGAGAACGGCAGTGACGTCTCCTGCTCGATGAAACCCGTGGTCGGCGGGGTGGTGATGGAACCGACATCCGGTTCCAGCTTCCCGGCGACGAGTTCCAGGAGGGTGGACTTGCCGGCGCCGTTCTCCCCGATCAGACCCGTGACATGCTCGGAGGGCACGGCGAAGGTGATGTCGGTGAGCACCCGGTCAACAGAGCCCGGGTAGGTGAAGCTCACACCGTCGAATTTCAGGTGGTGGGGGGAAGCCATGGTGGTTCTTCCTTAACTGTCGTTGAAGGCCAGTGACGTGGTGGCGTCCTGGACAACGCGGACGTCCGAATCCGCGCCACCGTAGACGACGCGGGTGGTCCAGGACACGCGCCCCTCGACTGGCAGGGGACTGGTCAGATCGACCGTCAGTGAGCCTTCGGTGGTGGTGTTCGAGTTGAGCACGTTGAGCGAGCCGCCGTCCTCCATGGTCAGCGCACCGATCGCCGGGCGCTGCTGCACGTCAACATCCAGCTCCACGCGGTCACCCTCCAGGGCGGTGAGGGTGTAGGTGACGGTCTGCAGCAGCGTGGACTCACCGGTCACCCGGGAATCCACCGACCAGGTCGCGCCGGGCCCGACGGCCTCCGCCGGGAAGACCACCGGCAGGGACAGCAGCTTCATCATGGCCTGTTCGATCCGGGCGCGACCCTCGTCGGTGGCCTCGCGGGGGGCGGCGAGGTAGACGGTGGACACGCGGCCGTCGTCGTGGCCGTCCCAACCGAGGAGGAAACCCTCGGCGGAGCGGATGTCGTCGGTCATCTCCAGGTCGGTGTTGGAGGGCTGGCCGAGACGGAACTCCACGTCCCGGGTGGCGGGTTCCCCCTCCTCCGGTTCGTCCTCCTGCGCTGCGGAGGTGCCGCCGGTCAGCGGCAGGGTGATGCGCTGCACATCGCCGCCGGCCGGGGCCTGGACGTCCACGGCATCGGCCTGCATGACGGTCTGCTCCATGCCGTCGGCGACCTCGACCTCGAGGGACTGGTCGTCAGCATCGACGTCCCCGTAGGTGAGCACCCGCTCGCCGGTGCCGGAGGACTGGATGGTGACCCGTGCGGCATCGACAGGCAGGCCGACGGCCGGCTCGATGGAGGCATCGGGCCGTTCGGTGGTGCACGCGACAAGGCCGGTGGTCAGTGTCAGAGCGGTCGCTGCGGCGAGGAGAATACGGGAGAACTGCACCTCATCAACGCTACCTGAGGTGGACCTTGACAGGCTGCGTGGGGAATGATGGTGGCCGTGAGCACGACAACGCCGAGACCATCCGAAAGACACATCACCTTCATGGCGGTGATCATCCTCGTGGTGGCGGCCATCGACCAGGCCACGAAGGCGACCATGCTGGCCTGGCTGGAACCGGGGGTGCCGGTGCCCGTCATCGGGGACTGGCTGCGCTTCCTCCTGCTGTTCAACCCGGGTGCTGCCTTCTCCATGGGGGAGAACTCCACCTGGTTGTTCACCACCATCCAGCTGGCCTTCGTCATCGGTGTGGCCATCGCGGCCCCCCGCATCCGCGACCGCTGGCAGGCCCTCGGCCTGGCGCTGATCGCGGGCGGTGCCCTGGGCAACCTCATCGACCGGTTGTTCCGGGAGCCGGGTTTCTGGTTCGGCCACGTGGTCGACTTCATCTCCGTCGGCGGTTTCGCGGTCTTCAACATCGCGGATTCCGCCATCACTGTCGGCGTCGTGGTGTTCGTCATCGCCATGTTCGTCGACGAGCGCAGAAAGGTGGATGCCTGATGGGCCGCGAAATGCGTAATCTCCCCGTCCCCGAGGGACTGGCCGGCATGCGTGTCGACGCCGCCCTGTCCCGGCTCCTCGGCATCTCCCGCACCATCGCCGCCGAGCTCGCCGCCGAGGGCGACGTGCTTGTCGACGGCCGCGAGGTCGGCAAATCCGACCGCCTCACCGAGGGCACCTGGCTGGAGGTCACCCTGCCCGCCCCGGAGCAGCCGCTGACCCCGCGGGCGGAACTCGTGGAGGGCATGGACATCCTCTACTCCGACGCCGACATCATCGCCGTGCACAAGCCGGTCGGTGTCGCAGCACACCCGACCGTCGGCTGGGAGGGGCCCACCGTCGTCGGTGGTCTGGCCGCGGCTGGTTTCCGCATCTCCACCTCCGGCCCTCCGGAGCGCAAGGGCATCGTCCAGCGCCTCGACGTGGGCACCTCCGGCGTCATGGTCGTCGCCGCTTCCGAACGCGCCTACACGGTCCTGAAGAACGCCTTCCGCGACCGCACGGTGAAGAAGGTCTACCACGCGCTGGTCCAGGGGCACCCGGATCCGTTCACCGGCACCATCGACGCCCCCATCGGCCGCCACCCCTCCGCCGGCTGGCGCTTCGCGGTGACCACCGACGGCAAGGCTGCCGTCACCCACTACGAGACGATCGAGGCTTTCCGGGAGGCCACCCTCCTGGAGATCGACCTGGAGACCGGACGCACCCACCAGATCCGCGTGCACATGTCCGCCATCGGGCATCCCTGCGTCGGTGACCCCATGTACGGTTCCGACCCGAACCTGGCCGAGCGTCTCGGCCTGATCCGCCAGTGGCTGCACGCCGTGCGCATCGGTTTCCACCACCCCCGCACCGGCGCGTACATGGAGATCGAGGCGCCCTACCCGGACGACCTGGCCCATGCGCTCGAGGTGATCCGCCAGTGAGCGGTATGGCCCAGCGCATCCTGGCGATCTTCGCCGTGGTCGCCCTGGCCGGGGTGCTCGTCTTCGCCTTCTTCGACGACGCCACCCACAAACCCCTCGCCCCGCAGGGGGACATGCTCGGCATGGATTCCGGCGAGTCCTTCCGGGACTACACTGCCCGCGCGGAGGCCTCGCTTGCCGACGCCCCCGCCGACCAGCCCGCCTTCGCGCTGCTCACCTTCACTCAGCCCCTGGCACCCGCCGAAGCAGCGGACGTGCTGGAGCCGCTGGGCCGGGTCAACGCGATGATCATCGCCCTGGCCTCCCCCTTCGACCTGCCCGAACCCATCGCCGGCGAAACCCGGGAGGATGTCTTCCAGCGCCAGCTCGACCGCATCGCCCACAGCCTCTCGGGGGTGGGGAACGTGCCGGTCCCGGAGGGTATCGACGCCGTCGTCGCCTACGACACCGGCACCGCCCTGCGCGAGGTCGCCGCGGACCCCGCGATCATCACTGCTGAGGTACTTCCACCGGATGCCGCGTGGGGGCGGTTCGGGGTTCGTCCCGTTTCCGCGCCCGGCGCGCCCGGCGAGTGAGGTCGAAGAGGTAGACCGCCACCGCCACCCAGATGATGATGAAACCCGCCCAGCGGGCAGGGGAGAGGTACTCCTGGGTGACGAACAGCGCCCACAGCATCTGCATCGTCGGGGTCATGTACTGGATCATTCCGATCGTCGACAGTGGCAGCCGCTTCGCTGCCATGCCGAAGAGCAGCAGCGGGATCATGGTGATGAGCCCCGAGACCACCAGCAGCGTGCTGTGCAGCGGGCCCTCGCTGAAGAAGGTGCCCTGGCCGGTGGACTCCAACCACACGATGAAGACCAGCCCCAGCGGCGCGATGACCAGGGTCTCCGCCGTCAGCGAGGCGGTGGGCGAGACCTGCACCTGCTTCTTCACCAGGCCGTAGAGCCCGAAGGTGATCGCCATGGCCAGCGCCATCACGGGTGCCTGACCCGACAGGAAGGTCAGCTGGATGACACCCACCGCCGCGATGGACACCGACACCAGCTGCAGCCGGTTGAGCCGCTCCCGGAGGAAGACCACCGCCAGCACCACCGACAGCAGCGGGTTGATGAAATAACCCAGGGCGGCGTCGGCGACATGGTTGGTGTTCACCGCCAGGATGTAGATGCCCCAGTTCGAGGAGATGAGCACCCCGGCGGCGATCAGCTGGAGCCAGGTGCGCCCCGAGGCCTGCCGCAGCTCTTTCCAACTGCCCATGAACGTGAGGACCACCGACATGATCACCGCGGTCCACACCACCCGGTGCGCGAGGATCTCCACCGGACCCGCGGGCAGCAGCAGCGGGAAGAACGCCGGGAACAGACCCCACAGCAGATAGGCGAGCAATCCATAGACCATGGCAGGTCATGGTACCCGCTGGTGTGATCAAAGAAAGGGCGGGTGAGGGGGCCTGGGAGCATGACGGGGCCAGCCGGTTCGGGGCCCGCCTGAATAACTGCCCTGAATTTCTGGTCAGCCCCTGAAAGTCCCTGTTCAGCCAAAGGTGTGACGTGAGGTTTTCAGGGCCCTGAAAAGCTCACCTGAAAATCTCACGCCGAAGAGGACCGGAGGTGTCCAGTGACCCACACCACCATCAAAACCCCTGCTCAGCACCGCAACACTGGTGTAATTTACCTGCGTTGACGGACTGGCTAGACTCACTCCCATGGCGAAGAACTCCTCTTTTGTACATCTGCACAACCACACCGAGTTCTCGATGCTCGACGGCATGGCGAAGATCGACATGCTGGCGGAGGAGGTCGCACGGCAGGGGATGCCGGGGGTCGGGATCACCGATCACGGCAACATGTTCGGTTCGGATGCGTTCTACCGGGCGATGACCAAGGCGGGCGTGAAGCCGATCATCGGCATCGAGTCTTATCTGGCGCCGGAGAGCCGTTTCAACAAGACGCGTGTGCGCTGGGGTGAGCCGCACCAGAAGTCCGATGATGTCTCGGCCTCGGGTGCCTACCTGCACCAGACGATGATCGCGGAGAACGCCACCGGTCTGAGGAATCTGTTCCACCTGTCGTCGATGGCCTCCTATGAGGGTCAGCTGGGCAAGTGGCCGCGCATGGATGTGGAGCTGATCGCCGAGCGCGCTGACGGCATCATCGCCACCACCGGCTGCCCCTCCGGTGACGTGCAGACCCGCCTGCGGCTGGGCCAGTTCGACCAGGCCCTGGAGGCTGCGGCGATGTGGCAGGACATCTACGGCCGGGACAACTACTTCCTCGAGTTGATGGACCACGGCCTGCACATTGAGCAGCGGGTGCGCCGGGAGCTGCTGGAGATCGGCAAGAAGCTGGATCTGCCGCCGCTGGTGACCAATGACTGCCACTATGTCCTGGAGTCCCAGGCGCAGGCGCATGAGGCGATGCTGTGTGTGCAGACCGGCAAGACGCTGAGCGACCCGGACCGTTTCAAATTCGACGGCACCGGCTACTACATCAAGTCCGCCGCGGAGATGCGCGCGCTCTTCGACGACATCGTCCCCGACGGCTGCGACAACACCCTGTGGATCGCCGAGCGCGTCCAGGACTACGGCGAGATCTGGGAGCCGCACCCGCATGACCGCATGCCGGTCGCTGATGTGCCGGAGGGCCACACCCCGACGACGTGGCTGCACCATGAGGTGATGGCGGGGCTGAAGGAGCGTTTCGACGGCGCCGAGGTCCCCCAGGACTACATCGACCGCGCGAACTACGAGATCGAGATCATCGACATGAAGGGGTACCCCTCGTACTTCCTCATCGTCGCCGAGATCATCAAACACGCCCGTTCCATCGGCATCTGGGTCGGCCCGGGCCGTGGTTCCGCCGCCGGTGCACTCGTGGCCTATGCCCTGACCATCACCAACATCGACCCCATCGAACACGGCCTGCTGTTCGAGCGTTTCCTCAACCCGGAGCGGCCGTCGGCACCCGATATCGATATCGACTTCGATGACCGCCGCCGCGGTGAGATGATCCGCTACGCCGCGGACCGCTGGGGCGAGGACAAGATCGCCCAGGTGATCACCTTCGGCACGGTGAAGACGAAGCAGGCGCTCAAGGACTCCGCCCGTGTGCAGTTCGGTCAGGCCGGCTATCAGATGGCCGACCGCATCACCAAGGTCCTGCCGCCGCCGATCATGGCCAAGGACATCCCCCTGGCCGGCATCACCGACTCCTCGCACGAGCGCTACGCCGAGGCCGGTGAGGTCCGCAGCCTCATCGAGACGGACCCCGACATCCGGAAGATCTACGAGACCGCCCGCGGTCTGGAGGGTGTGGTCCGCCAGGCCGGCGTGCACGCCTGTGCGGTGATCATGGCGAGCGTGCCGCTGCTGGACTGCATCCCCATGTGGAAGCGCCCCGCCGACGGTGCACTGATCACCGGCTGGGACTACCCGGCCTGTGAGAACATCGGCCTGCTGAAGATGGACTTCCTGGGTCTGCGCAACCTCACCGTCATCGGTGACGCCCTGGAGAACATCAAGAAGAACCGTGGCCTCGACATCGACCTGGAGAACCTCCCCGTCGAGGACACCGAGACCTACGAGCTGCTGGGCCGCGGTTCCACCCTGGGTGTGTTCCAGCTGGACTCCGGCGGCATGCAGGAGCTGCTCAAGCGCATGCAGCCGACGGGCTTCAATGACATCGTCGCCTCCCTGGCGCTCTACCGCCCCGGCCCCATGGGTGTGAACGCGCACCTGGATTATGCGGACCGCAAGAACGGGCGCAAGCCGATCGAGCCGATCCACCCGGAGCTGGAGGAACCGCTGCGGGAGATCCTGGACGAGACCTATGGTCTGATCGTCTACCAGGAGCAGATCATGCGTATTTCCCAGAAGGTGGCCAACTACACCGCCGGTGAGGCCGATGGTTTCCGTAAGGCCATGGGTAAGAAGCAGCCCGAGGTGCTGGAGAAAGAATACGCCAAATTCGAGGCCGGCATGCAGGACAACGGCTTCGGCAAGGACGCCATCAAGGCGCTGTGGGACACGATCCTGCCCTTCGCCTCCTACGCGTTCAACAAATCGCACGCCGCGGGCTACGGCCTGGTCTCCTTCTGGACGGCCTATCTCAAGGCCCACTACGCGCCCGAGTACATGGCGGCCCTGCTGACCTCCGTGGCGGACAGGAAGGACAAGTCCGCGATCTACCTCTCGGACTGCCGTCACCTGGGTATCCGGGTGCTGTCGCCGGATGTCAACGAATCCGAGAACGACTTCCTGGCCGTGGGGGAGGACATCCGTTTCGGGCTGGGTGCGATCCGCAACGTGGGCGCGGAAGTGGTGGACTCGATCGTCGCCACGCGCAAGGCGAAGGGCCATTTCACGAGCTTCTCCGACTACCTGGAGAAGATCGACCTGCTGCCCTGCAACAAGCGCATCACCGAATCCCTCATCAAGGGCGGTGCCTTCGACTCCCTCGACCACTCCCGCAAGGGACTCATGCTCATCCACGAGGATGCGGTCGACTCGGTACTGGCGACGAAGAAAGCCGCCGACAAGGGCCAGTTCGACCTCTTCGCCAGCTTCGGCGGCGACGACGGCGAGGATGCCGGGGCCAGCATGTTCGCCATCGAGGTTCCCGAGGACGCCTGGGAGCGCAAGCACGAGCTGGCTCTGGAACGCGAGATGCTCGGACTCTACGTCTCCGGGCACCCGCTCGACGGTTACGAGGATGCACTGGCGGCACAGATCGACACGCCCCTGACCACCATCCTGGGTGGGGAGATGCGCCACGGCGCGGAGGTGACCATCGGCGGCATCATCTCGGGCGTGGACAGGCGGTTCTCCAAGAAGGACGGTTCCCCCTGGGCGATCGTCACCATGGAGGACCACAACGGCGCCCAGGTGGAGCTGCTGGTCTTCAACAAGGTCTACTCCCTGGTGTCCTCCCAGATCGTCGAGGACAACATCATCCTGGCCAAGGCGCACGTCTCCATCCGCGATGACCGCATGTCCCTGTTCTGCGATGACCTGAAGGTCCCGGAGCTCGGCCCCGGCAACGGCGCCGGGCTGCCGCTGCGGCTGACCATGCGCACCGACCAGTGCACCATGGCCAACATCCGCAAGCTCAAGGAGGTCCTGGTGGGCAACGTCGGCGACTCCGACGTCTACCTCAAGCTTGTCGACGGCGAGGAGTCCACCACCATGATCCTCGGCGAGCATCTGCGCGTCGACCGTTCCGGTTCCCTGATGGGTGACCTCAAGGCCACGATGGGGCCGGGGATCCTGGGTTGATATGCGGAAGCGGCACCCCTGCATAAAAACGTGAGCCGGATCGGGAAGACTGCGGAACATCGGTTACCATAGACCGCACAGTCTATTTTCGTATTGGAGTCTGAATGTCAGTGAACAAGATCCGTACCACCCACGTGGGTTCCCTCCCGCGTACCCCGGAACTGCTGGAGGCGAACAGGCAGCGCGCCGCCGGCGAGCTCCCCGATGAGCAGTTCTTCGGGATCCTGCAGACCGCCGTCAACGACGTGGTCAAGCGTCAGGTGGACATGGGCATCGACATCATCAACGAGGGCGAGTACGGCCACATCACCTCCGGTGCCATCGACTACGGCGCCTGGTGGAACTACTCCTTCTCCCGCCTCGGCGGCCTGACGATGACCGACGAGGACCGCTGGGCCAGCCAGGACGTCGTGCGTTCCACCCCGGGCAACATCCAGCTGACCTCCTTCGCTGACCGCCGCGACCGCCAGCTGTTCAACGAGGCCTACGAAGACCCGGAGTCCGGTATCTTCACCGGCCGCGCCAAGGTGGGCAACCCGAAGTTCACCGGCCCGATCACCTACATCGGCCAGGATGAGGTCGAGGCTGACGTCAAACTCATGCGCGGCGCCATGGACGCCGTCGGCGCCAGGGACGGCTTCGTCGCCGCCCTGTCCCCGGGTTCCGCCGCCCGCCTGAAGAACGAGCACTACGCCACGGACGACGAGGTCGTGTGGGCCTGCGCCGACGCCATGGCCCAGGAGTACAAGGCCATCACCGACGCCGGTTTCACCGTCCAACTCGACGCCCCGGACCTGGCCGAGTCCTGGGACCAGATCAACCCGGAGCCTTCGCTGGCGGACTACCGTGACTGGCTGCGCACCCGCGTCGACGCCATCAACCACTCCCTCAAGGGCCTGCCGAAGGAACAGACCCGTCTGCACATCTGCTGGGGATCCTGGCACGGCCCGCACGTCACCGACGTGCCCTTCGGCGACATCATCGAGGAGATCCTGCGCGCCGAGGTCGGCGGCTTCTCCTTCGAGGGTGCCTCCCCGCGCCACGCCCACGAGTGGCGCGTCTGGCAGGACCACAAACTGCCCGAGGGTTCCCTGATCTACCCGGGTGTCATCTCTCACAACACCAACGCCGTGGAGCACCCGCGCCTGGTCGCCGACCGCATCATCCAGTTCGCCGAGGTCGTCGGCCCGGAGAACGTCGTCGCCGCCACCGACTGCGGCCTGGGCGGCCGTCTGCACCACCAGATCGCCTGGGCGAAGCTGGAGTCCCTCGTCGAGGGCGCACGCATCGCCACCAGGGAACTCTTCTAGTTCCTGCTGAGGACATGGCGGAAGGGCCCGCGGGGAGATCCCCGCGGGCCCTTCCACATGCTTCCCTTAAGGCTGGATACCGATGGAGATGAGGAAGTCGCGGAGCATGTCCTCACCGCCCGGGATGAAGGGCAGGACGACGGTCGCGCCCTGGGTCACGGCCAGACCGAGGGCCATGATCGCGCGGAGGACCTCCACAACCAGCAGTCCCTCATCGTCGAGGACCGCCGACTGTGCCCACTCCGGCATCTCGTAGTCGTCCTCGTCGTCCGCATCGTCGTCGATGATGACGTCCTCGTCATCATCCGTGGTGGAGGTGGAGGAACCGGAGGACTGGGCGAGGATGGTCTCCACCGATCCCCCGGGGGTCTCTGCCTGGACCGGGGTGACCAGGGCCAGGGAGGTGCCGACTGCGGCAACCAGGGCGACAGAGAGTCGACGACGAATCACGGGTACTCCTTGAGGGGATATGAGATCAGATCGTTGTAGAACTTAGCAGGCGCGGGCTGCCACCGCGAGGGTTCAGCCCAGACTGGAGGAGAAGGAGGAGCCCTCCGGCCGCAGCTCATGGCCGTCGATCTGGAAGATCGTGGTGGTGCCGGAGACCTCGTTACCCACGACGAGCAGGTTCTTCCGGTTGGGGGAGTCGGCGGCCGGAATGAAGGCCAGCCCCTCCGGGCCGAGGTCGCCGGCCTGCGGCAGGTCGGCGTCGATGTCGGTGGAATCCTCCATGGAGATGGCGAAATCGCGGTTGTTCACGTAGGTGACGAACTTGGAGTGGGCCGGGTCGGTGATGTCGTAGACCATGATGCCGCCGATGCGCTCCAGGCCGACGAAGGCGTAGGTGCGGCCGTCGATCTCCCCGAGGGCCAGGCCCTCCGGCTCCGGGCCCTTGTCGTCGGAACGACCCTCGAAGTTGGATTCCGAGTGGTTGGAGTTGAAGTACTCCGGGACGGCCTTCGCCAGGATCTGCTCGAAATCGTCGCCGGAGTTGAAGACCAGCCTGCCCTCGGTGTCGATCACGGAGAAGGAACGCGAGCCGTAGGAGTAGAGCTGGGTGTGGCAGCTGCCGTCCTCGCTCAGGCCCTCGGCGGTGGTCACGTTGAGGCGGCCGGCGCCCTCATCGGACTGGAGGTGTTCGATCTCGCCTGCGGTCAGGCCCTGGTAGCCCTCGCACAGCTGCACCTTCTTCAGGCGCGCCTCCTCCGAGTAGGCCTCCCAGTCGCGGGCGTCACCCTCGTTGGCCATGACCAGGTGGTTGCGGCCGTTGGCTGCGGTGTACGCACCGATGGCGTCGGGCTGGTGGATGCCCTTGACCGGCCAGTTGCGGATGTTGATGCCGCCGTCCTTGTCGGAGGCGTCGAGCGGGGTGACGGAGTGGTCCTGGTGTCCGAGGGGGAGGAGCTTTTCCACGGTCGCGGACTCCAGGTCCACGACCGCGACGGCGTTGTTCTCCTGCAGAGTGGTGTAGAGCCTGCCGTCGATCTCGGTGATGTACTCCGGCTCGAGGTTCTGCGCGACGGTGGTGGAGTTCCCGACCTGGCCGAAGATGCGCACGCCCTCCGGCAGGGCGCCGGGGGCGTTGAAGGCGCGGAAGTCGGCGACGCGGACATCCGACTGCGCCGGGGCCTGGATGCTCTTCGGCAGAGCCACGATGGAGACCGAACCTTCCGGGTCGAAGCTGTAGTCCTCGGCCGGCTCGCCCTCGTTGGCGGAGAATGCGTAGCGCCCGTCGGCGGAGATGCCCACCATGTCGGGCAGCGCGGCGTCGTGCTCGCCGTTGTTGCCCAGCATGACCGTGCCCAGCTCTTCACCGGTGGTGGCGTCGAAGAAGAGCATGGAGCCCTCCGCGGTCTTGTCCTCCGGTTCGACGTTGGCCACGGCCAGGCCGTCCGCACGGATGGCGACGGAGTTGATGCCGTTGCCCGCACCGGCGGAAACCTCGCCGACCTTCTCCGGCCTGGTGGGGTCGGAGATGTCGAGCAGGTCGATGTTGCCGGACCGTGCGTTGATGGTGAGCACCCGCTGCGAACCTGCGTGGTATGCGACGATCTCGGCCGCGGACTCGTCGAAGACACCGGAATCGTAGGCGCCGATCGGTGTGAGCGACAGGCCGGCACCCGGCGCGGAGTATTCGATCGGCTCGGCGACGATGGCGGCCTGGGCGGGGGCGATGCTCAGACCGGTGGCGACGGCCGCGCACAGGGCAACGGCAGAACGACGGAAGGACACTGGAGGGCTCCTGAGTGTTACGTGGATGAAGAACGCTGCTCAGAATGGTGTGATGAAATGTCTGCCCGGCAAACTCCCGGGGGTGTCCCGGTGAACCTTCCATGAACCGGACGGCGGGGCGGGGACAGGGATGGCGGGGGACTACACTGTGACGACATGAGCGACAACCCCACTGCAGCAACCACCTTCGAGCCCGTCCACGCCTCGGATATTCAGTTGGCTCAGGCCCGGATCTCATCAATTATTGAACCGACCCCGCTGCAGTACTGCCCCCGTCTCTCCGAGGATACCGGTGTCGAGGTCTACCTCAAGCGCGAGGACCTCCAGGATGTGCGTTCCTACAAGATCCGCGGCGCCTACTACGCCATCGCCAACCTCAACGATGAACAGCGGGCGGCGGGCATCGTCGCGGCGTCGGCAGGCAACCACGCCCAGGGTGTGGCCTACGCCTGCCGCACCATGGGCATCCCCGGCCGGATCTTCGTGCCCGTCCAGACCCCGAAGCAGAAGCGTGACCGCATCATCGTCCACGGCGGCGACATGGTCGAGCTCGTGGTCACCGGCAACAACTTCGACGAGGCCGCCGCGGCTGCGCGTATCGACGCCATCGAGCGCGGCGCCACCATCATCGAACCCTTCGACGCCCGCGACACCGTCATCGGCCAGGGCACCGTCGCCGCGGAGATGCTCACCCAGCTGACGGCCATCGGTAAGTCCCTGGACACCGTCTTCGTGCCCGTCGGCGGCGGCGGCCTGCTCGCCGGTGTGACCAGCTACCTCGCCGACATGGCCCCGCGCACCGCGATCGTCGGCGTCGAGCCCGCCGGTGCGGCCTCCCTCCAGGCCGCCCTGAGCGCCGGGGGGCCGGTCACCCTCGAGGCCGTGGACCCCTTTGTTGACGGCGCCGCCGTCAAGCGCATCGGTGACCTGCCGTACTACATCGCCGAGCGTAACCAGGGCCGCATCCACGTCATGGACGTCTCCGAGGGTGCGGTGTGCACCGAGATGCTGCAGCTGTACCAGAACGAGGGCATCATCACCGAACCCGCCGGCGCCCTGTCGGTGACCGGCATGAAGGAGATGAACCTGCAGCAGGACTCCGTTGTCGTGTGCATCATCTCCGGCGGCAACAACGATGTCCTGCGCTACGCCGAGATCATGGAGCGTTCCCTGATCCACCGCGGCCTCAAGCACTACTTCCTGGTCAACTTCCCCCAGGAGCCGGGCCAGCTGCGCCACTTCCTCAACGACATCCTCGGCCCCGACGACGACATCACCCTCTTCGAGTACCTCAAGCGCAACAACCGGGAGACCGGTGCGGCACTCGTCGGCCTTGAGCTCGGCAGCGCCAGCAACTTCGATCCGTTGATGGAGCGCATGGCCGCCTCGCGCATCGACTGCCAGCACCTGCGCCCCGGCACCCCGGAGTACGAGTACCTCGTGAACATGTGAGGCGGTACTGCTCGACCGGTGCGCAATAACTGACAGCCCTGGGTGGCATCAGCGCGCATCGTCGCTGTTCGCTGGTTCCGGTGGTGTCAGATGTTGCGCATCCAGTGGGCGCGCCACTGCGCCTCTACCGCCGGATCAGCGCGAACTCCCACGCACCCAGCTCGGTCCGGTCCGGTTCCACCGCCGGTTGGGTGAAGGACCAGATCAGCTCGCCGCCGAACGGCGCCACCACCGGACGGTCGGAGAGGTTGGCCACGAGCATGACGTCCTCATGTCCCATCGCCAGCCACTTGTCCTCCTCGGTGCCGGTTTCCACGAGCAGCTTCGACAGGTCGGGGCGGGCCAGACCCAGTTCGCGGCGCAGGTGCAGCAGCTTCCGGTAGGCGGCGTGGATCTCCTGCTGTTCGTCGGTGAAGTCCCAGTCCAGTTTCGAGGCCTCGAAAGTGGCCGGGTCGGCGGGGTCCGGCACCTCGGAGTCATCCCAACCGGAGCGGGCGAATTCCCGTTTGCGCCCCTCGGAGGTCAGGCGGTTGAGTTCGGCGTCGGTATGGGAGCAGAAGAAGGCGAAGGGGGTCTGCGCACCGAATTCCTCACCCATGAACAGCATGGGGGTGAAGGGGGAGGAGTAGATGACCGCGGCCTTGAGCACCTGCTGGGCGGGCGTGAGGCTCATCGACGGCCGGTCGCCGCCGGCCCGGTTGCCGGTCTGGTCGTGGGTGGTGGTGTAGGTGACCAGGCGGTGGGCGGGGATGGCGGCGGTGTTGATCGGCCGGCCGTGGGCGCGTCCACGGTAGGAGGAGTACGTGCCGTCGAAGTAGTAGCCGCCGCGCAGGGTCTTGGCCAGGGCGTCGAGTGAGCCGAAGTCCTCGTAGTAGGCGTGGTTCTCGCCGGAGACGATGGTGTGCAGGGCGTGGTGGATGTCGTCGACCCACTGGCCGGCCAGTCCGTAACCGCCGCCGTCGGTCCCGGTGATCACGCGCGGGTCGTTGAGGTCGGATTCGGCGATGAGGTAGCGGGGGACACCAGTGCGTGCCGCGATGTCGTCGGCGATGGACTGCATCTGCTCGAGCAGGGAGTACGCGCCGGTGTCGTCGAGGGAGTGGACGGCGTCCAGGCGCAGACCGTCGATGCGGTACTCGTCAAGCCACAGGCGGACGGCGTCGAGGATGTAGGCGCGTACCTCGTCGGAGTCGTGGCCGGAGATGTTGACCACATCCCCCCAGCCGGTGGACCCGCCGGAGGTGTAGGGGCCGAACATGCCGTTGTAGTTGCCGTCGGGGCCGAAGTGGTTGTACACGACGTCGAGGATGACGCCGAGGCCTTTGGCGTGGGCGGCGTCGACAAGCTGTTTCAGGCCTTCCGGCCCGCCGTAACCGGCATGGACGGCATGCCACTCGACGCCGTCGTAGCCCCAGTTGCGGTCGCCGCCGAAGGGTTGGACGGGCATGAGCTCAATGGCGGTGACTCCCAGCTCACGCAGGTAGTCGAGCTTGCCGATGACCCCGGCAAAGGTGCCCTCCGGGCTGAAGGTGCCCACGTGGAGCTCGTAGATGACCTGGCCCGCCAGGGAGCGGCCGGTCCAGTTCTCGGCGGTCCATGCGTATTCCGGGTCGGTGACCTCGCTGAGGCCGTGGACGCCGTCGGGCTGGGCGGTGCTGCGCGGGTCGGGCAGGGTCTTGGACCAGTCGCGGCCGTCGAAGAGCTCGAAGCCGTAGCGCATGCCGGGCTCGGCCACCCGGTCGGCGAACCACCAGTCACCCTGGGTGGCGCGCATGGGCAGCACCTCCCCGTCGAGGCGGAGTCGGACGTCGCGGGCGTTGGGCGCCCACACGGAGAAGGGTTCATGAGCAGTCATGCGCCCCAGGCTAATCAAACAGGCGGCTAATATCAGTGCTCATGCTCACGACCTACCAGTTGCCCGCCGCCGATCAGACGTGGACGCACGAATGGGAGGTCAAAAGGTCCCGCTTCCTCTCCCTGGCCCGCCGCACCCCGAGCGATGAGGCCGCCCGGGATTTCATCCATGAGATCCGGGCACAGTACCCGGATGCGCGCCACCACTGCAGCGCCTACCTCATCCACGTCGAGGGTTCGAACCCGGTGGAGCGTTCCTCCGATGACGGCGAGCCCTCCGGCACCGCCGGCAAACCGATGCTCGACATGCTCAAGGGCTCCGGGCTTCTCGACGTCACCGTGGTCGTCGTCCGCTGGTTCGGCGGCATCAAGCTCGGCGCCGGCGGCCTGGTGCACGCCTACTCCCAGTCCGTCGGCGACCTCATGCCTGCGGTCGACCGGGTGACCCGCGCGATCCGGGAGCTTTACCGTATCGAGGTGCCGCACGCCGACGCCGGGCGCCTGGAATCCGACCTGCGTGCCCGCGGGGTATCCGTCACCGACACCGACTACGGGGCGGCCGTGACCTACACCCTTGCCGTGGCTCCGGGCGGGCGGGGGGAACTGGAGTCGACGCTGGCTGCGCTGACCGCTGGGGCGGTCATCCCCGCTGAGGCGGGGACCGCATGGATCGAGTACTAGGATGGACCCCATGACCATGCAACGTCGCCCGAACAACCCGATCGAACAGCGCAAACAGTCCGTGCGCCGGTACTCCCGCAACGCCGTCCTCAGCGTCGGCGGTGGTGTCGTCGGTGGTCTCGCACTCGGCCTGCTGTTCACCAGCTGGACCTGGATCATCCTCGGCCTCGTCGTCGCAGTGGTGGGCGGGTTCTACAACTGGAACAAGATCCAGAAGATCGTCAACCACAGGGACAACCGCTAGGCACACGGATGAGTGAGGCAGTCCGTATTGACGTGTGGGTGTGGGCGGTGCGCATCTTCAAGACGCGTTCCGACGCCGCCACCGCCGTCCGCGCCGGGCACGTGAAGCTCAACGGCCACGCCGTCAAGCCCGCCCAGCAGGTCGTGCCCGGCGACCGGGTCCGCGTGTGGATCAGCCACCGGGAGCTGGACCTGGAGGTCACCGGCACCGTGCGTAAGCGCGTCGGGGCGCCGGTCGCCCGCACCTGCTACATCGACCATTCCCCGCCGCCCCCGCCGAAGGAGGTCCTGGCTTCCCTGCCCAGGCGTGACCGCGGGGCCGGCCGCCCGACGAAGCGCGAACGGCGCGAACTCGACCGGCTGCGCGGCTACGACAGTTACTGAGAAAGCAACTCCCGTACCCGCGGGATGACCTCCTCGCCGTAGAGGCGGATGGTGTCCATGTTGTGCTCGTGCGGGACGGGTCCGTTGGCGTATTTCAGGGTGAAACGGTCCAGGTCGAGGGCCTGGACCGTGTCGGCGATCTTCGCCGCCACCGTCGCGGGGGAACCGACGTAGAGCGCGCCGTGGGTGATCTCCCGGGTGAACTGTTCCAGGGTCGGGGTCGGCCAACCGCGTTCGGCGCCCACCCGGCGCTGCCCGACGTACCAGTGCTCGTAGAGGCGTTCCTGGGCCTCGGCGTCGGTGTCGGCGATCAGACCGGGGGAGTGCACACCGATGGGGGCCTGCGGCTGGCCGAATTCCTCGTTGGCCCGGTGGTAGAGGTCGACGAAGGGGCGGAAGCGGCGGGCGGCGCCGCCGATGACGGCCAGCATGAGGGGCATGCGGTGGCGGGCGGCCCGGATGACGGACTCGGGGGAGCCGCCGACGGCGACCCAGGCCTGCAGCGGGGTGGCCGTGGGCGGGTAGATGTGCTCCGGCGCGCGGTCCCAGGGGATGGGGGTGCGGGAGGCGTCGGCGTCGAGAAGTACGCGCATGAGCTCGAGCTTCTCCTCGAAGAGGCGCTCGTAGTCGCAGAGGTCGTAGCCGAAGAGCGGGAAGGACTCGATGAAGGAGCCGCGTCCCAGGGTCATCTCGGCACGGCCCGAGGAGATGGCCTGGAGGGTGGAGAAACGCTCGAAGATCCGCACCGGGTCGTCGGAGGATAAGACGATGACGGAAGTTGTGAGACGGATGCGCTCCGTGCGGGCGGCGATGGCGGTGAGGACCACGTCGGGGGCGGAGACAGCGTAGTCGGGGCGGTGGTGTTCACCGATGCCGAAGACGTCCACGCCGACGCGGTCGGCCTCGACGCCTTCCGCGACGATGTCACGTAGTACCTGGTCGTGGGGGACCGGGGTGCCGTCAAGAGTGACGGTGACGTCGCCGAAGGTGTCGAGGCCGAAGGAGATGGGTCTGTTCATGTTGACGATGATATGTCAACAAACCCGGTGGGGCTACTACCAGAGACCCCAGCCTGCCGGCGGGAAGTCAATGCCCATCGGGCGGAAGAAATCCGCGATGGACAGTGCCCACACATGCAGGAAGTCTGCCGCCTCGGGGAAATCTTCGCGGATGGACGAAACCAGGTTCATGGGACAGTGCTCCTTATTGGGCAATTGGTGTTGACCCGCTCCATGCTAATGGGTGCCGGATCAATCTTCGCGCTTGATCCGCGCGGTGCGCATCATTTCCAGTCGGCGGGCCAGCTGCGCGGGCCGCAACTGGGGTCGCTGACCGATCTTGCTGGTGCGGTCGACGTGTGCCCGACCGTAACGGCGCAGCAGCAGATCATCGATGAGCCGGATCTGGCCGGGGTGGAACCGGTAGCGCATGGCCCCGCGCACCGCCTCGATGTCCACGTCGTCGAGCAACGCCGCCAGTTCCGCGACGGTGGTGATGCCGTCGGCGGCGAGGATCTCCATGAGGAAGCGGTAATTCTCCGAACGCGAACCCGGGAAACGGTTGCCCAGCAGCATCGTCAGGATGCCCGGCAGGGTCTCCGCGGTCAGTTCGACATCATCGCCGGCGGCGTCATCGGTGTACTGCAGCACCGCGATCTGGTCGAACTGCTGGTCCGCCAGCTCGATCAGGCCCGCCGCCAGGGTGAAGGCCCGGTCCACCCGCGGGTCCACCGGATCCCGTCCCCGCTTATAACGGATATCGTGCTCAAACTCCGCCCACGCGTGCTGCAGCACCGTGCGCACCTGCACCTCGAAACTCACACCCGGGTAGGCGGCGAGCTCATCAAGGTCGGCGGAACTCTCGTCGACGGTGAGGATGAGGTGGTGGGAACCGTAACCGAAGCCACCGGAGATGCGCGTCTCCGCGGTCTTGTCCACCGAACGATCCACGAGGAAGGACTGCTGCAGCGCGCCGATGGCCACGGGGATCTCCGTGGAGTGGAAGACGGTCACGCGCACGCCGATCAGATCGTGGATGTCCTCCCACGGCTCCGGGTACATCCAGCTGCCGTCAGCCCTGCGCTTATAGGCCTTCGCCTTCATGGAGGGCCAGTCCTTCACCCGGGCGATCACCCGGTCATAGGTGACACCGGCATCGGCCAGCAGGTCCTCGACCGCCGCCCCGAAATCCTCCCCGGCATCCGGGTGGGCGCGCACCCACTCGTGGTAGCGGCTGCCCAGCTGGGCCATCCGGTCAGACATCCTGCCTCACCAGCAGTGCCGTGGGGAAGAGATCCATGACCTCATCCAGGGGGACGGTTGCCTCGTAGGTGCGGCCCGTCAGCCGGTCCAGCCACTGCCCCTGCGGCAGGGTGACGGTCGTGCCGGCCCAGCCCCCACGTTCCGCCAGACGCAGCGGGCGGCGGGTGGCCAGGGTGATCACGCCGATGCCCTCCTCACCGGGCTGGTTCACACTGCCGCGGGCCAGGCCGATGAGGTGGGAGTAGGCCGGTCCGTCCGCGAAGACGGCCTGCACGTCGCCGCCGATGAAGTATTCCGGGTGGTCGTGGCGTACCTGCAGCCCCTCGTGGACGATGTGCAGCTTCGCCCGGTCGCCGTAGAGCTCCAGGTGCGGGTAGACCCCCGAGGTGCCCTCCTGGCACTCCGCCTCGGCGGCCAGGTCATTCCAGTC
This sequence comes from Corynebacterium lemuris, assembly GCF_024919295.1. GTDB lineage: Bacteria > Actinomycetota > Actinomycetes > Mycobacteriales > Mycobacteriaceae > Corynebacterium > Corynebacterium lemuris. Next base: position 287,626 of record NZ_JANWTC010000003.1, on the reverse strand, counting down.
CACCCCCTCGCGGAGGATGTCCAGGGTCTGGTGGCGGGCGGTGTAGTCCACGAAACGGCGGTTGTCCGGGTCGACGAGGGAGTCGTCGAAGAATTCGGTGCCCTGGTAGACGTCCGGGACACCCGGCCCGGTCAGCTGCAGCAGCTTGCGGCCCAGGGAGATGGTGGTGGTGGCGTCGGCAAGCGGGGCGACGAATTCGGTGATGATGGAGGTGACGGGGCCGTCGAAAAGCACCTCCACCCAGTCCAGCACGGCCGTCTCGAAGGCCTCGACGGGGTCGGTCCAGGTGGTGTGCACGCTGGCCTCCCGCAGCGCCTTGACCGTGTACGCCCGGAACCGTTCCCTGAGCTGTTCGGTGATCTGCCCGTCCGCCGGCCACACCCCCAGCAGATTCTGGATGAGGAAGTAGCCGGTGCCCGCATCCGGGGCCGGCACCATGGCGAAGACCCGGTGGATGAACTCCGAGAACTCGCTGGGGCGTTCGGTCAGTTCGATGATGCGGGCGCGCACATCCTCACCGCGTTTGGTGTCGTGGGTCGACAGCGTGGTCATCGCCTTCGGCCACAGGCGCGCACGTTCCTGCTGGAGCAGGTGGAATTCCGCGGAGGAGACACCGAAACGGCCCGGCGCGCCACCCACCTCCTGCAGCGACACCAGACGGCAGGCGCGGTAGAAGGTGGTGTCCTCCACCCCCTTGGCCATGACGGCGCCGCAGACCTGCGCGAAGCGGATCTTCGCCTCCCCGTTGGCATTGAGGGCGGCGACGATGAGGTCGAGGGCGGTGCGGCGGGAGGGGAAACGGCGCGACATCTCGGCGACGACGGTGGCGGTGACGCGCGACAGCGAGAGGTAGTCGGCGCGGTAGACGGGCATCGCCGCGACCAGTTCGATGATGGTGGTGGTCAGATCCTGCTCATCGACGGCGGAACCGGCGGTGGAGAAGTTGTCCCGGCGGATGGCGCGCGCCAGGCGACGGATCTCCGCGGCCAGTTCTGAACCGGCGACCTCCCGCTTGAGCTGCTGCTGCGCCACAGTCACGGCTGTCTCATCCCAGGTGGAACCGGAGTGCTGGAGTGCGAACATGGACATCGACTCCTCCGCCTTCCGGGCGATGAACACACCGTCCAGTTCCCGCAGGGCGTCATATCCGGTGGTGCCGTCGACGGCGAGACGGGGGTCGAGGACCTCATCGACCTCAAGGATCTTCTCCACCAGCAGCCAGCGGTCGGGGCCGACGACCTCGCGCAGCCGGTTGAGGTAGCCGAAGGGGTCCGACAGCCCGTCGGGGTGGTCGACGCGGACACCGTCGATGAGGTCCTCGGCGATCAGCTGGCGGACGATGCGGTGGGTGTGTTCGAAGACCAGCGGGTCCTCCTGGCGGATGCCGGCCAGGCCGTTGACGGAGAAGAACCGCCGGTAGGAGATCACCCCGTCGCGCCAGTACATCAGGCGGTAGGACTGGCGTTCGTAGACGGCCAGCACATCATCGTCGACGCCCTCGCAGGTGCCCTCCGCCACGGGGAAGACATGTTCGTAGTAGGCCAGGACGAGTTCGCCGTCCTCCTCGCGCAACTCGAGCTTGTCCTCGTCCCCCGGCTGACCGAGCACCGGCATGCCCAGTTTGCCGCCGGCACCGTTGTCCTCGTGCCAGTCGATGTCGAAGTAGTGCTCGTACTCGGAGTCCTGCCCGTTCTTGAGCACGTCCCACCACCATCTGTTCAGACGCGGGTTCTCCACGCCGAGGTGGTTGGGCACGATGTCGATGATCAGGCCCAGGCCCGCCTCGTGTGCCACGGCCGCGAGTTCACGCAGCCCCTCGATGCCGCCGAGTTCCGGGTTGATCTCCGTGGGGTCGGTGACGTCATAGTTGTGGGTGGAGGTCGGGTCAGCCGTGAAGATGGGGGAGAGGTAGAGGTGGCTGACGCCCAGGGTCTGCAGATAGGGAACCTGGGCGGCCGCCTCGGCGAAACCGAAGGCCCGTCCCGACGGGTCCGCCTGTGGACCCCGCAGCTGCAGGCGGTAGGTGGCGGTGATGGGACGTCGCATGGATCTCCTCGGGTCAGTGCTGAATTCAGGAAAAGTGCATATGCCAGCCTAGGCGGGAGTGGTCAGCAACGGGGGACAGGACACAGCTGCGGGGAAGCCGTGACGCCATTCCACCAGCGTCCCTTCTCTCCGCGCCTGCTTATCGACGTCCGCCCGCGGCACCGCCACCAGCCGCCCCGCCGCAGGCCACCACCATGCCACGGGTCCGCCGAGCAGCTCGGCGAGGTGCCTGTCGAGGATGGTGAAGGTGTGCGGATGCGCCAGCCAGCTCTCCGCCGGCGCGCCGGGCATGGCCACCTGCAGGCCGTCCGCGTGGGGACGGCTGAGTATCCGGATGCCCTCCGGGGTGCGGGCGCGGGTGATGAGGTTGCGGGCAGCCAGTTCCCAGGCCTGCCGGGCGGAGAGGTCGAGTTCGCCCAGCCCCCGGTAGCTGATGTCACTGTCCCCGCAGACGAACGTCGCGCACAGTTCCCGGGACAGGGCGATGGTGGCGACGGTGTCGCAGAAGCCGTCATCGCTCAAGCCCCGGTGGGTGCGCCAGGTGGCGGGGCGCAGGGCGGGCAGCAGGGTGGTGGGGGACAGTGTCGGTGCGGTCATGGTCTCGCGGTCTCCTTACATGTCGGGGTCTCCACCACTGTTGGACCCGGAAAACAGGCCGGCGGTTCCCGCCGCGGGGAATTTTCCCGTGGCAGAGCTGGACACTGGAGTGTTGTGCGTCACATTTTCCGGCTACCGTGGGGTCATGAACCACCACGCGACGATCTTCCCCCTGGACCCTGACCGGCCATTCCACGAGCAGGACATTCTCGGCCACAACCGGTGGCATCCGGAGATCCCGCCGGTGGCCACCGTCCGGCCGGGGGAGACCTTCCGGATCGACTGCCGGGACTGGTTCGACGGTGCCGTCCGCAACGACGAATCAGCCCGGGATGTGCTGACCGCCCCCTTCCACATCGGTCACCAGCTGTCCGGGCCTTTCCGCGTGGAGGGCGCCCGGCCTGGTGATCTGCTGGTGGTTGACATCGTCGATGTCGGCCCCACCAGCGAGGGGGAGCAGACCGGGCCCCTGGCCGGACAGGGCTGGGGTTACACGGGCATCTTCGCCCCCTCCCACGGCGGGGGTCTGCTGCATGGGCATTTCCCGGACGCGCACAAGGCGATCTGGGACTTCCGGGATGGGCAGGCCACCTCCCGGCACATCCCCGGTGTCTCCTTCCGGGGCGCTCCGCACCCCGGGGTGATGGGCACCGCGCCCTCCGCGGAACTGCTGACCCGCTGGAATAAGCGGGAGGCCCGGCTCGTCGCCCGCCATCCGTGGAAGGTCCCGCCCCTGGCCCTGCCGCCGCTGGCCCACGGCGCGCTGCTGGGGCAGGTGCCGGAGGAGGAGGCCGGACGTATCGCCCTGGAGGCCGCGCAGACCACCCCGCCGCGGGAGAACGGGGGCAACCAGGACATCCGTGATCTCACCCGCGGGAGCCGGGTGTTCTACCCGGTGTTCGTGGCGGGGGCGAACCTGTCGGTGGGGGACCTGCACTTCTCCCAGGGGGACGGGGAGATCACCCTGTGCGGTGCCATTGAGATGGGGGGTGTCGTGGAGCTCCACGTCGACCTCATCCCGGGCGGGATGGACACCTACCATGTCCAGGACCACGCCATCTTCGTGCCGGGCAGCGCGGCACCCTCCTATGACGACTGGTTGTCCTTCTCCGGTGTCTCCGTAACGGAGGACGGCCGGCAGCGCCACCTGGATCCCTACCTGGCCTTCCAGCGGGCCTGCCTGCACGCCATCGACCATCTGACGGTCTTCGGCTACACCCGGGAGCAGGCCTACCTCCTGCTCGGGGCGGCACCGGTGCGGGCCCATCTGTCGAGCGTGGTGGACCTCCCCAACGCCTGTGTCACGCTGCACATCCCGACGGAGATCTTCGACTTCGACATCCGCCCCGGCACGCAGGGACCCCACCAGGTGGTCGCCGGTCTGCACCCGCCGCGTGCCGACGCCGCCCTGCTCGACGACGAGGACGTGCTGCGTGCGGTACCGAAGAACAAGCGCACTCTGCTGCCTGCGGCGCGTCGTCTCGGGGGCGCGGCCGCGGAACCGGTCGCCCAGGTATTCGGTAGACTCCGGTCATTGTTCGGCAGGTGAGAGGAGTGGCGGTGGCGGAGCGGGTGGGTTTGTCCTGGCGGTTGCGGGTGGCTTCTGTCCGGGACCGGTTCGCCGAGAGCCTCTTCCTCCACCCGGCACTGATCATGCTGGCCGGCATCGCCCTGGCCGTCGGCGCCACCATCCTCGACGACACCCTCGGCCACGACACGGATGTGCCGCTGACGCTGTCGATGAGCAGCAACGCAGCCACGTGGTTGCTGTCCACCGTCGCCGGGGCGATGATCACCACAGTCGGCGTGGTCTTCTCCCTCACGGTGGTCAGCCTGCAGCTGGCCAGCGACCAGTTCTCCCCGCGGGTGATGCGCTCATTCATCCGGGACCGGCTCAGCCAGCAGGTCATCGGTCTGCTGGTGGCCACGTTCTTCTACTGCGTGCTCGTCCTGCCCAACGTCAGCGGGGAGGCCACCGACCCCGCCCCGCAGATCTCCCTGACCCTGGCGGTCGTGCTCACCCTGGTCACCGTGGCCGGCATCATCGTCCACCTGGACCACCTGGCGCACGGTCTGCAGGTGGGCAACGTCGCCCGGCTCATCGCCGAGGAAGGCGACAAAGTCGTCAACGCACTGGATGAGGTACCTACGGGCATGCGGGAGGTCGACCCCCGCCACTACCGGGATGTCCCGGCCGATGCCGCCCTCATCCCCGCCCCCGGCAGCGGCTGGGTCAGCCAGGTGGACCTGCGCCAGGTGTTCGACGTCGTCCCGTCCGGCACCGTCGTGCGGATGGAGACCCGGGTGGGTGCCTACATCCACGCCGGGGAGCCGCTGTTCAGCGTGTGGCCCGCGCCCCCGCAGCGCAGCCGCCGCGACCTGGCCGGGGCGATTGAGGTCTCCCCCATGCGCACCATGCTCCAGGATGTCGACTTCGCCATCCGCCAACTCGTGGACATCGGCCTGCGCGCGCTGAGCCCGGCGATCAACGATCCCACCACCGCCATCGAGATCATCCTCCGGCTGGGCAGCCTCATGCGCACGGTGCTGGCCACCCCGCTGCCACCGCCGGCTCTGCAGGACGGTGACGGCCGGGTGCTGGTGCAGCCCTGGAACCTCTCCCGGGAGGAGTACATCGCCCACGCCTTCGACCAGCTCCGGCAGACGAGTGGGGACCAGACCGAGGTGGTGGCCGCACTGCTGCGGGTCCTGCGGATGCTGACCACCCACGTTCAGGAACAGGACCACCCGGAGCTCGTCCCGGCCCTGGACCGGCAGATGCGGATGCTGCTGGAGGCCGTGGCTGATCAGCCCGGCCTGCACCCGGAGGATCTGGCGCGCCTGCAGTCGCTGGTCTCCGACGACACCGACCCCGCCGACCACAGCCGCCACCTCAGCTGAGGCGGATCAGAACGGGGGCTGCTCGTCGTCGTCCGGGGTCTGCGGGTCGAGGCCGAGCACCGCGAAGAGCTGCGCGGAGGTCCAGATCTGGATCTCCTGGCCCTTGTCGATCAGCTCCTCGGCCCGCTTCTCCTTGCTGGTCTTTGTCGCCCACTCACCGGCCACCAGGACCGTGGTTTTGCGGGTGACGTTCTTGCCGATGTCCGCCCCCAGCTCCGCGATCGCCGACCACAGCCGGCCCTTGTCAAAGGGCTCGAAATCACCGGTGAGGGTGACATGCTGGCCGAAGAGGGGGCCGGTGGGGTCGGCGTCCGGGTTGGAATCCGGGATCACATCCGGGGTGGACACCGACTGCCAGGGCGCCTTGCGCGGTGCCTTCTTCTCCTCGGCGGGTGCGGCCACCGGCACGTCCGGCTGCACCTTCTGCATGGCGATCCGGGCGCCGGAACGGTCCCGCAGCACCGGCCACGTCCGCTCCCCGTTGAGGGTGCCCATGGTGAAACCACTCGTGTGCTGGAAATCGGTGTAGGTGCCCCGGTGCCCGGCGTTGCGGGCCAGCTCCACCACGATCAGGGCGGCGGCACGGGCATCCTCCACGGCGTCATGGTGACGCCCCAACGGCACCCCCAGGGCCTCCGCGACGACCGGCAGGCGGTGGCTGGCGATGCCCAGCTTCGCTGCCCGGGAGAGGATCAGCGAACAACCGAAGGACAGCGTCGGCACGGCCACGTCGCCGGCCTCACAGGCCCGCTGCAGCGCCATCATGTCGAACTGGGCGTTGTGCGCCACCACCGGGAGATCCCCGATGAAGTCGAGCAGAGCGGGCAGGCGTTCCACGAAGCCGGGCTGCCCGGCGACGGTTTCCGGGGTGATGCCGTGGATGGCGATGTTGTCCGGGCCGAACTCCTCCAGCCCCGGGGGCGGGGTGCACAACCAGGACTCGGCGGCGACCTCCACACCGTCGATGATGCGGACCACCCCGATCTGGCAGATGGAACCGACATCCATGTTGGCGGTCTCGACGTCGAGGCCGACGAAACTCAGGCCTGTGATTCCGCCGTTGGATACGGCCGGGGCCTCCCCGCGCAGGGCCGCCTCGACATCGGCGATGAAATCCTCGGCAGCACGCTCCTGGTTGGGGGCGAAATCAACGGCGATGTCGGCGCCCTCGAGGAGGACCCGGCCGGCGTCGACAAGCGAGGGGGCGGTGGCGCTGACACCGGTGACGGAGGAGAGGGGCACCTCGACGAGGGCCTTGCCGCTGAGGGCGGCGGCCAGCGCCGATCTCTCAATGCGGATGCTCGTGGCGGAGACACTCAGCTGGGCGCCGTGGGCCGGGATCACGTCGTCGACTCTCTTTCATCGGGAAGGCAGGAACAGTGGAAGGCCAGTGTACCCGCGCCCCGGCACCACTAGACTAGGTGGTTATGAACGGCCATTCGCCGGATTGGGCGGGCAGCTACGATCCCTTCGACCGCACCTGCCCCAGCCGCGCACTGCTTGAGTCCGTGGGCGATAAATGGACCATCCTCATCGTCCTGGCCCTGGAGGAGGGCCCGCGGCGCTACGGCCGGATCGAGGAGACCGTCGACGGGATCTCCCAGAAGATGCTCTCCCAGCGCCTGCGCAGGATGACCGAGGACGGGCTCATCGCCCGGTGGGCCTTCGAGGAGGTCCCGCCACGGGTGGAGTACGAACTCACTGACCTGGGACGCAGCCTCCTGCCCGTGGCGCAGGCCCTGGTTGATTGGGTCGCGGACCACTACGCCACGGTGGCGCAGCAGCACCGGGCGTGACGTTACTCTACGTCGGTGTAGTCGTCGCGCAGCGCCGCCCGACGCTTCGCCTCCACATCAGCCTCGGTGGACTGGTCCTTCAGCGGGGCCTCCCGGGCGGTCTCCTCCGGCAGCGTCTTCGGTGCCTGCGGCGGGGTCCCACCGGGCACCGGTTCCTCGGCCGGTTCTGCGGCGGGCTCCGCGGCTGTCTGCGCCTCGACCGCCCTCGCCGTCGCCTTTGAGGCGGCGGTCACCTTGTCACCAGCCTGGCCGAGGTCCTTCTCACGCTCGGCCTCGTCGACGACCTCGACCTCATCCGCCTCCTCGAGCTCGTCGTAGGCCGGCGGTTCGATCTGCTTGAGCACCATCGTCGCGCGCGCCGGGACCGTGATGGTGCCCTTCGCCTCGATGATGGAGGCCTCGATCGGGTAGCCGATGTCCTCGGTCGTGTCCACCAGCAGCTGCCAGCGCACGCCGAAGGCGCGCGGCGGCAGGGTGAACTCGATCTCCTCGTAGTGCGCGTTGAACATGAGGATGAAGGAGTCGTCGGTGATCTTCTGGCCGCGGCTGTCCGGCTCGGAGATCGCGTTGCCGTTGAGATAGACCATGAGGGCCTTACCGAAGGCGAAGTCCCAGTCGTCCTGGGTCATCAGCTTGCCGGAGGGCACCAGCCAGGCGATGTCACGGTCGCGGACATCGGCACCCAGGGGGCCGCCGGCCAGGAAACGGCGGCGGCGGAAAACGGGGTGGCGGCGGCGGATGTTGAGCAGCCGCCTGGTGAACTGGTGCAGCGAGGAGTTCTCCTTCAGCTGGTCCCAGTTCATCCAGGCCAGCTCGTTGTCCTGGCAGTAGACGTTGTTGTTGCCGAACTGGGTACGGGCCATCTCATCACCGTGGGCGAGCATCGGGGTGCCCAGGCTGAGGATGAGGGTGGTCAGGAAGTTGCGGCGCTGGCGGGCCCGCAGGGAGAGGATCTCCGGGTCGTCGGTGGGGCCCTCCACGCCGTGGTTCCAGGAACGGTTGTGGGACTCACCGTCACGGTTGTCCTCCCCGTTGTCCAGGTTGTGCTTCTCGTTGTAGCTGACCAGGTCATTGAGCGTGAAGCCGTCATGGGCGGTGATGAAGTTGATGGACGCGGTGGGGCGGCGGCCGTTGTTGGCGTACAGGTCCGAGGAACCGGTCAGCCGGGAGGCGAACTCACCCAGGGTGGCGGGTTCACCGCGCCAGAAGTCACGCACCGTGTCGCGGTACTTGCCGTTCCACTCCGTCCACAGCGGCGGGAAGTTGCCCACCTGGTAACCGTCGTGGCCGATGTCCCAGGGCTCGGCGATGAGCTTGGCCTGGGAGACCACCGGGTCCTGCTGGACCAGGTCGAAGAAGGTGGCCAGGCGGTCGACGTCGTGGAGTTCGCGGGCCAGGGTGGAGGCGAGGTCGAAACGGAAGCCGTCGACGTGCATCTCCGTGATCCAGTAGCGCAGCGAGTCCATGAGCAGCTGCAGTGAGTGCGGGTCACGGACGTTGAGGGAGTTGCCCGTGCCCGTGTAGTCCATGTAGTGGTATTTGTCGTCGTCGACGAGGCGGTAGTAGGCCTCGTTGTCGATGCCGCGGAACATGATCGTCGGGCCCAGGTGGTTGCCCTCTGCGGTGTGGTTGTACACCACATCGAGCAGCACCTCCATGCCCGCCTCGTGGTAGGCGCGCACCATGCCCTTGAACTCGGAGACCGCGCCACCCGGTTTGCCGGCGGCGGCGTAGTCCTGGTGCGGGGCGAAGAAACCGAAGGTGTTGTAGCCCCAGTAGTTGCGCAGCCCCAGCTCACGCAGGCGGTCGTCCTGGAGGAACTGGTGCACCGGCATCAGCTCGATGGCGGTGACCCCCAGGTCCTTGAGATAGGAGATGATCGCGGGGTGTGCCAGGCCGGCGTAGGTGCCGCGCAGGCTGGCGGGCACGTCCGGGTGGGTCATCGTCAGGCCCTTGACGTGGGTCTCGTAGATGACGGTCTCGTTGTAGGGGATGCGCGGGGCGCGGTCGGAACCCCAGTCGAAGAACGGGTTGATCACCACGGACTTCATGGTGTGGCCGAGGCTGTCCTCGGTGTTGCGGCCGGATCCCGGGGGCTCGGCGAATATGTCATAGGAGAACAACGAGGGGTGCCCGTCGAAGTCACCGTCGAAGGCCCGCGCGTAGGGGTCGACGAGGAGCTTGTTCGGGTCGCAGCGTTTGCCGTTGTGGGGGTCGTACGGGCCGTGGACGCGGTAGCCGTAGCGCTGCCCCGGCTGCACACCGGGGAGGTAGCAGTGCCAGACGTTGGCGTCGACCTCCTCCAGGTTGATGCGGACCTCATTGTCCTCCCGGTCGATCAGGCACAGTTCCACCTTCTCCGCGACATTCGAGAAGAGGGCGAAGTTGGTGCCGGCGCCGTCGTAGGTGGAACCCAACGGGTAGGGGTCACCCGGCCAGACGGTGTAATCGTGGTCGGACTCAGTAGTCATGAGGTCTGATCATAGTTGTTTGTCAGGCGCCGCACCGGACTGCACCGCCCCGTCGAGTCCCGTCAGCAGCAACCGGACCCCGCGGTGGAAGTCCGCCGAGGCGTCCGTGGGCACCTCGGCGCCGGTGTCGACGGCATGCTGGCGCTGGGCCTGCTCCAGGGAGGTCGCCCCGAGGACGAGATGCAGCAGGGAGGCCGCCCCGACCCGGACGAGATCTTCGTCACCGTCCAACGTGTCGGCCAGCTGCTTCTCGACGACCGCGCGTGTCCCCGAGCCCGGCTGCGAGAGCGCGGCGGCGACCAGCTCGGCGCCGTCGCGACGCGAGAGCATCGCCCCACGCAGGTGCGCGGCCAGATCAGCCGGGGTGGTGGGGGCGGCTTCCGTGAGTACAGGCTGCAGGATCTCCTCCGCGATGGCAGCGATCAGTTCCTGCTTATTGGAGATGTGCCAGTACAGGGCGCCGGGGGCCACACTCAGCGAGGTGGCGACGCGACGCATGGTCATGTCCGCCAGGCCGTAGGAGTCGAGGATCTCCACGGCGGCGGCGATGATGGATTCCCGGGTCAGCTGCACAAAGGAGAGCCTACCCGTCCCAAAGAATTCTCAGGAACATGTCAGCCGGGACCGCAGGTGCGCTTGATAGGGTGGCCCTTCGATACGCCACAGCAATCCGGACACGTCCGCAGGAAGTGAGCAGCATGACTGTGAAGAAGACCATCGCCGCCCTGGCACTGATCGCCCCCCTGACCTTCGTCGCGGCGTGCGGCTCCGGCGACAGCGCGGACGAAACCACCACCGTCGCCCCCACCACGGTGACCTCCGAGATCATCAGCGAGGAAACCACCACCGAGGAGACCACCACGGAGGAGGAGACGACCGAGCCGGAGCAGACCGAGGAGCCGGAGCCGGAGCCGGAGCCCGAGGTGGAGGAACCGCCGGCCGAGGATCCGCTCGCCCAGGAGAACTACGTCGAACCTGAGCCGGTCCAGGGTGGCCTCGCCGCCAGCGAGTCCGACCGCGCCGAGATCGAGGGCCTGGTCCACGGCATCTACCAGATGGACACCTTCCACCAGTTCCTCCGCTACATCCCGGAGAACACCTGCAACGAGGTCGTCGCCGCCCAGGGCGGGGCCGCATCCATGGACCTCGCCGGAATCCCGGACCAGCCGCTCGCCGAGTGGGACTACTACGTCAGCGCCCAACCCCACATCGCCTCAGTCACCGACGTGCAGGTCGAGGGCGACCGGGCCTCCGCTGTGGTCACCGCCGTCTCCGCCGGGCAGTCGGAGACCCGCACCCAGCGCTATCAGCGCGAGGACGGACGCTGGAAGTTCTGCAATTAACCTCGATGCCCCTCAAACGCACGACCATCCCCCGCCCGATCGGCTCCGCAGCGGGGATCCTGGCCGTCTCACTCCTGCTCTACAGCGTCGTCGGTGCCCTGTGGGGTCTGCTGCGCCCCGCCCACACCGGCACCCTCCGCGAGGAGGGGAAGGTGGCCATCGACGTGACCATGGTCAGCGTCGAATTCGTCTCCTTCGCCAGCTTCGTCATCGCCACCGGCCTGCTCGCCGTCATCGTCTCACTCGGCGTGTACATCACCTCGCCCGCCACCCGCGGACCCGGGATGCTGTGGTGGCTGATCCTCGTGGCCGCCGCCTCGGCCTTCTCCTTCCTCACCGTCGGGGCCGTGACCTCCGGACTGCTGCACTCCGCCGGTGAACTGGGCAGCCTCAGCGAAGGCGACCGGCTGAGCATCGTGCCCGCCCTCTCCCCGGGCATCGGCTGGCTCGCGGCCCCTTTCATGGGGGCACTGGCCTACTGGTGCTGCGCTCTGGTGACCCCTGACACAGAAGGCGAGCCTCTCCCGATACAGTAAAACCCATGACGTCGCCTGAAACGCCCGCCCTCCCCGCCGCGGAATACGACCCCGAGGCCGTGGACCGGATCATCGCCACGGCCCTGGACGAGGATCTCACCTACGGCCCCGACATCACCAGCCGGGCCACCGTCTCCGCGGAGCACCGCTCCACCGCCCGCATCGTCGCCCGCAGACCCGGCACCATCGCCGGTCTCTTCGTCGTCGACCGCGTTCTGCGCCAGGTGGCCACCTCCGACTTCAAGGTCGAGGAGATCGCCCCGGACGGTACCCGCGTGGCAGCCGGTGACGTGGTCGCCACCATCGAGGCCGGCACCCGCGACCTGCTCACCGCCGAACGCACCCTGCTCAACCTGCTGACCCACCTCTCCGGCATCGCCACGGCCACCGCCACCTGGGTTGACGCCGTCGAGGGCACCGGTGCCCGCATCCGCGATTCCCGCAAGACCCTGCCCGGCATGCGCATGCTGCAGAAATATGCCGTCACCGTCGGCGGGGGGCTCAACCACCGCCTCGGCCTCGGCGACCGCGCCCTGATCAAGGACAACCACGTCATCGCCGCAGGCGGGGTCCGCGCGGCCTTCCTCGCCGTTCGGGACGCATACCCGGACAAGTGGTGCGAGGTCGAGGTGGACACCCTCGGGCAGTTCGATGAGCTGCTGCCCGAGAAGCCCGACGAGATCATGCTGGACAACTTCGAACCCTGGGCCGTGCAGGTGGCGGTGCAGCGCCGCGACACCCTCGCCCCGGAAACCCTGCTCGAGGCCTCCGGCGGGCTCACCCTCGACGTGGCGGCCGATTATGCCGGGACCGGCGTCGACTTCCTCGCCGTCGGCTCGCTCACGCACTCGGCGCCGGCTCTCGACCTGGGGCTGGACTTCGACTGACGGGGGCGCAGTTCCCGTGAGCGGCGACTTCGATCTCAGTGCGGCGGAGCTGCGTGCCGTCGCCGCCTACGCCACCACCGCCGCGGAGAGTGTCCTCGAACTCTTCGAGCGGGCCTGCCCGGAGGACCCCCGCCCCCGGGAGGCGATCGCCGCTGCGCGTGAGTTCATCGCCGGGGCACCCCGCTCCAGACGACAACGGCTGGCGTCGATGGACGCCCACCGGGCGGCGAAGGCTGCCCCCGGCGAGATCGCGCGGCTGGCGGCGCAGGCCGCCGGGGACGCAGCCTCCGCCGCCTACCTGCACCCCATCCGCAAGGCCCACCAGGTCGGTCACATCCTGCGGGCGGCCGCCAACGCGGCCCGGATCCGGGAACTACTCGCTCCGGAGGATCCGCAGGCGGGGGACCGGATGATCCGGCAGTTCGCACAGCAGGCCGGTCCGGCACTTGTCGACGTCCTCCGGCGCTACCCGCCGGCTCCCGTGGGACGCAGCCGGCCCGCGCAGCTGATGGGGGAGCTGGACCGGCTCCTGAGGTAGGTCTGGACCGGTAGATCCGGGGATGTGTCTCCCAGGTGACCGGCCGACCGGGGGAGTGCACCACCCGCGGGATACGTGTCGGGAACTACCTGCCCGGACCTGCCGGACCAGACCTACATCAACATCCGCCGGCACCCCTCACGGCCAGGCGACCGCTGATTCCCCCGTGGAATCGGAACTGATCGAGTCGATGGCGTGGAGCACGTGGTTGATGGCCACGGCGGTGTTGTGCTCCAGCTGGAAGCCGGTCAGTCCCTCGCGCACGGAGGTGGTGAACTCCACCCGCACCTGCAGGCCGTCGTCGTCCTCATGGGGGAAGGCCTTGGTGGTGATGGACGATTCGTTCCAGTCGTTGCACAGCAGGAAGATCCGCAGATAGTCGGCATCCGGGTCCATGCCCGGGTCCCAGTGCCCCTTGACCAGGTAACTGGGACCGTTGTCCAGGAAGAAACCGAAGAGGACATCGTTGATCCAGGCGATGACGACGTCATCGTCGCCGTGGGTCTTCTCTATGCCCAGCCCGGCCAGGGTCTCACGGATCCGGTCGAGGGTGACCTCCTCGGGGATGGAGTCCTCCCAGTCGTCCTCCTCGCCGTCCCAGTCCTGGTCGGTGCTCATGCTGGCGGAATACTCCTCGTGGGGTTCGAATCCGAAGTCGTCGATCGTGTCGATCTCGTCCTGGGTGCGCCGGTGGTCGATCTCGCGCAGGCGCACGACGTCGTCATCGAGTTTGTTCACGCTCACGTGGCGGTCGCGGGGGAGGGGGCCGGCGAGGGCGGCGGTGTCCTGTTTGCGGCGTTGCGCCGAGTTCTCCTCGGTATCGGGCAGGGCCAGTTCGGGGAAGTCCTCGATGAGGTGGTCGACCGCCAGGCGGGCGGTCTCCATGGACAGGCGCACGAAGTCCTCGAGCTGTTCGGTGGAGATGCCGGTGCCGGTGAGCACGCTGGCACGGGCGTGCAGGCGCACCATGGCGTCGTCGACGACCCGCATGGACACGGTCGGGCCGAGACGTTCCCGGTTCCAGGTCGTGATCGTGCGGGCGAGCACCGCGGTGTGCTCCAGGCTCAGGGTGTTGCGCAGTTCGGTGTCGAAGACCAGTGCGGCAGGGTTGCGCTCGTCCAGGTAGACGGTCACCACGTGGTCATGCCAGGGGAATACCAGCCGGTCGGAACCCACATAACAGTGGAAGTCGAACTTCTCCGCGGCGACGTACACCTCGGTCAGGGTCACCATTGGTCTGACACCTCCAGGGGATGGACCGGGAAACAGGGTGCTGCCCAGTCTAGCGACCGGGAGACCTACAATAAGGCAACATAGTACTGACCTTCCCCCCTTCTTCCAGGCTGTTCGAGGAGACTCTTCCGGATGCTCAACGTGATCGACCTGCGTGGTCGCACCCCGTCCACCAGTGAACTGCGCCGTGCACTGCCGCGCGGCGGCACCGACGTCAACGCGGTCCTGCCCACCGTCGCCCCGATCGTGGAGGCCGTCCGTGAGCATGGCGCGCAGGCCGCCCTGGAGTACGGCGAGAAGTTCGACCGGGTCACCCCGGCCTCCGTGCGGGTGCCGGCGGCGGCGCTGGCCGCTGCGGTGGAGAGCCTGGATGAGGTGGTCATCACCGCGCTGCAGGAGTCGATCGCCCGCGTGCGCAAGGTGCACCGCGAGCAGAAGCCGGGACCGCACACCACGACCCTGGCGGAGGGCGCCACGGTCACCGAGGTCCACCTGCCGATCGAGCGCGTGGGTCTGTATGTCCCGGGCGGTAAGGCCGTCTACCCCTCGAGCGTGATCATGAACGTCGTCCCTGCCCAGGAGGCGGGCTGCTCCTCCCTGGTGGTGGCCTCCCCGCCGCAGGCGGAGCACGGCGGTTGGCCGCACCCGACGATCCTCGCCGCCTGTCACCTGCTGGGTGTGGAGGAGGTCTGGGCCGTGGGTGGTGCGCAGGCCGTGGCCCTGCTGGCCTACGGCGATGATGGGGCCGGTCTGGAGCCGGTGGACATCGTCACCGGGCCGGGCAACATCTTCGTCACCGCCGCCAAGCGCCTGGTCCAGGGTGTGGTGGGCATCGACGCGGAGGCCGGTCCCTCGGAGATCGCGATCCTGGCCGATGGGACGGCCGACCCGGTCTATCTGGCCTATGACCTCATCTCCCAGGCGGAGCATGATGACCTGGCCGCCTCCGTGCTGATCACTGATTCGGAGGAGCTGGCACGCGCCGTCGACCACGAGATCGAGGCCCGGTACACCGTCACCCGCAACGCCGACCGGGTCGCCGGTGCCCTGAAGGGGCGCCAGTCCGGCATCGTGCTGGTCGATGACCTGGAGCAGGGCATCGCCGTGACCGACGCGTATGCCGCCGAGCACCTGGAGATCCACACCGCCAACCCCCGCGAGGTCGCCGAACGGATCCGCCACGCCGGCGCGATCTTCGTCGGCCCCTATTCGCCGGTGCCGCTGGGCGACTACGCCGCCGGTTCCAACCATGTGCTGCCGACCTCCGGTACCGCGCGGTTCTCCTCCGGGCTGTCCACCCACACCTTCCTCCGCGAGGTCAACCTCATCGAGTACGACAAGGTGGCCCTCAAGGAGATCGGCCCGCACATCATCGCGCTGGCCGATGCGGAGGATCTGCCGGCCCACGGCGAGGCCATCCGCGCCCGTTTCGAAACCCTGGAAGGTGGCAACTAACCATGACCCGACTCACCCTCGACCAGCTGCCCCTGCGCGATGAGCTGCGCGGCAGGTCCCCCTACGGTGCACCGCAGCTGCAGGTGCCCGTCTGCCTGAACACCAACGAGAACCCGTACCCGCCCTCCCAGGCGCTCATCGACGATCTCGTGGAGACCGTGGCCAAGGTTGCCTCCGGGCTCAACCGCTACCCCGACCGGGATGCCGTCGAGCTGCGGGAGGCGCTCGCCGGGTACGTCACCGAGCAGACCGGTGTGGCGGTGACCGTGGACAACCTGTGGGCGGCCAACGGCTCCAATGAGACCCTCCAGCAGCTGCTGCAGGCCTTCGGCGGGCCGGGCCGCAGGGTGCTGGGTTTCCAGCCCTCCTATTCGATGCACCCGATCCTGGCTGCCGGCACGCAGACCGAGTTCATCGACTGCCCCCGCGGCGCGGATTTCCGCATCGACATCGACGCCGCACTGCAGGCGGTCAGGGAGCACCAGCCGGAGATCATCTTCGTCACCACCCCGAACAACCCGACGGGGGATGTGACCTCCATCGACTCGCTGCGCCTGCTTCTCGACGCCGCCCCCGGCATCGTCATCGTCGACGAGGCCTACGCCGAGTTCTCGCCCTCCCCCTCGGCCACCACGCTGCTGGCCGAGTACCCGGCGAAGCTGGTCGTCTCGCGCACCATGTCCAAGGCCTTCGACTTCGCCGGTGGCCGCCTGGGTTATTTCGTCGCCGACCCGGCCTTCGTCGAGGCGGTCATGCTGGTGCGCCTGCCGTACCATCTGTCCGTGCTCAGCCAGGCGGCGGCCACCGTCGCGCTGCGGCACCGGGAGGACACGCTCGCGACCGTCGAGAAGCTCGCGCAGGAGCGCATCCGCGTCGTCGCGGGGCTGGAGGAGCTGGGTTACGAGGTTGTGCCCAGCGAGTCCAACTTCGTATTCTTCGGCCCCTTCGCCGACCAGCAGACCGCCTGGCAGGGTTTCCTCGACCGGGATGTCCTCATCCGGGACGTCGGCGTCGCCGGCCACCTGCGCACCACCATCGGCCTGCCCGCGGAGAACGACGCGTTCCTCGCCGCCGCAGCCGCAGTAATCAAGGAGAACCAGTAATGACAGACCGTATCGGCCGCGCCAGCCGCACCACCTCCGAATCCGACATCCAGGTGGAGATCAACCTGGACGGCACCGGCCAGGTGGACGTCGACACCGGCCTACCCTTCTTCGACCACATGCTCACCGCCTTCGCCGTGCACGGCTCCTTCGACCTGAAGGTGCACGCCAAGGGTGACATCGAGATCGACGCCCACCACACCGTCGAGGACACCGCCATCGTCATGGGCACCGCGCTGCTTGAGGCCGTCGGCGACAAGAAGGGCATCCGCCGCTTCGGGTCCCGCCAGCTGCCGATGGACGAGACCCTCGTCGAATCCGTCGTGGACATCTCCGGCCGCCCCTACTTCGTGATGAAGGGCGAGCCGGAGCAGATGATCACCGCCGTCATCGGCGGCCACTACGCCACGGTGATCAACGAGCACTTCTTCGAGACCCTCGCCCTGAACGCGCGCATCACCCTCCACGTGATCTGCCACTACGGCCGCGACCCGCACCACATCACCGAGGCCGAGTACAAGGCCGTCGCCCGTGCGCTGCGCGAGGCCGTCGAGATCGATCCCCGGGTCCACGGTGTGCCTTCGACCAAGGGAGCGCTCTGACGCATGCCGGTAATTGATACAATTGCCCAGGCAGGGCAGGGTTCGAGCCACTGGCTCGTCTACCTGCTGTTCATCGCCGCGGGCCTGCTGGTCGGCGGCACCTGGTCCGCATACCAGGCCGGCAGCAGGCCCCTGGCGATCTTTCTGGCACTCTGCGCCGCTGTCGCGTTCGCGGGTGCCGTGTTCTGGCTGATGGGAGCGATGAACTAAGTGGCACAGACGGGTCTTTCACGCGCGGAGATCGAGAAACTCGACAGCATGTGGAGGGCCCCCGGGTTCATCCCTACCCTGATCGCGGTATTCGCCGCCTTCGGTTCCTGGTCACTGCTCCTGCCCGTTATCCCGCTCGCCGCCCTCGATGCCGGCCACTCCGCGACGCTCGCGGGCGCCTCCACCGGCATCTTCATGGCCACCACCGTGGCCACCCAGGTCTTCACGCCGGCGGCCCTGCGGCGCATCGGCTACAACCCGGTGATGGTCGCCGCCGCCTTCATGCTCGGTGTGCCCGCCCTCGGCCACCTGCTGGGCCTGGAGGCCTGGAACCTGCTGCTGTTCTCCGCGCTGCGCGGCGTCGGCTTCGGTGCGCTCACCGTCGCGGAATCCGCGCTGATCGCCGAGCTGATGCCCGCCCGCTTCCTGGGCAAGGCCACCGGCATGCTGGGGGTCTTCCTCGGCATCTCGCAGATGATCTGCCTGCCCACCGGCCTGTTCCTGGCCAACACGGTCGGCTACCCCGTGGTCTACGTCGCGGCCGCCGCCGTCGCCCTGGTGGCCGCGGTGATGTGCCTGCGCATCCCGCGGATCAAGGCGCAACCGCGCGTCAACCCCGCCCCGCAGGATCTCGTGGGCGTGGCGCCGGCCTGGAAACTGGTGCTGGTGCCCGCCCTGGCGGTGACCAGCCTGTCCATGAGCTTCGGTGCGGTCTCCTCCTTCCTGCCGGCAGCCGTGCAGGAACTCGACCCCGTCACCGGCTCCGTCATCGGCGGATTCATGCTCTCCATCATCGGTGGGGCCTCGATGGTCCTGCGCTACGCCTCCGGCATCATCGCCGACCGCAACGGCATGCCGGGCGCGACCATGATCCCGGGCCAGGTGATGGGCTTCGCCGGGGTGCTCCTGATGGCGCTGGTCATCGCGCAGGGCTGGTCGGTGTGGTGGCTGGTGCTCGCCGGCATCCTCTTCGGTGGTGGCTTCGGCATCGTCCAGAACGAGGCCCTGCTGACCATGTTCTTCCGCCTGCCGCGCTCCCGGGTCTCCGAGGCCTCCGCAGTGTGGAACATCGCCTTCGATGCCGGCACGGGCCTGGGTTCCTTCGTGCTCGGGGCGGTCGCCGCGCAGGTGGCCTACTCCGGGGCCTTCGGTGTCGGTGCGGTCATCGTGACGCTGGGTCTCCTGGGCACGGTCGCGGACCGCATCGTCGGTGCCCACCGGATCACCGAGCTCAACAACACCCGTGCCCGCCTGCGCCAGCTGCCCCTGCCCCGTCCCCGGCTGCAGCGCCGGCGCAGACCGTCCCGCGATGAATGAGCGGCCACCGGTCGATTAGACTTCGGGCCATGGCTAAAAGCGTCGCCCTCCTCGACTACGGTTCCGGCAATCTGCGATCGGCCCAGCGGGCCCTCGAGCGTGTCGGGGCGGAAGTCACCGTCACCAGTGATCCGCAGACCGCAGTCAACGCCGACGGCCTGCTCGTACCCGGCGTGGGTGCCTTCGCGGCCTGCATGGCCGGCCTCAACGCGGTCCGCGGCCCCCGGATCATCGGCCAGCGCCTGGCCGGCGGCCGCCCCGTCCTGGGCATCTGCGTCGGCATGCAGATCCTCTTCGAGGAAGGACACGAGCACGGCGTGCACAGCCGCGGGGCGGGGGAGTGGCCCGGGGTAGTCGAACGTCTCCACGCGCAGATCCTGCCCCACATGGGCTGGAACACC
Organism: Corynebacterium lemuris; assembly: GCF_024919295.1. Classification (GTDB taxonomy): domain Bacteria; phylum Actinomycetota; class Actinomycetes; order Mycobacteriales; family Mycobacteriaceae; genus Corynebacterium; species Corynebacterium lemuris. The sequence goes on along the minus strand of NZ_JANWTC010000003.1, from coordinate 268,190 downwards.
GTCGAGCGGGCTACCGATTCGCAGATGTTCGCCGACCTGGGTGCGGACGAGCGTTTCTACTTCGTCCACTCCTACGGGGTGCGTGACTGGACCCTGGAGACCGACGACCTGACCACCCCACCCGCGGTGTCCTGGGCCGAGCACGGCGGTGACCGTTTCGTCGCCGCAGTGGAGAACGGGCCGCTGTGGGCCACCCAGTTCCACCCGGAGAAGTCGGGGGACGCGGGGGCGCAGCTGCTGACCAACTGGCTGGCCACCCTGTAGGGCGGGATAGGATTCGACCATGAGCGATTTCACCCTTCTTCCCGCCGTCGACGTCGTCGACGGCCAGGCAGTCCGACTCGACCAGGGCGAGGCCGGCACCGAGAAGTCCTACGGCTCTCCGCTGGAGGCCGCCCTCGAGTGGCAGGCGCAGGGCGCGGAGTGGCTGCACTTCGTCGACCTCGACGCCGCCTTCAACCGCGGCTCCAACCATGAGCTCATGGCGGAGATCACCGGTCAGCTGGGCATCAAGGTCGAGCTGACCGGCGGCATCCGGGATGACGCCTCTCTGGAACGCGCCCTGGCCACCGGCGCCACCCGCGTCAACATCGGCACCGCCGCTCTGGAGAAGCCGGAGTGGATCGCGAAGGTGCTGGCCGAGTACGGCGATAAGGTCGCCGTGGACATCGCCGTGCGCGAGATCGACGGCGAGTGGCGCACCCGCGGCAACGGCTGGGTCTCCGACGGCGGTGACCTCTGGGAGGTCCTCGAGCGTCTCGACGCCGCCGGCTGCTCCCGCTTCGTGGTCACCGACGTCTCCAAGGACGGCACCCTGACCGGACCGAACGTGCAGCTGCTGCGTGAGGTCGCCGCCGCCACGGACGCGAGGATCGTCGCCTCGGGCGGCATCTCCGTCCTCGACGACGTCCTGGAACTCTCCCGCCACGCGGATGAGGGCATCGATTCCGCAATCATCGGCAAGGCCCTCTACGAGGGACGATTCACGCTGCGCGAGGCGCTCGCGGCCGTCGAGAAGCAGTAGCCGTGGACGCGCGCGAGCTGCTCGTCGTCGCCGAGGCCGTCTGCGACGACGCCGAGGCGATGTTCCTGGCCGGGGTCGGCTCCGACCCCGCCCAGCTGAAGCAGCCCGGCGACTTCGCCACCGAGGTGGACCTGAGCATCGAGGACCACCTGCGGCGGATGCTCATCCAGTTCACCGGGATCCCGGTGCTGGGGGAGGAATCCGGCGGCGTGTACAACCACGACGCCGTCTGGGTCGTCGACCCCATCGACGGCACCGCCAACTACGCCGCGGGCAACCCCATGTGTGCCATCCTCATCAGCCTGCTCGTTGAGGACCGGCCCGTCGCGGCGATCACCAGCATGCCCATGCTCCACCGCCGGCTCACCGCCTTCGAGGGCTCACCCGTCATGGTCAACGGCCGGCCCGCCACCCCGCTGAGCGAGGCGGACACCCTCGTCGCCCAGGTCGGCTTCTCCTCCGTGGCCTCCCAGGTACGTTCCCGCTTCCCCTCGCTGCTGCGCCAGGGGCTGCTCTCGGAACTCGCAGAGACCTACCTGCGCCCCCGGATCACCGGCTCCGTCGGCGTGGACCTGGCTTTCACCGCCCAGGGCATCTTCGGCGGCGCGGTCAGCTTCTCCCCGCACGTGTGGGACAACGCCGCGGGCGTCATGCTCGTGCGCGCAGCCGGGGGAGTGGTCACCGACATCGAGGGCAACGACTGGACCCCCGATTCCGTCGGTGTGGTGGCGGGGACAGCGCGGGCCCATGAGGCCATCATGAGTACGATGGACAACATTCTGAATTCCGACTAATGGAAAGGGGCGGATAATGGCCGTCGCCATCCGCGTCATCCCCTGCCTCGACGTCGACAACGGTCGAGTGGTCAAGGGCGTCAACTTCGAGAACCTCCGCGACGCCGGTGACCCGGTGGAGCTGGCGGCACGCTACAACGAGGAGGGCGCCGACGAGCTGACCTTCCTCGACGTCTCCGCCTCGAAGGACGGACGCGGCACGATGCTCGAGGTGGTCCGCCGCACCGCCGAACAGATCTTCATCCCGCTGACAGTCGGTGGCGGTGTCCGCAGCGTCGAGGACGTCGACCAGCTGCTGCGCGCCGGCGCCGACAAGGTCTCCGTCAACACCTCCGCCATCGCCCGCCCGGAACTGCTGCGCGAACTGGCCGACAAGTTCGGTTCCCAGTGCATCGTCCTGTCCGTTGACGCCCGCCGCGTCCCCGAGGGCGGTGCACCCCAGCCCTCCGGCTTCGAGGTGACCACCCACGGCGGCACCCGCTCCGCCGGCCTCGACGCCGTCGAGTGGGCACGACGCGGCGAGGAGCTGGGCGTGGGTGAGATCCTGCTCAACTCCATGGACGGCGACGGCACCCGCGACGGCTTCGACCTGGAACTGCTGCGCCTGGTCCGCGGGGCCGTCAACGTGCCGATCATCGCCTCCGGCGGTGCCGGCAGGGCCGAGCACTTCCCGCCCGCCGTCGACGCCGGTGCAGACGCCGTGCTCGCCGCCACCATCTTCCACTTCCGGGAGGTCACGATCGCCGAGGTCAAGGACGCGATCGCGGCCGCCGGCCACGAGGTCCGCCGATGAGCGACAACCCCGCCGACCACGAACTCGACGAGGACATCGCCGCCCGCCTGAAGCTCAACGACCAGGGCCTGGTGCCCGCCATCGTGCAGGCCGACGGCACCGGTGAGGTCCTCATGATGGCGTGGATGGACACCCACGCGCTGGCCTACACCCTGGCCACCCGCCGCGGGACCTATTATTCGCGTTCCCGCGACGAGTACTGGATCAAGGGTCTGACCTCCGGCCACACCCAGGAGGTCACCGGCGTGCGCCTCGACTGCGACGGCGACACCCTCCTGGTCACCGTGAACCAGGTCGGCGCGGCCTGCCACACCGGCGACCGCACCTGCTTCGACGCGGACGGGTTGCTGTGAAAAACCTCTCCCGGATCGCCGCCCTCCTCCTCGCCGTCGGGGCGCTGGTGCTGTGGGCGGCCTCCCGCATGGCGTGGCTGACGGTGGCGACCTTCGACGACAAGTCCGGCGACGCCACCAACGCGATCATCGGTGGCCTGTGGTCCACCGAGCAGACCGCCGTGGCCCTGCTGCTGCTCGCCGGCGCCATCGCCGGTTTTGCCCTGCGTCGCCTCGGCCGCCGCGTGGTGGGGATCATCTCGGCGCTGGCCGCCGTGGGCGCCAGCTGGGCCCCGCTGGGTCTGCTCGCCGGGGAACCGGACCCGCAGCGCGCCCACCAGCTGCTGTCCACCGGTGAGGAGGCGAAGATCGCGGCCTGGGCGGAACTCGCCGGGATCAGCGTCAACACCGCCGGCCCCGCCCTGGCCATGGTGGGGGCCGCCCTCGCCCTGTTCGGCGGTGTCCTGCTGGCCGTGCGCCCAGGCACCGACTCCGCGAAACGCAACCGCTACGAACGGAAACAGGACCGCCAGGCGAAGCTCTCCCATGACCTGGCGAGCGAACCCGATTCGGGCCGCGTCATGTGGGACGCCCTCGACGCCGACATCGACCCGACGGACACGTCACACCCCTGATTTCGTCGTGAGCAGTCTCACGGGATAACCTGTTGACAAATGTTGTCTGTTCGAGAACAGGTCCCGATGGGAGGTGCCGATGAACGACTCGGACCGGCTCGTCGCCGAGGTCCTGGCCGGGGTCGCCGCACGTGAGGCAGTGGTTCCTTTCCAGGAGATCAAGGCCCGCTCCCGGGACGTCGCCCCGCCCCGCGACGGGGTCGCCGCGCTGCTGCGTAGCGGTTGCGGTGTCATCGCCGAGATCAAACGGGCCATGCCGGGGAAGATCTTCCTCAACGACACCGATCTGGCTCCCATCGCCAACCTGGCCCGGGAATTCGAGCAGGGCGGGGCCCACCTCATCGCCTGCCAGACCGAACAGCTGCGCTACCAGGGCTCCCTGCTGGACATGAAGACCGCCCGCGACGCCGTCGAACTGCCGGTGTTCTGCCGGGACATCATCATCGACCCGTACCAGATCCACGAGGCCCGCTGTTACGGCGCCGACCTGGTCCCCCTGCAGGTGGAGTTGCTCGACCAGAACCGGCTGGTCTCCCTTCTCGACCGCATCGAGTCCCTCAACATGACCGCCGTGCTCGAGGTGCGCACCCCCGCCGAGGCGGACCGCGCCATGGAGGCCGGTGCCCGGGTCGTGGCCGTCAACGCCCGGCCCATGGTGGGTGGGGGAGTGGACAAGTCCCGCTTCGCGGAGATCGCCCCCGGACTTCCCGAATCCACGGTGCGCATCGCGATGTCGGGTGTCCACACCTCCCGTGACCTGCTCAACTACGCCGCCGCGGGTGCCGACGCCGTTGTCGTCGGCGAGGAGCTCATGAGCGCCGAGGACCCCGCCCGATTCACCCGCATTCTCGTGGCCACCGGCCAGCACCCGTCCTGCCCCTCCCGCTGAGGGGTCTGGCACACTGTCTAGCGTGCAGACCACGATTCTCGCGAACATCCCGTCCCCGCCGCAGGGCGTCTGGTACCTCGGCCCCCTGCCCATCCGCGCGTACGCCGTATCCATCATGGTGGGCATCATCCTGGCGCTGTGGCTCACCCACCGGCGCTACCTCGCGCGTGGCGGGGACGCGGACATGGTGTGGGACGCCGCGATCGTGGCCATCCCCGCCGGCATCATCGGCGGCCGGATCTACCACGTCATCACCGACGCCGACAAGTACTTCTGCGCGGCCTGCAACCCGGTCGACGCACTGAAGATCACCAACGGCGGCCTGGGCATCTGGGGTGCCGTGGCCCTGGGCACCCTTGCCGTGTGGGCCCTGTTCCGCTACCGGAAGGTCCCCCTGGCGCCCTTCGCCGACGCCGTCGCCCCCGGCATCATCCTCGGTCAGGCCATCGGCCGGCTGGGCAACTGGTTCAACCAGGAGATCTACGGCCGGCCCACGGACCTGCCGTGGGCCCTGGACATCTTCTACCGCATCGACGACAACGGGGAATTCGCTCCGTTGACCGGCCGCTCCACGGGGGATGTGATCACCTCCGTGCACCCGACGTTCCTCTACGAGCTGCTGTGGAACCTGGCGGTCCTCGCCCTGCTGCTGCTCATCGACCGCCGTTTCCAGCTGGCGCAGGGCTCCATCTTCGCCCTCTATGTCGCCGGCTACACCCTCGGCCGGTTCTGGATCGAGCTCATGCGCGACGATTCCGCCACGATGATCCTCGGCCAGCGCGTCAACACCTGGGTCTCGGCGGTGGTCTTCCTCGCCGCCCTGGCCGTGTTCTTCTGGCTCCAGCGCCGCCGACGGGCTGTTTCACAGGAAAGCGAGTAGGTTGGAAGCCGTGTCTAGACGAACCAAGATTGTGTGCACCCTCGGCCCAGCCGTCGCCAGCAAGGACGCCATCCTGCGTCTGGTGGAGGACGGTATGGATGTCGCCCGCCTGAACTTCTCCCACGGCGATCACGCCGATCACGAGCAGAATTACCGGTGGGTACGGGAGGCCACCGATGAAACCGGTCGCGCGGTGGGTATCCTCGCCGACCTCCAGGGCCCGAAGATCCGCCTGGGCCGCTTCATCGACGGTGCTACCGTCTGGGAGAACGGCGAGGTCGTGCGGATCACCGTCGACGACGTCGAGGGCACCCACGACCGCGTGTCCACCACCTACAAGAACCTGGCCCAGGACGCCGAGCCGGGCGACCGCCTCCTCGTCGATGACGGCAAGGTCGGCCTCGTCGTCCTCCGTGTGGAGGGCAATGACGTGGTCTGCGAGGTCACCGAGGGTGGCCCCGTCTCCAACAACAAGGGTGTCTCCCTGCCGGGCATGGACATCTCCGTGCCGGCGTTGTCCCGGAAGGACATCACCGACCTCGAGTTCGCCCTCAACCTCGGTGTCGACCTCATCGCCCTGTCGTTTGTCCGTTCCCCCGCCGACATCGACCTCGTCCACGAGGTCATGGACCGCGTCGGCCGCCGCGTACCGGTGATCGCCAAGCTGGAGAAGCCCGAGGCCGTCGACGCCCTCGAGCCGATCGTCCTCGCCTTCGACGCCATCATGGTCGCCCGCGGCGACCTGGGCGTCGAGGTCCCGCTCGAGCAGGTCCCGCTGGTGCAGAAGCGGGCCATCCAGATCGCCCGCGAGAACGCCAAGCCGGTGATCGTGGCCACCCAGATGCTCGACTCCATGATCGAGAACTCCCGGCCCACCCGCGCGGAGGCCTCGGATGTGGCCAACGCCGTCCTCGACGGCGCGGACGCGGTCATGCTCTCCGGTGAGACCTCCATCGGCGTGGATCCGCACAACGTGGTGCGCACCATGTCGCGCATCGTCACCCAGGCGGAGACCGACGGCAGCGTGCCGCCGCTCAGCCACGTCCCGCGCACCAAGCGCGGCGTGATCTCCTACTCCGCCCGCGACATCGCCGAGCGTCTCAACGCCCGCGCCCTGGTCTGTTTCACCACCTCGGGTGACACCGCCCGCCGCGTGGCCCGTCTGCACTCGCACCTGCCGCTGCTCGTGTTCACCCCGGATGCGGCGGTGCGTTCCCAGCTGGCCCTGACCTGGGGCACGGAGACCTTCCTCAGCCCGCCGGTCACCTCCACCGATGACATGCTCATGGTGCTGGACAAGGCACTGCTGGCCATGGACGAGTACCACCGCGACGACATGATGGTCGTCGTCGCCGGTTCCCCGCCCGGGGTCTCCGGCAACACCAACATGATCCACGTCCATCTGCTGGGCGAGGACACCCGGGTGGCCAAGTAGGCTGACCCGCGGAAAGCCGGAGGCGGCGGAGAGGAACTTCCTCTCCGCCGCCTCCGGCTTTTTCAGGGCTATATAGTACCAGCCTGTCACATGCACCTGGACTTATCCGCGGCGATGGGTCCGGGCGCTACCGTTTCCCCAGGACCTGTTTCGAAACGACGCGGATAACCCGGAGGCTATGTGTCCGGCTGGGGGCCTATTCGCAGCCGATACCGTCGCCGTCCCGGTCCAGGTGCGTGCCGTAACCGGGTGAGCCGCGGTGGACCGGGGCCGCACCGGCGGCCCTGGCCGCGGCACAGTTCTTGTAGTAGGTCGATGCCGGGGCCGGGGCGGGCTCGGGTGCGGCGACGAAGCCCATGGGGGCGGTGTTCGCCTGCGCCGGGGCCGGGGCAGCCGCCTGGGCGGTGATGGTGGCGGTGTCCGTCACGGTCTCGGTCACTGTCGTCACCTCCGGGGTGGCGGTGACGGTCGCGGTGGCCGTAGTCGTCGCAGTGGTGGTCTCGATGACCGTCACCGGGGCGGTGTCGGCGGCACTGGTGCCGCAGGCGGCGAGCACCAGCGGGCTGAGCAGGAGAAGCAGGGACAGACGTGTGCGCATGGGGGCTCCATTATCAGAAGGTACCCGGGGGAGTATGTCAAACCCCTTTCCCCGGAAACCAACCGGTACCCCCGCCCGGGGCTAGCGGGTCACCGGGGTGGGCTCCAGCTTCCACACCTCACGGGCGTAGTCGTTGATGGTGCGGTCGGAGGAGAAGCGCCCCGAGGCGCAGATGTTCTCCCAGCACATGCGTGCCCAGTGCTGGCGGTCGGCGTAGAAGTCCTCGGCCATGCGGTCGCGGGTCTCGCGGTAATCGGCGAAGTCACCCAGGACGTAGTAGACATCCGGGGTCTCCCAGCCGCCGCCGTCGAGAAGCGAGGAGCGCAGGTCGTGGAACATGCCGGTGCCGCTGTCGTTGAGACGGCCGTCGACGAGAGCGTCGAGGGTGCGCTTGAGGCCCGGGATCGTCTCGTAGGCGTGGTGCGGGTTGTAGCTGGCACGCAGCTCCGGCAGCTCCTCCTCCTTGGCGCCGAAGATGTAGGCGTTGTCATCGCCGACAGCCTCGTGGATCTCCACGTTCGCGCCGTCCAGGGTGCCCAGGGTCAGCGCACCGTTCATCATGAACTTCATGTTGCCGGTGCCGGAGGCCTCCTTGCCGGCGGTGGAGATCTGCTCGGAGACGTCGGTGGCCGGGATGATGTGCTCGGCGGGGGAGACGTTGTAGTTCTCCACGAACACGACGCGGATGATCTCGTTGACCTCCGGGTCGTTGTTGACCACGTGGGCGATCTCGTTGATCAGCTTGATGATGGCCTTGGCGCGGTGGTAGCCCGGCGCGGCCTTCGCCCCGAAGATGAAGGTGCGCTTCGGCACGTCCTGGAGCCCGTCCTCCTTGATGCGCAGGTAGAGATCGAGGATATACAGGGCGTTGAGCAGCTGGCGCTTGTATTCGTGGAGGCGCTTGATCTGGGTGTCGTAGATCGAGGTCGGGTCGATCTCGATGTCCTGGCGCTCCCTGATCCACTCGGCGAAGTCGGCCTTGTTGGCGTCCTTGATGTCGAGCAGCTCCTGCATCACGGCCTTGTCATCGGCGTAGTGCGCGATGTCCTTGAGCAGGTCCATGTCGGTGACCCAGGCGTCGGAGCCGACGAGGCGGGTGAGCAGGTCGGACAGGCGCGGGTTGCACATCTTCAGCCAGCGGCGCGGGGTGACACCGTTGGTCTTGTTGTTGAACTTCTCCGGCCAGATGGCGTGCCAGTCACCGAGGGTGTCACGTTTGATGATCTCGGTGTGCAGCGCCGCGACACCGTTGATGGAGTAGGCGGCGTAGCAGGCGATCCACGCCATGTGGACATGGCCGTCCTGGACCGGGGACATGCGGTGGATGTGCCCCTCGTCGAGGCCCTCCTCGCGCAGTTCATCGCGGAACCGGCGGTCGATCTCGAGGACGAGCTCCCAGATGCGGCCGAAGAGCTGCTGGAAGATGGTGACGTTCCACTGCTCGAGGGCCTCGGTGAGGACGGTGTGGTTGGTGTAGGCGAAGGTCGCCGTGACGATGTCCCAGGCCTCCTCCCAGCCCATGTCGTGCTCGTCGAGGAGCAGGCGCATGAGCTCGGGGATGGCCAGCACCGGGTGGGTGTCGTTGAGCTGGATGCAGTTGTACTCGGCGAAGGTGGACAGGTCGCCGTGGTTCTCGATGTGCGACTCGATCATCGCCTGCAGTGAGGCGGAGACGAAGAAGTACTGCTGGCGCACGCGCAGCACCTTGCCTGCGTAGGTGGTGTCGTTGGGGTAGAGCACGCGGCACAGGTCCATGACGCGCTCGCGTTCGACGATCGCATCGGTGAAACGCTGCGAGTTGAAGGCGTCGTAGTCGAACTCCTCCATCGGCTCGGCCTTCCACAGGCGCAGGGTGCCCACGTTGTCGGTGCCGTAGCCGGTGATCGGCATGTCGTAGGGCACGGCGCGGACGGTCATGTCCTCGAAGTGGACGATGCGGGGCTGTTCCTCGCGGCGGATGTAGAAGGGGTAGCCGTTCTCCTTCCACGCGTCCGGCTGCTCGGTCTGGAAGCCGTGGTCGAAGATCTGCTTGAACAGGCCGTAGCGGTAGAGGATGCCGTAGCCGGTGACCGGCAGGTTCTGCGTCGCGGAGGAGTCCAGGAAGCAGGCGGCGAGGCGGCCCAGGCCACCGTTGCCCAGCGCGGCGTCATTCTCCGCGTCGAGGACGTCGCTGAGCTCGTGGCCGAGCTCACGGACAGCTTCCTCAGCTTCCTCGACCATGCCGAGGTTGGTGAGGTTGTTCAGCAGCGCACGGCCCATGAGGAACTCGGCGGAGAAATAGTGCTGCTGGCGCACACCCGCGTAGGCCTGCGTGGTGGCCTCCCAGTTGTCGGCGATCTGCTCCATGACGCTGCGGGAGAGCCCGAACCAGAACTTGTAGTCGGTGGCGCTCTCCGGTGTGGCACCGGAGGCGGCGCGCACGTGGCCGGCGACAGTCGTGTTCAATGCGGGCAGGGTCTCACTCATGTGGATCGCTCCTGAGGCTTCGATGGTCGTCTCGCAACAAAACAAAGCGGGCACGCACACGGGTGCGGACCGCCCGCACCAGCATATAGGCCCACCGCCCGCGGCGCGCCTCAGCGGGAAAGGTAGGTGAGCACCCCGGCGGCGGCGGCCTTCGTGGTCGCCGCCACCGTGGTGCCGTACTCCGGCAGGAACGTGTTCATGTGGTTGACCGGCACGTCCTCCTTCACCCGGTTCTCCGCGACGGCCCGGTCCCACAGTTCCTGCGGCGTGCAGCCGACGACCCAGTACAGGTAGGGCACGCCGAAGGCGCGCGGGATATTGGCGAAGTCCTCCGAGACGGTGGTGCGGGTCGCATCCACGGAGGCCGCCCCGAAAACCGAGTCGAGGACGGGACGGACGGTGCGGAACACCCCCGTGTCATTGTCGATGAGCTCGCCGTGACCGAAGAACTCGAAGGTGGGCAGCTCCTCGATCCCGGAGGCCAGACACTCGGCCTCGACGACGCGCTTGATGGCGGCGTAGATGCGGCGCTGGACGGTCACGTCGTAGAACCGGCAGTTGAGGACCAGTTCCGCCGAGTCCGGGATGATGTTGTTGGTCGTACCCGCCCGCAGGGTGCCCACGGAGACGACGGCGAAGTCGTTGGGGTTGACCTCCCGGCCGACGATGCCCTGCAGCCGGATGACGATCATCGCGGCGGTGAAGGTCGGGTCGATGGCGTTGTGCGGCATCGAGCCGTGCGCACTGCGGCCGGGGATGGTGATGCGGATGGAATCACACGCGGCGAACTGGGCGCCCGGCATGGTCTGCACCTCACCGGCGCGGCCCGGCATGACGTGCTGACCCAGGCAGACGTCCGGACGGGGCACGCGGTGGAGCAGTCCGTCGGCGATCATCGCGTTGGCACCGGTGCCGGTCTCCTCGGCGGGCTGGAACAGGGCGATGAAGCTGCCGGACCAGGTCTCACGGTGGGTGTCCAGGATGGCGCACGCCCCGAGCAGGGCGGTGGTGTGCATGTCGTGGCCGCAGGCGTGCATCACCCCGGTCGGGTTGCCGTCGGGGCCGGGGCTGACCCGGGTGGAGGCGAAGGGGACGCCCGTTTCCTCGCGGATGGGCAGGGCGTCGAAATCCGCGCGGAACAGGGCACACGGGCCGTCGCCGTTGCGGAAGACGGCGACGATGCCGTGACCGCCGATGTGGGGGATGACCTCGCAGTCGAAGTCGGCCAGTTTCTGCAGGATCCGCCCGGCGGTCTCCTGCTCATGGCCGGAGAGTTCGGGGTGCTCGTGCAGATCCTCGTAGAAGGCGCGCTGCCAGCCGAGGTCTGCGGTGTGGTGGTTGAGGAGATGGGCGATGTCGTTCATTGTGAACGCCAGGTTACTGCAGCAGCGGGTTATACAGGAGAGTGTTGCGGCGGGGGAGGCACTCGGTGGCGATGCGGATGTCCTGAGCGATCAACCCCTCGTCGCGCAGGTGGTACATCGCGGAGACCACCCGGTCGCGGATGTTGGCGGGGGACAGGGTGTTGACGAAGATCTTCGTCCCACCCTCGAAGCCGGCCAGCGTGGACACCCGCCACTTGATGTTCACCCGCCACGGCATGGGCAGGTCCAGGTCGACGGGGCGGTGGTGCCACTCCTCGTTGACGGGCACCTCCGCACCGGTGGCGGCGTGACAGGCGTGGATGAGGTCGCTCATGCCGCGGACCTCGTCGTTGGACTGCAGCCACGGCTCCGGGACGGGGGAGCGGGAGTAGATGGTCAGGGTGGGGTAGCGGTGGCCGAAACCGGCGTGGACGACGGCGTAGTCGTTCTCGGCGATGATGAGGTTGCGGTAGCCGGCGTAGTCCACGCCCCACTCGTTGTAGATGTTGTGGTTGGTGCGCAGCCGGGCGATCTCCATCTCGGACTGGACGGACCGGGAGTCGATGGCCACCAGCTGCTTGTGCAGGTGGTCGAAGGAGGCGCCGGCGGGAGCCAGCCAGTTCTGGAAGGCCGCGACATAGGGGGCGTAACGGTTGCGCTGGTAGAGATCGTCGATGCCGTCGATGGTGAACAGTGTGAAGGCGAAGTGCTCCTCCGGGCTCAGGGAACCCGAGGAGGCGAGCTCGTGGGTGTGGGTGGCCTCATCGGTGAAGTGGCGGCGGCTGATGATCACGTCGTGCCCGCCACCGAAATAGGCCGGCGCGTACTCCAGCAGCTCCTCCTCCGGCAGATCGGAGTCCTTCCCGCCGGCGCTCAGGCGGGTGCGGACGATGTCGAGGACATGCGCGCGCCCCGCCGGGTCCGTCAGATAGTCGGTCATCCGTTTCGTGGTCCCCGGGTCCATCTCGTAGCCGTAGTTCTTCGACCAGTAGTCGTAGGAGATGATCTCGAAGAGGTTGGGCACCCGGCGGAACTCGGCGGTGGTCTCCGCCAGCTCGTGGGGCAGCTGGCCGTGCAGGATGCGCCATTCCCCGTCCTCACGCACCATGCGGGACTTCTCCGGTGGGGTGGCCAGCGGGGTGGCGGAACAGAAGGCGCAGCGGCGGTCCCGGTCGTGGGGGCCCAGCGGCGTCGGGTCAACAGCCGGCCTGGTCAGCGGCCGGTTGCCGCGGCCCGGCACGGTCCACACCTCGGTCCCGGTGAACGGGTTGACCTGCTTGATCGTCCCATCGGCCATGATGGTGATGGGGTCGCGGTGGGAGTTGACGGGGAGATTCATGCTCCCCAGACTAAGGGCTAGTGTTTAGGCATGCCTGCAATCCAGTTTGATGTCCTCATCCCCGACGCCCCCGCCCTCCAGCTGCAGGGGGTGTTCGAGGAGGCGATCAGCAAGCTCATCGCCGCGGAGAAGCTCACCGGCGGTGCCGTCACCCACGACCACACCCCGAAACTCCACGAAGGTATTGAAGAGGGCCTGCGCGAGGACCGGGATGACCTGTACCAGGCCCAGGTCCACCGCTACGTCATCGCCGTGGAGGGGGCCACCGGTTCTGTCAACCAGTTGGCGATGGTGCTCTCCCGTTTCCTCACCCCGCAGGCGGACCTGCCCACCAATGCCGTTGCGCTGGAGAACGAGCAGGCCCACGAGGTGCCCGCGATCTACCCCTGGGCGGTGGAGATCCGCAGGTAGTCCGCGGCGATCCGCGCGCCCGCCTCGAAGAGCTGCTTCTCCACGTCCACCGGCTCACCCATCGCGGCCGTGATGACGCCCGGACCCGGGTCGGCGTCGAGGCGTCCGGCGGCGATCGCCAGCGTGGCACCCGTGCCCGCGACGATGTCGGCGATGGTGCCGACCACCTTGCCGGTCAGCGACTGGGCGTCGAAACGCCCCTCACCCGTGATGACGAGGTTGGCCTGCGGGATCGACTCGCCCAGTCCGAGGGCGTCGGCGACCAGCGGCGCGCCGGGCAGGACGTGGATGTGGGAATCGGTGCCGTGGAGCATGGTCGACAACCAGTGGATACCCACCGGCACTGCACCGGCAGCCCCGAAACCGGGGGTCTGCGGGTCAATGCCGAGGGTTTCGGCCGTGTGGGTCAGCGCGGATTCCAACAGCGCGACATCCTCGGCGGAGGCACCCTTCTGCGGTGCGTAGACGGTGGCGGCCTCCGGGACGGTGGCGGTGACGTCGGTGAGCAGCACCCATTCGACGGCGGCCGCCGGGATGTTGAGCTGGGCGGTGTCGATGCTGGCCAGCGCGCCGAGCGATCCGCCGCCCTTGCGCAGGGAATAACCCGCCTCGTCCATCGGGGTGGCGCCCAGGGCGACGAGGATGCCGGTGCCCGCGTCGGTGGTCGCCGAGCCGCCGAGGCACAGCACGATCCGGGTGGCGCCGCGGGTCTGGGCGTCGGCGATGAGCACACCGGTGCCGTAGGTGTCACCGGTCAGCGGCACCGTGTTGTCCGCCACGGCGGGCAGCCCGGAGGCGGCGGCGATGTCGATGTAGGCGGTCGAGCCGTCGAGGACGTAGGAGGCCTCGGTCAGCCTGCCGGCGGCGTCTGTGGTGGGCAGGGTGATCGTCTCGCCGGAGAAGGTGGCGGCGGTGCCCTCCCCGCCGTCGGCCATGGGTGCGAGGGTGATCTGGGCATCCCGGATGACCGAACGGACACCTTCCCCAAGCAGTCGGGCGGCCTGCTCGGCGGTGGCGGTGCCCTTGAAGGAGTCGGGGGCGATGATGATGTGGACCATGAAATACAAGTCTAGGGGTAGGGTGAGTGACGCATTCAACGCGTCGGAAACTTGCATGGGCAGCCTCACGCGTGAAAACTGTTACCCGTTAGAAATCCCACCCCCGGGCTGCCCGCAACTGCGGGCCGGAAAGGACTCGTATGTCTATTGACGAGCAGGTCTCCTCCTACTACAACATGCTGCTCAAGCGGAACGCAGGAGAGCCGGAGTTCCACCAGGCCGTCGCAGAGGTGCTCGCCTCCCTGAAGATCGTGTTGGAGAAGGACCCGCACTACGCGGACTACGGACTCATCCAGCGTCTGTGCGAGCCTGAGCGTCAGTTGATCTTCCGGGTACCGTGGATCGACGACAACGGGGTGGTACAGGTCAACCGCGGTTTCCGTGTGCAGTTCAACTCCGCACTGGGCCCGTATAAGGGCGGCATCCGTTTCCACCCCTCCGTGAACCTGGGCATCATCAAGTTCCTCGGTTTCGAGCAGATCTTCAAGAACTCCCTGACCGGCCTGCCCATCGGCGGCGGGAAGGGCGGCTCCGACTTCGACCCCAAGGGTAAGTCCGAGCTGGAGATCATGCGTTTCTGCCAGTCCTTCATGACGGAACTGCATCGCCACATCGGCGAGTACCGCGACGTCCCGGCCGGTGACATCGGCGTTGGTGGCCGCGAGATCGGTTTCCTCTTCGGTCAGTACCGCCGCCTGGCCAACCAGCACGAGTCCGGTGTCCTCACCGGCAAGGGACTCACCTGGGGTGGTTCGCTGGTGCGCACCGAGGCCACCGGATACGGCTGCGTCTACCTCACCGAGGAGATGATGAAGGCCCACGGCGCCTCCATGTCCGGTGCCCGGGTCATCGTCTCCGGTTCCGGCAATGTCGCCATCTACGCCATCGAGAAGGCCCAGGAGCTGGGTGCGACCGTCGTCGGTTTCTCCGATTCCTCCGGCTGGGTGTCCACCCCGGACGGTGTCGATGTCGAGCTGCTCAGGAATGTCAAGGACAAGCGCCGTGAGCGGGTCTCCGTCTATGTCGAGGAGACCACCGGCGCCACCTTCCACACCGAGGGCTCCATCTGGGACCTCGAGGCCGATGTGGCCCTGCCGTGCGCCACCCAGAACGAGCTCAACGGTGAGCATGCCCTGGCCCTGGTGGACAACGGCGTCCGTTTCGTTGCCGAGGGCGCCAACATGCCCTCCACCCCGGAGGCCATCGAGATTTTCCGCGCGAACCGGATCTATTTCGCCCCGGGCAAGGCCGCCAACGCCGGCGGTGTGGCCACCTCCGCGCTGGAGATGCAGCAGAACGCCTCCCGTGACTCCTGGTCCTTCGAGTACACGGACCAGCGCCTGCACAAGATCATGTCCAGGATCTACCGCACCATGTCCAACACTGCCCGTGAGTACGGACACGAGGACGATTATGTGCTGGGTTCCAACATCGCCGGCTTCAAGAAGGTCGCTGACGCGATGCTCGCCCAGGGTGTCATTTAACGGACATGGCAAACCCTGCTTTCGCAGCAGGGAAACGCCATCCGGGTCGTCTACGATGAGGGCATGTACCGAGTTTTTGAGGCCCTCGACGAACTGAACCAGACCCTGGAGCAGGCCTATGGCGTGCCCATGACCTCCAACTGCATGGTGCCGCGCAATGACATGCTCGCGCTTCTCGACGATCTGCGTAACGCCCTGCCCGTGGAGATCGACGACGCCCAGGACGTCCTGGACAAGCAGGAGGAGATCCTGCGCGGAGCTGAGGAACGCGCCCGGAACATGGTCGCCGAGGCGGAGAGCCAGGCCGATGACATCGTGGCCCGGGCCCGGGAGGATGCCGACACCATGGTCGCGGACGCCGAACGTCACGCCTCCACCCTCATGGCCAAGGCCGAGGACGAGGCGGACCACCTGGTCGGCTCGGCCCGCCGGGAGGCCGAGGACACCGTCCACCGGGCCCAGGCCGAGGCTGACCGGCTCATCGCGGACGGCAACGCCTCCTATGACCGCAGCGTCAGCGAGGGTGAGGCGGAGCAGGAGCGCCTGGTCTCCCAGACCGAGATCGTCCGCCGCGCCAACGATGAGGCGCGCCGCATCGTCGACACCGCGCACGTCGATTCCGAGCGTCTGCGCACCGAGTGTGATGAGTTCGTGGAGGGCAAGCTCTCCGAGTTCGAGGAGTCCCTCTCAGGCGTGCTGCGCATCGTCACCCGTGACCGTCAGGCCCTGCGCCGGGGGGCAGGTGTGTCCCGACGCCGGACCGAGTAGACTTCGAAGGCTATGACTTCACCTTTTGTCTTCAATATCGCAGGCCTCACTGACTTCGCGCAGCGCACCCAGACCGGCCCCAACCCCACGCGGATCGGGCCGGAGATGATCGGCCTCGCGGAAGGTGAGGAGATCACCGTCGAGGCCACCCTCTCCCAGCTGGGCGGGGGCATACTTGTGGACGCGGATGTCCGCGGCCGGCTCACCGGACAGTGCGTCCGCTGCCTCACGGAACTCCACCCGCAGCTTGAGCTGCATGTCACGCAGGTATTCTCCGTCTCCCCGGATTTCGTCACCGGCGAAGAGGGGGACGAGGCGGATGATCTGCCGGAGGTCGTCGGCGACAAGATCGACCTGCTCCAGTCCGTCATCGACGAGGCCGGACTGACCCTGCCCTTCAACCCCACCTGTGAGGGCGGTTGCGAGGAAACCGACACGCCGGCCCCGGACGGGGTCTCCGGCGAGTTCAAGCCGGTTGATCCGCGGTGGACGGACCTGGAGAAGTTCCTGTGAACCGCCGCCGCAACCGGCCCAGCGGGGAGGAGGCGCTGGAGGCTGCCTTCCGCGCGGTCGACCACACCCCGCTTCTTGACGCCCTCGGGGTCATCCTCGAGGACGGGCTGCTGCGTCTCGCACTGACGCACCGCAGCTTCGCCAACGAGAACGGCAACCTGCCCAACAACGAGCGGCTCGAATTCCTCGGCGACGCCGTGCTCGGTCTGTCCGTGGCCACGCAGCTCTACAGCCAGTACCCCTCGCGTCCGGAATCGGACATCTCCAAGATGCGTGCCTCCATCGTCTCCCGCTACGGGCTG
The DNA here is from genome assembly GCF_024919295.1 of Corynebacterium lemuris. Taxonomy (GTDB): domain Bacteria; phylum Actinomycetota; class Actinomycetes; order Mycobacteriales; family Mycobacteriaceae; genus Corynebacterium; species Corynebacterium lemuris. The sequence goes on along the minus strand of NZ_JANWTC010000003.1, from coordinate 251,105 downwards.
GCCGATGTCGCCCGGGAGATCAACCTCGGTGAGCACATCCTGCTGGGCCGGGGTGAGCTGGTCACTGATGGCCGGGGCAAGGACTCCATCCTCTCCGACACCACCGAGGCCCTGCTCGGTGCCATCTACCTGCAGTACGACTTCGACACCGCCCGTGACGTGGTCCTGCGCCTGTTCCGGGAGAAGATTGATGCGGCCTCAGCCAGCAACATCCACCGCGACTGGAAGACCAATCTCCAGGAACGCGTCGCCGAGCTGAAGTACCCCATGCCGGTGTACGAGGCGACCTCCACCGGGCCGGAGCACGACCTGACCTTCTCGGCTTCCGTCACGGTCAACGGTATCGAGCTGGGCACCGGTGTCGGGCCGAGCAAGAAGGTCGCCGAACAGGCCTCCGCCCGCACGGCATTCCTCACCCTCCGGGAGAATCCGCGTGCCGGAACTCCCCGAGGTTGAGGTCGTCCGGCGGGGCCTGGAGGAACACCTCCTCGGACGCACCATCGTTTCCGCGGAGGTGCTGCACCCGCGTGCCGCGCGCAACCAGCCCGGCGGACCCACGGAGATCGAGGCCCGGCTGCCGGGGCTGCAGGTCACCGCGGCACGTCGGCGCGGGAAGTTCCTGTGGCTCGACCTCGGCGAGCCGGCACCCACGGATGAGGCGCTCCTGGTGCACCTGGGTATGAGCGGGCAGATGCTGGTCAAGGATGCCGACGCCCCCGCGCATGCGCACCTGCGGGCGCGGTTGGTTCTTGATGACGCCTCCGAGGTCTGGTTCGTCGACCAGCGCACCTTCGGCTACTGGTGGGTGGGTGAACTCGTCGACGGTGTGCCCGAGAAGCTCACCCACATCGCCCCCGACCTGCTTGAGGACGGCCTGGATCTGCGGGTGTTGGCAGCACTGTTGAAATCCAGACGCTCAGAGATCAAACGCCTGCTGCTCAACCAGGAACTGGTCTCCGGCATCGGCAACATCTACGCCGATGAGATGCTCTGGGAGGCGCAGATCCACCCCTTGCAGCGCGCCGACCGGATCACCCTGCCCCGGCTGGAGGCCCTGCTGGAGGCAGGCCGCACGGTGATGACCCGGGCGCTGGCCCAGGGCGGAACGTCCTTCGATGCGCTCTACGTCAACGTCAACGGTAACTCCGGGTACTTCGCCCTGCACCTCAACGCCTACGGCCAGCAGGGCACACCGTGTCACCGCTGCGGTACCGAGATCGTGCGCGAGCAGTTCATGAACCGTGGCTCGCACTTCTGCCCGGGGTGCCAGCGGCGCAGATAAGCTGGGGTCCATGACGCAGCGCAGACTCGTAGCTCTTGTCGACGGCCACGTCCAGGGCGTGGGCTTCCGGTGGTGGGCCCGGGGTGAGGCCGCCGGTCTCCGGCTCTCCGGTTCGGCTGAGAACCTTGCCGACGGCCGCGTCCGCGTCGTCGCCGAGGGCCCCGAGGGCGCGCTCACTGAGCTGCTCCGGCGGTTGCCCTCCGGCCCCGGCCGGGTGGACGAGGTGGTCGAAGAGTGGGCTGAGCCAGTGGGGGAGCAGGGTTTCGCAACCTTCTGAGAGCACTGGAGGGTACTGGGGATATACGTGCTGCGGCCGCGGCTCGGCAGGAAGCCGGCGGGGTCTCTCCTGAGGAGATCAAGGCCGAACTAGCAAGCTGGACCGGCAGGATCAGCAGGCAATTTATCAGCGCCATCGAGGCTCGGGCCCGGGAGCCGCGCCCCGATGGGGTGTGAGTCACGCGCCAGCGGTATTGACCTGCGATGAAGGGGATGACTTCCCGATGAACTGCATCACCAGGGAAAGTATGAATGTGTATACGCACACGATGATCAACGACGTTGTAGATACATCAATACTAGAATCTCTAACCGCCAACAGGGCTAGGAAAACCACCGGGATGGCCAGGGAAAACGCGATAACAAGTTTGCGTAGCGCACCAGAAAATTCGCCTTTCCAGGCGCTGTACAGTGCGGAAAGAAGAGCAGCTGCCATGCCTCCTGTGAGCAGGGTAATGGTGATATAAAACTGCACTAACTATTCTCCCTCAGCACTCAAGACATGGTCACATAATTATATCAATAAGCAGTTTCCTGTAGCGGCAGTTCGTGCCCTGCACGGCCTGCGCCCTGCAATCGTCCCTGCGTTCGACACACTTTCTTCTGAACCGTTACGCCCCGGTGCTACCCTTTCCGCGTGCATCTGAAATCGCTGACCCTCAGGGGCTTCAAGTCCTTCGCGTCGGCGACGACCCTGAAATTCGAACCGGGCATCTGCGCGGTCGTGGGGCCCAACGGTTCGGGCAAGTCCAATGTGGTGGATGCGCTGGCCTGGGTGATGGGGGAGCAGGGGGCGAAGACCCTGCGCGGCGGCAAGATGCAGGACGTCATCTTCGCGGGCGCCGGGGACCGGAAACCCCTCGGGCGCGCTGAGGTCACGCTGACCATCGACAACTCTGACCATGCCCTGCCGATCGACTACACCGAGGTCTCCATCACCCGGCGGATGTTCCGCGACGGGGCCAGCGAGTATGAGATCAACGGTGCGAAGGCCCGGCTCATGGACATTCAGGAACTGTTGTCGGATTCGGGCATCGGCCGGGAGATGCACGTCATCGTCGGTCAGGGGCGGCTCGCCCAGATCCTCGAGTCCCGTCCGGAGGAACGCCGCGCCTACATCGAGGAGGCGGCCGGTGTTCTCAAGCACCGGCGCCGCAAGGAGAAGGCGCAGCGCAAGCTCGTCGGCATGCAGGCCAACCTCGACCGGCTGCAGGATCTCACCCAGGAGCTGAGCCGACAGCTCAAGCCGTTGGCACGGCAGGCGGAGGCCGCGCAGCGGGCACAGACCGTGCAGGCCACGCTTCGCGACGCCCGCCTGCGGCTGGCCGGCGACCGCGTCCACCGCCTGCGCAGCGAATTCGACGATGCCGACCGCCGGGCCCGCCTGCTGGCCGAAGAGGTCGCAGAGGTCACCGGGGAGCTGGAGGAGGCCACCGGGGAACAGCTCGGCCTGGAGCAGGAACTCGATGAGCTGGTTCCACAGGCGGAGGCCGCGCAGCAGCTGTGGTTCACGCTCTCCACGCTGGCGGAACGGGTCTCGGCGACCGCGCGTATCGCCGCGGAACGTGCGGCCAACGCCGATGTCGTGGCCTACACCGGCCCCGACCCGGAGGTGCTGGAGCGACGCGCGGAGCAGGCCGACGCCGAATCCGCCGAGCTGACGGAGACTATGAAGATCGCCCGGGAGCGGTTGGAGTCCATCAGGGACGAGGTCTTCGACCGGGAGGAGGCCCGCCGGGAGGCGGAGGCCGAGCACCTCGCGCAGGTGCGTGCCATCGCCGACCGCCGTGAAGGGGTGGTGCGGCTTGTCGCCGCGGAGGAGTCCCTTGCCGGTCAGGTGGCTGCCGCGGAGGAGGAGATCACCCACCAGGCGGAGACGCTCGCCGGCACGCTGGCGCGGACCACCGCCGCGCAGCAGGAGGCCGAGGAGACCAGCGCACGGATCGCGGCGCTGGCGGGGGAGCGTGGCCTGCTGGAGGAGACCCATGTCCGGGCCGCGGGTGAGGCCGGGGCCGCGGAGCAGCGCCTCGAGCAGCTGCGTGATGAGCAGCGCGGACGGGAACGGGCGGTGTATTCGCTGCAGGCGCGCATCGACACGCTGCGCCAGAATGTGCCCGTCGCTGATGTGGAGCTGGACTGGCCGGCACTGGCCGGGCTGTTGCGCACCAGGCAGGGCACGGCCGTGGCCGCGGCACTCGGTGCGCACGCGGAGGCACTGGTGGGGGCGGTGGATGCGGGGGTCGTCGATAAGCTGCGGGCGGCCTCGCGCACCGTGCTCATCGACGACACCACCCGTACCGGGCCCTGGCGGCTGGCAGCGGAACTGCCCGCCGGGGTGGATTGGCTGCTCGACCACATCGACGCCGATCCGCGGGTGGCATCTGCCCTCAACCGGCTGCTCGCCGATGTCACCTTCGCCCCGGACCTTGCGACAGCGCGCGCCACCGTCGAGGCTGATCCCCGCCTGCGGGCCGTCACCCCGGAGGGCGTGCTGTGCGGTGAGGGCTGGATCCAGGCCGGCTCCGGCGTGGTCTCCCCGGTGGAAGTCAGCGCCCGGATCGCCACTGCAGAAGCAGAGCTTGTCGACGCCCGCCGCATCCTCGACGAACTCTCCGGCACCCTTGAGGGGGCCCGCATCGCCGCAGAGGAGGCCCGTGTCGATGCCGCCGCGAAGAAGGCCGCCCTGCGTGAGCACGACCAGACGGTGGCCGCCCTGGAACGCGACCTGAACCGTCAGAACGAGCAGCACGAGGCCGCCCGGGTCGAACACCAGCGCGTTGCCGAGCGCGCCACGGGGGCTGATGCCCGCCTGGGCACCCTGCGCGAACAGCTCGCCGAAGCCCGCGACCGGCTCGCACGCGTGGCGGACACGGACACCCCGGGGGAACCCTCCACCGCCGCCCGTGATGAGGCCGCCACGGCACTGGCCCAGATCAAGGCCATGGAGATGGAGGCCATCCTCAGCCTGCGTACCGCGGAGGAACGCGCGAACCAGGCCGCCGGCAGGGGAGAGGGCCTGCGCCGGCAGGCAGCGGCCGAACGCCAGTCCAAAGCACGTCACGACGAGGTGATGGTCCGGCGCAGACAGGCCGCGGAGCTGGCGGCGGTCGTCGAGAAGCACGCCCTGGACGTGGGCACACGCGTTGCCGACGCCACACAACGCGCGGTCACCGCCCGTGACGGGTTGACCGCCCAGCGCACCAGGGTTTCCGCCCGCCTGGCGCGCGCCAGGGACCGGGTCAACGCCGCCCGTATCCGGCTCAACCGCCTCACGGACACCGCCCACGCCGGGGACATCGCGCGCACCCAGGCACAGGTGCGCATCGACGAGGCCGAAGCCAAGATCGTCGAACAGCTCGGCCTGCCCATCGCCGATCTGCTGGCCGACTACACCCCCGGTGCGGACTTCGACCGCGCGGCAGAGGAGCAGCGCCTGGCCCGGGCGGAGAAGGACCTGCGCGCCCTGGGCAAGGTCAACCCGCTCGCACTCGAGGAGTTCAAGGCCCTGGAGGAACGCCACGAATTCCTCTCCACCCAGCTCGACGACGTCATCCGGGCCCGGGAGGACCTGTCCGGGGTCATCGAGGAGGTCGACGCCCGCATCCTGCAGCTGTTCACAGATGCCTGGCACGACGTGGAGGAACAGTTCCCGGCGGTCTTCGCCACCCTCTTCCCCGGCGGGGAGGGCAGGCTCGTGCTCACCGACCCCGACGACATGCTGCTCACCGGCATCGAGATCGAGGCCCGCCCGCCCGGCAAGAAAGTCCGCCGCCTCTCGTTGCTGTCCGGCGGGGAGAAGTCACTGACGGCCCTGGCGCTGCTGGTGGCCATCTTCAAGGCCCGGCCCAGCCCCTTCTACGTCATGGACGAGGTCGAGGCCGCCCTCGACGACGTCAACCTGCGCCGCCTGATCGCCCTGTTCCGGGAACTGCGCAAGGATTCGCAGCTGATCGTGATCACCCACCAGAAGCCGACGATGGACGTGGCCAACGTCCTCTACGGCGTGACCATGCGCGGAGACGGCGTCACCAGAGTCATTTCCCAGCGCATGCAGCCTGCCGGGTAGGATGATCCATCCACACGAACAACCTTGGACAGGGGACACCACCACCAGATGAGCACGCCATTCGCCGACCTCCAGGATTCTCTGCTGCTCTGGGCCTCCCAGACGGAGCTCGACATCGCCGGTCGGCTGGCCGGCCGGGACTGGTTCACCGATGCCGGCATTACCGCGGACGAACTCGAATCGATCGACCGCTTCTACGGCACCTTCCTGGCCCGGCAGCTCTCCGCCGGTGCAGGCTTCCCGGAACTCCTCGAGATCACCCCCGCGCTCGCGGTGGCCACACTGGTCTCGCACGCCTCGGTGACCACCGAACGCGAGACCTTCCTGGACAACCACTTCACCGGCCTCGGACTGGAGGCCCGTGAGGAATGGGTCGGGCACCTGCGCACCCAGGTCCCGGCCCTGCTGGAACGGGTCGGCCTGACCGTGCTCGAGGCCGAGCCCGTCGACCTGCTCGCCGTCCACGCAGGCCTGCCCTGGGCCGAGGTCGGCACCCTCCTCGAGGTGCTGGACCGTACCGAGGGGGGCGATATCGCGTCCCTGCTCGCGGACGATTCCTGGGCCTGGGAGGATGTGGAGGACGAGACCCTCGAACTCACCGCCGTCATCGCCGGCCTGGCCCCGGAACGTTTCGCCACCCTGCTCGACGGCATCAAGGAACTGCGCGACTTCACCCTCGAGCACCCCACCTCCTGGCCGGACCGGAAACTGCCGGCCTCCCTGCCGGCACTGGTCGCCGAGCCGGTCATCGCCGAGTTGCGTGAACGCCCCGTGGGCACCCTCTACCGCGCCTCCGAGGTCGGCGTGGCCACCCGCGAACTGCGCCCGCGCCTGATCTTCGACGCCCGCCGCGCCAAGGTCTGCCTGCGCCTGCCGCAGCAGCGGGTCCGCGACGAACTCGGTGAGGTCTCCTGGCGCGTCAACGTCGAGGGCACCACCCGCATCTTCCGCACCGGCCGCCCCTGGGGAGAACCCACCTGGTCGGAGGCACTCGACATCACCGTGGAGCGCCAGATCCGGGAGGCCACCGTCCAGGACGTCTCCAACGGCATCACCTGGACCACCCCCGTCGTCGACACCGATGACCCGGTGCTCATCTTCGCCGACAACGGCCAGAACCTCACCGCAGTCTCCACCCTCCACCACCGCGAGGCCTGGGTGCTCACCCCGGCGGACGCCACCATCGCAGACGTCGCCACCGGCCACGACCTGCCCGTCCTCGACGAGGTCGCCGTCCAGGGCTGGAACTCCTGGATAGCCCGCCGCCTCGACCTGAGCGAGGCCGCCAGCCTCCAGGTCACCCGCGGCACCAGCGCCTCCCGCCTGCGCAGCGTGGACCCCCGCCACCGCGTGCGCTTCCTCCATCCCGTCGAACCACTTGCCGACGTGAGGTCCCTGTCCGGCCTGCCGGTCTACCCGGGCGAACTCATCGCCGATTTCCCGCCCACCCCCTCCGGCCGCGACGAGATCTGGCAACTGTCCATCTCCGCCTACGCCCGCCCGGGAACTGCCGGAGAGGAGATCGCCCCCGCCGAACCGCTCGAGGTGCCCGCTGAAGGCGGCCAGTTCGCCATCTTCGACTCCGAGGTCTACGACGCACCCTGGGTCGGCGAATACCTCGTGCGCGTGCGCGGCCCCCGCGGGGAATCCTTCCGCCACCGCTACACCATCGTCGAGGGCATGGAGACCCGCACCGTCATCGACAACGACCGTTCCGTGCGCGTACCGGCCGTCTCCGGCCTCAGCGACGCACAGCTGCACATCAGCCACGGCGACAAACCCTTCATCGTCGACCCGCGCCGGGTCACCGTCGACGCGCACTCCGCCGGCGCCGACTTCGCCATCGAGACGGAGGAGGGCGACCGCCTGCCGCTGCGTTTCACCCCGCCGCGCATGGCCTTCGAACTGCCCGTCCGCGAGGGCACCATGTGGCGCACCACCCGCCTGATCTGCACCCCCCGCGACCTGGATTCCGCCGGTGAGCTGCGCGTGCGCGTGGGCGGGGAGATGGGTCGCCCGCAGGTCCGCGTCCTCAACAACCACGGCACCCCGGTGCGTACCGTCGCCCTCAAACAGACCGACGCCCTGACCTACTCCGCACCGTTCAAGGCGCTGGCCACCTCCGCGCTGACGCTGCCCTCGGGGCGTGTGGAACTCGAGTGGGTTGACGCGAGCGCCGATGAACGCATCTCCGTCACCCTCGCCGAGCTGTCCACCCCGCACTGCACGGGGGTGACCGTCGCCGACGGCGCACTGGTCTTCGAGGACCTGGCATCGCGCAGCCTCGACGCCTGGGTGTGGCCGCTGACCGCCCCCTGGGCACCCGCCGTGACCCTCTCCGGGATCACCGCGAGCACGCCCCTGCCCGAATCGCTTATCGACGCCGGTCCCCTCGCCGTCGTCCTCCACTCCGTGGACCCCTTCACCACCCTGCGTGCCCCGCAGTACCCGGGCGACGGGGCACTCACCGCCGCGCAGTCCGGCCACTACAGCGCCCAGGACAACGGCCTGGAGTCCCTCTCGGCCTTCCTCTCCGGCGAACTGGAGGAGGCCCCCACCGACCCGGAGATCATGCCGATCCTGTGGGAGCTGCTGGCCGAGGCCGATGACCCGCGCAGCCGCGCGGCCGTCAGCGCCACCTTCGCCTCCGCGCCGGGTGCGGCCATCGCCGCGCTCGCGGACTCCCTGGTGCCGGCGCATCAGCAGCCGGGCCGGGTCATCGCCTCCGGCCTGGCCACCGTCGCTCTCGACCCGGATGCAGCCCCCGCGACGGGGGAGACCGGCCACCATGCGGCCTGGCTCGGTTCGCTGGAACTCCTCGCCGAGATCGCCGCCGCGGACGATTCCGACCGTGTGGCCCGCCGGGAGCTGCGCACCCGTCTCGCGGAGATCGCCGGCCGCGGAATCCTCAGCACGCTCGACACCGGTCATGATTCCACCCTTGACTCCGCGTGTATCGACCAGTCCACGGTGATGATCGCGAAGATGGACGCCGCCCAGCAGGAGGCCCTGCTGGCGCACTTCTTCTCCAGTGCGGAACTTGTGCCCGGTGCGCTCTCGGACGACAACGCCCGCCTCCTCGCCGTTTTCGAGACCTTCCGTCGCCGCGAGGAGCTCATTGACCTGCTCACCTCCGAGGACCTGATCAAACCGGCTGTCAGCCTCCTGCGCGGCCTGCGCGGCGCCAACCGGGCGCTGTACTCCAACGCGCGTGTCCGCTTCGACAAGCTCGACGGGGTCAACACCGATGAGCGGGACAACGCCTGGGCCCTCGCCCCGGTGGTCTCCCTCGTCTTCGCCCTGGCCGCCCGGATGCACGCCCACGGGCTGATGGGCAAGTCCAGAACCCTGGAGGCGGCCTCCCGCGGCTGGAGCCGGATGGCCGACATCGTCCCCGACCTGGTCAGCGGTGACCTCGTCGCCGCAGAGGCGATGGTCTTGGCGACGCTGCAGGAGGACTAGCGTCGTCACCTGATTTTTCCTGCGACTTCCCGGGGCCCCGGAGTGTGCAGCGGCGCATTTCCTGCCACTATGGATGACATGAACATGACCATGTGGATCATCCTGGCGATCGTCGTCATTCTGGTGCTGGCGCTGATCGTTCTTGTCGTCGTCGGAAATCGGCGAAAAGAAGCGAAGATCGTCCGCTTCGAGGAGAAGGAACAGAAGGAGCTGACCCAGCAGGAGAAATCGGGTGACTACCAGGCCAAGGGCGGATTCAACTTCGCCCCTGCCGCCCCGGCCGAGGTGAAGGAGCCCGAACTCCTGCCGGGCCAGGAGCTCGGCGGAACCGCGGCCGCGGCCACCCCGCCGGCACCGAAGGTGGAGGAATCCGAGCCCGAGCCGAAGATGGCCGCACCCACGGTGGAACCCACCCCGGCACCGAAGGTGGAGCCCACCCCCGAGCCCGAGCCGAAGATGGCCGCACCCACGGTGGAGCCCACCCCCGAGCCCGAGCCGAAGGCGGGGACTGAGGCTGAGACCCGGGAAGAGAAGGATCCCGGCGCCTACGTCACCTACGACGCCGTGCACCCGGACGCAGATGACTCTGAGGTGGTCGTGACCGGTGAGCCGGCCGGGGAGAAGGCCTATGTCACCTACGAGTCCCACCACGAGGAAACGGAGGCGGAGGAGCAGGTTGATGAGACCGAGCGTCTGTCCGGTGCGGGCGCTGCGGTTGCCGGCGGTGCCGGGGGAGCGGTGATCGCGGGAGCTGCAGCCGCGTCCGGAGTCACCGAACCGGCGTCTGAGCCGGAGGTTGCTGAGGAGCCCGAGGTCATCGAGGAGGCTGTGGGGGCTGCCGAGGCCGCCCAGGTCACTGTTGAATCCGCCACTGAGGCGCTGGAGACCACGCCGGTCCCGGCCACTGAACCTGCCCCTGCGCCCGAACCGATCGAGGAGATCGCCCCGGCAGCCGGCCGCATCGGCCGTCTGCGCGGCCGCCTGTCGCGTTCCCAGAGCGCGATCGGCCAGGGCGTGCTCGGTATCCTCACCGCCGGTGATCTGGACGAGGACGCCTGGGAGGAGATCGAGGACACACTGCTCATGGCGGACCTGGGCACGAAGGTGACCATGGATGTGGTCGATTCGCTGCGGGACAAGATCGCCGAGCGCGGTGTGTCCAGCGAGGCGGAGGCCCGCGCCTTCCTGCGCGAAGCCCTCATCGAGGCCTGTCATCCGGAGATGGACCGTTCCATCAAGGCCATGCCCTACGAGGGCAAGCCTGCCGTGATCCTCGTCGTCGGCGTCAACGGCACCGGCAAGACCACCACCACCGGCAAACTGGCCCGTGTGCTCGTCTCCATGGGTCACAAGGTGCTCCTGGGGGCTGCGGACACCTTCCGTGCCGCGGCCGCGGATCAGCTGGAGACCTGGGGGCGTCGCGTCGGCGCCGCCACCGTGCGTGGCGCCGAGGGCGCGGACCCGGCCTCGGTGGCCTTCGATGCGGTGGCCAGGGGAGTGGCGGAGCAGGCGGATGTCGTGCTCGTCGACACCGCTGGCCGTCTGCACACCGCCACCGGTCTGATGGATCAGTTGGGCAAGGTCAAGCGTGTCGTGGAGAAGAAGACCGCCGTGGATGAGGTTCTGCTGGTTCTCGATGCGACCGTCGGCCAGAACGGCCTGACTCAGGCGCGGGTGTTCCGTGAGGTGGTCGACATCACCGGTATCGCGCTGACCAAGCTGGACGGCACCGCCAAGGGCGGCATCGTCTTCCAGGTCCAGGAGGAGCTCGGCGTGCCGGTCAAGCTCGTCGGTCTGGGTGAGGGCGCGGATGATCTCGCCCCGTTCGAGGTGGAGGGTTTCGTCGACGCCCTGCTGGGTTAGATCCCGGGCCCGCCATCTGAGACACGCCGCCCTCCGGGGCGGCGTTCGTCGTTTCCGGGGGAAAAAGTTTTCTGTCGCTCTACCGGAATGGTTTCGATAGCTCTATAGTTAGTTCCGTGTCCGACAACCTGTCGGGCAACAGGTAATCAAGGGAGGGAAACCATGAACACGCACGAAACCATGCTGGCCTCAGGCAACGCCGGTTGGATGCTCGTCTCGGCATCGCTGGTCCTGCTGATGACCCCGGCACTCGCCCTCTTCTACGGCGGTATGTCCGGCCGCCGCAGCACCCTCAACATGATGATGATGTCCTTCGGGGCGCTCGGCGTGGTCACGATCGTCTACATCCTGTGGGGGTGGTCGATGTCCTACGGCACCCGCTCCCTCGGTGGGATCGTCGCCGATCCGACCCAGTTCCTCGGCCTGCGCGATTCCATCCTCAACGAGGCGGGCAACTACCTCGCCGGGGCCTCCGGCTACGCCAACATCATCGACATCGCCTTCCAGCTCACCTTCGCCGTCATCTCCACCGCGATCATCTCCGGTGCCCTGGCCGGCCGGGTGAAATTCAGCACGTGGCTGCTCTTCGCCGGGCTGTGGGCGACCCTCGTCTATTTCCCGCTGGCGCACATGGTCTGGGGCGGAGGACTGCTCTCCCACGCGGAGACCGGCCTCGCCGCCCGGCTCTTCGGCACCACCGACGGTGCGGCCACCGTCGCGCCCATCGATTTCGCCGGTGGCACGGTCGTCCACATCTCCGCCGGCACGGCCGCCCTGGTGCTCGTCCTGATCGTGGGCAGGCGCTTCGACTTCCTCACCACCCCGCAGCGCCCGCACAGCCTCCCGCTGGTCATGCTCGGCGCGGCCCTGCTGTGGTTCGGCTGGTTCGGCTTCAACGGCGGCTCCGCCTTCGCCGCCGACGGGCTCGCGGGCCTGGCCTGGTTGAACACCACGGCCGCAGCGGCGGCGGCGATGCTGGGCTGGCTGGGCGTCGAGAAGCTCCGCGACGGCCGACCCACCTCCCTCGGCGCAGCCTCCGGCGTGGTCGCCGGCCTGGTCACCATCACCCCGGCCGCCGGAGCACTGACCCCGGTGACCTCCCTCGTGCTCGGCGTCATCGGCGGAATCCTCGCCTGCCTCGGAGTGGGCCTCAAGCACCGCTTCGGCTACGACGATTCCCTCGACGTCGTCGGCGTGCACCTCGTCGCCGGTCTGTGGGGCACCGTCGGCCTGGCACTGTTCGCCGGCGGCGGCCAGACGCTGCGCCTGTTGGCCGTGCAGGTCATCATCGCCGTGGTGGCGATGGCCTGGACCGGGATCATCACCGCCCTGATTGGCCTGGCGCTGCGGCACACCCTCGGCTGGCGCATCGAACCGCAGGCCGAATTCGACGGCATCGACATCCACGAGCACCGGGAGAGCGCCTACGACGACGCCGGCGGGGAGCCGCGCCTGCGCACCGCGCGAGTAGGATCAGGCCAGAACCGTCGAGCCGGACAGTCCGCCGGAATGAGGAGAAACCGATGAAACTCGTGACCGCAGTCGTCAAACCCTTCACCCTCAACGACATCCGGGAGGCGCTCAACGCACTGGATGTGGGAGGAATGACGGTCAGCGAGGCCCAGGGATACGGCCAGCAGCGCGGCCACAGCGAGGTCTACCGCGGCGCCGAATACGCGACGGACTTCGTGCCCAAGGTCAAGGTGGAGGTCGTCGTCGCCGATGAACAGCTGGGTGACGTCCTCGATGCCGTCACCCGCTCCGCCTACACCGGCAAGATGGGCGACGGTAAGGTGTGGGTCACCCCGGTGGAGCACGTCATCCGCGTCCGCACCGGTGATCGTGACGAAGCCGCCCTCTGATCCCGCCGCCCTGCGCGCCACGGCCCTCGACCGGGCCCGCGCGCTGGTGGCAGAACTTGCTGTCCCCGCGGGTTGTGCGCTGGTGGCCACCGGCTCCCTGGCCCGCGGGGACATGACCGCCTTCTCGGACCTCGACCTGCTGCTGCTCCACCCGGAGGGGATCACGCCTGACCTGGCGGATTTCTGGTACCCCCTGTGGAACTCCGGTGTCCGCGTCGACCACGCCGTGCGTACCCCGGCCGAGTGCGCTGCCATGATCAGCGCCGATTCCACCGCAGCCCTCGCCCTGCTGGAGCTGGTCCACATCAGCGGTGACGCGCGCCTGACCGCCCGCACCCGCACGGCCGTCCTCGGCCGCTGGCGCACGGAGATCCACCGCAATTTCAACGCGCTCACCGACACCGCCATCGCCCGCTGGCGGCGCTCCGGTTCCGTGGTCGCGATGACCCACCCGGACCTGAAGAACGGCCGCGGCGGTCTGCGCGACCTCGACCTCATCCGGGCCCTTGCGCTGGCCAACCTCTGCGATGAACCGCCTCTGGCCACGGAACGAACCCTGCTCCTCGACATCCGCGCACTCCTCCATGCCCACGCCCGCCGCCGCCGCGACGTCCTCGACCCTGAGTTCGCGGAGGACATCGCCACCGAACTGGGTCTGCGGGACCGCCACGAACTCTCCGCCCGGCTGGCCGACACCGCCCGGCGCATCGACACCGCCGTCACCACTGTCCTGGCCACCGCCCGCGCCGCCCTCGGTTCCCGGGCCCGCGGTGGGCGCCGCCCCCTCGACGTCGATGTCGTCGACGACGGCGGGGAGATCACGCTCTCCCGCCGCCCTGACCTCACCGACCCCGCGCTGCTGCTGCGAGTCGCTGCCGCCGCCGCCCGCACGGGCCTGCCCGTCGCCGCCCACACCTGGCAGCGACTGCACGAACTGCCCGCACTGCCGGAGATCCTCACCGCCGCGGCCGCCGAGGACTTCTTCGCCCTGCTGGCCTCACCCACCCACACCGCCGAGGTGGTCAACGAACTCGACCGCCACGGCCTGTGGACCCGGCTGATGCCCGAATGGGCCCACATCCGGGGCCGGATGCCGCGGGAGCGCAACCACATCCACACCATCGACCAGCACAGCCTGGTCACCGTCACCCACTGCGCCGCCGCCGGGGTCTCCGTGGCACGCCCGGACCTCCTCCTGCTCGGGGCGCTGTTCCACGACATCGGTAAGGGCCACGACCGCCCCCACGAGCAGGTGGGCGCCGAGTTCGTCGCCCGCATGGCCCGCCGCCTGGGCCTGCACCTGCCTGACCGTTCGCGTGTGCAGACCCTCGTCGCGGAGCACACCACCATCGCCCGCCTGGCCGCCCGCCACGACCCGGCCGCCGATGAGACCCTCGACCTGCTTCTCGACGCCGTCCACTACGACCGCGACACCCTCGACCTGCTCGAGGTCCTCACTGAAGCCGACGCCCGCGCCACCGGCCCCGGCGTGTGGAACCCCCGCCTCGAGGCCGGCCTGCGCACCCTGGCCGGCCGGGCCCGCCGCGCACTGCGCCCGGCAGCGCTGTTGCGCCCGCACGTCCACGCCCCGGCCGGGATCGGACTGCGCGCCAACCCGGAAGAGGAGACCGTCATCGTCTCCTGGCGGGGCAGCGACCCGCAGCCGGTGCTGGCGCTGATCGCCGCCAAGGCCTGGAAGATCACCGCGGCCCGGCTGGTGGTGGCGGGGGAACTGCACGCCGAGTTCGATGCCCGGCCCACCGTGCAGACCCTTGCTGAGGCCGCCGACGAGGCCGCCTTTGTCCAGGCCCATAAATCCGGGGTGCACACCCGGCTGCCGCAGGTCCCGCCCGCCCCGACCCTGATCACCTGGCGCGGCCAGATCCTGGAGGTGCGTACCGGCGACCGGATCGGAGCCCTGGGAGCGCTCCTGGCGGTCCTGCCCGAACTGGCCTGGTTGTCGGCGAGCACGCCGGGGGCGACGATGATCGCCCAGGTGGCCTTCGCAGGTCCCGTCGACCGGCGCCAGGTGGGCAGGGATGTGACCCGCGCGCTCGGTACCGGCTAGCATGAGGGAGTTGAAACGTCGATCGCAGGGAGAGTGTCCTAGTGTTTGAGTCTCTTTCAGAGCGCCTCACCGGTGCCCTCACCGGGCTCCGTGGCAAAGGCAAGCTGACCGAGGCGGACATCAACGCCACCGCCAGGGAGATCCGACTCGCCCTGCTGGAGGCGGATGTCTCCCTGCCGGTTGTCCGCGCCTTCATCAAGAAGATCAAGGAACGCGCCGCCGGTTCCGAGGTCTCCGAGGCCCTCAACCCTGCCCAGCAGGTGGTCAAGATCGTCAATGAGGAGCTCGTCGAGATCCTCGGTGGCGAGACCCGCCGCCTCCAGCTGGCTAAGACCCCGCCGACCGTCATCATGCTCGCCGGCCTTCAGGGTGCCGGTAAGACCACACTCGCCGGCAAGCTGGCCAAGCACCTGACCAAGCAGGGGCACACCCCCATGCTGGTGGCCTGTGACCTGCAGCGCCCCGGTGCGGTCCAGCAGCTGCAGATCGTCGGTGAGCGTGCCGGCGTACCCACCTTCGCCCCCGACCCGGGCACCTCCATCGACTCCCACGAGCATGAGATGGGCACCTCCCACGGCGACCCGGTCGCCGTGGCGCAGGCCGGCATTGCGGAGGCCGGCCGCACCCAGCACGACGTGGTCATCGTCGATACCGCCGGCCGTCTCGGCATCGACGAGACCCTGATGACCCAGGCGCGCAACATCCGCGACGCCGTCAACCCCGACGAGGTCCTCTTCGTCATCGACGCGATGATCGGCCAGGATGCGGTCAACACCGCCGAGGCCTTCCGTGACGGCGTCGACTTCACCGGTGTCGTCCTGACCAAGCTCGACGGCGACGCCCGCGGTGGTGCGGCCCTGTCGATCCGTGAGGTCACCGGCAAGCCGATCATGTTCGCCTCCACCGGCGAGAAGCTCGAGGACTTCGATGTCTTCCACCCCGAGCGCATGGCCAGCCGCATCCTCGGCATGGGTGACGTCCTCAGCCTGATCGAGCAGGCGGAGCAGGTCCTCGACCAGCAGAAGGCCGAGGAGACCGCCGCCAAGCTGACCACCGGCGAGCTCACTCTCGAGGACTTCCTCGACCAGATGCTCATGATCCGCCGCATGGGGCCGATCGGCAACATCCTCAAGATGCTGCCCGGCGGCAAACAGATGAACGAGATGGCCGACATGGTCGACGAGAAGCATCTCGACCGCATCCAGGCGATCATCCGCGGCATGACCCCCGCAGAACGCGACGACCCGAAGATCCTCAACGCCTCCCGCCGCAAGCGTATCGCCGGCGGTTCCGGCGTGACCGTCACGGACGTCAACCAGCTCGTTGAGCGTTTCTTCGAGGCGAAAAAGATGATGGGCAAGATGGCCGGCCAGTTCGGCATGCCCGGCGGTGGCATGCAGCGCTCCGCGACCAAGAAGCGGCCCAAGGGCCGCAAGGGCAAGGGCGGCAAGCGCAAGCCGATGCGGCAGCCGCAGATGCCGGGCATGCCGGGCGGAATGCCCGGGATGCCGGACATGGCGCAGCTGCAGCAGATGCAGCAGCAGATGGGCGGCGGCGGTATGCCGGGCATGCCCAACATCCCCGGCATGCCGAAACTGCCCAAGGGCATGGAGAACATCGACCTGGACAACCTCGACTTTGGCCAGGGCGGCAAGAAGTAACAGTATGGGAAAACCCCGCACCAGCGGGGTTTTTCCGTTTATGGTGTAGGGCATGACTGGAAGCCACACGTCCCGGCCGGTCCGGCACGACATCCACGTCACACCCCTCATCGTCGTCTGGGAGGTGAACCGGGCCGGACACCCCGGGGAGTTGGACACCGACGAGGGGCGCGCCCTGTTCGACTCCCTCGCCACCTGGCACCGGTCCCGTCCACGGGTGGTGCTCACCGGCCCGGACCTTCTCGGACGCGGTGACCTGACGGAACTGATCCGCCACGGCACCGGCCTCGGGCTGGAGATCTCCCTCAGCCTCCCGGTGGCGCCGGGGCTGGACCGGAGAAAACTCACCGAGCTGCATGCCGCGGGTGTGACGACCCTGGCGCTCACCCTGGACGGCGCGGCAGCTGGCACCCATGATCAGTTCCACGACGCACCCGGCGCCTTTGACCGGACCCTCAGGGCCGCCCGGGAGGCCACCCTCGCCGGCCTGCGGTTGCAGATCAACTCGACGCTGACCCCCGGAAACCTGGCGGAGGCGCCTGCCCTGCTCGCCCGAGTCATCGGCCTGGGTGCCAGGCAGTGGAACGTCTCCCTCCTCGTCCCCACGGACCGCGGCACCGGCCGGTGTGACCTGACTGCAGCGGAACATCAGGATGTCCTGCACTGGCTCCGTGACGTCTCGGACCGGATTGCCGTCGAGGCCACCGACGCACCCCAGTTCCGGCGGGTGTTCCACCAGCGCACGCAGGGGGTGGACCATGAAGGAGGGGAACTCCACCGCCGCCTCACCGCCGAGACCACCCGGCTTCTGGGGGCACGCCCGGCGGCACCGCGCAGACCCAGACCACCCCTGGTGGTCAACGCGGGCAGCGGTCTCGTGGTCATCGGTCCGGCCGGGGACGTCCGCCCCGACAGGTTACTGCCGGTGCACTGCGGGAACATCCGGGAAAGTCCGTTGCCGGAGATCTACGCGCAGTCCCCGGTACTCCGGCGGCTGCGGGATCCCTCGACATGGACGGGCGGATGCACAACCTGCGAATTCGCCGGCCTCTGCGGAGGCTCCCGGGCCGCCGCCTATGCCGTCAGCGGTGACCCTTTCGCCTCCGATCCGACCTGCCCTTATGTCGCGGAGGGGCGGGAATTTCCGGAAACGGGCAGACAGCCCGTATAGTGTTACGCGTTCCTGCGTAGCACCGTCACCGACCATGGTCGGCCGGCAATGTCACACGCAGGTTAAACCCAAGGGTTGAACCGGTCCGTCGAATCCGTGACGGATGCCTGAACTGCCCAGTGACTTTAAAGGAGCCCCCATGGCTGTCAAGATCAAGCTGCAGCGTATCGGTAAGATCCGTACCCCGCACTACCGCGTCGTCATCGCCGATGCCCGCACCCGCCGCGACGGCAAGGTCATCGAGAACATCGGTACCTACGAGCCGAAGCAGGACCCGTCCATCATCAAGATCGACTCTGAGCGTGCGCAGTACTGGCTCGCTGTCGGCGCGCAGCCGACCGAGTCCGTCCAGGCCCTGCTCAAGGTGACCGGCGACTGGCAGAAGTTCAAGGGCATCGAGGGCGCCGAGGGCACCCTGAAGGTGGCCGAGGAGAAGCCGTCCAAGCTCGACCTGTTCAACCAGGCGCTGGCTGAGGCCAACGACGGCCCCTCCGTCGAGGCTGTCACCGAGAAGAAGCGCAAGGCCAAGGAAGAGGCCGAGGCCAAGGCTGCTGCTGAGAAGGAGGCCGCTGAGAAGGCTGCCGCCGAGGAGGCTGCCAAGGCTGAGGCAGAGGCTGCTGAGGAGGCCCCGGCTGAGGAGTCTGCCGAGGAGACCGCTGAGTAAACGACTCTGATCCACAACCCCGTCCATTTCGGACGGGGTTGTTCTCATTCCGGGGTGCAGGTCTGATCAGGTATCTCCCAGGTGAAGGGACAGGTCTCTGGGCCCGCCGAAGGAGTGGG
Organism: Corynebacterium lemuris; assembly: GCF_024919295.1. Taxonomy (GTDB): domain Bacteria; phylum Actinomycetota; class Actinomycetes; order Mycobacteriales; family Mycobacteriaceae; genus Corynebacterium; species Corynebacterium lemuris. Next base: position 232,611 of record NZ_JANWTC010000003.1, on the reverse strand, counting down.
GGAGCAAGTCTGTGAAATCCACCTCGAGGGGCCCGTCCGGGCCCGTGACCACGACGCGTCGGCAGCCGAATTCGGCGAGCACCTGGCGGCATGCCCCGCAGGGCCAGCAGGGCTCATCCCCGCCGACCACCGCGACAGTGTCGATCTCCCGGAAACCCGCCGCGACCATCGTGGTCACGGCGTTGCGTTCTGCACAGATCGTCTCCCCGAAGGCGGCGTTCTCCACGTTGCAGCCGGTGAACAGCTGCCCGCTCGAGGTCAGCACGGCTGCGCCGACGGGGAAGTGGCTGTAGGGGGCGTAAGCGAAGGTGGCGGCGCGGGCGGCGGCGTCGAGAAGCATGTGTTCTCCCTGGGATGGGGCGCATGGACACGGTCGATATTATCGGGATCCAGCGTGACGGCGGGATGGGTGACAAGCTCACCCTGTCCCTGGGCCTGTGGACAGCCTGGCGCGGAGCGGTTACACCCGGTATCGCCGTAGGGGGAGGAGAAATTCATCCGACCTGCCCTCATCCACGAGCAGATGGGCTAGAACTGAGGCATGACCCTCACCCGTGCCAGACTCGCCCAGTCCATCGACCACACCCTGCTCAAGCCGGAGGCCACCCCCGCGGATATCGCGGCGCTGATCAGGGAGGCGGAGGAACTCGGCGTGTATTCCGTGTGTGTCTCGCCCTCCCGGCTGCCGGTCACGGCCCCGGAGAAGATGAAGGTGGCCACCGTGTGCGGTTTCCCCTCCGGCGCGCACCACAGCCATATCAAGGCGGCTGAGGCGGCCCTGGCGGTGAGCACCGGCGCTGATGAGGTGGACATGGTGCTCAACCTCTCCTTCGTCATGGAGCACGAATTCGAGGCCGTGGAATCGGATATCCGCGCCGTGCGCGACGCCGTCCCAGGCGCGGTGCTCAAGGTGATCCTGGAGACCGCGGTGCTCTCCGACCACCAGATCACCCAGTGCTGCCTGGCTGCGGAGCGCGCCGGAGCGGACTTCGTCAAGACCTCCACCGGTTTCCACCCCGCCGGCGGGGCCAGCGTCCACGCCGTCGAGATCATGGCCGCCGCAGTCGGTGGCCGCCTGGGTATCAAGGCATCCGGCGGAATCCGCGACACGGAAACCGCGCTCGCGATGTTCGCGGCCGGCGCCACCCGCCTGGGCTGCTCCGCCTCGGCCGCCGTCCTGTCCGGACTCTAGCCGCCATGGACCCGGCGCAGTGGGCCGCCCACGACCCTGATCCGGCCACCCGCGCCGAGGTGCTGGGCTGGCTGGCGGAGGAGTCACCACAGCTGGTGGACCGGTTCGTCGGGCCCCTGCTCTTCGGCACCGCCGGGATCCGCGGGCCGGTGGGGGCAGGGGAGTCGGCGATGAACATCGCCACCGTCACCCGTACAACCGCGGGCCTGGCCGCCTGGCTGGGCCCGGGTACCCGGGTCGTGCTGGGCTGTGATGCCCGGCATGGTTCCGCCGATTTCCGGCAGGTGACCGCGGAGGTGCTCTCCGCGGCCGGGATCCGGGTGCTGCTCCTGCCCGCACAGCTGCCCACCCCGGTCACCGCCTTCGCGCTGCGGCACCTGGGGGCGGATGCCGCGGTGATGATCACCGCCTCGCATAACCCGGCCGGTGACAACGGCTACAAGGTCTATGATTGCAGCGGCAGCCAGATCATCCCGCCGGCCGATATGAGGATCGCCGCCGCGATCGAGGCCGTGGGCTGGGCTGATGAGGTGCCCCGGTCCACCGACAATATTGAGCAGGTCGACGTGCTTGAGGAATATCTCACCCGGGCGGCCACACTTGTCGATGCCCCCGTCCACGACCTGCCCATCGTGGTCACCGCCCTGCACGGGGTGGGTGGTGGGGTGCTCGCCGAGGCCCTGGCCCGCGCTGGTTTCCGTGACGTCCACCCGGTGGTGGAGCAGCACCGGCCGGACCCGGATTTTCCCACGGTCCGGTTCCCCAACCCGGAGGAGCCCGGTGCCCTGGATCTGGCGTATGCCACAGCTGACCGGGTCGGGGCGCGGCTGATTCTGGCGGTGGACCCGGATGCGGACCGCTGCTCGGTGGCTGTGCCCGGGGAAAGCGGCTGGCGCCGGCTCAGTGGCGATGAGGTTGGAGCCCTGCTCGGTTGGGAGATCGCCGCCCGCACGGAGCGGGGCGTGCTGGCCTCCTCCATCGTCTCCTCCCGCCTGCTGGGGCGTATCGCGGCCCACCACGGCCTGGCGCATGAGACGACGTTGACCGGCTTCAAGTGGATCGCCCGGGTGCCGGGGCTGGTATACGGCTACGAGGAGGCCCTCGGTTACTGCACCGATCCGCGGGCGGTGGCGGACAAGGACGGCATCACCGCCTGCCTGCGGGTGGCGGAACTGGCCTCCCGGGCGAACCTTGAGGACCTGCTCGCTGAGATCGCGGGGCATTTCGGTTGGTACCTCACCGCGCCGCTGACGCTGCGCACCACGCAGGCCCCGGAGCTGCTGGCCCGCCTGGTGGCGGCACCACCCACGGTCATCGGCGCCGCCCCGGTCACCCGCGTCGTCGATCTGTCCGCAGGGTATGGGGGCCTGCCCCCGACCAGCGGACTGCTGCTGGCCACGGAGGCCGATGACCGGGTCATCATCCGGCCTTCCGGAACGGAACCGAAGCTCAAGTGCTACCTCGAGGTCATCAACGATTCGCGGGCGGCAGGGCAGGAGCGGCTGGAGGTGCTGCGCGCGGAGCTGGCGGAGCTGCTCAGACCGCGGCCAGGGGAAGAGCCAGCTCCATCATCCGGGTGAAGGCGGTTTCGCGTTCGGCCGCCGAGGTGGCCGTGCCCGTGACGATGTTGTCGGAGACGGTGAACACACCGAGGGCGGCGACCCCCGCGTCGGCGGCGACGGCGTAGATGCCGGCGGACTCCATCTCCACGGCGAGCACCCCCATCCCGGCCCAGCGGCGGCTGGCGGTGTCATCAGCGTTGTAGAAGACGTCCGAGGACAGGATGTTGCCCACGTGGACGTCCACGCCCTGGCGGGCGGCCTCATCGGTGAAGGCCCGGAGCAGTTTCCAGGAGGCGATGGGGGCGAAGGTGCCGGGCAGGTTGTACTGGGCGAGGAAGCGCGAATCGGTGCAGGCGCCCTGGGCGACGATGATCTCGTAGAGGTCCAGATCGGGTTGCATCGCGCCGCAGGAGCCGACGCGCACCAGTTTCTCCGCGCCGAAGACGTGGATGAGTTCGTGGGCGTAGAGCGAGGCCGAGGGGATGCCCATGCCCGAGCCCATCACGGAGACCTCATGGCCGTGCCACGTGCCGGTGAAACCGAGCATGTTGCGCACCGAGTTGAACTGGACGACATCCTCCAGGTAGTTCTCCGCGATGAATTTGGCGCGCAGGGGATCTCCCGGCATGAGCACCGTCTTCGCGATGGGTGCCCCGCCGGGGTTGATGTGCGGGGTTTCAGCCATGACGCTCACCGGTGAGCATGGTCAGCAGCAGGACGCTGCGCTCAGGGGCATCCTCGGGGCAGTCGACGCGGTGGGTGATCTGCTCGCGCAGGTGGATGACGGTGCCCGGCGTCATGGGCACCGTCTCCTCGCCGCAGGTGAAGTCCAGCGCACCCTCCAGGCACTGCACGGTGATGGGGTGTGCGGAGCGGTGGTCGGGCAGGTTCTGGCCGGGGGCGAAGGCGAAGGTGATGAGGTTCGCTCCGTCGCCCTGCAGCAGCCGCGCGACCGCGGGCCGGGGGCGGGAGGGATCGGGGGCGGGTGCCGCTTCCGGGACTGGGAGCACGGTCATGTTGGTCATGAAAACCAGCGTAGCGATAAGCTCAGTGACCATGGAACTGATGATCGGCAGGGTGATCAAGTCGCACGGCATCCGTGGCGAGGTGGTCGTGGATGCGACCACCGATGAACCGGAGCTGCGCTTCGCCGTCGGCGAGGTGCTCGACGGGCGGCAGGGCAATAAGCAGCGGGAGCTGACGGTGGCCGCGGTGCGCCCCCACCAGGGCCGGCTGCTGGTCAAATTCGAGGAGGTTCCGGACCGCACCGCGGCGGATTCGCTGCGCGGGATGCGTTTCATGGCGCCGCCGCTGGAGGTGGACGATGATGATGACGCCTACTACGACCATGAACTGATCGGTCTACGCGTGCTCAACGTGGGCGCGGTCTCCGAGGAGGAGGCCCATGCCCGCGCCTACGAGGGGGCCGAGCCGGAGCCGGAGGACATCGGTGAGGTCACCTCCGTCATCCGCGGCCCGGCACACCGTCTCCTGGAGATCACCCTCGATGCGGGCGGGGAGACCACCGTCCCCTTCGTCCACGCCATCGTGCCGATTGTCGACCTGGACAATGAGGCCATCGTCATCACCCCGCCGGAAGGACTGCTGGATCTGTGAGCCACATGCGTCTGGATGTTCTCACCATCTTCCCCGAGTACCTTGAGCCGCTGCGCCACGCCCTGCTGGGCAAGGCCATTGAACAGGGCATCCTTTCCGTCGGTGTGCATGACCTGCGCTCCTGGGCCACCGACGTGCACAAATCCGTCGACGACACCCCCTACGGCGGTGGCCCCGGCATGGTGATGAAACCGGGAGTCTGGGGGCCTGCGCTTGATGACGTCGCCGCCGGCACCGCCTCAGGCGAAGATCTGACCTCCTCCCTCCCGCACGTGGACACCCCGCGCCACGATGAGCTGGCGGGCGTGGATAAGCAGGCCTACGGCGGTGGCGAGGACTCCGATCTGCCGCTGCTCATCGTGCCCACCCCCGCGGGCAGACCCTTCACCCAGGAAGATGCGCAGGCCTGGTCGAACGAGGAGCACATCGTCTTCGCCTGCGGGCGCTACGAGGGCATCGACCAGCGTATCGTCGATGATGCGGCCACCCGCTACCGCGTGCGCGAGGTCTCCATCGGCGATTACGTCCTCATCGGCGGGGAGGTTGCCGTGCTGGTCATCGCCGAGGCCATCGTGCGCCTGATCCCCGGCGTGCTGGGTAACCGGCGTTCCCACGAGGAGGACAGCTTCTCCGACGGCCTGCTCGAAGGCCCCAGCTACACCAAGCCACGCACCTGGCGCGGGCTGGATGTGCCCGAGGTGCTCTTCTCCGGCAACCATGCCAAGGTCGCCCGCTGGCGCCGTGACCAGGCGCTGCTGCGCACGCAGGCCGTGCGCCCTGAACTGCTTGCCGACGTCGAGCTCTCGGCCGCCGACCGCAAGGTGCTGGGCCTGGACTGATACGGGGGAGTAGCGTGGAGACATGGACCGCGAGATCTCCACTGACCTGAATCTGTTGATCAGGCCCGCCGAGTGGGCGCGCGTGGCTGTGGAACTGCCCGCGAGCCTGGCCGGGTGCGGCTACGAGGTACGTACGGTGCACGGGGACATCGTCGACCTCACCTGCGAACCCGACAACATGCTCATCACCCAGTTCTCCCAGGAGCAGGGCCACTACCCGGTGGTGGAGTCCCTGCACCGGGTGATCATCAACGGTGTGTCCGGGCTGCCCCTGCGGGAGGCCACCCAGGCTGTCGTCTCCGCCCTGCCGGAGAACTCCTACTGGTACGGCACCAGCCTCGAGGGCCCCACCGAGCCCGGCATCAGCGCCTCCTGCGCCTGGCAGGACCGTTCCTGACCCTGATCCGCGCGGCCTCTCGCGCCGGGGCAGGGGTGATGGCTACCATCGGTACGGAACATTCACACGATCAGGGATGGCAGGGCCAGCGTGACCATGACAGAAAAGAAGCCGGAACCGGAACTGCCCGACTTCCTCTCCCAGCCCGACCGGACCGACAAGATCCTCTTCACGGCGCTGCTGCTCATGGGGCTGTGGTCCGTGGTGATCATCCCACTGCGCGCCTGGCTGCTCACCCAGCCCCTGGCGTACACGCTGCTGGTCGGCGGCTACACCAGCGCAGTCGTCGCCGGCGCCAACGCCTCCGTGGGCAACGGCGTGATCGTGGTCTACCTCCTGTGCTCGGTGGTCGGCGCGGTGAAGTTCATGCCCATCTACTGGGCGATGGGTCGGAAATGGGGCATGGAGTTCATCGACATGTCCCTGCAGTACATGCCGCGCGCCCACCGGATCTTCCGGCGGGCGGTGGACAACGAGTCGCCCCGCCTCCTGGGCGGCACGGTGGCGCTGATCCCGGTCTCCTACCTGCCGGGACCGGTGCCTGGTTCGGTGGTCAACGCCGTCGCCGGGCTGCTGAAGATCCGGTTCTGGGTGGTCCTCGCCATCAACGTGGTCAGCATCCTCGTTGTCAACGGCCTGATGATGTGGCTGGGTTACACCTTCGGTGAGCAGGTGCTGGAGGTCGTCAACGTGATCAACCGTTACCTGCTGTGGATCACCCTCGCCCTGGTGGCGGTGGCCGTCTTCCAGGCGCAGCGGCGGGCCCGCTCCGGGAAGAAGGACGTCAGGAATCCAGATACGCCCGAATGAGTGCTGCCCCGCGGGAGGCGTCGTCGACGCTGATGTGGAAGGCGGAGCCCCTGGCGCGTTCGATGCGCAGGCCTTCACCGCTGCGGAAGAACAGCGCCTGACCGTGCGGACCGATGCGCCAGCCCCAGCCGCCCCAGTCGCCGGGGCGCATGTCCACCACGGACACGCCGGTCACGGCGGAGTAGGGGATGGTCCTGCGCGGGAATCCGGCGAGCAGGCGCCAGTGGATGCCCTGGGCGTCGACGCGCATGTGCACGCCGGTGAGCAGCACCAGCGGCAGGAATGAGACGAAGAGGACGGCGGCCAGGAGCCACTGGGCGTCAAGAAGCATGTGCACCGCGGTCATCAGGATGACCACGGCACCTGCGACGAAGATCACCAGGATCCAGCCGGAGATGCGCGCCGAGCCGAACCACACCGCGCGGGAGGTGTCGCTGAGGGGGATCTCGGTGGATTCGAATTCGGGGGCCTCGGTGACCACGGGCCGGGTCAGTAGAGCGACGAGCAGACCACCGGCGGCGGCGACGCCGAAGGCGAGGGGGAGGGTGCCGCCGAGCGTGGCGGCGGTGGCGTCGGCGAGCCCGCGCTGCGCGTCCAGCATGAGCACGAGCAGCACCGCCAGGAGGAGGACGGAGCCGGAGCCGATGCCGGCCATGAAGCGGGCGGAGATCCCGGAGGTGAAACCGGAACGGGCGATCACGGCGAAAAGCGCCAGCAGGAACACGCCCAGGGCCGCGAGACCGAGGATGAGCACGAGCGGGGAGGAGAAGCCGTCAGCCGTGCCGTCCGCGGCGAAGTGGCTGGCCACGGGGTCCGGCAGGTCACCCAGGATGGTCAGGGACCAGGTGACGGCGGCCAGCAGGGCGAGTGCCGGGATACCGGTGGTGGTGAGCAGGTAGCGGTTCATCTCAGGAGACTCCTCTGATGGTCAGGCCGGCGATGAGTGCGGCGAGTGGGGTGCGGGATTTCAGGGCGGCGTCGGCGAGGGCGTCGAGATGTTTCTCCACGTCCCCGTCCGGCCTTCCGGTGGGCGTGATGGCGGTGGCGCCACGCCCGCGGCGCAGTTCCACCAGGCCCTCGTCGCGCAGGTCGCGGTAGGCGCGCAGCACGGTGTTGCGGTTGAGGTCGAGGGAGTCGGCGAGGTCCGCCGCGGTGGGCAGGCGTTCGCCGTCGTGGATGTCACCGCCGGTGATGGCTTTGCGCAGCGCGGCGACGAGCTGGGCGTAGATGGGGGTGGGGGAGGCGGCGTCGAGTTGGATGAGCAATCCGTTCTCCTTTCGCTAGTTGTACTACCCATACTAGCACTATTGGTGTGGCCTAGAATAGGGCGAATGATCGCCACCACCATCGCCCGGGAACTCGGCGTGCGCGAGGACCAGATCCGCGCCGTCCTCGACCTGCTCGCCGAGGGCAACACCGTCCCCTTCATCGCCCGCTACCGGAAAGAAGCCACCGGCGGACTCGACGACACCCAGCTGCGCACCATCGAGGAACGCGCCACCTACCTGCGCGAACTCGAAGAACGCAAGGAGACCGTGCTCGCCGCCATCGCGGAGCAGGGCAAACTCACCGACGACCTGCGCGCACTGATCGCAGGCTGCGGGACCAAGGCCCGCCTCGAGGACCTCTACCTGCCCTTCAGGAAGCGCCGCCGCACCAAGGCCGACATCGCCCGCGAGGCCGGCCTGGAGCCGCTGGCGGATGCGCTCATCAACGATCCCACCGCCGATCCCGCCACGCTGGCCACCACCTACCTCACCGAGGGCTTCGAGGAGGAGAAGAAGGCCCTCGAAGGGGCGCGCGCCATCCTCATCGACCGCTTCGCCCTCGACGCCGACCTGGTCGGCGAGGTCCGCGAGCAGATGTACCGCACCGGGCAGCTCACCGCCGGTGTCATCGCAGGCAAGGAGCAGGAGGGGGCGAAATTCAAGGACTACTTCGAGTTCGCCGAACCCTTCACAAAGCTGCCCTCCCACCGCATCCTGGCACTGCTGCGCGGCGAATCTGAAGGGGTCCTCCACCTCAACCTCGACCCCGGCGACGACACCGTCTACGAAGGCATGATCGCCAACCGCTTCGACCTGCCCGTCGACCAGTCCACCTGGCTTGCCGACGCCGTCCGCTTCGGCTGGCGCACCAAACTCGCCGTCTCCTCAGGCCTGGACGTGCGTATGCGCCTGAAGGAGACCGCCGAGGAAGGCGCACTCGACGTCTTCGCCACCAACCTCCGCGACGTCCTGCTCGCCGCCCCCGCCGGCCAGCGCGCCACCCTGGGCCTGGACCCGGGCTTCCGCAACGGCGTGAAATGCGCCGTCGTCGACCCCACCGGCAAGGTGCTCGCCACCACCATCGTCCATCCCCACCAGCCGCAGAACCGCTGGGAGGCCGCCCGCCAGGAACTGGCCGGCCTGTGCGCCACCCACGGCGTCGACCTGCTGGCCGTGGGCAACGGCACCGCCTCCCGGGAAACAGAGAAGCTGGCAGGCGAGGTCGCTGACCTGATCCAGACCACCGGCGGGAAGCGCCCCACCCCGGTCGTGGTCTCCGAGTCAGGGGCATCCGTCTACTCCGCCTCCGAGCTGGCCGCCGCGGAATTCCCCGGTATGGACGTCTCCCTGCGCGGGGCGGTCTCCATCGCCCGCCGCCTGCAGGACCCGCTGGCGGAACTGGTCAAGATCGACCCCAAGGCCATCGGTGTCGGCCAGTACCAGCACGACGTCAACCAGACGGCCCTGGCCCGCACCCTCGACGGTGTGGTGGAATCCGCCGTCAACGCCGTCGGCGTGGACCTCAACACCGCCTCCGTACCGCTGCTCGAACGCGTCGCCGGTGTCACCGGAACCCTGGCGAAGAACATCGTCGCCCACCGCGACGACAACGGCGCCTTCCCCAACCGCAAGGCCCTGCTCAAGGTCCCGCGCCTGGGACCCAAGGCCTACGAGCAGTGCGCCGGCTTCCTGCGCATCACCGGCGGTGCCGACCCCCTCGACTCCTCCGCCGTGAACCCCGAGGCCTATCCCGTCGTCGCCCGCATCGCGGCGGCCACCGGCCTGGGCGTCGATGAGCTCATCGGCAACACCCGGGTGCTCTCCCAGCTGCGCCCGGCCGATTTCGCCGACGCGACCTTCGGCATCCCCACCGTCACCGACATCATCGCCGAGCTGGACAAACCCGGCCGCGACCCCCGCCCCGAGTTCCGCACCGCCACCTTCAAGGAGGGCGTGGAGAAGATCTCCGACCTGGTCCCCGGCATGGTCCTGGAGGGCACCGTCACCAACGTCGCCGCCTTCGGCGCCTTCGTCGACGTCGGCGTCCACCAGGACGGCCTGGTGCACGTCTCCGCGATGAGCGATAAATTCGTCTCCGACCCACGCGAGGTGGTCCGCTCCGGCCAGGTGGTCAAGGTCAAGGTCATGGAGGTCGACGTCGACCGCCAGCGCATCGGCCTGTCCCTGCGGCTTGATGACGAGCCCGGTCAACTCACCCGCAAGCCGGGGCGTGGGAAGCAGCAACGACCGTCCCGCCAGCCGAAGAAGCCGGCGGCGCCGGGCGGGAGCATGGCCGCCGCGCTCAAGCGGGCCGGCCTGAACTGACAGGCGCAAGGGGTAGCTACCGTGACAGCCACTGAATTGCGGTTATCCGGTTGATTCCGGCAGCTACTCAGGGGAGTGGGGTGGGGATAAAGGCGCCGGTGGGGGCTCGGCACGTATCCGGGGAGGGGGGCCGGAGGGGGTCGGGAGCCCGCCGGAAAAGAATTCACCTCGGGGGGGAGGTGATGGCTTCTACAGGTGCCTGGCTTCATCCTCTCCGCAGTGGCCAGTCCCCGGCGCGGGGGCGCTGCGGAGAAGAAAGTTTCTGCGTCAATTGAAATTCCCCATTTTGCAGACACGGTCACACATGGGCGGTAGGGTGATGCTTGTCACGGAAATTAAAAATCTTTTCCGGCATTCCATCCCGTAATAGGGCGACGGCAACCGCCTGCGGTTCTGCTGACGATGCCCAAGCGAGTGTTCCGGGTCGGGTTGGGCGACAATTTCTTCTCCCGTACAGAAGGCGTCGCATGACTTGTCCCGCGAAGGTCGACCTGTCGGCCACTGATGTGGAGGGTGGATTAACCCGTCCCGTGCAGAGAGCTTCCCTCCGCCCGTTCCAACAGAAATGTGGTGGCGAATGGGAACGGTAACCAGACCGAACAAAACGAGAACGGCATGACCCCATTGATCCCCAACAGCTCAACGCTGAGTGACTTCTTCTACGACATCAGTCGTTTCACCCTTCGATTCGCGAGTGTTCTTCTCCTGACCTATGTTCTCGCCGTTCTGATTTCGCTCATCCTGACGTGGCGCCCCGGGAGAAGGGGAAGTACCAGGGTGGCCGTGCTCCTTGAGGTTAATCAGCCTCAACGGGAGCAGGTGGATTCCGCATCAGAAGCGTCAGGTACCGGTGGCGGGAAAGCGATTGAGCCGACCCCGATCCAGGTGATGTACATCAGGAGAGTTTCCGACACCGGGAGCTCGGACCTTAACCCGAAGAAAACCTATGTCAACGGGGAGAGCCCGAAGGAGGCACAGAAATGATCCTTATTGGCGGGCAACGCATTGACCTGATTTTCCTCGTGGCACTGTCGCTGGTCCTCATTTTCGTTTTTTACCTGCTGATGATGATCACGCTGTCGCAGTTCCGGAAGAGCACCTGGTTTCCCCGTCAGGTGACCGACGAGGGAGGGACCAGGTACGAAGTAGTCTTCGTCATTCCGTGCCTGAATGAGGAATCCGTTCTCGGGGCAAGCATCGAGCGGCTCGTGAGTATCGACTACCCGCGGACCAGCGTGCTGGTGGTGGATGACGGATCGGATGACAGGACAGCGGAGGTCGTGCGGTCCTTCGATGACCCGCGCGTCCATCTCCTGCAGCGGACCCTGCCCAACGCCCGGAAGGGAAAGGGGCAGGCGCTCAACGCCGCAATCAGACATATCCTCACCGGAAAGGTCATCGGCGCCCCGGATCTGGACGCCACCATCATCGTGGTGGTTGATGCAGACGGGCGTATGGACGAGCGGTCCCTTGAGTATGTCCTTCCCCGGTTCGATGATGCCGAACTCGGTGGGGTCCAGATCGGCGTGCGCATCAACAACCGACACACCAATCTCCTCGCCCGGTTCCAGGATCTGGAGTTCGTCCTATACACAGAGGTTTTCCAGCGCGGCAGGGTGCATCTGGGCAGCTCCGGATTGGGCGGTAACGGACAGTTCGTCCGGTTATCCGCACTGACCACACTAGGGGAGGATCCCTGGAGCGATTCGCTCACCGAGGACCTTGACCTGGGGGTACGCCTGCTTATTGAGGGCCTGCGTCTCGACTTTTGTCCGGATGTGGCAGTGCACCAGCAGGGACTGGTTAGTCTCAAACGTTGGATCCGCCAGCGGACCCGGTGGTTCCAGGGACATCTGCAGTCCTGGTCGCTGCTTCCGGACATCCTCACCAGACTGAGCGGAACACGGCGGATCGACGTGTACTACCACCTGACGAGCCCGTTCGTTCTGCTCATGGGTTCGCTCTTCACAGTTGCGTTCTTCCTCTGGTTCGTAGATCTCATGGTCGACCTCTACCAGGGAACCACCTTCTTCTCCTGGTACTGGCTGAGCACCTATTTTTTCACGTTCGGCCCCGCCATGTTGCTCTCGCTGATCTACCGCAGATCCGAGCGATCCCTGGGAGTGTTCAGGACACTTCTCCTCGCGCACCTGTTCGTCCCGTACTCGCTGCTGTGGATGATCGCGGGATGGAGGGCGGTTGCGCGGATCCTGCTGGGGAAGAAGGGATGGGCCAAGACTGAGCGGTTGAAGGAGAACGCCGACGGTGTGGCCGACGGGACAGTGGACCCGGAGCTGCCGGAGAGTTCCCCGGTCGGGGAGGTGCGTACATGAGCTGGCGTAGTCCTCCCGGCCGGATGATGGTCACCGGGCTGGCCACCATCGCACTCGTGGCCTGTAACCCTGGCGACCCAGGTACCTGGAAAGAAGGTGAGCGCTACGGGCAGTGGCGTCTGAAGTATCACGGCTTCGGCTCGGTCACCGGTGATGACCAGAGTGTGATCATGCAGCCGAAGGCCGCCGACGCCGAGGACGTCACCCACGCGTGTCTCGTGGTGACAGAGCAGAACTTCCAGGGCAACCTCGATTTCTCGATGCTTATGCGAACGGAGGAGCAGGTCCGGATCGACACCCCCAACACATGGGAGGTCGGCTGGGTCCTCTGGAACTACCAGGATGATGAGCATTTCTATGCTCTCGCCCTCAAGCCGAACGGTTGGGAACTGTCGAAACAGGATCCCGACTATCGCGGCAACCAACGTTTCCTCATGTCCGGCACCGAACCGAAATTCCCGGTGGACCAGGAGTATCGCGTCCGGATAGTCCAGATGGGGAACACCATCACGGCATATGCGGACGACCACCTGCTCGGTGAGGTGACCGACACGGAGACGCCGTACGACCACGGCGCGATCGGCCTTTACACCGAGGACGCGAGAGTCCGATTCAGCGGTCTCTATTTCACGACCCCTTCAGACGGGAGCGGCTGAACGAGGTCCAGGATCTGATTCTGGAATCCGGAATTGCAACACATCCACGAGAAAGCAGCACTCTAAAAGAGGTGTAGTTAATGATGGTCAAACACGCAACAGGAAACTTGGGTAGACAATCAGCATTGATGGTTATCGTCATAGCCACTATCACAGGTTTGTCAGCATCCGCGTACCTGCTCTATTTCGTAGCAGACGACACCCTGAGGGTGGGCGAGCAGTCCGCGGTAGCCGCAGATTTTGTCGACGACTTCAGGGATGATCCCGACGTGGATCTGCCTCTCACGAAACCCGTTTTCCCGGCGACGTTCGGTCAGGAGGGGGGAAAGCACACCCTGGTGGTCTATGACACCGAGAGCGCGGAAGCAGACCTCTACGCCCTGGGTACGGCGAACCTCGCCACTCATTTCGGCCAGTCGACGATGCTGCAGGTAAGCGACTATCAGCCGGGGCAGATGCATGATTATGACGCCGCAGTCTATGTCGGAACACGCTTCGGACAGGAGCTGCCGCACTTTCTGATCCAGGACATGCTCGACAGGCGTACCAAGATCCTCTGGGTGGGAGCCAATATTGAAAATTTGAGCAACTATGAGGGATCTCCCGAAGCGGAGGCATTCGGTGCCCGGTATGGATGGCTGCCCAGCTCTACCGAAGTTAATGAAAAAGACGCGATCACCAAGATCGTCTACAAGGACGAGGAACTTGAGCGGTCGGAGTTCGGGGGGTCCATCCACGTGCCGGCGATCATCGACCCGGAGAAGGTCGAGGTGCTGGGCACTGCGGTCTGCGGAACGCGTTCCACACCGAGGGAATGCCGGGGCACGTCAGGAACGGAATTCCCCTGGGCGGTCCGCACCGGTCACCTCACCTACGTCACCGATATCCCCCTGGATGTCATCTATGAGAACACCCATCACCTGGCCTATGCGGACCTCTTCTATGACCTGCTGGCGCCTGGGACAGTGCCGACGAAGAAGGCCGCAGTCCGGTTTGAGGACGTAGGGCCTGAGGCTGACCCGCGGGTGCTGCGCCGCGTCGCCGACTACCTGCATGAGCGGGGCATCCCATTCCAGGTGGCCGTGGTTCCTTTCCACGTATCCGAGGTCCCCGACTCCGACCCGGTCCGGCATTACGGGCTGTCACTGCTGGACCGGCCCAAGGTGGTCAAGGCGCTGAAGTACATGCAGGAGCGCGGAGGGACCCTGATCCAACACGGAACCAGCCACCAGTACGGGACAACCCACAACCCGTACCCCGGCGCGACCAGCGGCGCCGACTACGAGTTCTACCGCTCGAGGTGCAGTGACAATCAATTCCCGCCCCTGCAGTTCGAGGAGTGCCGTCAGGAATCGTGGGTCCAGCTGACCGGACCGGTCAGCTGGGACAAAGTCGAGGATCATGCAGAACGGTTGGCGGCTGGGCGAAAAATCATGGTTGATGCGGGACTGGGCGAACCGGATCAGTTCGAGGTTCCCCACTACAGTGCATCGCCGAACGCTTACCAGGCAATCAGCGAGTACTACGACTACCGCTATGAGCGGGTCCACTATTTCCCTGGTCTTACCTCAGGTGTCGAATTCGAGGAGGACTCGGACTTCACCCAGATCTTCCCGTACCGGGTCCACGATGTCTACGGCACCACGGTTCTCCCCGAGAACCTCGGGAACGTGTCCGAGGAAATGCAGAACAACCACCCGCCCCGCCCGCCGGCATTTCTGGTGGACAACGCGAAGCGGAATCTTGTGGTTCGGGAATCCACCGCCAGTTTTTTCTTCCACCCGTATCTGGATGTCGATTACCTGGATGAAGTAGTCACGGGCATCACTGATCTCGGATACACATTCGTTCCCTCCACGGAACTGTAAAACGTGCTCCGGCGCCTGGTGGTGCGCACCTGACCGACATGATGATGTGCCTCGGACACGGGGACTGCCCGACGGGAAATCCGCGAAAGAGGCGACAAGTGAATGTTCAGCAGGTACTCGGTTTCGTTCCCGGGGACCTGGTGGAGGAACTGTTCCGGAGAGGTCTGTTATCCGGGGTGATTCCGTACGGAGCGTACTTTGCTTCACCAATTGTTGAGACATATCCAGACGAGAAGGTAACCCACAATGTCCCTCCCCAAGATCATGACCGTTTACGGCACCCGTCCCGAGGCTATCAAGGTGGCCCCCATACTTTCCCACCTGCAGAATGATGTACGTTTCGAGTCCATCCCGGTTTCCACCGGTCAACACCGGGAAATGCTGAAGCAGGTCAACAGCATTTTCGGTATCAGCCCCCGCCATAACCTGGGCCTGATGAAGCAGGGCCAGGCCCTCAACGAACTGGCTTCCCGTGCCCTCGCGGGTCTGGATGTGATCATCGAAAGGGAACAGCCCGAGGTCATCGTCTCCCAGGGAGACACCTCCACGGCGATGGTGGCTGCGCTGGCCGGTTTCAACCGGGGCACCAGAGTTGTCCATATCGAGGCGGGACTGCGCACCGGCAACATCGCTTCGCCCTTCCCCGAGGAGGCGAATCGCCGGGTGATCAGCCAGGTGGCCTCCCTGCATCTCGCCCCCACCGAAGCGGCCCGAGAGAATCTGATACTGGAGAATTTCGACCCCGCCGACATCGTGGTCACCGGTAACACCGTCATCGATGCCTTGCTGACGGTGGCGAAACAGAAGGTGGACTTCGACGACCCGCCGCTGGCCGCGGCCGTGGCCTCGGACAGGCGCCTCGTCCTGGTCACCACCCACCGCCGGGAGAACCTCGATGCCATGGTGGAGATCGGCTCGGCGATCCAGGAACTCGCCCGACTGTACCCGGACGTGATTCTTGCGCTGCCGCTGCACCTCAACCCGAGGGTACGGGAGGCGGTCCTGCCGGAGGTGAAGAAGATGGAGAACGTCATCGTCACCGACCCGCTGCCCTACGACCAGTTCACCAGCCTGATGAACCGTTCCACCCTGGTCCTCACGGATTCGGGGGGCGTCCAGGAGGAGGCACCTTCACTGGGTAAGCCGGTTCTGGTGATGCGGGAGAACACAGAGCGCCCGGAAGCGGTGACCGCCGGAACCGTGAAGCTGATCGGGACGGATCGCCGACGCATCATCCAGGAGGTCCAGCATCTTCTGGATGATCCTGCCGCCTACGCAGCCATGGCCAATGCCGTCAACCCCTACGGTGACGGCCGGGCCGCTGAGCGATGCGTCGCGGCGATCGCTGAACTGCTGGGTGTGGGGGAGCGCATCGAGGAGTTCAGGGTGGGGGCCACCCCTGCGGTTCAGGCCCTGAGGTAGAACGCCTCCGCGTTGCCCCGGAACACGGTCTCGACGTGCTCGGGGCCCACCGTCTCGGCGATGATCTCCAGGTCGTGGTCCTCGAAGGGACGCCTGGCCCGCGTGGAGGGCAGGTCGGTGCCCACCATGAGTGCGCCTGGGTCGACGGCCATGATCGCCTTCACCGCCGCCACCGGATCGAGGTCGATGCGGCCGAAGCCGGTGGCCTTGACCTTCACCCCCACCTCCACCAGCCGCAGCAGGGCGGGCAGACCGTCGGGGTGCAGCCCCAGGTGGTCGATGCTCACCGCCGGCAGGGAGTTCAAGGTGGGGGAGAGCTCCTCAAGCTCACGGCTGTCGACGTAGAGCTCGGTGTGCCAGCCGACCAGGTCATGCACGCGCCGGGCGAAGCGGTCGAGATCCGCCAGCCCCGCGGAACCGCCGCGGCGGAGGTTGAAGCGGACGGCGCGCACGCCGGCGTCGGCAAGCTCCCGGATCCGCCCGTCAGGGGTGCCCGCCGGAAGCTGGGTGACGCCGACAAAATTCGGCCCCAGCTGCGCCAGGGCGTCGAGAAGATAACCCTGGTCGAAGGCCTGGAAGGAACCGGATACCACAGCCCCACCCGCAACCTTCAGGTCCTTGACCCGGGCGAGGTAGTCCCGCGTGGTGAAGGGCTCGGGCAGGTAGCCGTTGTTCTCCACCAGCGGGTGGGCCGGGTCGATGATGTGGAAGTGGGCGTCGAAGAGACGTGGCATACCCGTCCTTTCTAGTCCGGATCCGTCGCCTCCACCATGAACTCCGCGATGCCTTGAGGATCCGCCAGGAAATCCCGCAGGGCCCGGAAAGCCGTCGTCTCCTCCACCGTCAAGCCCCGGAGCAGCTCCCCCTCGGCGGTGAATTCCCAGATCTGCGCACCCGGCAGGGCGAGCAGGACGGGGGAGTGGGTGGCGATGATCAGCTGGGCCCCCGCCTGCGCCACCCCATGCAGTTCGGCGAGCAGCGCCATCTGCCGGATCATCGACAGCCCGGACTCCGGTTCATCGAGCAGATAGAGCCCGTTGCCGTGGAAGGCCTGCTGCACCACCTGCATCACGGATTCCCCGTGGGACATCCGGTGCAGGTCCACCGCCCCCGGGGCGCTGCTGCCGTATTCGGTGGCGATGTTGAAGTGGGCCTCGGCCCTCAGGAAATAGCCGTCCATCGCGCGGGCACTCCGCCGGACGGTGGCGACGTGACGCAGGGGATTGACCCGGCTGCCCACCTGCGCACCGAAAGGACCACCCGTGTCATTGAAACCGCAGCTGACGGCGATGCCCTCCAGCAGGGTGGACTTGCCCACGCCGTTCTCCCCCGTGAGCAGCGTGACCGGCCGATCCAGAGACAGTCGGCCCCGCTCCCGCAGCGCCCGGAAAGCGGGCACCTCGAAGACCCACGGCGGTGTCTTGTCGGTGGCTGAGGGAGCGCGGAGGAAATAGTCGTGGATGAACGGGGTCATGCCCCCTCCTCTGCGGTGAGGAAGGCGGCCGTGCCCTCCGGGTCCGCGACAAATTCCCGGGCGGCATGCACCGCCTCAGTGTCCTCGAAGTCACGGGGCCGGATCCCCTCAGTGCTGATCTCGAGGATCTGCGCGCCGGGCACCGCCAACAGAACGGGGGAGTGGGTGGCCATGATGATCTGGGCGCCGGCAGCCGCCAGGTGGTGGAGCCGGCCGAGCAGTTCCAGCTGGCGCAGGACCGACAGGCCGGCCTCCGGTTCGTCAAGGAAGAACAGGCCGTCGGTGTGGAAACGCCGGTCGAACAGCGCCAGGAGGGACTGTCCGTGGCTCATTTCCTGCAGATCATCCATGCGTGGGCCCCGGGGTGCAGGTTCCAGTCCGGCGTAGTAGCCGGCGAGGTTGAGGAAGGATTCCCCGCGCAGGAAGAAGGCGTCGCGGGGGTTACGGCGCCGGCTCAGCGTGAGCCAGTGGTGCAGCGGTGAGACCGACTGGTCGAGGCTGGCGAAGCGGGCATGGCGCGAACCACCCTCCGGGTTGGTGCCCATCCCGACGGCCAGGGCCTCCAGCAGGGTGGATTTTCCCACGCCGTTCTCCCCGGTGAGCGCGGTGACCGGGGTCGTGAATTCCAGCCCGTCACCAGCCAGCGCAGCCACCACCGGTAACCGGGCGAGGTGGCGGGCCACGCGCTCCGGGGGGACGTCGAGACGTGCGGCGGTGAGGAACACGGCTCAGTCCAGCGCGTTGATGCCGCCGGGCAGGTCCACCAGCTCATAGCCCAGATCCGCCCAGGTGCGGCAGAACTCGGCGCTGCGCACCCCGGAGGCGCAGTGGACGATCACCCGCTGCGCCTCACCCAGGGCCTCGCGGACAGACTCCGGTCCGGAGACCGTGGAGAGCGGCAGACGCACCGGGGCCAGCTCAGCCAGCGAGTCGTCGAGCAGCCACTCGTGCGGTTCGCGGAGGTCCAGGAGGGTGGCGTGGCCGGCGCGGACGCTGTCAAGCAGCTCCTCCGGTGAGGGGCCCACCGTACAGACGGCGTCGGCGTAGTCGGGCTGCAGGGCGCTCACCCGCGGGCGCTGCGGATCGGCGACGACAGTGAAGCTGCGGGTCGTCGCGGTCAACGCGTCATAGCTGAGCATGCGGCCAGGCTGGGTGGGCAACCCGGCGAGGAATTTGATCGCCTCAGTGGCCATCATCGCCCCGATGGTGGCGGTGGTGGCACCGAGGACCCCGGCGGTGGCACAGTCCGGGATCGAGTCACCGGTGGGCTGGACAGGGAAGAGGTCACGCAGGCCCACACCGTCGGCCCACAGGCAGACATCGCCCCGGAAGCGCAGCACCGTGCCCCAGACCAGGGGCGTTCCGGTGATCTCGGCGGCATCGGCCACCAGATATTTGGTGGTGAAGGAATCCGAACCATCGAGCACCAGGTCCACGCCAGCGAGGATCTCCACCGCATTGTCGACGGTCAGGCGTTTGTTCAGCGGCGTGACGGTAATGTCCGGCTGCAGCTGGCGCAGGCGTTCCGCGGCGACCTCCACCTTGGGGCGGCCGACGTCCCCGGCACCGAAGAGGATCTGGCGGTGGATGTTGGTGATGTCGACGGTGTCGTCATCGATGACGGAGATATGCCCCACGCCGGCGGAGGCCAGGGACTGCATGGCCGGGCAGCCCAGCCCGCCACCGCCGATGACCAGGACATGGGAGTTGAACAGGCGCTGCTGCTGCCCGATGCCCCAGCCGGGCAGGGCCAGCTGGCGGGCGGTGCGGCGCAGCTCGGAATCAGGCAGGGTCACGGTCAACTACAGCACCTGATCCGACCAGGAGACCAGCCCGTCGAAACTCGAGGAGGCCAGGGCGTGCTCCCGCTTCGGGATGCGCCCCGCCTCCCGCGCCAGCCGACCGGATTCCACGGCGTATCTCATGGCGGTGGCCATGGCAACCGGATCCTGGCAGCGGTTGACCGCCGAGGCCAGCAGCACGCCGTCGCAGCCGAGCTCCATGGCCAGGGCGGCGTCGGAGGCGGTGCCGACGCCGGCGTCGAGAAGCACGGGCACGCCCGCGCGCGAGCAGATCAGCTCGATGTTGTGCGGGTTGAGGATGCCCAACCCCGTGCCGATCGGCGAGCCCAACGGCATGACTGCCGCACAACCGACGTCCTCGAGACGCCTGGCCACGACCGGGTCATCCGAGGTGTAGGCCAGCACGACGAAGCCCTCGGCGACGAGCAGTTCGCAGGCGTCGATGAGTTCGACCACATCGGGCAGCAGGGTGTGCTCATCGGCGATGACCTCCACCTTCACCCAGTTGGTGCCCAGTGCCTCCCGGGCGAGTTTCGCGGTGATCACCGCGTCACGCGCCGTGCGGCAGCCGGCCGTGTTGGGCAGTGGCGCGATGCCCAGGCGCTGGAGCATGTCGAAGACGGATTCGCCGGTGGTCTTCGCGGCGTGGCGGCGCATGGCCACCGTGGTCAGCTCCGTGCCGGAGGCGACCAGTGATTCCTCCAGCATGGCCATGGACGTCGCCCCGCCCGTGCCCATGATCAGGCGGGATTCGAAGGTGCGGTCGGCGATGGTGAGCATGCCTAACCTCCCTGGACCGCGGTGAGGATGTCGATGGTCTGGCCCTCGACGAGGCTGTGGTCCCACTGGGAGCGGGGCACCACATCCCCGTCGACGGCCACGGCCACCCCGGCGTCGGGGAGCCGGCCGAGGGTCTCCTCGAGCAGGCCGGCGAGCGTGGTGGCCTCAGTGGTGACGGGCTGGTTGTTCACGGTCAGGTTCATGGCAACTCCTGGTGTCGGTTCGGTTCACAGGCGGAGAGATCAATGCCGGGATCGCGGCCCTCCACCAGCGCGAGCGTCACCTCGGCGGCCAGCGCGGTGAGCAGGATCCCGTGGCGGAAATACCCCGTCGAGATGATCAGGTCTCCGGAGACCCGGCCCAGATAGGGCAGATCGTCCGGGGTGCCGGGGCGCGCGCCGGTGGTGGCCTCGAGGAAATCGCATTCCTCCACGCCGGGGACCAGCCGGACGGCGTCGCGCAGCAGATCATGGACCCCACCGGCCCGCGGGGTGGGGCGGTCATCCTCGCGGGAGGTGGCCCCGATCGCGAGGGTACCGTCGGTGCGCGGGATGAGGTAGACCGGCCGGTCCGCCACGAAACCGCGCACTACGCGGCTGAGCAGGGGATCGAGGTACCGCGGCACACCCAGGCGCAGGATGTCGCCGTGGACGGGCCGCAGCTGCAGGCCGGGGTACAGCGCGGTGGCGCCGAGGCCGTTGGCCAGGATGGTCTGTCCCCCCGGCAGTCCGGTGGCCTGTTCCCGGATGATCTCCACGCCGAGGTTGCCCAGCGCATCGAGGAGCGCTGCGGCGAACATCCGTGGGTTGACCTGGTGGTCGCCCGGGATGTGCACGGCGCCGGCCAGCTGTGGGCTCAACCCCGGTTCCAGCTGCCGTGCCCGGCGCAGCGGCAGCCGCTCCGCGCTCATCCCGTGGGCCGCCTGGTAGTCCGTGAGTTCCGCCAGGTGTGTGGCATCCGCGCGGTCCGCGGCCACGACGAGGGTGCCCTCGGTGCGGTACCCGGTGGGCAGCCCGGTGTGCTTTGCGACGTCCGCGATCAACCCCGGATACAGCTCCGCCGAGCGCAGCATGAGCGGGAACAGCGAGTCCTGCCGGTAGACGACCTCGGCCACCGGGGCGAGCATGCCGCCGGCGTGGTGCGTCGCCTCGGAGGCGGGGGACGGGTCGACGAGGGTGACACCGTGGCCGCGCTCGGCCAGGCGGAAGGCGGTGGCCAGGCCGACCAGCCCGCCACCGATGACGGTGACGGTGCTCATGGGCGGCCCTGCTCGAAATCGCGGATCAGGCGCTGTGCGTAGGCGGCCGGATCCGCAGCCCCCATGAGGCCGCGCACGACCGCCAGGCCGGCGACACCGGTGCCGGCGAGTTCGGTGGCGTCATCGGCGGTGACGTCCCCGATGGCCACGACCGGCACCTCCGAGAGCTCCACCAGCTCCCGGTAACCGGCCACGCCCAGGGGCTCGCGGCCGGAGTCCTTCGTGGGGGTGGGGCGGAAGGGACCCGCACCGACGTAATCGAGGACATCGGCCAGCTCGTTGGCGGCCGCCACCAGTTCGCGGGTACCGGTGGTCAGGCCGATGACGGCATCCCCACCCAGCAGGGCCCGGACGTCGCGGACGTCCAGGTCATCCTGGCCGACATGCACCCCGTGGACCGGGATGCCGCGGTGGCGCAGGGCGAGGGCGACGTCGACGCGGTCGTCGACAAGCACATGGGCCAGGTCGCCCACGGCGAGGGCGACCTGCTCGGTCAGCGCGTAGAGATCGCGTGCCGGGATCGGCTTGCTCCGCACCTGCACAATCCGGGAGCCACCCGCCACGGCCCCGCGCGCCACATCGACGACATGTTCACGGGAACCGGCGCCGGTGACCAGATAACAACGGAGATCAATGGATGGCACAGCCTGGCCTCTCTTCCTTCGCTGGTGCTAACCAGACAGGTTCGTACGGTCCTCGCGCAGGCGGCAGCGCGATCTCAGCCCGATGCCTCGGGCGCCCGTGGGGTCGAGGACAGTCTAGGCCATCGCTCGTGGATTTTGCCGGTGTCGTGCGACTGTGGGAGAATGTCCAGGTTGTCTGTATCGGATACGAACCGGTCGAGCGCCCCAACCGGGGAGAAGCCGCCAGGGTCCTCTGTCCAGAACATGAAAAGGAAAATGTCGCATGAACATTCTCGACAAGGTTGATTCCGCGCAGCTGCGCGAGGACATCCCGGCCTTCCGCCCGGGTGACACCGTTGACGTCCACGTCAAGGTCATCGAAGGTTCCACCGAGCGTACCCAGCTGTTCAAGGGTGTCGTCATCCGCCGCCAGGGCTCCGGCATCCGCGAGACCTTCACCGTCCGCAAGGTCTCCTTCGGCATCGGCGTGGAGCGTACCTTCCCGGTCCACTCCCCGAACATCGACAAGCTCGAGGTCATCCGCAAGGGTGACGTCCGTCGCGCCAAGCTCTACTACCTGCGTGAGCTGCGCGGCAAGGCTGCCCGCATCAAGGAGAAGCGCTAAGCTCCCCGCGTTTGACCCGTCGCCCCTGGTGGGCGGCGGGTTTTCGCCTTTTCTGGGGCCCGGTCTCAGCCCAGCAGCTGCCGGGAGGCGAGGTTGCGGTAGAGGGGGCTGGTCTCCAGCAGTTCGGCGTGGGTGCCGGTGGCCACGACCCGGCCGGCGTCGAGGACGATGATCTGGTCGGCGTCGGTGACCGTGGACAGGCGGTGGGCGACCACGACCAGGGTGCGCCCCTCAGCGGAGGCGTCGATGGCGTCGAGGATGAGCTGCTCGTTCTGGGAGTCGACGGCGGAGGTGGGTTCGTCGAGCAGCAGGATGGGGGTGTCCATGAGCAGCATGCGGGCCAGGGCGAGGCGCTGGCGCTGCCCGCCGGAGAGAGTCAGGCCGCGGTCGCCGAGGACAGTGTCCAGTCCATCGGTCCCGGCGACGCGTTCGCGCAGGTTGACCTGGTCGAGCGCCCACCAGCAGCGTTCATCGCTGGTCTCGGGGGCCCCGAGGGTGAGGTTCTCCCGCACGGTGCCGGCCAGCACCGCGGCCTCCTGCTCGACATAACCCACGACCTGGCGCACGGAGGCGCGGGTGAGTTCCGACATGTCCTGGTCACCGAGTAGGAGACGGCCCGAAGTGGGGTCGTAGAAACGCTCGATGAGGGCCAGCATGGTGGATTTTCCGGAACCGGAGGGGCCGACTATGGCGGTCTTCTCGCCGGCGCGGATGTCCACGGAGATGCCCCTGAGCACCGGACGCGTCTCATCCTCCTCGGAGGTTGTCTCATAGGCGAAGGAGACGTCGTCGAAGGTGATGGAGTGCGCCGGCTCCGCCTCCTGTCCTGCGGTGGACTCGGGTGCGATGTCGAAGATCTGCCCGATGCGTTCGATCGCACCCATGGCCTGTCGGATGGTGGTCACCGCACCGAAGATGGAGCCCAGCGGCATGGAGACCATGAACAGGTAGAGGACGAAGGTGACCAGATCCGCGACGCTGATGGTGCCGGCGGCGACGCGGGCGCCACCGATGCCCAGCACCGCCAGGAAACTGCCCTGCATGGCCAGTCCGGCGGCGGGGAAGATCAGCGCGGCGACCCGTGCGATGCGCACGCCCTGGACCCAGGCGGTGTCGGCGTCGGCACGCAGACCGGTCTCGACGCGGTCCTGCGCACCGGCCGCCCGGATGGTGCGCACAGCCACCAGTGCACGGTCCATTCCGGCACCCAGGTCACCGACGGCCTCCTGGGCCTTCTTGGTGTAGCGCTGGATGAGGGTGGAGGTGCCCACCACCGCGACGAGGGTGACCACCACGACGACCAGGACGATACCGAGCATGAAGACGTCGACCAGGGCCATGAGCACGATCGCGCCGGCCATGGTGGCCACCCCGCCGATGGCCTCGACCAGGCCGCCGTTGAAGGCGGAGCGGATCAGTGTGGTGTCGGAGCCGAGGCGGGTGACCAGGTCGCCGGTGCGGTGGCGGTCGTAGGCCGGGATGGGCAGACGCAGCAGCCGGGCGATGAGCCGGTGGCGGGTGGCCAGGACCGCGGTCTCGGCGGTGCGGGTGAGCAGGTAGGAGCGCAGCGCGGAGAGCGCGGAGGAACCCATGAGCAGGCCGATGAGCAACCAGATGAAGGCGGCGACGGGTCCGTCACCGATGGTGGAGATGATGCGGTTGACCACCAGGGGCTGCACCAGTCCGAGGGCGGAGCCGACCAGTGACATGACCACCGCGATGGTGAGCACACCCTTGTGGTGGGCGAGCATGGACAGCAGGGTGCGGAACGGTGACACGGTGGACGAGGCCATGGTGTACAAGTGTACGGCGGCCAGCGGCTGCTAAGCTCGTTCCTCGTGACTGATACGGAGAAGAAGCAGGCCCCCTGGTACATCGAGATCCCGGTGGTCATTGCGCTGACGCTGTTGGCGATCTTTCTCCTCCAGACTTTCGTGGGCCGGGTCTACATGATCCCCTCGCAGTCGATGGAACCGACCCTGCACGGCTGTGAAGGCTGTACGGGTGACCGGATTTTCGTGGACAAGATCAGCTACAACTTCAGTGAGCCGGAGGCCGGTGATGTCGTGGTGTTCAAGGGCACCGACTCCTGGAACCAGGGTTTCGTGTCCCAGCGCTCCGAGAACGATGTCGTCCGCAGCCTGCAGAACGTCGGTTCCTACATCGGCCTGGTGGCCCCGGACGAGAATGACCTGGTCAAGCGCATCGTGGCCACCGGCGGGCAGACGGTGTCCTGCGAGGCCGGTGACCCTGGGGTGATGGTCGACGGGGAACCGGTCGATGATTCCTTCATCCTGCAGCCGGCCGCCTTCCCGGTCAGCCCTGAGACAGGTTCCGAGGCCTGCGGCGGTGATTACTTCGGCCCGCTGACGGTGCCGGAGGACAACTACTTCATGATGGGTGACAACCGCACCAACTCCGCAGACTCCCGCGCCCACATCGGCGATGAGTTCCAGGGGAGCATCCCGGAGGAGAACATCCGCGGCAAGGTGCAGTTCATCATCTTCCCCTTCAACCGGATCGGTGGCGTCGACGACCCCGCGATCCAGCAGTAGTGCGTCCGGAGGAGCTGCTGGCTACCCATGGTCTGGGACCGGTGGCGGGGGTCGATGAGGCCGGACGGGGGGCCTGCTGCGGGCCGATGACGGTTGCGGCCTGTGTCCTGCCTGAGGGGGAGCTGCCCGGCCTGGAGCGCCTCACGGACTCCAAGAAGCTCACGCCCGCGGTCCGCGAGCGGCTCTACCCGCTGATTATCGACGCCGCCGTGGCCTGGTCCGTGGTCAGCATCTCCGCCGCGTACATCGACGCCCGCGGCATCCAGCCCGCCAACATCTCCGGGATGCGCCGCGCCGTGGCCGGGCTGGACGTGCGGCCCGGTTACGTGCTCACCGACGCCTGGCATATCCCCGGCCTGACCGCCCCGCACCTGCCGGTGCTCGGCGGGGACGCGGCCATGCGGTGCATCTCCGCGGCCAGCGTGCTGGCGAAGGTCACCCGGGACCGGCACATGGTGGAGATGGACGGACGTCTCCCCGGCTACGGCCTGGCCTCGCACAAGGGTTATTCCACGAAGGCGCACATGGCTGCGGTGCGCCGCCACGGCGCAACAGGGGAGCACCGATACACTTATGCCAACGTCGTGAAGGCCCACGGCGAATGGCTGAGCACGCAGGAGGCAGATCATTGAGCGCTGAGGAACTCGACAACTACGAGGCGGAGGTCGAACTCTCCCTCTACCGCGAGTACCGGGACGTGGTCAGCCAGTTCTCCTACGTGGTGGAGACCGAGCGCCGCTTCTACCTGGCCAACGCCGTGGAGCTGATCCCGCACACCGAGGGCCGGGACGTCTACTACGAGGTCCGCATGTCCGACGCGTGGGTGTGGGACATGTACCGTTCCGCCCGTTTCGTGCGTTACGTCCGGGTGATCACCTACAAGGACGTCAACATCGAGGAGCTGGACAAGCCGGACCTGATCCTGCCGGAGTAGTCAACTCCGCCTGCGCCGCGGCTGTGGATAACGGGGGTTATCCACAGTTCGCGGCATTTTCGCGTATCAGGCACTGGTGGGGACGGCCGTGCCCGGGTGATGGTGAGGGGGAGAAGACACCGTCATCTGATCAGGGGGAAACACCATGAGCACATCCATGCACCGTCGCCGCAGCCGGCTCGGGCGGCTGGGGGAGGAACACGCCGCGCAGCTCTACCGGCGCCGCGGCGCGGAGATCCTCGACCGCAACGTCGCCTATCCCGTCGGGGAACTCGACCTCATCGCCCGGGAAGCGGACGGCACGATCGTCTTCGTGGAGGTCAAGACCCGTTCCGGACCGGGTTTCGGGGGCGCGGAGGCGGTGACCGACCGCAAGCTCGCCCGCCTGCGGCGTGCCGCCGCCCGCTGGCTCGAGGGCAGACCCGGGGCCTCCGTGCGTTTCGACGTCGTCGTGTTCACCCGCACCGGCCGCGGCTTCGACACCGAGGTCCATGAGGGGGTCGAACATGGCGCTCGGTAGGAGCCACACCGTGGCCCTGGAGGGGGTCACCGCCCGGATCGTCACCGTGGAGGCCAACATCGGCCCCGGCCTGCCGGGCATCCACATGGTCGGCCTGGGGGATGCCGCCGTGATCGAATCCCGCGACCGGATCCGCACCGCCGTGGCCAACTCACAGTTGAGCTGGCCAAAGACGAAGATCGTCGTGTCCATGTCACCGGCCTCGCTGCGCAAGTCCGGCTCACACTTCGACCTGCCCACCGCGCTGGCGCTGCTCGCCGCCGGTGCCACACCGCACCGCAACCGGCTGGAACAGACCGTGTTCGTCGGCGAACTGGGCCTGGACGGCACGGTCCGACCGGTACCCGGCGTGCTGCCCGCCCTGCTGGCGGCACGCACACACGGCTTCAGCCACGCAGTCATCCCGCCGGGCAACGCGCAGGAGGCCACCCTCGTCGAGGGACTGACGGTCCACACTGCCGATACCCTCGTCCAGGCCTGGCACTGGACCACCGGGGAAGGAGAGCTGCCCGCGGCGACAGGAGCCGTGCCCGCCACCCAGCGCCGGATACCCGATTTCGCGGACCTGGCCGGGCAACCCCGGGCGCGCCTGGCCGCCGAGGTCGCAGCCGCCGGCGGACACCACATGCTGCTCATCGGACCACCCGGCTCCGGCAAATCCATGATCGCCGCCCGCCTGCCGGGCATCCTGCCCCCGCTGAGTCCGGCCCAGGCACTGGAGGCCACCGCCGTACACTCCGTCGCCGGCCGCGGCCAGGTGATGACGCAGGCCCCGTTCATCGACCCCCACCATTCCATCAGCCGGGCCGCCCTCCTCGGAGGCGGTTCCGGACTCCCGCGCCCGGGGGCCGTGAGCCTGGCCCACCACGGGGTACTTTTCCTCGATGAGGTCTCCGAGGTGCCCGCCGCCATCCTCGACGGGCTGCGCACCCCGCTCGAGGACGGGCAGGTCCGGCTCATCCGTTCGCGCCGGGAGGTCGTCTTCCCCGCGCGGTTCCAGCTCATCCTCGCCGCCAACCCATGCCGGTGCGCGGCGGAGGACCCGGCCCGGTGCCGCTGCACTTCCCGTCAGCGCACCTCCTACCTGAACAATCTCTCCGGACCGTTGCGCGACCGCCTCGACATCGTGGCCGCCACCTCCGCCACCGGTGCCGTCCTGGATGCCGGAGATGCCGAACCGAGCAGCCGCATCGCCGGACGGGTCCACCTGGCGCGGGAGCGGGCACAGCACCGGTGGGGCATGTCCAACTCGATGATGGACCCGCACGAGCTCCGCCGGCACCACCCCGCGGATGAGGCCGGCATGGCAATGCTCGGGACGCTGCTCGCCGAGGGGGAGCTCACCCAGCGCGGCGTCGACCGCTGCCTCAAACTCGCCTGGACCCTGACCGACCTCGAGGGGGCCGGCAGTCCGGACCTCGGACACGTCGCACGCGCCCTGGACCTGCGGGAGGGCGCATGAGCCAGCTCTCCTGGGCCTATCTCAACCGCGTCGTCGAAGGCCCCAGCCGACCGCTGCAGCAACTTCTCCACGCCGGCCGCGACGCCGACGAAATTGCCCACGGCGTGCGCCGGCGGGCCACCTGGATCGGGGAGCTGGCCACCCAGACCGCCTCCCGCCACAACTGGGACCGGGCCGAACAGGACCTGGCCGACGCCGCAACCGTCGGCGCCCGGTTAATCCACCCTGGATCCGCCGAATGGCCCCGGGCGGAATTCGACCGGGCCTTCGGCTTTGCCGCCACCGGGCGCAGCGACCACGTCCGCAGCTACCAGGCCGATGCTGTCCCACCGCACGTCCTGTGGGTGCGGGGCATGCCGCTGGACCAGGCCGTCGCACAGTCGGTTGCGGTGGTGGGCACCCGGGCCGCCACCCGCTACGGCCATGAGGCCACACGCCAGCTGGTGAAGGGCCTGGCCACCCACCACTGGACGGTCATCTCCGGGGCGGCGCTGGGCATCGACACCGTCGCCCACGAGACCGCCCTGGCCACCGGCGGGCTCACCGTGGCCGTCGCCGCCTGCGGCATCGACCGCCCCTACCCGGCCCGCAACAAGGCTCTGCTGGACCGCATTGCCGCGCAGGGCTGCGTCATCAGTGAATACCCGCCCGGCATGAGCCCGCAACGCCACCGCTTCCTCACCCGCAACCGGCTTGTCGCGGCCCTGACCGCCGGCACCGTCATCGTCGAGGCGGCCTGGCGCTCCGGGGCGCTGAACACCCTGAGCTGGGCCGAGGGGCTCGGCCGGGTGACCATGGCCGTACCTGGCCCGGTGACCGGTGCCGGTTCCCTGGGCTGCCACGAACGCATCAAACAAGGCCGGGCCCAGCTGGTCACCGGTGCCGACGATATCCGTGGCCTGCTCGGCGCGGTCGGTGCCCTCGACGTCGCGGAGCAGTACGAACTGGCCTACGCCGCCACGCCGGTGCAGTCCCTGACGCGCAACGAACTGCGGATCTTCGATGCCTGCGGCCCGGACGGTTCCACCGCCCAGGAGATTGCGGCCGGGGCGGGCCTGCCGCTGCCCCTGACGGTGCACCTGCTCATGGATCTGGCGCGCCGGAGCATTGTCCGGCTGGATGGCACTGCATGGTCGCGGGTGGAGGTGTCCCAGGGATAGGCTTAGGCACCATGAGTGCGCAATCATCCCAGCTGCGGGAGGCCGTCGAGGACTTCGCAGAGCATGCCCGGTTGGTGCTGGGACGCTCCGAGGCGACCGTGCGTGGCTACCGCTCCGATCTGCTCGACCTGGCCGACCACGTGCCCACCTTCCGGGACTTCACCCTGCCGGCCCTGCGCGGGTGGCTGGCGGTGGCGGTCTCAGAAGGCAAAGCCCGGGCGACGCTGGCCCGGCGCACGGCCTCCCTGAAGTCCTTCTCCCGCTGGGCTCTGCGGAACGGGCACCTGGATTCGGATGTCGCCGCCCGCCTGGTCACCCCGAAGGTAAACCGGCCGCTGCCGGAGGTGCTGGGCACCAACAAGGCGAATGAATTCGTCGGTAACGCCGCCTCCCGCGACGAGACCGAATTCCTCCGGGACTCCGCCATGCTGGAGCTGCTCTACGCCACCGGTGTGCGCGTCGCTGAGCTCACGGGCATGGATATCAAGGACCTGGACCTGACCCGCCACACCGTCCGCGTGCGCGGCAAGGGCGACAAGGAGCGTGTCGTCCCCTTCGGCCGGGCCGCCGCCGACGCCCTCGAGCAGTGGTTGCGCACGGGGCGCCCCGAGCTGGCGGGTGACACCCCGGCCCTGTTCGTCGGGGTGCGCGGCGGCCGGATCGACCCTCGGCAGGTGCGGCGGGTGGTGGAGAAGGCCGGGCAGGTCACCGGCCATGACATCAGCCCGCACGGCCTGCGGCACACCGCGGCGACCCACCTGCTGGAGGGCGGGGCGGATCTGCGCGTGGTCCAGGAGATGCTGGGACACTCCTCCCTGCAGACCACCCAGATCTACACGCACGTCTCCGCAGAACGACTGAAGCAGGTCTACCAGCAGGCCCACCCGCGGGCCTGAACCTCTACGAGGGGTTCGGTTTGAGACGGATGGTCGGCAGCTCCAGCAGGGAGAGCGGGTTGAGGTAGTCGTCGGGTCCGGTGCGCGCCCCCCAGTGCAGCCCCGGCCAGCCGTCGGTGGGGTGGCCCAGGGTGCCGATGACCCCGCCCTCGTGGACCGCATCCCCCTGGACCATCCGGGCGTGGACCGGCTGGTAGGTGGTGCGGATGCCGTCCGCGTGGTCGATGGAGATCGTCGGGGTGCCCGCCACGACACCGGCGAAGGCAACCGTGCCGTCACCGGCGGCGAGCACCGGTGCGCCCACGGGCAGGTCCAGGTCGACGCCGCGGTGGCCGGGCAGCCAGTTGTGCTCGGGCCGGTCGAAGGCCCGCAGCACGTGGCTGACCTCCGGGGAGCCGGTGGCGGGGGAGACGTAGGCCTCCGCTGCGGGAGGGTTGAGCAGCAGGGCGGTGAGGAGGACAGTGAGCCGGCGCATGTCTGCAGATGCTAGGTGGGGTGGGGGAGGAGGGGACGTCGATAAGCGGGGGTCTGTGGATGGTGTGACGGGTGTGGCCTGCCTGTGGACAGGTCGGTGATTCGTTTTGGCAGGCGGCGCACAGGGGGCTAAGATTGGCGTCAGCAGTGTGCCCTCACCGGGGTGCACTGACTACGCGCGGCGGGGAAAACCGACGTCGACCTGGT
Source organism: Corynebacterium lemuris (assembly GCF_024919295.1). Taxonomy (GTDB): domain Bacteria; phylum Actinomycetota; class Actinomycetes; order Mycobacteriales; family Mycobacteriaceae; genus Corynebacterium; species Corynebacterium lemuris. Next base: position 201,552 of record NZ_JANWTC010000003.1, on the reverse strand, counting down.
CCCGGACATCCGGGTGTCGGCGTGGCCACGTCGCTAGGGTGCAGGACAAAAACCTGCACGCACGATCCAAAACCGAAACTACAAGAAAGTGAGCGTGACATGGCAGTTGTAACCATGCGCGAGCTTCTCGACGCCGGTGTCCACTTCGGCCACCAGACCCGTCGCTGGAACCCGAAGATGCGTCGTTTCATCTTCACCGACCGCAACGGCATCTACATCATTGACCTGCAGCAGACCCTGACCTACATCGACGCAGCGTTCGAGTTCGTCAAGGAGACCGTCGCCCACGGCGGCACCATCCTGTTCGTCGGCACCAAGAAGCAGGCCCAGGAGGCCGTGCAGACCGAGGCCGAGCGCGTCGGTATGCCCTACGTCAACCACCGTTGGCTCGGCGGCATGCTCACCAACTTCCAGACCGTCTCCAAGCGCCTGCACCGCCTCAAGGAGCTGCAGGCCATGGACGCAGCGGAGGACGGCTACGAGGGTCGCACCAAGAAGGAGACCCTCATGCTCACCCGCGAGCGCACCAAGCTGGAGCGCGTCCTGGGTGGCATCGCCGAGATGACCCGCATCCCGTCCGCTCTCTGGGTGATCGACACCAACAAGGAGCACATCGCGGTCAACGAGGCCCACAAGCTCAACATCCCGGTTGTCGCCATCCTGGACACCAACTGCGACCCGGATGTTGTCCAGTGGCCCGTCCCGGGCAACGATGACGCCATCCGTTCCACCGCCCTGCTGTCCCGCGTGATCTCCACCGCCGTGGAGGAGGGCAAGAAGTCCCGCGAGGAGCGCGCACTGGCCGCTTCCCGCGAGGCTGCCGGTGACACCGAGGAGAAGGCCGCCGCTGACGCGGAGAAGGCCGCTGAGGTTGCCGCCACCGAGGCTCCGGCTGAGGTTGCCGCCACCGAGGCTCCGGCTGAGTCCGCTGCCGCTGAGGCCACCGAGAACTAAACCAGGCTACGGCCTGAAAACTCTAGGCCCCCGCCGGTCGTGTACGCGGCGGGGGCCTTACCCATCGACTACGCTCTGTGAACGATAACCGTTCCGATACGAGGAGGATCGCCCCGACTATGGCGAACTACACTGCTGCAGACGTCAAGAAGCTCCGCGAGCTCACCGGCTCCGGCATGCTCGACTGCAAGAAGGCTCTGGAGGAGGCCGACGGCGACTTCGACAAGGCCGTTGAGATCCTGCGCGTCAAGGGTGCGAAGGACGTGGGCAAGCGCGCCGAGCGCTCCGCTTCCGAGGGCCTGATCGCCGTCTCCGGCAACACCATGGTGGAGATCAACTCCGAGACTGACTTCGTGGCCAAGAACTCCGAGTTCATCGCCTTCGCCGCGAAGATCGCCGAGGCCGCTGCCGCCGCCAAGGCCAACTCCCAGGAGGAGCTGGCTGCCGTGGACGTTGACGGTCAGACCGCCCACGACGCTCTCCAGGAGTTCTCCGCCAAGATCGGCGAGAAGCTCGAGCTGCGTCGCGCGGCCACCGTTGAGGGCGACAAGGTCGCCGTGTACCTGCACCAGCGTTCCGCTGACCTGCCCCCGGCAGTCGGCGTCCTGGTCGCCTACACCGGTGAGGGCGCAGAGGCCGAGGCAGCAGCCAAGGCCGCCGCCATGCAGGTCGCCGCCCTCCGGGCCGGCTACCTCACCCGCGAGGATGTTCCGGCTGAGATCGTGGAGAAGGAACGCTCCATCGCCGAGCAGATCACCCGCGAAGAGGGCAAGCCGGAACAGGCCATCCCGAAGATCGTCGAGGGTCGCCTGCAGGGCTTCTACAAGGACGTCGTCCTCCTGGAGCAGGCCTCTGTCGCCGACTCCAAGAAGACCGTCAAGCAGCTCATGGATGAGGCCGGCATCACGCTGACCGCCTTCCAGCGCTTCGAGGTCGGCCAGGCCTAAGGCCGCCCGAGTGCACCGGTGACCGCCGTGCCCCCCGCTTCCCGGGGAGCACGGCGGTCACTGCTTTCCGGGTGGGCGCGTTCGAATACCGGGGGAGGGCGGGTACGGGATAGGATGGATCCGATTCTGATGCCCCCACGCCGACCCGAAGGAGATTCCCCGGTGACCACCGCTGAAAGCACCACCCCGAAGAGGACCAGCTATAAACGGGTCATGCTGAAGCTGGGGGGTGAGATGTTCGGCGGTGGAAACGTCGGCATCGACCCGGATGTCGTCGAGAACGTGGCCCGCCAGATCGCCGAGGTCGCCCGCACCGGCGCGGAGATCGCCGTGGTCATCGGCGGCGGCAACTTCTTCCGCGGCGCGCAGCTGCAGCAGCGCGGCATGGACCGCGCCCGCTCCGATTACATGGGCATGCTCGGCACGGTGATGAACTGCCTGGCACTGCAGGACTTCCTGCAGCAGCAGGGCATCGACTGCCGTGTGCAGACCGCCATCAACATGGCCCAGGTCGCTGAGCCCTACCTGCCGCTGCGGGCCGTCCGCCACCTGGAGAAGGGGCGTGTGGTCATCTTCGGCGCCGGCATGGGCATGCCGTACTTCTCCACCGACACCACCGCCGCGCAGCGTGCCCTGGAAATCGGCTGTGACGTGCTTTTCCTGGCCAAGGGCGTCGACGGTGTCTACTCCGACGACCCGCGCACGAACCCGGAGGCGGAACTCTACACGGAGATCACTCCGCGGGAGGTCATCGAGCAGGGCCTGAAGGTCGCCGACGCGACGGCCTTCTCCCTGTGCATGGACAATGAGATGCCGATCCTGGTGTTCAACCTGCTCACCGAGGGCAACATCGCCCGTGCGGTGTCGGGGGAGCAGATCGGCACGCTGGTCCAGTCCTAGGGGCTCTCCTGGTAGATTGATGCAGGATAAGCCCTGCGCAGTACCTTCAACAGCAACAGAAAAGGATAACGCCTCATGATCGACGAGATCCTCCTCGAGTCCGAGGAGCGCATGACCCACACGGTGGAGCACACCCGCGAGGACCTGACCACGATCCGTACGGGCCGTGCCAACCCCGCCATGTTCAACGGTGTCATCGCCGAATATTACGGTGTGCCCACCCCGATCACCCAGATGGCGACCATTTCGGTGCCGGAACCGCGCATGCTCATCATCAAGCCCTACGAGATGAACGTCATGGGCGACATCGAGAAGGCCATCCGCAACTCGGATCTCGGCGTCAACCCCACCAACGACGGACAGGTCCTGCGCGTGACCATCCCGCAGCTGACCGAGGAGCGCCGCCGCGACATGGTCAAGGTCGCCAAGGGTAAGGGCGAGGACGGTAAGATCGCCGTCCGCAACATCCGCCGCAAGGGCATGGAGCAGCTGAAGAAGCTCCAGAAGGACGGCGACGCCGGCGAGGACGAGATCCAGACCGCGGAGAAGGAACTCGACAAGGTCACCCAGGGCTATATCGCCCAGATCGATGAGCTGGTCACCCGCAAGGAGACGGAGCTGATGGAGGTCTAGGCCTCCGCTGCTTCTCGACGTCCCCCTTTTTCTCCCCACCCATCCCAGGAGGCTCCAGGTGAGCGACGCAAGGCGCCTTGCTCCGGCGGGTCACCTGCCGAAACCGAAGAATAACCCCGGCCGTAACCTGCCGGTGGCCATCGCCGTCGGCGCGTTCCTCGGGGCACTGGTGCTGCTGGCGGTGTGGATCGGCCCGGCGGGCTGGTACCCGCTGGTGGCCGCGGCGGTGGCGGTGGCGACGTGGGAGGTCGTATCCCGGCTGCAGGAGCGCAGCTACCACATTCCCCTGGTGCCCATGATCCTGCTGGGCCAGCTCATGGTGTGGATGTCCTGGCCCTTCGGGACGAAGGGGCTGGTGGCAGCCTTCGTCACGGCGGTGCTGGTGGCGATGTTCGGCCGGCTGTTCTACCACGGCCGCACCACACCACCGCAGAACTACCTGCGGGACACGTCGATGGCGATTTTCGTGCTCACGTGGATCCCGCTGTTCGCCTCCTTCGCGGCGATGCTCTCCCTCATCTCCGGCGACGGGGTACCGGGCGGGCTGTACATCATCACGTTCATGCTGTGCGTCGTCGCCTCGGACACGGGTGGGTTCATCGCCGGCGTCATGTTCGGCTCGCACCCCATGGCCCCGGCCGTCAGCCCGAAGAAGTCCTGGGAGGGCTTTGCGGGTTCCGTCGTGGGCGGCTCACTCACCGGCGCCCTCACGGTGTCCCTGCTGCTGCAGCACCAGTGGTGGGTGGGGGCGGTCATGGGCGTCGGCCTGGTGGTCTGCGCGACGCTCGGTGACCTGGTGGAGTCCCAGTTCAAGCGCGAGCTGAGCATCAAGGACATGTCGAATCTGCTGCCCGCCCACGGCGGACTCATGGACCGTCTTGACGGCATGCTGCCCTCCGCGATGGTGACCTGGCTGGTGCTGAGCTTCCTGGGCAACTAGCCCTTGCGCTGTTTGCGCACCTGATGGCGCAGTTCCAGCATGCGCACCCCACCGACCAGCGCCATGATCAGCGCGCCGGTGATCGCGGAGAACAGGTAGCCGATGCCGGCGGGAAACTGGAAGGTCCACGACAACAGGTTCAGTTCCACCTGCTGCTGGTTCTGCAGGATGAACACCAGCAGGGCGATGAGCAGCAGCGCACCGACAATCAGTGCCGCCCACGTCCCGCCCGCCAGGGTCTTCTTCACCTCAGGCTTGGCGGTCCCGGGGTGTTTCTTCGGCTGTTCGGGTTCCGACACAGTGGCGGGCAGATTCGCCGTCGCCGGCTCCTCCGCCAGGATGTCCCGGTATTCGTCGAGGTGCTCGGTCGGAGGCTCATTGCGGACCGCCGGGGTGGGCTCGTGGACGGGGTCATTCCCGTGCTGCGCATTGGAACGTGTCATATCCCCATTCAACGCTGGTCCTGCGAGCTTCGCCACGCCACCAGCTAACAACTGGGTGAACAATTGGGAGAAACAGGCCCCGACATGCAAGGATGGGAAACATTATGGCCGTACCTGTGACCCTCCAGTTCTCCGCCCCCAAGCGCGGTATGCCGCCCACCCACTTCGCCGATCTCAGCCCTGAGGAGCGCGTCGAGCGCATCACAGCACTCGGGCTGCCCAAGTTCCGCGCCGACCAGATCGCCCGCCACTACTACGGGCGTTTCGAGGCCGACCCCTCCACCATGACCGACCTGCCCGCCGATGCCCGCGCGACGGTGGCCGCGGAGCTCTTCCCGACCCTGCTCAGCCCTGTGCGCAGCATCGAGACCGATGACGGGGAGACCACCAAATCGCTGTGGCGCCTCAACGACGGCACCCTGCTCGAGTCGGTGCTCATGCGCTACCCGGACCGGGCGACGCTGTGCATCTCCTCCCAGGCCGGCTGCGGCATGGCCTGCCCGTTCTGCGCCACCGGCCAGGGTGGACTGGACCGCAACCTCTCCACCGCGGAGATCGTCGACCAGGTCCGTGCCGCGGCCGGTGCCATGGAGGCGGAGAGCTCACGCCTGACCAACATCGTCTTCATGGGCATGGGTGAACCGCTGGCCAACTACAAGCGTGTGGTCTCCGCGGTCCGGCAGATCACCCAGCCCTCCCCACAGGGCTTCGGCATCTCCCAGCGTAATGTGACCGTGTCCACCGTGGGCCTGGCCCCGGCGATCCGGAGACTCGCGGACGAGGACATGTCCGTGCGTCTGGCCGTCTCCCTGCACACCCCCGACGATGAGCTGCGCGACACCCTCGTGCCCATCAACAACCGGTTCTCCGTACAGGAGGTGCTTGACGCCACCAGCTACTACGCCGAGAAGTCCGGCCGTCGCGTGTCCATCGAGTACGCCCTGATCCGCGACATCAACGACCAGGGCTGGCGCGCCGACATGCTGGGCAAGAAGCTGCACAAGGCGCTCGGCTCCAAGGTGCACGTCAACCTCATCCCGCTCAACCCGACCCCGGGCTCGAAGTGGGACGCCTCCCCCAAGGAGCGTCAGGAAGAGTTCGTCCGCCGTGTCGCCGCCCAGGGTGTGCCCTGCACGGTGCGTGACACCCGTGGCCAGGAGATCGCGGCGGCCTGTGGCCAGCTCGCCGCCGAGGAGAAGTAACTATCCGAGGCCACCTCGCCCTGCTTCTTTGCTGCGGTGAACAGATGATGACGCCGGGCCCACAAGCGATGCGGTGTGGTGTGACCCGGCCTGAATCTCATCGGGAACCAGCTGTCGCACGCCTACCGCGATGATCTACAGACCAGTGAGCGTGGATATGGATCTGGGTGGAATTACTCTGTCCACACGGCTGCTGAAAGATGACGGCGATTCTTCACCACTGCCCCCCATGCAGGTACCGGGTTCAGCGGGATTTGGTGCGACGTGCCTCTACCGCCCTGTTGAGTTCAGTCAGGGAGAGATCCCCGTGTACAGCGGCGCCGGCCATGGTGCCCGACGCAGCTGATGCAGTCACCATTGCCATTATCTGGCTGGCGTTGCCAGCGGCCCATACACCCGGAACATCGGTCAAGCCGTTGGGTGCTGTAGGGATCTGCCTACCGAAAGGAGTCGATTCAGCTGCTCCTCCGAGCAACTCATAGAGTTCGGTTCTGGAGTTGAATCGGGGGGTGACGACAACTGCATCGACCTCCAGTGTCCGGCCATCTGCGATCTCAATTCCTTGCACCACCGGGCCGTCCATCAGGAGTCGCTCGACTCGCGGACGCACAACTTCGATGCCCAGCGCTGCAAGCTGTTCCCGTTGTTCTTCGCTGGGGTCGGGTGCTTCGTGGAGGAACATGGTCACCCTGTCGCTGAGCTGGGCGAACAGCATTGCCTGGTGAATGGTTACTTCGTCGCGGATGAGGATTGCGATGTGCTGGTCGCGCACTTCCCAGCCGTGGCAGAAGGGACAGTGGAGCACTGTCCGGCCCCATCCTGCATCGATTCCGGGAATGTCAGGAAGATCATCCACCAGTCCGGTCGCGAGGATGATCCGGCGGGTGTGGATGTGATGACTCCCGTGGTTGACCTCAACGTTGAAATCGTCAATCTGGCCCGCGACATTGGTGGCGTGCCCGGGAATGATCCGGACACCGTAGGATATGGCCTCCGTACGCCCCCGGGCAACCAGTTCAACCGGCGCTACGCCTTCCTGGCCGAGCACGTTATGCGCTCCAATTGCAGGTGCATTGCGTGGTTCTCCGGTATCAACCATCACGACCCTGCGTCGGGAGCGGGCAAGGGCAATGGCAGCGGCGAGCCCGGCAACACCGCCACCCACCACTGCAACGTCTGCTTCGAAGCTCCGGGGCAGCGACAACGTCGAGTGGCCCTCCGTACCAACCTCCGAGAACTCTCGGGTGCCCGGGGTGACTGGAGGGGTCGAGATCGTGGGCTGCGGGCGGGCCGCGATCCACACCCCCCGACCAGCGCTGAACGAAATCTCCGATTTCCCCGTTGTGACAGCATGGATCGCCGCGTCAATGACTGCAAGGTTTTCAGCGCTCAGGTCGGGGGCGAGTCGCTCCCGCTGTGCACGCAACTGCATCTCCAGGTATCGGGCGCCGTCAATGGTGTCGGCCCGTGCAGAGAATTCCTTCTCCTGGTATTCAACAGCGGTGAATCCCGCTTGCTCCAGGAGTTTCGACCAGTCCCGGGTTCGGTGCGCGCTATGTGCTGATGACCCGTGCGTCATGCGTTCCTGCAGGCTGGTTCGTCCGCTGCCGAGATCAGATGGAGTGAAGACGCCGGGACCGGTCAGCTCAGTGAGGACGAACACTCCGCCAGGTTTCAGCGTCGTGAGCACGCGTTGTAGGGCCGCGGCGGGATCGCTGAGGTGGTGGAGTGACAGTGCTGCCCAGGCGAGGTCAACAGCCTGCGGAGCTTCCTTCGGCCAGTCGTCATTCAGGTCAACCCGATGACTCACGATCTGATCTGCGAGGCCCGATGCCGCCGCTGCCGATTCGACGCGTTCGAGGAGCTCCGCAGAGACATCAAGTGCATGGATCCGGGCCGTGGGGAAGCGTTCCGCTAAGGCGACCGCGTCTGATCCGGTGCCTGATCCGATGTCGATGATGGTGGACGGTGGTGTGCGCAGTGTGAGAGCTGCCTGTTCGAGAGTCTCCCGTCTCACGGATTCATTCAGGAGCGATTCCAACTCGAGACGATCGATGAAAGCTTCGGGAAGATCGTGCCAGGGTTCCCGGCCCGGGTGGTGGTGATGGTGAGTCATAAGCAAACTGTAACGGAGAATCCCTCAAATCGGATATGCTCTTGCGTATGGTGCAAGAAGATACGGAATTGATCGTCCGACAGCGCATTCGCGGTCTACGTCTGGCTCGTAATTGGACGCTTGATGCGCTCGCTTCGCGCTGTCATCTCTCACCATCGACTCTCAGCCGCATTGAGACCGGCCGGCAGAGGCTCGGGCTCGAGCAGCTCGTGTCGATTGCGAAGGCGCTGGGTATCTCGCTGGACCAACTCGTGGAACCAGAGGGCGATGAGGATGTCGTCATTCGCCCCACGCCAGAATCGAACGGCGGAACGACGTTCTGGCTGCTTTCCCGCGAGCGTGATCGACGGGGTGTCACCATCGCTAAAATGAGGATCACCGAAGACCGTGCAGATAATGACCCCCAGGTTCATCCCGGGTATGAGTGGTTCACTGTGCTCAGCGGCACTGTCAGGCTTCAGCTCGGCACGAGGTCGATTTTGGTGTACCCGGGCCAGGCTGTCGAGTTCTCGACAATGACCCCGCACCGGCTCGAGGCCCAGGGAGGCCCCGCAGAGCTGCTCACCATCCTCGATCACGGTGGGGAGCAGGCTCACCTCCCGGGCCACCGCCAGGCCTGACAGGACAGGAATGCGGCGCAGGCGAACCACCGGGATTGAACGGTGTGGCCCAGTTTCTCCAGCTCAATCCCGGGCCAACAAACGAAAGCGCCCTCCCGTTCGCGGGAGGGCGCTTTTCGGAGTGTCCGGTCAGGAACGCTCGACGTCGAGCTCGCGCAGGTGCCGGACGCGGGCCGGGTCGATGTTCAGCGCGATCAGCTGGGAGTCGGTCAGGCTGGAGTAGGCACCAGAGAGGGTCTTCTGGTCGTAGGCCCACTCGGGCTCCTTGTGGCCCACCGGCTGGTTGCGGGAGGACAGGGTGCGGACCTGGTTGAGCTTCGGCTCGAAGAGGTGGATCAGCAGGCCGATCGCGACGAGGGAGGCCAGAACCAGCAGCCAGATGGTCTCGACGTGGCCCTCGTGGTTACCGAAGTTGTAGCCCAGGAGGATCAACACGGAAACCCAGCCCGAAACCTGGACGGTGGTGCGGGAGAGCTCGCTCCAACCTACGGCAGCAGACGGCACATCCAGGGTGGAGGTTCCGTTGTGGACCTCGGGCACGATCTCGTGGGAAGCAGCCACGTTCTTCTCCTTCTCATGAACGTGTGCAGCACCCATCAACCGGGCGCCGGGCACGTTTCTGCGACAGTTTCTTCTCCACATATCCTTGCACATAGTTCATCCGGGTGCGAGAAGACACCCCCGTAACAAGCTGGTGACAGAATAGGGTGCGTGACTAACACGGATGATTCCCCCAGGCGCATTCTCCTTCTCGGTTCGACGGGTTCGATCGGGACCCAGGCCCTCGAGGTCGTGGCGGACAATCCCGGCTTCTTCGAGGTGACCGGCATCGCCGCCGGTGGCTCGGATCCGGCACTGATCATCACCCAGGCCCGGCAGCTGGGCCTGGGCCCGAAACAGGTCGCTGTCGCCGACGAACAGGCCGCATACACGGTGGGCCGTGAACTGGGCGGCCCGGTCATCGCCGGGCCGGGCGCCGCGGAACGGCTCGTCCGGGAGGTGGCGGCCGACACCGTCCTCAACGCGTTGGTCGGTTCCCTCGGCCTGGCGGCCACGCTGGCCACGATCGAGGTCGGTGCGGTCCTGGCGCTGGCGAACAAGGAATCCCTGGTCGCCGGAGGTGACCTGGTCATGGCGGCCGCGGCGCCGGGGCAGATCGTGCCCGTCGACTCGGAGCACTCCGCCATGGCCCAGTGCCTGCGCTCGGGTACCGGGGGAGAGGTCGACCGGCTGGTGCTCACCGCCAGCGGCGGGCCCTTCCGCGGCTGGGACCGCGCGCGCATGTGGGACGTCACCCCGGCGCAGGCAGCGGCGCATCCGACCTGGTCGATGGGGCAGATGAACACCCTCAACTCCGCGACGATGGTCAACAAGGGCCTGGAGCTCATCGAGGCGACCCTACTCTTCGGTATTCCGGCCGAACGCATCGACGTCACCGTCCACCCGCAGTCGATCATCCACTCCATGGTCACCTTCACCGACGGCGGCACCATCGCCCAGGCCTCCCCGCCGTCGATGAAACTGCCCATCGCCCTGGCCATGAACTGGCCTCACCGGGTGCCACAGGCCCAGCCGGCGCTCGATTTCAGCCGGGCGCATGACTGGCGTTTTGAACCGCTGGACGGTGTCGCCTTCCCCGCGGTGCAGCTCGCACGCGACGTCGCAAAGCAGCGGGGCACCTTCCCCGCGGTCTACAACGCCGCCAACGAGGAGGCGGCCGCCGCTTTCCTGCAGGGCCGGATCCGCTTCCCCCAGATCGTCGACACCGTTGCCGAGGTCCTCGCGGAGGCCGGGCAGTTCGCTGGTGTACCCTCTAGCGTCGACGACATTCTGGCGGTGGAGCGGGAGGCCCGGGCGCGGGCCAACGCGATCGTCAACAAGCTCTAGAGGAGATTCGTGGGCGCCTACCTGCTCGGCGTGGTCCTGTTCGCCCTCGGCATCGCGGTGACCATCGCGCTGCATGAGGCAGGCCACATGTTGACCGCCCGTGCCTTCGGCATGCGGGTCCGCCGCTACTTCATCGGCTTCGGGCCGACGGTGTTCTCGTTCAGGCGGGGACACACCACCTACGGCCTGGCCGCACTGCCCTTCGGTGGCTTCTGCGACATCGCCGGCATGACCGCGCAGGACCCGGTCACCGCGGAGGAGGCCCCGCACGCCATGGTGAACAAGCCGTGGTGGCAGCGGGTGATCGTGCTCTCCGGCGGTGTGATCACCAACGTCCTGATCGGCATCATCATCATCTACGGCATCGCCGTGAGCAGTGGCCTGCCCAACCCCGACGTCGACACCACGCCGACGGTGGGAGAGGTCAGCTGCGTCTCCGACCAGCTCGACGCCCAGACGCTGGCCACCTGCACCGGCACCGGCCCCGCCGGGCAGGCCGGCGTCGCGGTCGGTGACCGGGTGCTCGCGCTCGACGGCGAGGAACTCGCTGATTTCGGACAGCTGCGTGACAAGGTTCTCACCATGCCCGGCGAGGACGTCGTGCTCACTGTCGAACGCGACAGTGAGGTCCTGGACATCACCGTGCCGGTGAGTTCCGTCACTCGCCTGGATGCCGAGGGCCGCCCCTACGAGGCGGGTGCTGTCGGCCTGACCAACGCCCCGCTGGAGAACACGATCATCAACTACGGCCCCGTCGAGGCCGTCGGCGCGACCTTCTCCTTCACCGGCACGCTGCTGGAGGGCACGGTCCAGGGGCTCATGGCCTTCCCGTCGAAGATCCCCGGCGTGGTGGCCTCCATCTTCGGCGCGGAACGCGACATGGAGGGGCCCATGAGCGTGGTGGGCGCCTCGCGTGTCGGCGGGGAACTGGTGGAGCGTTCCCTGTGGGAGATGTTCTGGTTGATGCTCGCCTCCCTGAACTTCTTCCTCGCCCTGTTCAACATCGTGCCGCTGCCGCCTCTCGACGGCGGACACATCGCCGTGGTGCTGTGGGAGAAGGTCCGTGACTTCTTCCGCCGCCTGCGTGGACTGGCCCCGGCCGGCCCCGCGAACTACGAGAAGCTGCTGCCGCTGACCTACGCGATGGCCGCCGCCCTGCTCACGGTGGGGCTGATGGTCATCGTCGCTGACGTAGTTAATCCTGTGCGCTTGTTCGGCTAGAGTATGAGGCATCCCCTGACCCGAACCCTGAGGAGAATTAAGTAACGTGTCGACCTCCATCGGACTTGGACTCCCGGCCTCCCCGCCGCCCGTTCTGGCGCCGCGCCGGAAAACCCGCCAGCTGATGGTCGGCAACGTCGGCGTCGGCTCGGACCATCCGATCTCGGTGCAGTCCATGACGACCACCAAGACCCACGACATCAACGCCACCCTCCAGCAGATCGCCCAGCTGACCGCCTCCGGCTGCGACATCGTACGCGTCGCCTGCCCGAAGACCATCGACGCCGAGGCGCTGCCGATCATCGCGAAGAAGTCCCCGATCCCGGTGATCGCCGACATCCACTTCCAGCCGAAGTACATTTTCTCCGCCATCGACGCCGGCTGTGCCGCCGTGCGTGTCAACCCGGGAAACATCAAGGAATTCGACGGCCGCGTCAAGGAGGTCGCCAAGGCGGCCGGTGACGCCGGCATCCCCATCCGCATCGGCGTCAACGGCGGCTCCCTGGACAAGCGCATCCTGGACAAGTACCACGGCAAGGCCACCCCGGAGGCCCTCGTCGAATCCGCGCTCTGGGAGGCCAGCCTGTTCGAGGAGCACGGCTTCGGAGACATCAAGATCTCCGTCAAGCACTCCGACCCGGTCCTCATGGTCGAGGCCTACCGCCAGCTCGCCGAGCAGTGCGACTATCCGCTGCACCTGGGTGTGACCGAGGCCGGCCCGAAGTTCATGGGCACCATCAAGTCTTCCGTGGCCTTCGGCGCGCTGCTCTCCCAGGGCATCGGCGACACCATCCGCGTCTCACTGTCCGCGGACCCGGTGGAGGAGATCAAGGTCGGTGACCAGATCCTCCAGTCGATGAACCTGCGCCCCCGCAAGCTGGAGATCGTGTCCTGCCCCTCCTGCGGCCGTGCACAGGTCGACGTGTACAAGCTCGCCGAGGAGGTCACCGCCGGCCTGGAGGGCATGGAGTTCCCGCTGCGTGTCGCGGTGATGGGCTGCGTCGTCAACGGCCCCGGCGAGGCACGCGACGCCGACCTGGGCGTGGCCTCCGGCAACGGTAAGGGCCAGATCTTCGTCAAGGGTGAGGTCATCAAGACGGTGCCGGAGTCCCAGATCGTCCAGACCCTCATCGAGGAGGCCCTGCGCATCGCAGAGGAGCAGGGCCTCGAGGAGATCGAAGGGACGAAGGCGGAGGTCAAGGTCACCCAGTAGGGGCGCGCCTGGGCGTCGATAAGCTCCCCGCCTGTTAACCTGCCTTCCATGACAGGGAGCGCAAGGACACTGGTGGGGATGCTGACGGCCGTGGCCACCTGCTTCGCGCTGGTCTCCTGCACACCGAAGCCGGTCGAGGCCGCCCCCGTCGCCGAGGACTTCCTCGAGGCGCTGGCGGCGCGCGACACCGAGAACATCGGTGAGCTCATCGACATCCCCGCCACCGCCCAGTCGGTGATCAACTCCACCTGGGACGGCCTCCAGGCGGAATCCCTGACCGCCACCCTCGGGGATGTTGACGTGCGGGAGAACATCGCCACCGCGCAGTACACCCTCGACTGGCAGCTGCCGCGCGAGCGCAGTCTCACCTACGACACCGCCCTCACCCTGACGAAGACGGGGGAGGAGTGGACCGTCCGTTGGCAGCCCACCCTCCTGCACCCGAGCCTCGGCGCCAACCAGCACCTCGAGCTGCATCCCGTCACCGCGGAACGCGCGAGTGTGGTCAGCTCCGACGGCGTGGAGATCCTCCAGCCGGGCACCATGTGGCGGGTGCTGGTCGACACGGACCAGGTCGATGATGTCCGCCCCGTCGCCGCGTCCATCGCCGCCTCCGTGAACGCCGCCCACGGCCGCGACGAAACGGTCCCGCTTATCGACGCCGCTGAACTCACCGAACAGCTCGACCGCGCCAGCGGCATCTACTCCGTCACCATGGTCAACCAGGTCGAGGGGGCACGTGTCGCCGAGGAACTCGCCGGCGTGGCGGGTGTCATCGTCAACGACGAAGCCGCCATGGTCAACCTCGACCCCGGTTTCGCCCCCGACATCATGGCGCGTGTGTCCACCATCGTCGCGGAGGATCTCGACGGCGCCAACGGCTGGCGCGTCACCGCCGTCAACGAACACGGCTCACCCATCGACGATGTCGAGTACCACCCCGCCCAGCCCGCTCCCGCCATCCGCATCGGCCTCGACCACGACATCCAGCGCGCCGCCCAGGAGGCCGTCGACCTGCGCGCCAACTCCCAGGCCATGCTCGTCGCGATCCGCCCCTCCACCGGCCAGGTGCTGGCCGTCGCCCAGACGAAGGCCGCCGACGAGAAGGGCGACGTCGCGCTCTCCGGCCTGTACCCGCCAGGCTCCGTATTCAAGATCATCACCGCCGCCGCCGGCCTGGACCGCCAGGGGCTGAACACCGGCTCCATCGTGCCCTGCCCCGGCTCGATGAACCTCTACGGACGCGTCGTCATCAACTACAACCAGTTCGCACTGGGCAACGTGCCGCTGGAACGCGCCTTCGCCTCCTCCTGCAACACCACCTTCGCCGACATCTCCACCAACCTCGCCCCCGGCGAACTCACCGAGACCGCCAAGCAGTTCGGCCTCGGCGTCGACTACGACATCCCCGGCCTGCACACCGTCACCGGCTCCGTCCCCGTCGGCGAGACCCCGCTGGACCGCACCGAGGCCGGTTACGGCCAGGGCCTCGACCTGGCCAGCCCCTTCGGCCTCGCCCTCGTCGCCGCCACCGCAGCCAACGGTTCCACCCCCCTGCCGGTGCTCATCGAGGGCCACGAGACCACCGCCAGCGAGGAGGTCCCCGCCCCGGAGCCGGAGGTCATCGACCAGGTGCGCCAGATGATGCGGTCCGTGGTCACCTCCGGCACCGCCCGCGGCATGCAGGCCTCCGGCGCGTTGTACGGCAAGACGGGTGAGGCTGAGATCAATGAAGGCTCACACGCCTGGTTCGCCGGCTACCGCGACGACGACATCGCCTTCGCCACCCTGGTTGTTCTGGGCGGCGGGTCCGAGACCGCGACCGCTATCACCGACCGCTTCTTCCTCAACCTCGACGGGATGCGCGCAGACCGCGTTCCAGTGATGGCAGGGTAGGGGACTACCATGTCAGGCATGTCGAAACGTGCCCTTCTTGTCCCCGGTAAGCCCACCCCCATCCGCTCAGTCCCGGACCACATCGAGCGTCCCGAGTACGCGTGGAAGGAGACGGTCCAGGAGAACATCGGCGAGCCCTTCGTCCAGACCCCCGAGGTCATTGAGGCGCTGCGCGAGACCTCGAAGATCGCGGCCAACGCACTCAAGGAGGTCGGCAAGGCCGTCGTCCCCGGCGTGACCACCGATGAACTCGACCGCATCGCCCACGAGTACATGCTCGACCACAATGCCTACCCCTCCTCGCTGGGCTACCGAGGCTTCACCAAGTCCTGCTGCACCTCCCTCAACGAGATCGTGTGCCACGGCATCCCCGACACCACCGTCCTCGAGGACGGTGACATCGTCAACGTCGACGTCACCGCCTACAAGAACGGTGTCCACGGCGACACCAACGCCACCTTCCTCGCCGGCAATGTCTCCGAGGAGCACCGCCTGCTCGTCGAGCGCACCGAGGAAGCCATGATGCGCGGCATCCGCGCCGCCAAGCCGGGCCGCGAGGTCAACGTCATCGGCCGGGTCATCGAGTCCTACGCCAACCGCTTCGGCTACAACGTCGTCCGCGACTTCACCGGCCACGGTGTCGGCCCCACCTTCCACAACGGACTGGTGGTGCTGCATTACGACTCCATGATGTACCGCGACATCCTCGAGCCGGGCATGACCCTGACCATCGAACCCATGATCAACCTGGGCAGCCTCGACTACACCATCTGGGACGACGACTGGACCGTGCAGAACTCGGACGGCCAGTTCACCGCCCAGTTCGAGCACACCATCGTCATCACCGAGGACGGCAACGAGATCCTCACCCTGCCGGACGAGGACTAGATAATCCTCGGGGCCCCCTCTTATCGATGCTCCTCCCACCCCGGGTCATCCTCCAGGTGCCCGGGGTGCAGCTGTTACTCGGGTGGGGCCCGGCCCGGATCAGTGTCGGTCTGTGCCATGGCCTCCTCCAGCCGGCCGTGGGCCTCGGCCCGCTGCTCAGCACCTTCCTGGTAGTCCTCGAACTCCGCTGCTGCGGCCCGCGCTGCAGCCCGCTCCGCCCGGCGTTTCCGGCGCTGCGCGTAGGTCTGCACCCAGTGCTTCTCCGCAGGTGCCAGCGGACCTTCGGCATGGTCCACCGCCCAGGTACCGTCGGCGAACAGCCAGAATACATCCCCGGTCACCGGGTCCAGCAGATACTGGGCCTGGACATCGGTCTTCCGGTTGTGGTGGTGCCGGCACAGCATCACCATGTTCGCCGCTGTCGTGGGCCCACCCTCGTGGTGGTTGATGCGGTGGTCGTTGTCGACCTTGACCGCGGGTGCGGAACAGCCCGGCCAGCGGCAGGCCCAATCCCGGCCGACGAGGTAGGCCCGGATGGTGTCGGTGGGGGTGTACGACGGGGTGTAGGCACCGGCCGCAGCATCCATGTCGGTGGTCTTCGTTGAGATGTCCAGCAGGCGCTGTGCTGCCTGCTCGGTGAGCACCCCGGCCAGGGGGTGGAACACCGGCGCATCAGCAACATCCTTCGCGGTGTAGAGGTGCGTGGTGACACTGGTGGTGGCCTGGCCCAGCAGCAGCATGACCATGGCCCTGGCCTGACTGATCTTGGCTGATCTGGCGACCTGCCACACCGCATCCCTGATGAGTGTGCCGGTGGCCTGATCCACCGACAACTCGAAGCGGAGGGTGCCGTTGTCCTCGGTGTCGATCCACAGGCCCGGTGCCGGGGTGCCTTCCAGGGGTGGGAGGGACCGCATGAGCTCTGCCGGGTCGAGGCACGGCTGCGGTCGGTCCGCAGTCCCCTCATCCCCGTCGTTGGTGTGGTTCCCCTCGCTGTCGGCGTCGGAATCTCCTTCAGGGCCCTCCGTCCCGACGTTCCCCTCGGAATCGTCCTCCCCGGCCTCCCCTTCAGAATTCTTCTCAGAGTTGTCCCCTGGCTCTGATTCCGGTGGTGGGTCAGGCTCCGGTACCGGTGGCCAGGCAGGATGATCATCGGCGGTCTGCACGGTGGTGATGGTGGTGGCCACGACCTGCCGGATGGCCCCGGGCTTAAGCAGCAGCTGATGCGCCCTGCGGGGTGTAGACAGGCGCTCGACCAGGACCTCGTCGAGGGTCTCCCAGAAGTAGGGGTCGTCCTGCAGGCGTAGCGGGGCGCGTGCGGCGGCGCGGTCGATGATGCGCAGGTAGTCCATGTCGAGCACCCACGTGGCCTCCACAAGTGTGCGTAGGCGGGGGAGTTGGTCGAGGGTGGTCAGGGCGTCGAGATAGGCGGTCAGGCGAGGGGCTTCGATGCCGGTGGAACGGGTTAGTCCGGCGAGCAGGGTGGTCCAGTCGACGGTGTCCAACTGCTCGTCGGTGGGTTGGATGGCCCGCCAGAACCGGTAGTTGCCGGCGGTGTTGATGGTCCGGGCCACCGCGTGTGGGTCGTCTTCGTTGAGCACGCTCCATGACGGTTGCATCGTGGTCACCCCCTGTCGAACATCCGTCGCTTATCCGTTCGATTCCGACGCTAGACCATGACCGGGACACGGGGGTGAACTTCGGGGTCAACCGACGGTGAATATGCAGTTCAGGGGGTGTTATTTAATGAAAATGGGCACCATTTCCATTTAACAGGAAACGGTGCCCACAGGCACTGGGAAGCGTCAGAACTCCAGGCCCAGCAGAGCGTTCTCGGTGACCTCGGGCAGGGCCGGGTGGATCCAGTACTGCTTGGTGGCCACCTCGCGGACGTCGAGATCGAAGGCCATGACGGTGATCATCTGCTGGATCAGGGTCGAGGCCTGGGGGCCGAGGTAGTGGGCACCCAGTAGCTTGCCGGTGTCCTTGTCGGCGATGAGCTTGACGATGCCGGTGGTGTCCTCCATCGCCCAGCCGTAGGCGACGTCGCCGTACTTCTGGAGCTTCACGGTGATGTTGTGGCCGGCCGTGCGGGCCTCACGCTCGGTGAGGCCGACGGTGGCGATCTGCGGGTTGGTGAACACTGCGGAGGGGACGTGGTCGTGCGGCATCTTCTGCAGGTGGTCGGGGTGCAGCAGGTTGTGGCGCACGGCCCGCATCTCAGCGTTGGCCACATGCTTGAGCATGAAGGGGGAGGAGATGTCACCCAGGGCCCACACGCCCTCAGCGGAGGTGGAGCGGCCGTACTCGTCGACGCTGATGCGGCCGTCGTCGGTCATCTCGATGCCGCCGCGGTCGAGGTCCATCTGGTCGCCGTTGCGGGTGCGGCCCGTGGCGACGAGGAGGACGTCGGCGGTGATGGAGCCGCCGTCGTCAAGCGTGACGGTGATGCCGTCATGGCTCTGCACAGCGTCGGCGACGGTGCGGCCGATGCGGACGTCGTAACGCTTGACTGCGAGGTCGTTGATGCGGGAGCCGAGGTCGGCGTCGATGCGCCGCATGAGGGCGGAACGGCTGATGACGTGCACCTTGGTGCCCAGGGCGTCGAAGACGTGCGCGAACTCCATGGCGATGAAACCGCCACCGACGATGATGATCGACTGCGGCTGCTGCGGCAGACGCATGATGTCCTCGTTGGTGTGGAAATGCACACCGGATTCGGTGATGGCCTCGGGGATCATCGGGCGGGAACCGGCGGCGATGATGACACGGTCACCGGAGATGACGTGCTCACCGGTGCGGATGGTGCGCTCGCCCACGAAGCTGGCGTGCTGGTCGTAGACATCGATGTTCGGGGTCTCCGGGCCACGGCGGTAGGCCTCGCCGCCCTCGGCGATCAGGTCGATGCGCTGGTCGAAGACGCGGGAGACGATGCCCGGCCAGTCCACGTGGTAGGTCTGTGCGCTCAGTCCCAGCCTCCCGGCCTCCCGCGTCGCCAGGGCGGTGTCGGCGGCGTGGACGAACATCTTCGTCGGGATGCAGCCGACGTTGAGGCAGGTGCCGCCGAAGGTGCCCTTTTCCACGATGGCGATCGAGAGATCATCGAATTCCGGACCGGGGATGGAGTTACCCGAACCGGTGCCGATGATGATCAGGTCATAGTGCTGGTCGACCTTCAGGTCAGCAGTCATGGGTGGGTAGGCTCCTCGGCTCGACGGATGATGGATGGGGTCAACCGGAGAGTCTACCTGCGCCTCAACCAGTCGATGGTCGTGCCCAGTGCTTCCGCCAGTGGTCCCGGCTTCGAGAGGAACACATCGTGCAGCGCGCCCTCGACCGGATGCACCGTCACCTCCTCACCCAGTTGCGGGGCGCACCGCTGGATCTGCGCGGTGTCCAGGACGGTGTCCACCCCGGTGCTCTCATCGGAGTACGGCCTGCCCAACCGGGACTCCGCGGAACACAGGGTCAGTACCGGCACGCCCACGTCGATCTCGTTGCGGTGGATGCGGGCCTGGGACCGCAGTACCTCGCGCAGCCAGCCCAGGTACTTCCGGTGGCCGCGCACCGGCTTGAAGGTGACGTCGAAATCCCAGTCGCCGTGGTGCTCGCGGTGGATCGACATGCCGTAGGCACCGAGGTTGCCGCCGGGGATCTCCACACCCGGTGCCACCCGGCCCAGGATGTCGACGATGGGCCGGAGCACCCTCACCAACGGCTTCGGGTACATCATGTCCAGCCAGGGGGAGTTGAGGATCAGCCCGCCGAGTTTCGCGTGACGGGCGGAGTCATTGCGGGCGAGATGCGCCGCCCACAGGGGGACGATCATCCCGGCGGTGGAGTGCGCGATGGGGATGACCTCCGGGTGTTCCGCCGTGACCAGGTCCAGGGCGACGGTCAGCTCAGCGAAATAGTGCCGGAAGTCGGTGCTGTAGTGCCAGCGCTGGCCCTCCTGACAGGAGCGCCCGCATTTGCGCAGGTCCAGCGCATAGAAGGCGTAACCCGCCTCATCGAGGGCGCGGGCGACGTGTTCATGGAAGAAGTAGTCGGTCATCCCGTGCACCCACAGGACGGCGCTTCTCGACGCCGCCGGTTCCCCGTACCGCACCAACGTCGCCACGATGTCCCCCTCGCCCTCGGGGTCGGGCCCCAGGTTGATGTCGCGGGCGTGGAAGTCCGGGCCCAGGAGGTCCTCGTACCAGTCGGAGATGTCAGCTACGGTCATGCACCCCAGTCTAGAACCGGCCGGGGGCAATGTGCGGGGGAGTGTGGAGTGTCGGCAAGTTCACTAAATACGGACCTTCTGCCCACCCCCAGCATGGCCAGGGCGTAAGCTGTCTGGTTGCCGGACAAGGGGAGCGGATTCCCGCCGAGGACGGAGAGGCCGCACCCGATATTGTCCCGCCCGCCGGGAAGTCAGCCGCCGCCCGGTGAGGGCCACAACCTTCGACGACGAATGAGGTAATGCAAGGTGTCCACTGACAAAACGAACGCTGCCAAGGTCACTGACGAGGTCGATGTCGTCCTCGTCGGCGCGGGTGTCATGAGCGCCACCCTGGGTGCCATGATCCGTGAGCTGGAACCCAGCTGGTCCCAGATGATCTTCGAGCGGCTCGACGGACCCGCTCTGGAGTCCTCCTCCCCGTGGAACAACGCCGGAACCGGACACTCGGCACTCTGCGAGCTGAACTACACGCCGGAGAAGAACGGCCAGATCGACCTGTCCAAGGCGATCGACATCAACGAGAAGTTCCAGGTCTCCCGCCAGTTCTGGTCCCACCAGGTCGACAACGGTGTGCTGGATGACCCGAGCGACTGGATCGCCCCGGTTCCGCACCTGGCCTTCGCCCAAGGTGATGACCAGGTGGATTACCTGCGCCGCCGCCACGAGGCGCTCAAGGAGAGCATCCTCTTCCCGGGCATGGAGTTCGTCGATGACGACGCCAAGTTCGCCGAGCGCCTGCCGGTCATGGCCGAGGGCCGTGACTTCGAGAAGGAGAAGGTCGCCTACTCCGGCACGGACCTGGGCACCGACGTCAACTTCGGCGCCCTGACCCGCCAGTTCCTCACCGCCGCCGAGGCCTCCGGCACCGAGGTCCGTTACGGTCACGAGGTCAAGGACCTCAAGAAGCAGGGCTCCTCCTGGAAGGTCACCGTCAAGAACGTCCACACCGGTGACACCTCCGTGGTCAAGGCCAAGTTCGTCTTCGTCGGTGCCGGCGGCTACGCCCTTGACCTGCTGCGCAAGGCCGGTGTCCCCGAGGTCAACGGCTACGCTGGTTTCCCGGTCTCCGGCCTGTGGCTGCGCTCCACCAACCAGGAGCTCATCGATCAGCACGACGCCAAGGTCTACGGCAAGGCCAAGGTCGGCGCCCCGCCGATGTCCGTCCCGCACCTGGACACCCGCGTCATCGACGGCAAGAAGGGCCTGCTCTTCGGCCCCTACGGCGGCTGGACCCCCAAGTTCCTCAAGGAGGGTTCCTACCTCGACCTGTTCAAGTCGATCCGCCCGGACAACATCCCGTCCTACCTGGGTGTCGCCGTCCAGGAGTTCGCCCTGACCAAGTACCTCATCTCTGAGGTGGCCAAGGACTTCGAGAAGCGTCTCGTCGACCTGCGCGACTACGTCCCCTCCGCAAAGGCCGAGGACTGGGAGACCGTCGTCGCCGGGCAGCGCGTCCAGGTGATCAAGCCGACCGCCGCCCCGCGGTTCGGTTCCCTGGAGTTCGGCACCACCCTGATCAACGGCAGCGACGGCTCCATCGCCGGCCTGCTGGGTGCCTCCCCGGGTGCCTCCATCGCTCCGGCCGCGATGCTCGAGCTGCTCGAGCGTTGCTTCGGTGAGCGCATGATCGACTGGGGTCCGAAGATCTACGAGATGATCCCGTCCTACGGCAAGAAGCTGGGCGACGACACCAAGCTCTTCGACGAGCTCTGGGACTACTCCCAGAAGACGCTCAAGTTGGCCCCCAGGAACGCAAAGAAGTAGTCTCCGCCAGCAGGATCAGCCCCTCTTCGGAGGGGCTTTCCCTTTTTCAGCCCTCGGCGATGTCACGGCGTCGGAAACCGAGCAGCCCGAGCGCCAGGAAGGCCACCGTGAGCGCGGCCAGGACGGCCAGCGGCACAGGGTCGGGTTTGGCCTCCGGCACCAGGGGGGCGTGCCACAGTGGCGAGAGAGCCATGGCCCAGTCCGGCAGGCGGAGCAGCTGGCCGAGGAAGAGCACCAGGGCGGACCAGGAGACCACCAGCCAGCTCAATGCAGCCAGGCGGGGGAGCCAGCCCAGCAGCAGGGCACTGATCGCACCGTGGAGCAGCACGGTGGGGACGTAGGCCAGGGAGGCGAGCGCCATCTCACCGCTCCAGCCGCCCCCGCCGGAGCCGAACACCATCCCCAGGCCGAGGCCGGCACCGAGGACAACCATCAGCAGCACCGCCTCAACGGCGGCCACCGCGAACCAGCCGGCGAGTACCCGGGGGCGGGAGAAACCACTGAGCAGCAGGGCCGTGAGCCGGCCCTCGCGTTCCTCCCGGCGCAGACGGAGCACCGACGTCACCAGCAGTACCGCGGGCCCGAGGCTGAGGTAGCTGAGCACCAGGGAACCGAAGGAGGTGGTCAGGTCGGACAGGTCGATCTCGACCCATTCGTTGAGGGCGGGTACGTCGTCCAGGACCCCGTCCAGTTCGGAGGCGAGGCTGCCGAAGGCCACCGCGAAGAAGAGCAGTCCTACACCCCAGAGGAGGTACTTGGGGGTCTCCATGCGGTAGGCCAGCCCCTCGGGGGACAGCAGCCGCGTCGCGGCCTCCGCGGGGCCGGGCCGGTCGGTGCCGATACCCGCGCCCAGGTCCCGGCTGTCCGCCAGGCGCAGGGCCAGGACGGTCAGTCCCACCGCCACCGCCAGGGAGATCAGCAGCGGCCACCAGCGCAGGTCGCTGTACAGTCGTGTCTGCTGTGCCCAGGCGAAGGGCGAGAACCAGGACAGCCACGAGCCTTCCTTATCGATGACATCCCCCACCCCACGGATGAGGAAAGCCAGCACGATAGCGGACATGCCCAACCCCGTCGCGGTGCCGGCGCTGCTGGTCAGCTGTGCCGCCACCGCCGTGGCCGCACCGAAGACCAGACCGGTGACAGCCACCGCCAGGCCGAAGGCCACCGAATCGGCCACCGCCATCCCGGGGATGAGCAGACCGATGGTCGTCGCCGCCCCCAGGGCACTGCTGGCCAGGACGACCAGCACCGTGGTCGCCGCGGTGGCCGCCAACCGGCCGTGGGGGAGCGCACGCAGCATCTCCAGCCGGCCGGACTCCTCATCCGTCCGGGTGTGCCGGACGGTGAAGAGTACGGCCATGATCGCGGTGGGCAGCAGCAGCCACAGGGAGAGCTCGTTGGCCACCATGGTGCCGAAGTTGTAGTTGTCGGTGAACAGCGGGCCGGTCATCATGATGGAGGCGGGGTTGGCCCCCAGGATCGCGCGGGCCTGCAACGACTCCGGGTCACTGAGGGTGTCCTGGAGCGCGTCAACGGAGGCCCAGACCACGACGAGGATCGCCAGGATCCATACGCTCAGGCGAAAGCGGTCCAGCCGGAGATACAGGCGCAGCAGCTGCCCCGTGCCGGCGAGCCGGGAGGTCACTGTTCCACCTTCCCGTAGTGCCGCAGGAAGAGGTCCTCCAGGGATGGGGGAGTGATCGTCAGGTTCTGCACCCCCAGCTCCGGCAGAACCCGCAGCACGTCATCGATGTTGCGGTCCTCGACCTGGAAACGCACCCGGCCGCCATCGACCGCGAGGTCATGGACCCCCGGTATCTGTGTCAGGCGCGCCGGATCGTTGGTGACGGTGCCGGCCACCGCGGAGCGGG
Organism: Corynebacterium lemuris; assembly: GCF_024919295.1. Classification (GTDB taxonomy): domain Bacteria; phylum Actinomycetota; class Actinomycetes; order Mycobacteriales; family Mycobacteriaceae; genus Corynebacterium; species Corynebacterium lemuris. The sequence continues at coordinate 177,832 of NZ_JANWTC010000003.1, read as the reverse complement.
TGAGGTGGCGCAGTTCGGCGAGCGTGCCGTGTTCAACGTCCCGGCCGGCCCGGATGATGGTGACCGAATCGCAGAGTTTCTCCACCTCCCCGAGGATGTGGCTCGACAGCAGAACCGTCCGGCCCTGGTCGCGCAGCTGCCGGATCTCCTGCGTGAAGATCGACTCCATGAGCGGGTCCAGACCGGAGGTGGGTTCATCGAGCAGGTAGAGGTCGACGTCGAGGGAGAGCGCGGCGACCAGCGCGACCTTCTGCCGGTTGCCCTTCGAGTAGGTGCGGGCCTTCTTCGTGGGGTCCAGTTCGAAACGGTCGATGAGTTCCGCCCGGCGGCGGCGTTGTGCCTCCGAGCGTTGGTGGCGGGTGAGCAGGTCGATGGCTTCACCGCCGGTGAGGCTGGGCCACAGGCTGGTGTCCCCGGCGACATAGGCGAGGCGGTGGTGCAGGGCGACGGAGTCCCGCCACGGGTCCATACCGAGCACCTGGGCGGAACCGGAGGTGGCGCGCAGCATACCCAGCAGCACCCGGATGGCGGTGGATTTTCCGGAGCCGTTGGGGCCGAGGAAGCCGCGGACCTCACCGACGGGGACGGTGATGTTGAATTCGTCCAGGGCGCGGGTGGAACCGAAGGTCTTCGTCAGGTTGTTCGTGGTGATGGCGGTGTCGCCCATCGTTCCTCCCGGGCTCTGGCGCAGGCGCCCCCAGCGGGCGTATCGTGAAGTGCGTCACACCTAATATATCGCGGAAGGAAACCGCATGCAGACGATCGTCCCGCACATCTGGATCAACCGCGTCGCCGATGATGCGACGGAGTTCTATCTCTCCGCTCTGCCCGACACCACGGTCGTCGAGAGGTGGACCTACCCCACCGAGGGGCTGCTGGATTTCCAGGAGGAGTTCGCCGGCCAGCCCCTGACGGTGGAATTCGACATCGGCGGTTACCGGCTGGCGATGATCAACGCGGGCGATGAATTCACCCCTACCCCGGCGATCAGCTTCTTCCTCAACTTCGATCCCAGCCAGCGTGACGACGCCCGCGGTGACCTCGACCGCACCTGGGCGCGCCTCACCGAGGGTGGCCGGGTGCTCATGGAGCTCGGTGAGTACCCCTTCAGCCCGCACTACGGTTGGGTCGCCGACCGCTACGGCGTGAACTGGCAGCTCATGCTCACCGACCCGGAGGGGGAGCCCCGCCCCTTCGTCATCCCCAACCTCATGTTCTGCGGTCCCGCCCAGAACAAGGCGCACGAGGCCGTCGACTTCTACGCCTCCGTCTTCCCGGAAGCTGCGGTGGGCAACCGCGTCCACTACGAGGACTCCACCGATGCGGTGATGTTCTCGGAGTTCCAGATCCGCGGGGAATGGTTGACCGCGATGGACTCGGCCGTTGAGCAGCCCTTCACCTTCACCCCGGGTATCTCCCTGCTGTTCAACGCCCGCGGGCAGGAGGAGATCGACCACCTCTGGAAGGCGCTGTCCGCGGTGCCCGAGGCCGAACAGTGCGGCTGGCTCCAGGACCGCTACGGCGTGAGCTGGCAGATCGCCCCCGACAACCTCAACGATCTGCTGGAACGCCCCGGCGCCTACGCGAACCTCATGGAGATGAAGAAGATCGTCATCGACGAACTCTAGGTGCCGCAGAAGGTGCGGAAACTCTCGTCGAAGCCCTCCGGCGCGGGCCCCCGGTACGTCCGACCGTGGTCGGTGAAGGGGTCGGTGACCACGGTGAGCAGATCGAGGTAGGGGCCGAGGTCGCCGGACTCGGCGTCGCGGAGCGCGGCGTCGAGCAGATGGTTGCGTGGGATGTGGTGCGGGTGTGCCGGCACCTCTGGATCCAGCGCCTGCCAGTCCGCGACCCATTCGGAGCCGACGATCTCCGCCAGCGCACCGGGATCGTCGACGAGCAGGCGGTTGACGGTGGTCAGGTCGGGGGCATGCTCCTCCAGCAGTTGCAGCCACCGCTGCCCGATCCCCGTGTCCGCCGTGCCGAGGGCGCGCGCCAGCTCACGCTGCTGCGCCTGCTCCCACACGTCGGGGAAGTCGTTCATGGCGGCCTGCGCCTTATCGACGGCCGCGTTCTCATCGGCGTCGAAAAGCGGGAGCATCGCCTCCGCCAGGCGGGCGAGGTTCCAACCGAGGATGGCGGGCTGGTTGCGGAAGGCATAACGGCCGTGTCTGTCGATGGAGCTGAAGAACATCGCCGGGTCATAACGGTCCAGGAAGGCGCACGGACCGTAGTCGATGGTCTCCCCGGACAGGGTGGTGTTGTCGGTGTTCATCACCCCGTGGATGAAACCCAGGCGCATCCATTTCGCGACCGTCTCCGACTGGGATGTCATCACCGCACGGAAGAAACCCTCATGGGTGTCCACCTCCGGGTAGTGGCGCTCACGTGCATAAGTACACAGGCGTTCCACCAGACCCTCAACCCCCAACAGCCGCGCATACTGCACGGTGCCGATCCGCAGGTGGCTCGCCGCCGTGCGTACCAGCACCGCGCCGGGCACGACCCCCGTGCGCTGGATCCGCCGCCCGGTCGACAGCACCGCCAGACCGCGGGTCGTGGGCACACCCAGGGCATGCATCGCCTCGGAGACCAGATATTCGCGCAGCATGGGCCCCAGCGCACCCCGGCCGTCGCCACCCCGGGAGAAGACCGTCGGGCCGGTGCCCTTGGTGTGGATCTCCCGGCCGGCGGTCTCCCCGAGCAGCAGCGCCCGCCCGTCACCCAGCCGCGGGGAGAGCTGCCCGAACTGGTGCCCCGAATAGCCCATCGCCACCGTCGGTCCCTCCCCGTGGCCCAGCAGGAAGGCCACCCCGTCGGGACTGCGCAGCCAGTCCGGGTCGAGGCCGAGCTCGCGGGCATGAGATTCATTCAGGACGAGCAGCTGCGGATCAGGCTGCTCCTCTGCCTGGGCGGCGTGGACGAGCTCGGGAAATGTCCCGGAGAACGGGTGGTCGAGGTGTGGTGCGTTCATACCCCCAGGCTAACGATGTGGAGCCCCGCAGTCAGCCCCCTAAACTGATTGACCATGACTGCAGCCTCTCCCACCACCGGTTCCGTCACTCTCGTCGGCGGCGGACCGGGCGCCTGGGACCTGATGACCATCCGGGGCCAGCGCGCACTCCAGCAGGCCGACGTGATCCTCACTGACCACCTCGGACCCGCCCACGAACTCGACGAGCTCTGCGATACCGCGTCGAAGCAGATCATCGACGTGTCCAAGCTGCCCTACGGCAGACAGGTAACCCAGGAGAAGACGAACGAGCTCATCGTCACCCACGCCCTGGCCGGCCGGAAGGTCGTCCGGCTCAAGGGCGGTGACCCCTATGTCTTCGGCCGTGGCTTCGAGGAACTGACCGTCTGCCGCGAACACGGCATCCCCTGCGAGGTCGTGCCCGGCGTGACCTCCGCGGTCTCCGTGCCGGCGGCAGCGGGCGTCCCCGTCACCCAGCGCGGCCTGGTCCACTCCTTCACCGTGGTTTCCGGGCACCTCCCGCCGGGGCATCCCGGTTCCCTGGTCGACTGGCGGGCCGTCGCACAGTCCGGAGGCACGATCAGCGTGATCATGGGCGTGAAGAACGCCCCCGCCATCGCGCAGGCCCTGCAGGAGGTCCTGCCTGCCGAGACCCCCGCGGCCGTCATCCAGGAGGGCACCACCGAGGCGCAGCGTGCGGTGCGCTGCACCCTGGGCACGCTGGCTGCGACGATGACGGAGCACAGCATCGGCGCGCCGGCGGTCTACGTCATCGGCGAGGTTGCGGGACTGTAGGTCAGCGCTCCTCAGCGGTGTAGCTGGTGCCGGCCGTGCCGTCGGAACGTTCGAAGGAGACGTTCAGCTCATCCTTCTTGCCGAAGCCGGCCAGGTGGCGGCCCACGACACTCTCGATCTGCTCGACATGCTGTTCCTCAGTGGCCAGTTCCAGCAGGAGGGTGCCCTCGGCGGCGGTCAGGGTCACCTCGCCGACCAGGCCGCCGCTGAACTCCTCACCACCGAAGGTGATCTGGCCGTGCTCGGCCTCGGCGTCCCAGCTGCTGTGCAGGCGGCGGCCGAGGTGGGAGGTCAGCTGTTTGCCGTAGCGGCCGGGGCGGTCGGTGGTGACGTGGGCAGTTGATGTAATAGTCATGACTGTCATGGTACCGATTTCTTCTTAGGGTTGCCTAATCTGTCATTTATACCCCCTCGGGTATCTGTTGCTATGGTCGTTGACAGATAACCAATAATCACCACCAGCGAAGCGGAGAACACATGGCGACCACCACCCAGGCGGACCGGAAGACGATGATCCCCCCGATCATCCTCGGCGTGCTGGCCCTCGTCTCGGCCGTCGAACCGCTGTCCATCAACATGTACCTGTCGGGCCTGCCCCAGCTCGGCCGCGATCTCGACCTCAGCCAGGCCGGTGCGCAGCTGACCATCACCTTCTTCCTCGCGGGCATGGCCGTGGGGCAGCTGCTCACCGGCCCGCTTTCCGACGCCCGCGGCCGCCGCGGACTCTTCCGCACCGGCGCGATACTGCTCGTCCTCGCGACGATGGCCAGCGCCCTGGCCACCCAGGCGTGGATCCTCTTCGCCGCCCGCTTCGTCATGGGACTGGCCGGCGGGGCGGCGGTCGTGCTGGCCCGAGCCGTCGCCGGCGACCTGGTGAAGGGCCCGGAGCTGGCGCGTGTTTTCTCCCTGCTCATGCTGCTCGGTGGTGTGGCACCGGTCCTCGGGCCGGTCATCGGCGGGCTCATGGTCGACGGCGTCGGCTGGCGGGGTGTGTTCTGGCTGCTGACCGGGCTCAACCTGCTCGTCGTGATCATGATCTGGCGTTTTATCCCGGAGACCCTGCCCGCTGCGGAACGCTCCAGCGGGGGAGCGGGACCGCTGCTGCGGGCCATCGGCGGACTGCTGCGCGACCGTACCTACGTCGGCTTCACGGTCGGTTTCATCTTCAGCTTCGCCACGATGTTCGCCTATGTCGCCGCCTCACCGTTCATCCTGCAGGAGTACTACGGTTTCACCCCGGTCCAGTACTCGTTCATCTTCGCCACCAACACCGGAGGCATGTTCCTCGTCGCGCTGGCCAACGCGCGGCTGGTGAAGAAGATCGGGCCGCTGAAGCTCGCCCGCATCGGCAACCTGGTGATGCTGGGGGCGACGGTCTACCTGCTCACGGTCGCGCTTCTCGACGCCTCCCGCTGGTTCATTCTCGCCGGCCTGTTCATCGTGGTCGCCTCGATGGGCATCAACTTCGCGAACAACTCCGCCCTGGCGATCTCCCGGGCGGGCACCGTCACCGGTTCGGCCTCCGCATTCATGGGCTCAGGCCAGTTCATCATGGCCGGCATCCTCTCCCCGCTGGTGGGCCTGGTTGCCGCGGCCGGGGTGTCCCAGCCGGTGGCCATGGTCGCGGTCATGCTCGGCACCGCGGTGACCGCGACGGTGGGGGTGTGGGTGTCAGCTCACCCGCGTCGGACGTGATTCACCGCGGAGGAATTCCGCCAGATACGGCAGGGTGAAGGAGACCCGGCCCCAGGCGGGGGGCCTCGTTGGGCCGCCGGCCCAGGTGTTCCGCCACGGCGGTGCTGGACACCTCCTCGTCAGTCAGTTCTGCCATGGCGCGCAGATAGTCCAGCTGTGCCGGGGGGTACGCCCTTGAGGGAGGGGGCGTCGAGAAGCTCGGTGTCCACGCGGAAAACGCTGACCTGCACCGCCGTCACGGTGCGACCGGCGGGTGGGTCAAGTTCGGCGATCTTCGCGGGGATTGTCGTGTTGATGAGGGTGGGGGCGGAATCGGGGCGTCCGGTCGCCCGCAACACGACCCAACCCTGCTGCGCTGCGAGGTTCTCGAGTTCAGTGAGCAGGACCGTCTTGCCGATGCCGCGGGCACCGTCGATGACCATGCTCCGGGAGGGGTGTCCCGGGTGACTGTGGAGTGCCTCGCTGAACTCCTCGAGAATGAGGCTGCGCCCGGCCCGGTGGTGGGGCGAGGCGCCGAAGGTGGGATTGATAAATCGCGCCCGTTGATAATCAGTAGTCCGCGAAAACCCGCTGCTCCACCCCGTCCAGCACCACGGTCCCGCCGTAGGGCAGCACCCACTGCGGACGGGTGTGGCCGAAGGGGACACCACAGACCACGACGGCCTCCGGGTTGTAGAGCTCGACCTGTTCGATCACGGCGTCGTAGATTTCCCCGCGGTCCCTGTGGTCAGGGAGGAAGAGACTGCGGGCGGGTGGCCGGGCCAGCATCACGCCCTGCACCGCCCCGAGGACCTCGGCCTCACCGAGGGCACGGACGATCTCCATGATCCCGTGGGTGTTGGTCAGCCGCGCGGAGGCCTCAATCATGAGGATCCCGCCGGCCAGATCCGCCACCCGTGGCATCCGGTCCGCCAGTGACATCTGGGTGATCACCTCCAGGCAGCCACCCCAGGTGCGACCGCTGACCTTCCGCGCCGCACCCGCCCAGCGCCACGGCGGGGTGGATTCGCGCAGGCCGTTCTCGCTCAGGGCCAGGGGATCGCTCCACCGGATCCCGTGGTCCTCCGACTGACCAGGATCCGTCACCTCGATGAGGCCGCCGCCGTTCAGGGCCGCGGTGAGGGAGGTGCGCAGGACGCCGTCAAGCTCCGGACCCGCGCCGATCTGCACCTGCGTGTTGCCGCCGTGGAAGGCGGGGACACCCAGGCCGTGGAGCAGGTTGAGCATGTTCGTGTTGTCGCTGTAACCGAAGAAGGGTTTCGGATTGGCCCGGATCAGCCCGGGATCGAGGAAGGGGATCACCGTGACCTGGTCGTCGCCGCCGAGGGTGGCGAAGACCGCCGTGATCTCCGGGTCGGTGAACGCAGCCATGATGTCGCGGGCCCGGTCCTCCGGGGTGGAATCAGGCGTGCGGGTCGTGGGGTACTCGACCGGCTCCAGACCGAACTCCTCCCGCAGGCGGCGCATCGCCTGCTCGTGCACCGCCGGACCCATCGCCGGGGCCGCGCGGGAGGGGGAGAGCACAGCCACCTTCCTCATGCCTGAGTCGTCAACCATGGGACAACTACACCACCAGGGTCAGCTGAAAGCCAGAATCGCGTTCCACCGTCATCCCCGCGGCGCGGGCGATCTCCGCGACATCGTCGATGCCGCGCGCCGGTTCCCCAGCCAGCGCCAGCACCCGGGCCAGTTCCCCCTTGTACTGCTTGTTGAAGTGGCTGACCACCTTCCCGTCACGCTCCACCCGCACCGTCAGCGCGCCGGGCACCTTCCCCAGCTGCTGGTAGGCACCGGAACGCAGGTCCACCACGAAATCCTCCGCCGCCAACACCCCGGTGATCAGCCCACCCCACCGGGTTTTCAGCGTCGGCGCGTCCGGCAGGCGGGTGCTGCCGGAGAGTCGGTAGCGGGGGATCGGGTCGGTGGCACGCACCACACCGAACAGTGCCGAGCCCACGGCGAGGCGCTCCAGCGCGGCAGTGGGCAGGGTGGGGGCGTCGAGGGCGTCGAAAAGCACCCCGGTGTAGCGGTGGATGGCAGGCATCGTCGGCGAGCTCCGCAACGCCAGGTTGGCCTCCGCCTCGCCGCGGAGCCTCGCCGAGATCTTCAACACCCCGAGTGCCTCATCGACCGGCAGCGCAGCCAGATCGTCCACCAGATTCCCCCGCACGGGATTCAGGTCCGGAAAGGACAGTTCCCCGAGGTCGAGGGCGGGTCCGTCGCCGCCGGGTGCCTTGGTTTCGGAAGGGGGGAGCACGATCAGCATGCCCAGTAGGCTACCGGGTAATGTGACTGCTCATGATCACACGTCTGTCCACGCTGTTTCTGCGCACGCTGCGCGAAGACCCCGCTGATGCCGAGGTCCCCAGCCACAAGCTGCTCGTCCGCGCCGGTTACATCCGCCGCGCCGCCCCGGGTGTCTATTCCTGGCTCCCGCTGGGCCTGCGGACCCTGCGCAAGATCGAGGACGTCGTGCGTGAGGAGATCAACGCGATCGGTGGCCAGGAACTCCTCTTCCCGGCGCTGCTGCCGCGTGAGCCCTACGAGACCACCGACCGGTGGACCGAGTACGGCGAGGAACTCTTCCGGCTGCAGGACCGCCGCGGCACGGACATGCTGCTCGGGCCGACCCACGAGGAGATGTTCACCTCCGCGGTCAAGGACCTGTACTCCTCCTACAAGGACTTCCCGGTCACGCTGTACCAGATCCAGACCAAATACCGCGATGAGGCCCGCCCGCGGGCCGGCATCCTGCGTGGACGTGAGTTCGTGATGAAGGACTCCTATTCCTTCGACATGGATGACGCCGGCCTGGAGTCCTCCTACCAGGCACACCGCGCGGCCTACCAGCGCATCTTCGACCGCCTGGGCATCTCCTACGCCATCTGCCAGGCCACCTCCGGCGCGATGGGCGGTTCCGCCTCCGAGGAGTTCCTGGCGCTGAGCGGGAACGGTGAGGACAGCTTCGTCCGCGCCACCGGCGGCGACTACGCCGCGAACGTGGAGGCCGTGGTCACCCAGCCGGGCACCGAGCGTCCCGTGGCGGGGCTGCCTGCGGCCGTGGAGCATGAGACCCCGGATGCGGAGACCATCGCCACCCTGGTGGACTGGGCGAACTCGCAGGGTCTGGATGTCACCGCCGCCGACACCCTCAAGTGCGTGGTGGTCAAGGTCACCGAGCCGGGTGCGGAGGAGCCGGAGCTGCTCGGCGTGCTCGTTCCCGGTGACCGCGAGGTGGACATGAAGCGCCTCGAGGCCTCCCTCGAGCCGGCCGAGGTCGCCATGGCCGAGGACGTGGACTTCAAGAAGAACCCCTTCCTCGTCCGCGGTTACGTCGGCCCGCGCGGCCTGGCCGCCAACGGTGTGCGCGTGCTCGCCGATCCCCGCGTGGTCACCGGCACCGCCTGGATCACGGGTGCCGACGCCCCCAACCGCCACGTCGTCGGGCTGGTCGCCGGCCGGGACTTCGAGGTCGACGGTTTCGTGGAGGCCGCCGAGATCCGCGAGGGTGACCCGGCCCCGGCGGGCCAGGGCACCCTGACGCTGGAGCGTGGCATCGAGATCGGCCACATCTTCCAGCTGGGCCGCAAGTACACCGAGGCCTTCGACGTGCAGATCCTCGACGTCAACGGCAAGCGCTCCATCCCCACCATGGGTTCCTATGGCATCGGTGTCTCCCGTCTCATGGCCGTGCTCGCCGAGCAGCGCCATGATGACAAGGGCCTCAACTGGCCGGTCGAGATCGCCCCGTACCAGGTGCATGTGGTCGTGGCGAACAAGGACGCCGCCGCCCTGGAGGCCGGGGACCGCATGGTCGCCGAGCTCGACGCCGCCGGCATCGAGGTGCTTTTCGACGACCGCCCCAAGGTCAGCCCCGGTGTCAAGTTCAAGGACGCCGAGCTGCTCGGCATGCCCTTCGCCGTGGTCCTCGGCCGGTCCTTCGCCGAGGGCAAGGTCGAGCTGCGCATCCGCGGCGGCGAGACCCTCGACGTCGCCGCTGATGAGGCCGTGGCGAAGGTCGTCGAACTGGTCCGCGGTTAGTTGATGCTCGCGGTGCCGTGGACCGCGAACTCCCGCCAGGGGGTGTCGTGGGCCTGCACCGCAGCGCCGAGCCAGGCCTGCCGCAGGTCCTCCTGCAGGCGGGCGACGAATACCTCATCCGCGGGTCCGGTGACGCCCGCCAGCTCGTAGCCGGCTTCGGCGACGGGCACCTCGCCATGGGGGGCGAGCATCTCGCGGAGGGCGAGGATGCGCTCGTCGTGGGCGTCGAGAAGCTCATCGATCTCTGCGCCGCGGGCGGGGGAGAGGTACGCGCTGGCCAGCCCCAGGCCCCAGGCGGCGGCGTATTCGCGGCGCAGCAGTTCCCGGGCGGCATCGATGTCGCGGCTGTCGCTGACCTGGGTGTCTGCGGGCAGTTCGCCCCCGCCCAGTTCCGCCAGGTCCACGGCCTGCCGGATGACCAGGGCGTGGGATTCCTCCGGCACTGCCGTATCCAGGCTCAGCAGCAGGGAATCCTCGACGTCCGTCTCAGCCAGTTGTGTCACCTCGGCCTGGAAGGCGCAGGATTCGGGGACGGTGCCGTCGGCGTGGGTGCCGCACAGGCGCGTGATCTCGGCGGAGAGCTCCGTCGCGTGGCGGGCCCGCACCTCGGCGGCCGCGCCGTCGAGAGCGGCGGCGTCGCTGGCCGCGCGGTCCGCCAGCTCGGCGACCTGGGAATTCGGCCGCGGCCCCAGCGCGGAGGCCACGTCCCCGACGGAGCAGGAGGCCAGAAGCGGCAGGGTGAGGAGGAGGGCGAATCGACGTTTCACAGCCGACACCCTACCCGCGATAGGCTGATGGGCATGGCATTCCCCGGCGAAGACGAACTAGTCACACTGATCACTCCCGTCACCGACTCCTGCGGTCTCGACATTGAGGGCGTCAAGGTCACCCGTGCGGGCCGCAAATCCGTGGTCAGCATCCGGGTGGACTCGGATTCCCGGCCCGACCTCGACCTGCTCGAGGCGGTCTCCCAGGAGGTCTCCGCACGTCTCGACGCCGCCGAGGAGCGCGGCGAGGTCAACCTCGGCGCCGGCTACACCCTCGAGGTCTCCACCCCGGGTGTCGACGCCCCCCTGACCCTGCCGCGCCACTGGCGCCGCAACCGCAACCGCCTGGTGGAACTGCTGGAGGACGGCCAGAAGTCCGTGTGGCGGGTCGGTGCGCTGGCCCCCGGCGAGGATTCCGTGGTGCTCGTGCGGCCGGTGAAGAAGGGCTGCGAGATGCGCGTCCTGGAATTTTCCGAAAACCCCCGTGCGGTGGTAGAAATTGAGTTCGCCACACCCCCGGCAGCGGAAACCGAGCTGACGGGACTCGACTATGACCAGGCGCTCGCCTGGCAGGAGGAAAACAAGTGAATATCGACATGGCTGCGCTGAGGACCATCGAGAAGGAGAAGTCCATCCCGGTGGACGACATGCTCCGCACGATCGGCAGCGCACTCATCCAGGCCTACCGCGAATACCGCGGTGAGGAGGGGGACTCCCGGGCCCGCGTGGACATCGACCAGGACACCGGCTCCGTCGCGGTCATCGTCTCCGAACTCGACGAGGACGGCGAGGTCGGCTCCGAGTACGACGACACCCCCGACAACTTCGCGCGCCTGAGCGCCCAGGTGGTCCGCGAGGCCATCGTCAAGCGCCTCCGCGAGGCGGAGAACGTCCGCCTCTTCGACGAGTACCAGGCCTTCGAGGGCCGCGTGGTCTCTGGTGTGGTGCAGAAGGACGAGACCGCGAACTCCCGCGGCATCGTCATCGTCCAGCTCGGCACTGAGGCCGACCCCCAGGACGGTATCCTGCTGCCCGCAGAGCAGATCCCCGGCGAGAAGCTGAAGCACGGCGACCGCATCAAGGCCTACATCGTGGGCGTGAACAAGGGGCCCCGCAACGTGCAGGTCAACCTCTCGCGCACCCACCCCGAACTCGTCCGCGGACTGTTCGAGCTGGAGGTGCCCGAGGTCGCCGACGGTTCCGTCGAGATCCTCGGCATCGCCCGCGAGGCCGGCCACCGCTCCAAGGTCTCCGTCTCCGGCAAGGTCAAGGGGCTCAACGCCAAGGGCGCCTGCATCGGCCCCAAGGGACAGCGCGTGACCAACATCATGAACGAGCTGGGGGGAGAGAAGATCGACATCATCGACTTCTCCGAGGACCCCGCCACCTACGTCGGCAACGCCCTCGCCCCGTCCAAGGTCGTCCGCGTGGAGATCACGGATGCCGAGGCCCAGACCGCGCGCGTGACTGTTCCGGACTACCAGCTCTCCCTCGCCATCGGCCGGGAAGGGCAGAATGCCCGCCTCGCCGCACGCCTCACGGGCTGGAAAATCGACATCCACTCGGACATCAACTGACCCCGAGTGCAGCCGGGAGTTCAATTCCAGGTGAAAATAGCGTAAACTGTTCGATGGCCCACGTGCCGTTGATGATCAGGCTTTCTGTAGGAGACGAATGACGCAGACCCGTGAGATCCGCGTCCGTACCTGCATCGCCACCCGCGAACGCAGACCGGACACGGAGCTGCTCCGGGTGGTCGTCGATCCCGCGGATGAGAACCGCCTCCTGGCGGACCCCTCCCGCAGCCTCCCCGGCAGGGGAGCATGGATCACCCCTGATCTCGCGGCACTCGAGCTGGCGGAACAACGCCGCGCCTTCGGGCGGGCGTTTCGGGTGTCCGGGAGAATCCCGGACACAGGTCCCGTACGCACGTACTTGGCGGCGCAGGCCGCCGGACCCGACATCACAAGGAAGACCGAACACTGATGAGCACAGCACGATGAAGCATCAGCGATGAAAGTCACAGACATCATCTAGAGGTCGAGTTCCCTTTCCGGGGCTTGACTCGACCTCTGGTAACAACAAGAGGAGAAAAGTGCCCGGAAAGCTACGCGTCCACGAGCTCGCCAAGAGGCTCGGCGTAACCAGCAAGGAACTGCTTGCCACGCTCAAGGAGCAGGGTGAGTTCGTCAAGACCGCATCTTCCACCGTGGAACCCCCGGTGGTCCGTAAGATGCTGGATCTCTACGAGAAGGAGGCCGCCCCCAAGCCGGGAGCAGCGGCCTCGAAGCCGGCCCCGAAGCCGGGAGCAACGGCCCCCAGGCCCGGCCCGAAGCCGGGCCCGGCGGCCCCGAAGCCGGCTGCACCGGCACCGGCCCCCAAGCCGGCTGCCGCAGCCAAGCCCGCCCCGAGCCCGGCCGCGGCGGCCAAGCCTGCCGCACCGGCCCCGAAGCCGGCTGCACCGGCACCGGCCCCCAAGCCGGCTGCCGCAGCCAAGCCGGGCCCGAAGCCGGGTCCGGCCGCAGCCAAGCCCGCCCCGAAGCCGGGTGGCGCCCCGAAGCCGGGTGGGGAGCGCCCCACCCCGGCCAACGCCATGCCGCGTCCCATGCCGCGTCCGGGCGGTCGTCCCCGCGTCGCCAACAACCCGTTCTCTTCCGGCGGCGAGCGTCCGGCACCGCGTCCGGGCGGCGGACGTGGCCAGGGTGGTCCCCGTCCCGGTGGCCGTGGTGGCCAGGGCGGCCAGGGCGCACCGCGTCCCGGCGGCCAGGGTGCCCCGCGTCCCGGTGGTGACCGTCCGGCACAGGGCGGCGGACGTCGTCCGTCCCCGGCCAACATGCCTCCGGCCTCCCAGGCCCCGACCCCGGGCCAGATGCCGCAGAAGGCTGCCGGAGCCGGTCGTGGCCGCGGTGGCCAGGGCGGCCCCGGCGGTCGTCCGGGCGGCGGTCCGGGCGGCGGCGGTTTCCGCGGCGGCGGACGCCGTGGCGGCACCGCGGGTGCCTTCGGGCGTCCGGGTGGCGCACCGCGTCGCGGCCGTAAGTCGAAGCGTCAGAAGCGTTCCGAGTACGAGGCAATGCAGGCGCCGAACGTCATCGGTGGCGTCCGCCTGCCCGACGGCCGTGGCCAGAGTATCCGTCTGCGTCGTGGCGCCTCCCTGTCCGATTTCGCGGACAAGATCAACGCCGATCCGGCCGCACTGGTCCAGGCGCTGTTCAACCTGGGCGAGATGATCACCGCCACCGCAGCTGTGCCGGAGGAGACCCTCCAGCTGCTCGGTCAGGAGATCAACTACGTCGTTGAGGTCGTCTCCCCGGAGGACGAGGACCGCGAGCTCCTCCAGTCCTTCGACCTGCAGTTCGGTGAGGACGAGGGTGGCGAGGATGACCTGGCCAAGCGTCCGCCGGTCGTGACCGTCATGGGTCACGTCGACCACGGTAAGACCCGACTGCTCGACACCATCCGTAAGGCTGAGGTCGGTGCGGGTGAGGCCGGCGGCATCACCCAGGGCATCGGTGCCTACCAGATCGGTCGTGAGATCGAGGGCCGTGAGCGCCGGCTCACCTTCCTGGATACCCCGGGTCACGAGGCGTTCACCGCCATGCGTGCCCGTGGTGCCAAGTCCACGGACATCGCGATCCTCGTGGTCGCCGCCGACGACGGTGTCATGCCGCAGACGGTGGAGGCCATCAACCACGCGAAGGCGGCCGATGTGCCGATCGTCGTCGCGGTGAACAAGATCGATAAGCCGGAGGCCTCCCCGGAGAAGATCCGTGGCCAGCTCACCGAGTACGGCCTGGTTCCGGAGGAGTACGGCGGCGACACCATGTTCGTCGACATCTCCGCGAAGCAGGGCACCAACATCGATGAGCTGCTCGAGGCTGTCGTCCTGACGGCGGATGCCTCCCTGGATCTGCGCGCCAACCCCGAGATGCACGCCCAGGGTGTCGCCATCGAGGCGAACCTCGACCGCGGCCGTGGCCCGGTGGCCACCGTCCTGGTCCAGCGCGGTACCCTCCGCGTCGGTGACTCCGTTGTCGTGGGTGACACCTACGGCCGCGTCCGCCGCATGATCGATGAGCACGGTCACGATGTGGAGGAGGCGGGTCCGTCCCGTCCGGTCCAGATGCAGGGCCTCAACGGCGTCCCCGGCGCCGGCGACAACCTGCTCGTCGTCGAGGACGACCGTGTCGCACGTCAGATCGCCGCACAGCGTGACGCCCGCAGGCGTTCCGCAGCGCAGGCACGCGCCCGCAAGCGCGTCTCCCTCGAGGATCTGGATGCGGTGCTCAAGGAGACCAGTGTCCTCAACCTCATCCTCAAGGGTGACAACGCCGGCTCCGTGGAGGCGCTGGAGGAGTCCCTCCTGAAGATCGAGATGGAGGACGAGGTCGAGCTCAACATCATCGACCGTGGTGTCGGTGCCGTCACGCAGACCAACGTCTCGCTGGCATCCGCCTCAAACGCAGTCATCATCGCGTTCAACGTCCGCTCCGAGGGCAAGGCCACCGAGGAGGCCAACACCGAGGGTGTGGACATCCGCTACTACACCGTCATCTACAAGGCCATCGAGGAGGTCGAGGCAGCCCTCAAGGGCATGCTGAAGCCGATCTACGAGGAGCGCGAGGTCGGTGTCGCGGAGATCCGTGCACTGTTCAAGGCCTCCGCCATCGGTCTGATCGCCGGTTGCATGGTCGAGAGCGGCAAGGTCCGCCGCAACTCGAAGGCCCGCCTGGTCCGCGACGGCAACGTCATCGCAGACAACGTCAGGATCGAGTCCCTGCGACGCGAGAAGGACGACGTCACCGAGGTCAGCGCAGGCTACGAGTGCGGTATGGTCCTGTCCTACCCGAACATCGAGGTCGGCGACAAGATCGAGGTCTTCGAAGAGGTCGAGGTCCCGCGCACCTGATATGGCGCGCACACTGTGGTCCGTTTCGGACCTGCACGTCACCTGGTCCGCCAACCGCGGGCGCGTCGAGCGCCTGCAGGCGGTGGATCCGGGGGACTGGCTCATCGTCGCCGGAGACGTGGCTGAGCGTATCGACATCGTCGTCGACACCCTCGCCCGTCTCCGGCGGCGTTTTGCCCGCGTCATCTGGACGCCCGGCAACCATGAACTCTTCGCCCGCAGCACCGACCGTTTCAAGGGCCGGGAACGCTACCTGCGCCTGGTGGAGCTGCTGCGTGAGGTGGGCGTCGACACGCCCGAGGATGACTACCCCGTCTTCGGCGGCGTGACGGTCGTTCCGCTGTTCACGCTCTACGACTACTCTTTCCGCCCGGCCGGCATGAGCGCGGAGGAGGCCCTCGCCGCCGCCCGCGACGCCCGGGCCACCCTCGACGATGAGCTGCTCATCGCCCCCTACGTGGACATCCCCGCCTGGTGCGCGGAACGGGTCAACTACTCCCACCGGCGGCTGGCGGAGATCGACGGCCCCACGCTGCTGGTCAACCACTGGCCCCTGGTCGTGGAGCCGACCCTGCGGATGGCGAAACAGCCGATGGCCCTGTGGTGCGGGACGACCGCCACCCGGGACTTCACCACGCGGTACCGGGCCATCGGTGCCGTCCACGGGCATCTGCACATGCCGGAGGAGATCCGTGTCGACGGGGTACCCCATTTCGACGTCTCCCTCGGTTACCCCTTCGAGCAGGAGCACATGCCGCGGCGGGCCTGGCCGCTGCCCGCCCTGCGCACCGGTTGACGGGTGACGTCGAAACGCGGTGGGGGCGCGGGGTAGAATCTCCGGAGGTTCCGACAACGACTACCGAGGAGACGCCCGACATGGCCGACAACGCCCGTGCCGCCCGCATGGCAAAACGCATCCAGACCATCGTGGCCTCTGCGATTGAACGCGAGGTCAAGGACCGTCGCCTGGAGCTGGTCACCGTAACCGACACCCGCGTCACCGGCGACCTGCACGATGCGACCGTGTTCTACACCGTCCGCGGCCAGACCATCGACGAGGAACCGGACCACGAGGCCGCCGCGGAGGCCCTCCACCGTGCCCGCGGCCAGCTCCGCAAGATCGTCGGTGACCAGCTGGGGGTCCGCTTCACCCCGACCCTCTCCTTCGAGGTGGACACCGTCCCGGAGGCCTCCGCCCACATGGAGGCACTGCTGGAGCGGGCCCGGGCCCGCGACGCCGAGCTGGCGGAGCTGAAGAAGAACGCCAGGCCGGCGGGCGACCCCAACCCCTACAAGACGGAGGACGGTCAGTAGTGCCCGAACCCTCCTATGCCGAGACGGTGGCCGCCGTAGAGACTGCGCGCTGTGTCGCCGTCGTCGGCCACGTGCGCCCCGACGCGGATGCCATCGGCTCCGTGTCCGCCACCGTCCAGGCTCTGCGCCAGCTGGGCAAGCAGGCGGTGGGGCTGATCGGGCAGCCGCAGCCCTTCGCCGCGAATCTGCTCACCATCCCCGGCGCGGAGGAGGTCAGGCTCGCCCACCGGCTGCCGGAGGTGGACCTGATCATCACCGTGGACTGCGGTTCGCTGGACCGGGTGGGTGCGCTCGCGACGGAGATCGCGGCACGCGCACAGGACACCGTGGTCATCGACCACCACTCCTCCAACCCCGGTTTCGGCCGGGTGAACCTCATTGACCGCGACGCCGAGTCCACCACCACGATCCTGGGCGACCTCTTCGAACGTCTGGGGGTCCGGTTGGACCAGCCCATCGCGCACGCGCTCTACGCGGGCCTGCTCACCGACACGGGCAGTTTCCGGTGGGGGCGCCCGCAGATGCACAGCTTCGCCGCCCGGCTCATGGAGACCGGCCTGGATGTGCGCACCATCGCCACGGACCTCTTCGACTCCGGTTCCGTGACGGATCTGCGCATGATGGGCCGCGCCCTGTCGGGCGTGCGGATCGAGGAGGCCGGCACCCACCGGGCGGCGGTGATCATCGCCGACCAGGAGCTCATCCAGGACGGTTCCCTGCCGGCGGTGGAGAGCCTCGTCGATTTCCTGCGTTCCCTCGAGGGCACCGACCTGGGGGCGTTGTTCAAGGAGTCACTGCCGGGCATCTGGCATGTCTCGCTGCGCTCCAACGAGATGGATGTCTCGGAGGTCGCGGTCACGCTCGGCGGGGGCGGGCACATCCCGGCCGCCGGTTACACCGCCCGCGGCACCGCCGATGAGGTCCTCGCGGAGCTGCTGGAGGAGCTGCGCGCGTCGTGACGGTCTCCGCCAGGCAGATCTTCGCGCTGGCCCTGCCCGCGCTCGGAGTCCTGTCCGCCACCCCGCTCTACCTGCTTCTCGACACCGCCGTCATCGGCCGTCTCGGCGCCTTCGAGCTCGCCGCCCTCGCCGTGGGCACCACCGTGCAGTCGACGGTGACCACCCAGCTGACCTTCCTCTCCTACGGCACCACCGCGCGTGCCTCCCGGCTCTACGGCTCCGGGCGGCGGGAGGAGGCCGTGGCGGAGGGTGTGCAGGCCACCTGGGTCGGCCTGGGTGTCGGACTGGTCATCGCCGGCCTGATCTGGGTCTTCGCGGAACCCATCGCGCTGGCGCTCTCCGGGGACGCCGCCACTGCGGCGGCATCCGCGCAGTGGCTGCACATCGCCGCTTTCGCCATCCCCCTGACCCTGGTGGTCATGGCCGGAAACGGTTGGCTGCGCGGTGTACAGGACACCCGCCGCCCCCTGTGGTTCACCCTCGCCGGTGTCATCCCCGGCGCGGTGCTCATCCCCGTGCTGGTGGGGCAGTTCGGCCTGCCCGGTTCCGCAGTGGCCAACGTCATCGGGGTGGCCATCACCGCGGCATGTTTCCTCATCGCGCTGGCCCGGGAACACCGCGGCGGGTGGCGGCCGCACTGGTCCATCATGCGCCGCCAGCTGGTCATGGGCCGGGACCTGATCCTGCGTTCCATGTCCTTCCAGGTCGCCTTCGTCTCGGCGGCGGCGGTGGCGGCGCGTTTCGGCACCTCCTCGCTGGCCGCGCACCAGATCATGCTCCAGCTGTGGAACTTCATCACCCTCGTGCTTGATTCTCTGGCCATCGCCGCGCAGGCACTGACGGGGGCGGCGCTCGGGCGGGGGACGGTGGGCGTCGCGAAGCAGGTGGGGCAACGGGTGACGGTGTACTCGCTGATCTTCGCCGGGGCACTCGGTGCGGTCTTCGCCCTCGGCGCCGGGGTGATCCCGCGGCTGTTCACCACGGACACCTCAGTGCTGGACACCATCGCCGGGCCCTGGTGGCTGATGATCATCATGATCATCCTCGGCGGAGCCGTCTTCGCCCTCGACGGTGTGCTTCTCGGCGCCGGTGACGCCGCCTTCCTGCGCACGATCACCATCGCCTCCGTCGTGTGCGGCTTCCTGCCCGGCGTGTGGATCTCCTTCGCCGTCGATGGCGGACTGACCGGCATCTGGCTCGGACTGCTCGCATTCATCATCATCCGGCTCGTGGCCGTGGTCTGGCGTTTCCGGTCCATGGCCTGGGCTGTGGTAGATACGTAAGGATATAAGGAGGTGCGCCACGCATGACCACGACACTGTGGGCCGTCAGCGACCTGCACGGGGCCGTCAAGGCCAACGCCGGCCGCATTGACGAGATCCAGCCCACCGATCCCTCGGACTGGTTGATCGTCGCCGGTGACGTCGCCGAACGGACTGACCTGGTGCTGCGCATCCTGGGGCAGCTGCGGGCACGCTTCGCCAAGGTGATCTGGGTGCCCGGCAACCATGAGCTGTTCTCCCGCTCCACGGACCGCTACCAGGGCCGCGACAAATACACCGAGCTTGTCGAAGGCTGCCGCGCCATCGGCGTGCTCACCCCCGAGGACCCCTACCCGGAGTTCCACGGCGTGACCATCGTGCCGCTGTTCACCCTCTACGACTACTCCTTCCGCGGCCCCGGCCTGACGGTGGAGGAGGCGGTGCAGGCGGCCCACGACCGGCAGATCATGATGACCGACGAATTCGCCATCGCCCCTTTCGTCGACGTCCGGGCCTGGTGCTGGGACCGGCTGGCCTACTCCATCAAACGGCTCTCGCGTATCGACGGCCCCACCGTCCTGATCAACCACTGGCCGCTCGTGCAGGAACCCACCCTGGCCATGCGCCACCCCGAGATCGCCCTGTGGTGCGGCACCCGCCATACCCGCACCTGGGCCGAACGCTACAACGCGAAGGCCGTCATCTACGGTCACCTCCACATGCCCGGCGAAACAGTTGTCGCCGGTGTGCCGCACATCGAGGTCTCCCTCGGTTACCCACGCGAATGGGAACGCCACGGCCACCTCCACCCCTGGCCCCACCCGGTCATGACCATCGGGCACGGTGACGGTGATGCTTGATTCGAACCTGTTCCCCGAATCCGCCCGCTTCTGCTACGTCATCACCGACCGCAGGAACCCCGACCTGCAGAACTACCTCGGCCTGCACCCCCTGGAACAGGCCCTGGTCTCCCACTCGGTGGACATCCGCAAGGCCGAGTTCGGCGACGCCCGCTGGTGCGCCCACCAGGCCCTGCGCGACCTCGGCCAGTGGGACAACGAACCCATCCTCCGCGGGGAACGCGGCATGCCGCTGTGGCCCCAGGACATCACCGGCTCCATGACCCACACCGAAGGCTTCCGGGCGGCCGTCGTCGCGCCGAAGACACACGTGCGTTCCATGGGCCTGGACGCCGAACCCGCCGAACCCCTGCCCCCGGAGGTCATCGGCTCCATCGCCCGGCCGGGGGAGATGCCCCAGCTGGAACGCCTGCGCTCCGAGGGCATCGACTGCGCCGACCGGCTGCTCTTCTGCGCCAAGGAGGCCACCTACAAGGCGTGGTTCCCCATGACCTACCGCTGGCTGGGTTTCGAGGACGCCGAGATCGACATCCGTTCCGACGGCACGTTCATCTCCTACCTGCTGACCCGGCCCACCCCGGTGCCCTTCATCGCGGGCCGGTGGATGGTCCGCGACGGTTACGTCATCGCGGCGACGGCGGTGACGTGATGTGCGGCGACGTGATGGCGGTGTCTTTATGTAGCTCTCGTCCGTTAGGTCCGGACATGTATCTCCCAGGTGGGCGGTCCCCGGCCGGGGCGGTATCCCGCGAGATACGTGTCGTGACCTACCGGAGGGGAGCTACCTGTCAAGACCTAACCCGATAGCACCCACCCTCCTGTGGACAGACCCCCACCAGCCGATGGTTGTCCACAGCCACAGGCCCCGCCACCTACCGGCCACCCCGTTCCGGGCCCCATACTGCGGGTATGAAGCTACGGAAATTCATCGTCCCCATGCGTGACTGGGCAGCTGAGTGCCCCGTGATCCACCTGCCGGCGGTCGACACACTGGACCGGGAGCTGCGGCGGCGGTTGGCGGCAGGGGAGTATGTGCGGCTGTGCCCGGAGATGGTCGTGGAGAAGCAGCGGTGGGAGGGGCTGGCCGGTTGGCAGCAGGATGAGGCGCGGGTGCAGGCGGTGGGACTGTGCACGCATAAGGCGGTGCTGGTGGGCAGGTCGGCAGCACGGGTACACGGGATTCCGGTGCCCGGCAGGGATGAATTCGTGGAGCTGAATCTGCCCGGGCGGAACTCCCGGCGGCCCCGGCAGGAGTGGCCGGAGCAGGTGGTCTACCGGGCAGCGTCCCTCGGACAGGAGGAGATCACCACGGTCAAGGGACTGCGGGTGAGCACGATCATGCGCACGGCGGTGGACATCGCCAGATATCACGGGGTGGTGGCCGGCATCGTCGCCTTCGATGCGGTGCTGGCGATGCAGTACATGAGCCGCAGCCGCGCCGAGAACATGGTGGAGCTGCTGGGGCCGGTGCGGGGGATCAGCACGGCGCGTCGGGCCCTGGCGCTGGCGGATCCACGTTCAGAGAGTCCACTGGAGTCCTGGGGCCGCGCGCAGATCCTCGCGGCTGACCTGCCCGGGCTGGAGACGCTCCAGGTGCAGGTCCCGGTGCTGGAGGGGAGGTACCGGCTGGATCTGCTGCTCAATGGTCACCTGGCCGTCGAGCTGCACGGGGAGATCAAATATGACGGGCAGAGCACCGGGGTGGATCCGGTGATGCAGATGAAGCGGGACCGGGAGCGGGAACGTCTCCTGCAGAACGCGGGATTCATGCTCGTGCACGCCACCTACGCGGATCTGGTGGAGGGGCGGTTGTCGGGGATGGTGCGCGCGGGGCTGGCCCGTCAGGCGGCCTAGAGGGTGGAGGGGCGGGCGACGAAGACCGTGGCCAGGCGTTTGCCCTTCTCCCGGATCAGGGCGATGGCCCGCCCGTCCGGTGCGACGGCGGCATGCACGCCGTCCAGTCCGCGGGGTTCGAGCCATTTGCCCATGGCCAGGGCGTCGGCCTCTTCATCGGTAACCGGCAGGACGGGGTAGTTGCGGGTCAGGGCCTCATCGAGGGTGAGCGAGAGCTGCGGGGAGTGCTCGAGGGCGTCGAGGGGGTGGGCGTCGTCAAGCACGAAGGGGCCGACGGCGGTACGCCGCAGGGCGGTGAGGTGCCCGCCGACCCCGAGCGCCTCGCCCAGATCGCGGCCCAGCGATCGGATGTAGGTGCCCGAGGAACAGTCCACGCTGACATCCACGTCGAGGAAGTCGCCTTCGCGGCGGAAGGCGAGGGCGTCGAAACGCGTGACAGTGACGGGGCGGGCGGGGATCTCGACCTCCTCCCCGGCGCGCACGAGTTCATGGGCGCGGCGGCCGTCGATCTTGATGGCGCTGACCGAGGAGGGCCGCTGCATGATCTCCCCGGTCAGTTCGGCGATGGCGGTGAGCACCTGTTCCTCGCTTATCGACACCGCACTCGCCCCGCCCGTCATTTCACCTTCCGCGTCGTCGGTGGTGGTGGCGGCCCCCAGGCGGATGGTGGCGTCGTAGGCCTTTGTGGCCGCGACCATGTGTGCGAGGAATTTCGTGCCGCGTTCGATGCCGACGACCAGCACGCCGGTGGCCATCGGGTCGAGGGTGCCGGCGTGGCCGACCCGCCGGGTGGAGAAGAAGCGCCGCAGGCGGGAGACGACATCATGGGAGGTCATGCCTGCGGGCTTGTCAACGACTACGAGTCCGGAACCGGCCAGGGGATCAGTCATATCGGCAGTCTATGCCGTAGTCTGTAGCGGTGATTGTTTGGCACGGAGTTGAGGACATCCCCGCGGACCTGGAGGCATCGGTGGTCACCATCGGGGTCTTTGACGGCGTCCACCGGGGGCACCAGGCGCTCATCGATGAGGCGGTCCGGGTCTCCCGGGACAAGGGGCTGCCCTGTGTGCTGGTCACCTTCGACCCGCACCCGTTGGCGATCTTCGCCCCGGACCGCAGCCCGGTGCTGCTGGTGCCGGTGGAGCAGCGACTGCGCCACGCCATGGAGCTCGGCGTCAACGGCGTGCTCGTGGTGGATTTCCGGCGTGACCTGGCGGGCCTGTCGCCGGAGGAGTACTTCACCCACCTGTTGCGCGACAAGCTCAGGGCAAAGGCTGTGGTGGTGGGGGAGAACTTCACCTTCGGCCGCGACGCCGCAGGCACCTCCGACACGATGCTGGAGCTGGGGGAGAAGTACGACATCGACATCAACATCGTCGACCTGCTCTACGACGAGGAGACCCGTATCTGTTCCTCGAATATCCGGGAGTACCTCGGCGACAGCGACGTCGAGAGTGCGGCGTGGGCCCTGGGCCGGGATTTCATCGTCACCGGACCCATCGTGCACGGTGCCGGCCGGGGTGGACGCGAGCTGGGTTTCCCCACCGCCAACCAGTATTTCCCCGAGTCCATGGCGCTGCCCGCCGACGGGGTCTACGCCGGCTGGTTCACCATCCGCGATGACCGCCCCATCGACGGCAACATGGAACGCGACGTGCCCTACCCGGCGGCGATCTCCGTGGGCACCAACCCCACCTTCGGGAACGAGCCGCGCAGCGTGGAGTCCTACCTCATCGGCCGGGAGGCCGACCTCTACGGGCACACCGCGGACGTCTCCTTTGTCGGACACGTGCGTGACATGGTGAAGTTCAACTCCGTCGACGAACTCACCGCGGCCATCACCGCGGACGTGGAGAAGGTCCGCGAGATCCTCGGAATCAACGAGCAGGAGTAGTTTTTCCGTGACCACGAAAGTGATCCTCGACCTCGACACCGGTATCGACGACGCTCTCGCCCTGGCCTACGCGCTCGGCTCGCCCGAGCTCGAGGTCATCGGCATCACCGGCACCTACGGCAACGTGCTGGTGGAGACCGGGGTGCGCAATACCCTGGCCATCCTCGAACTCTTCGGCCGCAGCGACATCCCCGTCTACGCCGGCCTCCCGCACGCACGGAGGCGCGATTCCTTCGAGGTGCTGGAGATCTCCGAGTTCATCCACGGGATCAACGGCATCGGTGAGACCGTGCTCCCGGAACCGGTGGTCCAGGCTGAGGAGGGTGACGCAGTGGAGTTCCTGGTTGCCGCGGTGCGTGAACACGGGGAGGACCTGGTCATTGTGCCCACCGGCCCGTCGACGACGATTGCCGCGGCCATCGAAGCCGATGACCACTTCGCGGAGCATGCCCGGATCGTCATGATGGGTGGTGCCCTGGCGGTGCCGGGTAACGTCCGCCCCTGGGCCGAGGCCAACGTCAACCAGGATCCCGAGGCCACCGACCTGCTCTTCCGCCGGGCACAGGACGTCACCATGATCGGCCTGGACGTGACCCTGCAGACCCTGCTCACGACGGAGGAGACCGCCGTGTGGCGCGAGCTGGGCACCGCGGGTGGGGACTTCCTCGCCGACGCCGCCGACTACTACATCCGGGCCTACGAGACGACCGCCCCGAATCTGGGCGGCTGCGGACTGCACGACCCCCTGGCCGTCGCCGTCGCAGTGGATCCCAGCCTGGTCACCTGCCTGGACATCAACCTCAAGGTCGACCTGGCGGGGGAAACCCGCGGCCGGACCATCGGTGACCACGACCGGCTCAATGATCCCGTCAAGACCGCCCACGTCGCGGTCGCCGTCGACGTCGAGCGTTTCCTGGCGGAGTTCATGCAGCGGCTGACGTCGCTGGCGGAAAAGACCCGGGCTACTGAGCCGGCAGCAGCTCCGATGGCTCGCCGCTGAGGGGCGCCTCGGGGCATCGCGGGCCTGGGAGGGCTACTTCTCGGCCGGTGCGAGGACGATGTCGAAGCGGGTTTTCGCCCAGGCCTGATCTGCCAGGTCACGCCCGTCCGGGGTCGGGGTGCCCGCTGCCTGCTGCTCGAAGGTCTTGATCAACGAATCCTTGACCCCGAACACCGAATCCCCGATCGCCAGCTGCGGATCACCCTCGACGAAGATGTGGGTGACCAGGGTGCGCAGATCCTCTGCTGTGACCATGAAATGCAGGTGCGCGGCACGCACCGGGGATCGACCCACAGCCTCGAGCATCTGGCCCACCGGACCATCATGCGGAATGGGATAAGGCACCGGCGTCAGACCCCAGAAGCGGTACTCACCCTGCTCGTTGGTGTACAGGTGGGCACGTGCCGCCATCCGGTCATCGGTGTACTGCACGTCGTAGAGGCCGTCCTCGTCGCATTCCCACACTTCGATGCGCGCGCCAGCGACAGGGTTACCGTCAGTGTCGGTGACCGTGCCCTCGACCCAGGCCGGCTGGCCCGATGCCCCGTGGGTGATGTCCCCGCCAATCGGGATCTCCGGGGCATCGTCGACGAAGAACGGGCCGAAGACGGTGGCTTCGGTGGCATCCTCGTAGGCCTCGTTGTTCACGGCGATGGTCTGCATCGACGCCCCCAGGGTGTCCGACAGCAGGACGAACTCCTGGCGCTTGTCGTCGGTGATGTGACCGACCCGGGTGAGAAAATCGATCGCCTGGTTCCACTCCTCCTCCGTCAGGCGCACGTCACGGATGAAGTCGTGCAGGTGCACGGTCAGCGACTGCATGACCTGCTTGAGACGCGGGTTATCGGTGTTGTCGAAGGACGCGACCACGCGGTCGACGAGGTCCTGTTCCACCTGGGTCTGAGCATCAGAAACAGCATTAGTTTCAGTGGTCATGGGATCTTCTCCTTCTATACGTGAGCTGCAGTTGCGGCAGGAATGTGTTGACCGATGGACGCAGGGTCCTCGCCGTTGAGTGCGGCGGTCAGCAGCTCGGTGAGGTTGTCTGCGGTGACTTCACATGGGTTGTTATCCGGGATGATGGCCAGGGCCTGTTCCACCACCGTCGGGATACCTTCGGCGGTGAAACCGTAGTCGGCCAGCGCACGCGGGGCGTCGAGCAGGGTGCGCAGTCGCTGCAGACCCGCCAGCGCGGTGTCCGCCCCGAAGGCGGCGGCCATCCGGGTCTCCGCCTCTGGGGCGTGAGGTGCGTTGAAGGCCAGGACATACGGTAAGACTGCGGCATGGGTCTGGGCGTGCGGCAGGTTGAAGGTCCCGCCGAGGATGTGGCAGAGCTTGTGGTGGATCCCGGAACCAGCAGACGAGAAGGACACCGCGGAGAGATAGGCACCGTAGAGAGCCAGATCGCGACCCTCGATGCTGCTGGGGTCTTCGACGATCATCGGTAACCCCTGATTGAGCGCGTGGATCCCCTCGGCGGCCAGCGCGGCATTGATCGGGTCCGCCTTCGGGCCCCACAGCGAGTCCACACAGTGGGCCAGCCCGTTGAGACCGGAGGCCACCGACATCGCCACCGGCAGGGACAGGGTGAGCTCGGAATCGTAGATGACCGTGAGGGGCAGGACCTTATCATCGGTGCCGGTGGTTTTGCGTTCGTTTTCCGTCAGACCCCACACGTTGGTGGCTTCGGAACCAGCGTAGGTGGTGGGCACCGCGATGATAGGAATACCGCTGGTCAGGGCTATCGCCTTCGCCAGACCGGTGGTCGAACCGCCCCCGACGGAGACCATGAGGTCAATGGCGTTATCGGAGGCTACCCGTCGGGCGCGCTGCGCGACCTCGATGGGCACGTGCATGACCACTTCGGTGTGCCAGGTGGCCACGTCGATGAGATTGGCGACTTCGTGCGCCAGCTCGAGTTCGCGTTCGTCGGCGATGACCATCACCTTCTTGGTACCGAGGCGGGCAACCTCTGCGGCGACGTGTTCAGCGGCCTTGCCCGCGCCGAACAGGACGCGCTGGCCGAGGGTGACATGGGTGAAATCCAGTGACATAGCAGTTCCTTTGTGGTTGGTGCTGGTTACCGGGATGCCAAAGCCGCCCCATACGGTGGTGTGCTGGGGCGGCGAGGCATTTTTTAGTTGCTGAGCAGAGCCGGAGTTAAGCCAGCTTCCAACTTGAAGAGCTTTGCTGCATTATCGCGGCCGATTTTCTGACGGTCAGCCTCGGAGATGGCAGCTGAATCAAACCAGTTCGCTGCGTGATTGACGTTTTCGAAGGGCCAGTCGGTGGAGAACAGGATTCGGTCGGAACCGATTTCCAGCAGCGCATCCTGCAAGGTCTGGGTGCGGAAGTTGCCGGAGGTGGTGATGTGGAAGTTGTTGGTGAAGTAGTGGTGGAAGCTCTTCTCGGCGGGGTAGTTGGGTTCTGCCTCCACCCAGGCGTTGCGGTTGTCCATCCGCCAGAGCATGGCGGGGATTCCTTCGCCCAGATGGCCGAGAACGATCTGCAGGTCCGGGAACTGGTCGAAGAGGCCGGAGGCCATCAGTCGGAGCGAGTGGACAGCGGTTTCCTGGGCAAATCCCCAGGTCGGGCCAAGCAGCCACGGGTGGCCATCGTAGATTCGTGCGTCCTGGGGGAGCGGGTTGCGGGGGTGGAGGTAGAAGGGAACATCGAGTTTTTCCACTTCTGCCCAGAAGTCCCGGTACTGGGGGAGGTCGTAGTAGAGCGGGACGTTGCCGTCGCCTGTCTGCTCATCCTGGGAGAAGCCGTTGACCAGGGCGCCGACGAAGCCCAGCTCGTTGACGCAGCGGTGCAGTTCTTCGGCAGCGGCCTGCGGGTCCTGCAGGGGGAGTGCGGCGAAGCCTTTGAAACGGTCAGGGAAGGCGGCCACTCGTTCGGCCAGGAAGTCATTGGCCTTACGCGAGATACTGATGGCTTCCTCACGGTTCGGGATGGCCTGCACTGCCGGGGCATTGAGCGACAGGATCATGGTTTCCAGGCCATTCTGATCCATTTCGTCGATGCGGCCCTGGTCGACATCCAGGAGCCTGCGCTTGAGCTCTCCCCAGCGATGTTCCGGGACGAATCCGGCGGAGTCCATGAGGGTGTCCGGGATGGCAAAGTGCTCTTCGAGACCGATTTTGTTCTGCATGTTGAGCTCCTACTGGTAGGTGAGGGTTTTGGAGTGTGCGTCGCTGGTGGTGAGGTTTTCCAGCAGCAGGGTGAGTTCATCTGCGGACCGGGCTGTTCCGTAGATGTGGCGGTCTGGGCGAACGACAACGGCCAGGCATTCCTCGTTCGCGAACCAGGAGGTGTACACACCGCCGGTGTCAGAGAGTGGTGCGACTTCCAGCATGGAGGTGATGCCGAAAGAAATCTCACTGCCACCCATGGCCGAGAAGCGTTCACGCACAGTGTCAGGCAGTTGTCTGAGGATGCTCGGCTGGCTGACGATGACCTGCCAGGAGGTGCCGGCGATGTCATCGAACATGGCGGAACGACTGCTGCTGGAGACAAATCCCTGGGGGAAGAGCCCGCCATTGCCGGCAATCATGGATCCAGAGATCGGCGGGTAGCGGAACTTGTCGGGACGTTGGCGGGCGGCGTGGGCGGCCATCATGGTGCGGTCGCGTTCTTCTGCCTGGACCTTGTCACGCATGGTCTGGACCTTGCCCAGTTCAATCGCCTTCTCGGTGATGAAACGGACATGGGGCTCTCGCTCTTCCTGGAAGGTATCGAGAAGATTCTCCGACGCCCCGCCCAACACTGCCTCGATCTTCCAGGCCAGGTTGCGGGCATCCCGGATACCGGAGACCATCCCCTGGGCAAGGAAGGGAGGCATCTGGTGTGCCGCATCGCCGGCGAGCAGAATACGACCGCGTCGCCACTGCTCGGCAATGGCTGACTGGAAGGTGTAGTTGGCCACCCGGATGAGTTCCGCATCGTCTGGCGTGAGGTATTCGCTGACACGGGCCCAGACCTTGTCCGGATCGACGATGGCCTCCCGGTCGGCATCACGCTCCAGTCGGAAGGAGAAGCGATGGTGCCCGGGACCGATGTTCACGATCGCGATGGGCTCGTCCGGGTTGCAGACCTGCTGGAAGGTCGGAAGTCCGGGCACGTCATGGTGCAGTTTGAAGTCGCACACCAGCCAGTTCTCGGAGAAATCGTACGAGTCAAGTTCAATACCGAGTGCCTGGCGGACAAAGCTGTTACCGCCATCCGCGCCCACGACAAAGTCGGCCTCCACCGTGATCTGCTGGTCCTTGGTGGTAAGCGCTGTGAGGGAAACACCCTCCCCGAGGTCCTCGATCTCGGTTACTGCCGCTCCCGGGAATACCTGAACGTTCGGGATGCTGCGCACTGCCCCGTCGAGCACTTCCTCCAGGTGCGGCTGGTACATCATGTACTGCGCAGGCCAGCCATTCGGGCCGGGGTTGTCGTACTCGAAGTCGGTCAGGACCTGCCCTTTTCCGTTGACCCACACGTAACCGTTCTGGACATTGGTGCCGGCCAGGACTTTCTCGGCAACGCCGAGCTGCTGGAAGGTGCGCATCGTTTCGTCATCGAATGCTGCAGCGCGAGGCTTGGAGTAGAGGGATTCGTACCGCTCGAGGACGGTCACGCTAATGCCCTTCTGTCCCAAGAGTGCGGCCAGCACCATGCCGGTCGGGCCGTAGCCGACGATGGCGACGTCACTACGGATGTGGCTGGAGTCGAGATTTACCGAATTAGTCATGTTCCACCTCACAGGAATTGGGCTGGTTGATCTGGATCACATTCATGAAGCTAGCATTCACTTATGAGGAACGCAATACGCTTTGGTGAAAATGCTGGAGAGGGGTGATTTCCCCTTCTCGGCCGGAGGGGGTGCGCGTCACTTCAAAAGTTTTACGTGACATGGATTACTTTTTGGGCTAGCGTGCACTAGTGTGCAATCAGTTCACTCTTTCGGAATCCGGCAGTAGGGAAGGGATCCCCATGACCACCACGCACCAGGAGCAGAAAGTGCCCGCCAAGCCAGGCACTCCCTCAGGACAATCCCCACGGGGAAATCGCACTATCGCTAGCCAGGGCCTAGTTCTCTTTATTGCCTGGGTTATTTCCGCCATGGAGGGCTATGACCTGGCTGTTTATGGCGCTTCCGTACCCGCGATCCTCCAGGACCCTGGCCTGAACGTTGATCTTGCCCAGGTCGGCATCATGGGTTCGGTCGTGGGCATCGGCATGCTCTTCGGGGCGGGTTTTGCCGGGGCCATGGTCCACCGATTCGGCCATCTTCGGCTGATTGCTTTCGGTATCGCCATCTTCTCCCTCGGCATGGTTGCCAACGCGCTGGCCCCCACCGCAGCCGTGTTCGGCATCGGTCGACTGGTGGTGGGTGTTGGTCTGGGAATCGTGCTCCCCATGGTTAACGCCTATGTCTCAGATATCAGTGAGCCAAGGAAGGTCGCCCGCAACGTCGGCCTGGCCATGAGCGGTTACGCGATCGGTGCCATGTGCGCACCTCTCCTGGCCGCCCTTCTGATGGGCCAGTCCTACCGGTGGCTCTACATCATCGGTATCGCACCTGTCGTCCTCGTCGCCTTCATGTACCGACGTCTGCCTGACAGCCCTGTCTTCTTGCGCCGGAAGGGCAATGAGGAGCTCGCTGCACTCATTGAGGCGAAGTACAACCTGCCTTCGACGAAGGCCAACCCGTCGGACAGGCCAGGCCGCTTCCTGGGACTCGGTGCGCTCTTTGCCCCCGGAGTCCGCACGTCCACCCTGTTGTTCTGGGCACTGTCTTTCTGTGGTCTCCTCCTGGTGTTCGGCATCAGCGCCTGGCTGCCCACCATGCTCCAGGCCATCGGATACAGCCTGGGTTCCGCACTGATTCAGACCGTGGCCATGTGGGCAGGCGTCGCAACCGGTGTCATCCTCGGTGGGCGAATCGCTGAGGTTATCGGCACCAAGGCCATTGTGATCTGCGCCTTCCTGGTTGGCGCGATCAGCCTGCTCCTGATGAGCCTGCAGCCGCCCGTCTGGATCTTCTACATCCTGGTTTTCGTCAGTGGTTTCGGCTTCATCGGCTCGCAGATCCTCGGCAATGCCCTGATCGCCACCCGATATGCCCCGGCTCTGCGCGGAAACGGCCTGTCCTGGGCTTTGGCCATCGGTCGAGTCGGCGCGATTGTCGGCCCGTCCCTTGGTGCCTGGGTGCTGACATCCCCGCTGTCCGACGAGTGGAATTTCTACGCCTTCGCCATCCCGGCACTGGTCGGTGCCACGGCCGCGGCGCTGGTACCCCGCATGGTCGGCCGATCCAGCTAGATCACGTCAGGCCTTCGCCACTGCCTGGTGGCAGCATGTGCCCGCCGTTTCCTCCCAGTTCCTGAGAGAGACGGCGGGTTGTTTCCGTCAACACTTCTGCCAGCTTCTCTTGATTGTCCTTCTGAACCAGGGACTTGGGGGCCACCAGGGAAAGGACCAGGGGAATGGGGTCGGCAGCGGCGAAAGCCGCAGCAGACATTGAGGACACTCCCGGCAGGACGCTGTCGGAGACCATCGCATATCCCTTCCGGAGAATCTCTTCCCGGGTCTCCGGGAAGTGCTCCCACCGTTGCCTGGCCAGCGGATCGGCGGCGATCTCGGCGTCGAGAAGCTTCTTCACCATGCTCTCCGGCAAGGTGCTCAGGTAGATCAGTCCGGCACTGGAACCCAGAAGCGGCAGGCTGGCACCGATGCGCACCGTGATGCTGATGGTGTGCGCACCATATGCCCAGTTGACCAGCGTGGGGCCAGCATCGCCCCACACAAAGACGTTCACTGAATGGCCGGTTCGGTCCCGAAGCTCCATCGCATGGTTGGAGGCGCTCTGGACTTCGTTTGTCCGGCGCAGGGCCTCCGCGCCGATCCGTCTCATGGCCGGGCCCAGGTCGTAGAAACTTGTGCCGGCATCCTGCTGCGTCATACCCACGCGGCCGAAGCTCACCAGGTAGCGATGGGCCTTGCTGGGTGGCATCTCCGCCAGTTTGCTGACTTCGGAGAGGGAGAGCGGGCGTCCAGCATTCGCCATCGCGTTAAGGATCTGCATACCCGTCTCCACAGACTGGATGCCTTGACGGGGCGTCTTACCTTCATCCACCGCAATCGTCCTCTCTAATCTTTGCTCAATGATGATACTGCCATTCGGTTCCGGACCGGAGAGAACTGTCGCCCTGCTTTTCGGTTCTGCTGCAAAGCTGCAGTACAGGGCAAGTGAAGCGCGGACCGACACATCATCGTATCCCTGCTCGAACGCTTAGCCTCGATCCACCGATCGACTTGCGGTGGTGAGTTGTGTTCCAAAGCAGGTGTGCCCAGAAATTTGAGGCAGAGGTGATCTCCGGATCGCATATTCTCCTGGTCATTCCACGTGTTCTTGTTTGTCTCGCGCCGAAGGAGTTCGACTCGGGTGGTCGGACGGGGGCGGTTGTCGATGGTGGGCGGCTGTGATCGAACAGTCGGGTCCACTGGGTTTTCGACTGCCGTTGTTCAAGCAGGTGCAGAATCAACCACCGGGCGCTGCGTGCTAGGCGGGCGGCAACCGTGATGACCATGCGCCGGATTATTGTCGCGATGCCATCGGCCAACGCAGTACCGGTGATGGTCCCGGCCGCTTGGGTGAGGTTGAAGGCCATGACCGGGCACACCAGCCAGGCGGTGTTTACGATGAACCCCGGATGATAAATATGCCAGCGTGCTGTCAGGTCCGCGCTGACCTGACAGCACGCTGGCGGCGAATGGTCTTGGTTCGTTTCGGACGTGAGGAATTTGGCCCCCAGACCCCCAACCGGTAAGATTCCCCGAGGCTTCATGCGACTGCGGTCCACAGCAGTTGCGCCCACCGGATGGCCGGTGATCCTTCATGTGGACTGAAACAAGGAAAAGAGAAATCCCATGGCTCTGACTTCTGAGCAGAAGAAGACGATCCTCGCCGAGTACGGTCTCCACGAGACCGACACCGGTTCCCCGGAGGCTCAGGTCGCGATGCTGACCAACCGCATCAACACCCTGACCGAGCACCTGAAGTTCCACAAGCACGACCACCACTCCCGTCGTGGCCTGCTGCTGCTCGTCGGTCGTCGCCGTGGCCTGCTGAAGTACCTGGCCGGCGAGAACATCGGCCGCTACCGTGACCTGATCGCCCGCCTGGGCCTGCGTCGCTAGTCGCTGATCTTCCCCAGAACCCGCCCCGCCGACACGGCCGGGCGGGTTTTGCCGTCCCCGGCTCACTGGTAGAGCAGTCCCGCGGTCACGTTGGTCAGCACATGGGCGACCACCGCCGGCCACACGGAACCGGAACGCCACCGCAGCATGCCGAGGGCCAGGCCGATGAGGAACTGCACGGGCAGCAGCACCCACAGGGCCGGTTCCACCAGGACCAGCAGCAGGTGGGGGAGAAGGAAGGCCACGGCCTGGCCCCACACCGCCGCCCGCACACCCCAGCGGGAATCGAGCCAGCCCTGGAGGAAACCGCGGAAGAAGATCTCCTCACCCGCCGCGGCGGCCGCCACCCCGAGCAGGCCGCCCAGGCCGGCGGAACCCAACGCGGAGGCCGGGATATTCATCGCCGCGACATGGCCGGCGAGGAATCCGAGGAGGCCTGCGACCACACCCCAGCCGATCCACCACCAGCCCGCCGCGATGAGGCCGTTACGGCGGAAAGCCGCCGGCGCACCCCGGCGGGCGGTGAGGTCCACGAGCGTCGGCAAGCACCATATGGCCAGCATGAGCATGCCTGCTAGAATAGACCTTCGTTGTATCAAGGACGACACATTTTCGGTGGCATCGACGATCACCGACCTCTCATTGAAGGAGATACATGAGCAATCCCGTGACTTTTCACGTGGACGAGGACTTCGGGGTGACCGAGGCCGCCGTAGAGATCGACAACGGTGCCTTCGGTACCCGCACGATCCGTTTTGAGACCGGCCAGCTGGCCCGCCAGGCCGGCGGTTCCGTCACCACCTACCTGGATGATGAGAACATGCTGCTGGCCACAGTCACCGCATCCAACCAGCCACGCGAGGGCCTGGACTTCTTCCCGCTGACCGTGGACGTCGAGGAGCGGATGTACGCCGCGGGCCGCATCCCCGGTTCCTTCTTCCGCCGTGAGGGACGTCCCGGCACGGAGGCCATCCTGGCCGCCCGCCTGATCGACCGCCCGCTGCGCCCCACCTTCGTGTCGGGTCTGCGCAACGAGGTCCAGGTCATCATCACCGTGCTCTCGCACAACCCGGCGGATTACTACGACGTCGTCGCCATCAACGGCGCCTCCGCCGCCACCCAGCTCTCCGGCCTGCCGGTCTCCGGTCCGGTCGGCGCTGTCCGCGTGGCGCTGATCACCGACGAAAAGCACCCGAAGGGCCAGTGGATCGCCTTCCCGACCCACGAGCAGCGTGAGAAGAGCGTCTTCGAGATGGTCGTCTCCGGCCGCCTCCCCGGGCAGGGCAAGGGCAGCTCCGACGATGTCGCCATCATGATGGTGGAGGCCGGCGCCGCCGATCACGCCCTCCAGCTCATCGAGGGCGGTGCCCCGACCCCGACCGAGGATGTCGTCGCCCAGGGCCTGGAGGCCGCGAAACCCTTCATCGCCCTCCTGTGCCAGGCCCAGGCCGGCCTCGCTGAGCGCGCCGCCAAGGAGCGCCAGGAGTTCCCGCTGTTCCCCGCCTACTCCGACGAGGTCTTCTCCGTGGTGAAGAAGAAGGCGGAGCAGAAGCTGACCAAGCTGATGACCATCAAGGGCAAGCACGAGCGCGAGGACGCCGCCAACGCCTACATGGTGGAGATCGAGGAGTCCCTGCTGGACACCTTCGCCACCGAGGACGCCTCCAAGCAGATCCGCGCCGCCTTCAACTCCCTGATGAAGCAGATCGTGCGCAACAAGATCCTCACCGAGGGCTTCCGTATCGACGGCCGCGGCCCCTCCGACATCCGCGACCTCGGCGTCGAGGTGGACCTCATCCCGCGCGCCCACGGCTCCGCCCTCTTCGAACGCGGCGAGACCCAGATCCTCGGTGTGACCACCCTGGACATGCTCAAGATGGAGCAGCAGATCGACTCGCTGTCCGCGGAGACCTCCAAGCGCTACATCCACCACTACAACTTCCCGCCGTACTCCACCGGCGAGACCGGCCGCGTGGGTTCCCCGAAGCGCCGCGAGATCGGCCACGGCGCCCTCGCCGCGCGCGCCATCGAGCCGGTGCTGCCGACGCGTGAGGAGTTCCCCTACGCCATCCGCCAGGTCTCCGAGGCCCTGGGGTCCAACGGTTCCACCTCCATGGGTTCCGTCTGCGCCTCCACCCTCGCCCTGTACAACGCCGGTGTGCCGCTGAAGGCCCCGGTCGCGGGTATCGCCATGGGCCTGGTCTCCGATGAGGTCGACGGTGAGACCCGCTATGTCTCCCTCACCGACATCCTCGGTGCGGAGGACGCCTTCGGTGACATGGACTTCAAGGTGGCCGGCACCGCCGAGTTCATCACCGCCCTGCAGTTGGACACCAAGCTCGACGGCATCCCCTCGAAGGTGCTCGCCGACGCCCTGTCCCAGGCCCGTGACGCCCGTCTGGCAATCCTGGACACCATGGCCGAGGTCATCGACGCCCCGGACGAGATGTCCGACCTGGCGCCGAAGATCACCAGCCTGAAGATCCCGGTGTCCAAGATCGGTGAGCTCATCGGCCCGAAGGGCAAGACCATCAACTCCATCACGGAGGAGACCGGCGCGGACGTGTCCATCGAGGATGACGGCACCGTGCACGTCTCCGCCACCACCGGTGCGGCCGTCGACGCCGCGATGGACAAGATCAACTCCATCGCGAACCCGCAGCTGCCCAAGATCGGTGAGCGCTTCCTGGGCACCGTGGTCAAGACCGTGCCGTTCGGCGCCTTCGTCTCCCTGACCCCGGGCCGTGACGGCCTGATCCACATCTCCAACCTGGGTGGCGGCGAGCGCATCGAGAAGGTCGAGGACGTGATCAACGTGGGCGATAAGATCCAGGTCGAGATCGCCGACATCGACAACCGCGGCAAGATCTCCCTGGTCCCCGTCGAGGGCCAGAACTAGACCGCACCTGCTTGTCGACGCCCCCGTCCGCTCCCCTCAGGGAGCAGGCGGGGGCGTTTGTTCCGCATACTGGGGGCGTGGACGATCCAGTGATACTCCGATTCCCGCTCACCGGACGTTGGCTGGCGCGCAACAGTCCCGCCCGGAAGGTCCCCAGCCACGGCAGCCACCTGCTCGGCACCACGTATTCGATTGATCTGATCGGGGTGGATGAGCGGGGGAGGTCTGCACCGTGGGGCTGGGCCTCCGCCTTCGGCACCGAACGGCCGGAGAAGTTCGCCGGCTTCGGCCGGCCGGTCCTCGCCCCGGTCGGCGGGCAGGTGGTCATGGCCCATGACGGGGAAACGGACCACGTGGCCCGCCGGTCCCAGCTCACGCTCGTGCCTTATGTCCTCAGCCAGCTGGCCCGGTACCGCCGTGGTGGAATCACCGCGATCACCGGCAACCACGTCATCATCGACGCCGGTGGGTATTACGTGAGCATGGTGCACCTGCGGCGGGGCTCGGTCCGGGTGCAGTCGGGCCAGCAGGTGATGGCGGGGGAGTAGATCGGGGAGTGCGGCAACTCCGGCAACTCCACTCAGCCGCACCTGCACATCCAGGTCACGGACTCACCTGACTGGGAGAACTGCCGGGGCCTGCCCATGACATTCCGTTTCGCGGACGGTTCGGTGGGCATGCCCGGGGAGGGTGAGATCATCACTGGTGCTCGAAGTCGATGACCACGCGGGTGGGGTTGTGCAGCAGGGTCACGGAGTAGGGGAGTTGTTCGTCCAGGCCGATGTAAGCCTCGGTGTAGCCCTCGAAGATGCTGGTGTAGGCGATCTCGTTGACCTGGCCAGCACCCGGGAAGGTACCCGGATCGAGAGGGTCCTCGATCCCGAGCTCGAAGGGGTAGGTCGTGTTGGTGATCATCACGTGCAGGAAGGCGTTGCCGGCCACGTCGACGGGGTTTCCGGAGGCCTGTTGGAGCGGCTCGTCGACGTAGTCGATCTGCCAGCCGGGGTCGGCGCCGTCGGTGAGGTCGAAGACGACCCGGTCGAAGCCCTGGTGGCTGCCCGCGCGGATGTTGTCGAGGATGATGAAGTCCTCGCTCCACTGTGTCTCCTGGGCTTTCGGCAGCAGGTCCGGCTTGCCCAGGGGCCGTTCATCGGCTGTGGCGGTCGGGTTGGCCGTGGCGGTCACCGTTGAGGTACCCGACTCTGAGTCGGTGGCGATGGTCGTGGTCGGGGCGGAGGAAACACCGCCGTTGCCGCAGGCGACGAGCAACAGCGCAGCAGCGGTGAGGGCGGCGGGGAGCAGGGGGCGTCGATAAGCGGTCATGGATCCATCGTAGTTGCCGCATCCGGCTGGATCAGCTGGATGTAGTGGCCGCAGGTGTCGTCGAAGACCGCGACGGTGACCGGACCAGCCTCGATGGGCGCCATGAGGAAGCACACCCCGAGTTCGCGCAGGCGGGCGTGTTCGGCGTGGATATCGGCGACCTCGAACTGGGGGAAGGCCCGGGTGGCGGGATGTCCCATGGGTTCCAGCAGCAGTTCGGGGCCCTCCGGCTGCTCCGGGGAGACCAGCGTCAGCCAACGGGCTGATGCGCATGCCCGGATTCTAGTGGCACCCCGTGGGGAGTGCCGTGGCCCTGTCCGGCTACGTGCAGCCTAGACTGGGACACCGGATAACCGACATAACAGGAGGAACCATGGCCATCAAGGTGGGAGTACTCGGCGCGAAGGGACGCGTGGGTTCGGCGGTGTGCGAGGGCGTGAACGCCGCAGAGGATCTCGAGCTGGTGGCGCAGGTCGATCAGGACGATGATCTGCAGACGCTTATCGACGCCGGCGCGGAGGTCGTCGTCGACTTCACCACCCCGGGTTCCGTGATGGGCAACCTGGAGTTCTGCATCGCCAACGGCATCCACGCCGTGGTGGGCACGACCGGCTTCGACGAGGAACGCCTCAACCAGGTCCGGCAGTGGTGCGCGGCTGACGGTGCGGGCAACGTCCTCATCGCCCCGAACTTCGCCATCTCCGCGGTGCTGGCCATGGCGTTTGCGAAGCAGGCCGCCCGTTTCTTCGATTCCGCCGAGGTCGTGGAGTACCACCACCCCCATAAGCTGGACGCCCCCTCCGGCACCGCGATCCACACCGCACAGGGCATCGCCCGGGCGCGTGAGGAGGCCGGCCTCGGCCCGATCCCGGACGCCACCGAGCAGACGCTCGAGGGTGCCCGCGGCGCTGACGTCGACGGCGTCAAGGTCCACGGCATCCGCATGACCGGCATGGTCGCCCACGAGGACATCATCTTCGGCTCCCAGGGACAGACCCTGACCATCCGCCAGGACTCCTACGACCGCACCTCATTTGTGCCCGGCGTGCTCCTCGGCGTGCGCGAGGTCGCCGGCCACGACGGCCTGACCGTGGGACTCGACGGCTACCTGGGGGTCTAGGCGATGGCGAAGCCCGTCGAACTGGACGTCCAGCTGATCGCAGCGACCCGCTTCACCCCGCCGGAGGGGGTGGACTGGGCGGCTGATGACACGGCCACCGACGCCGAGGCGCTCGTCGAGTTCGCCGGCCGCGCCTGCTACGAGTCCTTCGGCAAACCCAACCCGCGCACCGCGGCGAACGACGCCTACCTCCGCCACATCATGGAGGTCGGCCACACCGCCCTACTGGAGCACGCCACCGCCACGCTCTACATCCGCGGCATCTCCCGCTCGGCCACCCATGAGCTGGTCCGCCACCGGAACTTCAGTTTCTCGCAGCTCTCGCAGCGTTTCGTCCACTCGGACGAAGCCGAGGTCGTGCTGCCGAAACTCATCGCCGACGATCCGCAGCTCGCCGACCTGATGCTGCGTGCCGTCGACGAATCCCGCTTCATCTACCAGGAGCTTCTCGACGCCCTCGAGGAGCGGCTCACCGACGAACCCAACGCGCTGCTGCGCAAGAAGCAGGCCCGCCAGGCGGCCCGCAGCGTACTACCCAACGCGACGGAGTCCCGCATCGTCGTCACCGGCAACTACCGGGCCTGGCGCCACTTCATCGGTGCCCGCGCGACGGAACACGCCGACGTCGAGATCCGGGCACTGGCGGTGGCCTGTCTGCGTCTGCTGGCGCAGCAGTCCCCGGTACTGTTCGCGGATTTCCAGATCTCCCGGCTGGCCGACGGCACCGAGATGGCCGTCAGCCCCTACGCCACCGAATTCTAGTGATTCCCCCAGAGGAAAGGTAAGCAGGTAACCTTGACCACCATGAGTACAGGTTTGACAGCGAAGACCGGATCCGAGCACTTCGGTACCGTCTGCGTCGCCATGGTCACCCCCTTCGACCGTGACGGCGCCCTTGATGTTGAAGCCGGCCGTCGCCTCGCAGCACACCTCGTCGACAACGGACTTGATTCCCTGGTGCTGGCAGGCACCACCGGTGAGTCGCCGACGACGACGGTGGCGGAGAAGACGGCTCTGCTCAGGGCCGTGAAGGAGGAGGTCGGCGACCGCGCGAAGCTCATCGCGGGTGCCGGCACCAACAACACGGCCGATTCTGTTGAGCTTGCACGGGCCTCCGCCGAGGCTGGCGCCGACGCGCTGCTGGTGGTCACCCCGTACTACTCCAAGCCCAGCCAGGAAGGGCTCTACCAGCACTTCTCGGCTGTCGCAGGCGCCACTGACCTCCCCGTGTGCCTCTACGACATCCCGCCGCGTTCCTCGATCCCGATCGAGCAGGGAACCCTCCGCCGACTCGCCGAGATCCCCAACATACTTGCGGTCAAGGATGCAAAGGGTAATATGGGTGAGTCTGCGCTGCTCATGCACGAGACCGGTCTCGCCTACTACTCCGGCGATGACCCGCTGAACATCCCGTGGCTGTCGATCGGCGCCACAGGTTTCATCTCCGTGGTCGGTCATGCCGCACCACGTGCCCTGCGTGAGCTCCACACAAGTTTCGAGGAAGGCGACCTCGCCCGTGCGCGGGAAATCAACGCCACTGTTCTTACACCGCTGATCGCCGCCCAGGCCCGCCTGGGTGGTGCCAGCATGGCCAAGGCTGCCCTGCGACTGCAGGGCATTGAGGTGGGGGACCCGCGTCTGCCTGTCGTCGCACCTGACGAGCAGGAGATCGAGGCCCTCCGCCGTGACATGGAAAAGGCTGGAGTCCTTTAAATATGACTGAATCCCGTAATCGTGCCCGGAAGGTCACCCGTAAGGCTGGTCCGCCGGAGACCGAGAGTTCTTCCGCATCCCCGGTCTTCCAGGCACCGAATCCGGAGACGAGCGGTTCCGAATCCACCGCACCCGCCAAGGGCGGACAGGAACCTGAGAACACCTCCCGCGGTTCCGGCCGCTCCCGGGGTACCTCGGGTTCCGGCCGGGGACGCGGCTCCCGCGGCGGCCGTGGCGGCCAGGGCCAGGCTAACCAGGGCGGCGGCCAGGGGCAGGGCGGCCAGCAGGGGGGTGGCCGCGGGCGTCGTAACGTGGTCAAGTCCATGCAGGGCGCTGACCTGACCAAGCGCCTGCCGGCCCCGCCGAAGGCACCGCGTAACGGTCTGCGCATCTACGCGCTCGGCGGTATCTCTGAGATCGGCCGCAACATGACGGTCTTCGAGTACAACAACCGTCTGCTCATCGTCGACTGCGGCGTGCTCTTCCCCTCCTCGGGCGAGCCGGGCGTCGACCTGATCCTGCCGGACTTCGGCCCGATCGAGGATCACCTGGACCGCGTCGATGCCCTCGTGGTCACCCACGCTCATGAGGACCACATCGGCGCGATCCCGTGGCTGCTCAAGCTGCGTGCGGACATCCCGATCCTGGCCTCCCGCTTCACGCTCGCGCTCATTGCCGCCAAGTGCAAGGAGCACCGCCTGCGTCCGAAGATGATTGAGGTCAACGCCCAGTCCGACGAGAACCGCGGCCCGTTCAACATCCGTTTCTGGGACGTGGACCACTCGATCCCGGACTGCCTGGGCCTGGCCATCAAGACCGGCGCCGGTCTGGTGATCCACACCGGCGACATCAAGCTGGACCAGCGTCCGCCGAGCGGCCGTCCCACCGACCTGCCGGCACTGTCCCGGTTCGGCGACGAGGGCGTCGACCTGATGCTGTGCGACTCCACCAACGCCACTACCCCGGGTGTCTCGCCGTCTGAGTCCGAGATCATCCCGACACTCAAGCGTCTGATCGGCGAAGCGAACCAGCGCGTGATCTTCGCTTCTTTCGCCTCCAACGTCTACCGGGTGCAGGCTGCCATCGACGCGGCCGTGGCCAACGGCCGTAAGGTCGCCTTCAACGGTCGTTCGATGATCCGCAACATGGAGATCGCCGAGAAGATGGGGTACCTCAAGGCCCCGCGCGGCACCATCGTCTCCATGGATGACGCAGCCAAGCTGGCCCCGCACAAGGTCCTGCTGATCACCACCGGCACCCAGGGCGAGCCGATGGCCGCCCTATCCCGCATGGCGCGTCGTGAGCACCGCCAGATCACTGTGCGTGACGGCGACATGATCATCATGTCCTCCTCACTCATCCCGGGCAACGAGGAGGCGATCTACGGCGTCATCAACATGCTGTCCCAGATCGGTGCGAACGTCGTCACCGGCAATGACGCCAAGGTCCACACCTCCGGTCACGGCTACGCCGGTGAGTTGTTGTTCCTCTACAACGCGGCCCGTCCGAAGAACGCCATGCCGGTCCACGGTGAGTGGCGTCACCTGCGGGCAAACAAGGAACTGGCCATCGCCACCGGCACCCCCCGCGAGAACGTGGTGCTCGCGCAGAACGGTGTCGTCGTCGACCTGGTCGACGGCCGCGCCAGGGTCGTCGGTCAGATCCCGGTGGGTAACCTCTACGTGGACGGCACCACCATGGGAGACATCGACGCCGATGTCCTCGCCGACCGCACCAGTCTGGCCTCCGGTGGCCTGATCTCGATCACCGCGGTGATCGACAACCGCACCGGCCGTCTCATGGAGACCCCGACTGTGCAGACCAAGGGATTCTCCGACGACGATCGTGCCATGACGCCCGAGGTCCGCGAGCTGGTCGAGAACGTGATGAACGATCTCGCCGCCGAGGGCGAGAACAACCCCTACCGCATGGTCCAGCAGCTGCGCCGCCGGATCTCCCGCTTCGTGGAGCAGAAGTGGCGCCGCGAGCCGATGATCCTGCCGACGGTCGTCCCGATGAGCTCCGATCTAGACGAGACCATCGACGACGCAGAGGTCCGGGCTTCCGCACCTCCGTCGCTCTAGGTCCTCCGCCGGACATGCACCCCAGCACTATGCTGGGGTGCATGTCTTTTTCCTCCGCCGAACGCGCCCGCCTCGCCGACCTCCTGCTGGAACTCGGCCCTGATGCCCCCACCCTCTGCGAAGGGTGGAAC
Organism: Corynebacterium lemuris; assembly: GCF_024919295.1. GTDB lineage: Bacteria > Actinomycetota > Actinomycetes > Mycobacteriales > Mycobacteriaceae > Corynebacterium > Corynebacterium lemuris. Next base: position 136,048 of record NZ_JANWTC010000003.1, on the reverse strand, counting down.
ACCCGCGATATGGCGGTGCACCTGTACCTGCGTGAGAACAATCCGCGGGCGGCCGCCGGGATGTTCGTGCCGGCGATGTCCGGCTTCCTGGCACGCGCGAGCGCGAAGGCCGGCGAGCGTGACTACACCGAGCTGGTCGGTGACTGGGCGGCCGGGCCGGGCCGGTTCAACCCGGTCCGCTTCGTCGATCCCGTCATGAACCTGGCGGAGCATTTCGTCCACCACGAGGACGTCCGCCGCGGGGACGGGGTGGCCCGTCCCCGGGACTTCAGCCGCGTGGTGCAGGAGCAGCTCTACCGTGTCCTCTCCACGATGGCTCCCCGCACCCTGAAGAGCAGCACCGTGCCTGTCATCCTGCACGCGACCGGTTTCCCACGGATCATCGCGGCGGATCAGCGGGGCGTGAGCGCAGACGGAGAGAACGTCCTGCGGATCCGGGGGGACGTGGGGGAGCTGCTGCTGTGGGTCTTCGGGCGGGACGCCGTGGAGCTGAAGGTTGAGGGAAACCTCGAGTGCGCCCGCAGGTCAGGCTTGTAGACTTGATATAAATGCAGCGGAATTCGACCAGGTGTCCGGTGTGGCTGATGTGAATAGTGTGGCATGAGCAACTACAGTGGGGATCATGTCTGTACGAAACTCGGCGCCACGTTCAACCAAGCGCTCCCCGAACAAGGGGCGCACGGCTGACCGCACCCGACCCGCGGGGACCACACGCTCCCGGGGTTCCGGCACTGCGGTCACCCCGAGGTCCGCTTCCCGCGCTGCCGAGACCTCCGAGGAGAGGACCGGCAGCGCTTTTCGTGCTGTCAGCGACGGGGTCAGCACCTTCTTCGGTGCCACCGCCCGCGGCATGGGCAACCTCACCCGGTCGGCGCGCCGCCGCGGATCAGACGACGAGACAACGGAACGGGAGACGGGGAAGACCACGGTCATCGCCAAAAACACCGGTGACGACGACGAGGACCAGCGTCCGGGAGCCGACATGGACGGTGTCGCGCTCCTCCTCCTCGGCCTGGCGGCGGTGCTCGGTGCCTCCGTCTGGCTGGACATCGCCGGCCCAGTCGGCGAGGCGATCTCGCACGTCACCCACCTGGTCATCGGGGCGGGCGCACTCGTCCTGCCCGTCGCACTCGTCGGCCTGGCCGTCGCCCTCATGCTGGGCGTGAGCAACCTCCCCGGCGACCGGCCCCGCATCGCCGTGGGCACCACCCTCATCGTGGTGTCCATGCTCGGACTGGTGCACGTCTTCGCGGGCAACCCGACCGACTGGGTCGGCCGTGCCACCGCGGGCGGTGCCCTGGGCACCTGGACCGGTGGCACACTTGCCGCGGGTTTCAGTTCCTATGTTGCGGTCCCGCTGCTCGTCCTGGTCATCATCTACGGGGCGCTCAAGGTCACCGGCATCACCACCCGCGAGGCATTCGATCATGTCCGCGAACTCATCGGTGACCTCCGCGGCACGGAGGAGGCCTTCGACGACGTCGAGGACGATGACATCTACGGCCACGTCGACGACGACATCGAGGAACTCACCGAGGGCCGCCGACGCACCCCGCGCCCCGCTGTCACGCCGGCGCCGAGGAAACGAGCGCTGCCGCGGGCGTCGAGAAGCACCCCGCTGGACAACTACCCCGCCGAGCCTGAGCACGCCGAGGAATTCGAGCACGACACCCAGCACACCCTCTTTGACACCCCGGTCAGCCGGGAGGTCACCGACACCGACGAGTTCCCGGCCGTGGCCCCGGAGGCCGCCGAGGACGCCGTCGCCCAGTCACACCAGGCGATGCGCCGGGCGATCGTCGCCCGCCAGGTACCCGCAGCCACCCCGAAGTCCGAGCGCGAGGAGACCCCCGCGCCGGCACCGGCCGCGCGCCAGCCGGAGACGACCACCGACTACCAGCTGCCGAGCACCGACCTGCTCATCGACGGCGACAAACCCAAGACCCGGACCGAGGCCAACGACCGGATGATCGAGGCGATCACCGACGTTTTCGCCGAGTTCCACGTCGACGCCACCGTCACCGGTTTCTCCCGCGGCCCGACCGTCACCCGCTACGAGGTGGAGCTGGGCCCGGGCGTGAAGGTCTCCAAGATCACCAACCTGCAGTCCAACCTGGCCTACGCCGTGGCGACCGACAACGTGCGCCTGCTCACCCCGATCCCGGGCAAATCGCTCGTCGGTATCGAGGTGCCCAACAGCGACCGCGAGATGGTCCGGCTGGCGGATGTCCTCAACGCACCCGCCACCCGCGGCAACCACGACCCCATGCTCATCGGCCTGGGCAAGGACATCGAGGGTGAGTTCGTCTCCCACTCGGCACAGAAGATGCCGCACCTGCTGGTCGCCGGTTCCACCGGCTCCGGTAAGTCCGCCTTCATCAACTCGATGCTCGTCTCCCTGCTCACCCGCGCCACCCCTGAGGAGGTCCGCCTCATCCTCGTCGACCCGAAGATGGTCGAACTGACCCCCTACGAGGGCATCCCGCACCTGATCACCCCCATCATCACCCAGCCGAAGAAGGCCGCCGCGGCCCTCCAGTGGCTGGTTGAGGAGATGGAACAGCGCTACCTGGACATGAAGTCCACCCGCGTGCGCCACATCAAGGACTACAACCGCAAGGTCAAGTCCGGCGAGATCACCGCCCCGCCCGGTTCCCAGCGGGAGTACCGCCCGTACCCCTTCATCATCTGCGTGGTCGACGAGCTCGCCGACCTCATGATGACCGCCCCGAAGGAGATCGAGGAATCGATCGTCCGCATCACCCAGAAGGCGCGTGCGGCCGGCATCCACCTCGTCCTGGCCACCCAGCGACCCTCGGTCGACGTGGTCACCGGCCTGATCAAGACGAACGTCCCCTCCCGTCTCGCCTTCGCCACCTCCTCGCTCACCGACTCCCGCGTCATCCTCGACCAGCCGGGCGCGGAGAAACTCATCGGCATGGGCGACGCCCTGTTCATCCCCCAGGGCGCGGGCAAGCCTCAGCGCCTGCAGGGTGCCTTCGTCACCGACGAGGAGGTCCAGGCGGTCGTGGATGCCGCCAAGGGCCAGGCTGAGCCCACCTACACCGAGGGTGTGACCGACGACAAGACCTCCGACGCGAAGAAGGAGATCGACGAGGACATCGGCAAGGACATGGACGACCTGCTCGAGGCCGTCGAACTCGTCGTCACCTCGCAGCTCGGCTCAACCTCCATGCTCCAGCGCAAGCTGCGCATCGGCTTCGCCAAGGCCGGCCGTCTCATGGACCTCATGGAGACCCGCGGCGTGGTCGGCCCCTCCGAGGGGTCCAAGGCCCGCGACGTCCTGGTCAAACCCGACGAGCTGGACACCATCATCTGGATGATCAAGGGCGCCGACCCGGCCGAGGCGCCCAAGGAGGCCGGCTGGGAGGACGAGGCCCCCACCGGGGAACCGGAGGGGGAGACCCGCGTCGTGCAGGCGACCTACAACCCATCGGCAGGGGCTTTTTAGGCGCCGGTTGTGTATAGTGTGACTTTGTCATGGAGGGGAGTACCTCATAATCGGCACTGACCGTCAGCACGGCCCCACGGCCCGGTCGCGTCGGCCCGCAGAGTCTGCGGGTGGGGGAGACCTCCGGTCATTCATCTACCCAGAAAAGACCGGAGGCATTGGCCTTGACCATTCCATTGTGGATCTGGATCGCCACCATTGCGGTGATTCTCGGATTCTTCGTTTTCGACTTCTACAGCCACGTCCGTACCCCGCATGAGCCCACGCTCAAGGAATCGGGGATCTGGTCGGCGTTCTACGTCGGCATCGCGCTGTTGTTCGGTGTGTTCGTCTACTTCATGTGGGACCACCAGCACGGCATCGAGTACTTCACCGGCTATGTGACGGAGAAGGCGCTGAGCGTGGACAACCTCTTCGTGTTCGCCCTGATCATGGGCGCCTTCAAGATCCCGCGCAAATACCAGCAGAAGGTGCTGCTCATCGGCATTGTGCTGGCGCTGGTCTTCCGCCTGGTGTTCATCCTCATGGGTGCCGCCGTCATCTCCGCCTGGTCGGACGTGTTCTACCTGTTTGCGGCCTTCCTGCTGTGGACCGCGGTCAAGCTGCTGTGGGACGAGATCACCGACGCCCCAGAGACCGACCCCAACGACATGCGGATCATCAAATGGCTGCGCAAGGTCGTGCCGGTCACCCCGGGCTACGACGGCGACAAGCTCACCACCCGCTTCCACGGAAAATTTGCCCTCACGCCGCTGTTCGTGGCGCTGGTGGCCATCGGCCTCGTGGACGTCATGTTCGCCTTCGACTCCATCCCGGCGATCTACGGCATCACCACGGAGGCCTACCTGGTGTTCACCACCAACGCCTTCTCGCTGATGGGCCTGCGCCAGATGTACTTCCTGCTCGACGGTCTGCTTGACCGTCTGGTCTACCTGCCCTACGGCCTGGCGCTGATCCTGGGCTTCATCGGCGTGAAGCTGCTGCTGCACGCCCTGCACGAGAACAACCTGCCGTTCGTCAACGGCGGTGACAACGTGACGGTGCCGGAGATCGCGACGGAATGGTCGCTGGTGGCCATCGTGGGCATCCTGACGGTGACGGTGCTCGCGTCCATCTGGCGCAACCACTGGGAGAAGTCCCAGGGTGCCATCGACACCCGCGTCTTCGTCCGCGAGGAAGAGCATGAGCTCACCGACGACGAGAAGTACGGGGATGCGGAGCCGGACCTGCCGGCCGATCAGACCGGCCAGGCAGGCATCCCGCGCAACAGGGAGTAGGTCAGTTCCCGTCCGGGCCGCGGAACACGTTCAGCACGGGGTTCCACTCCCGGACGGTGCGGCCCGCAAGCGCGTTCTCGCGGGTGAACGGGTCGTTATCCATGAGCTCCTCGGCGTCACGCAGCGTGGCGGTCTCGGGGAGACGGATGATGATCAGCGCGCTGCCCTCACCGTCGGTGTAGGGGCCGGAGCCGACGAGCTGGCCCGCGGCGGCCAGGGTGGCCAGCCATTCGCGGTGTTCGGGGCGCAGCGCGACAATCTCCGCTGCCTCATGGGGGTACTGGTAATGGACTGCAAAGTATTTCATGCCTAGAAATGCTACTCGGCCCCGGGCAGGTAGGGTGTGTGGCGTGACTGCACCGACGCCCGCGAAACCCAGCAACTTCAACCTGCCCAATGTGTTGACGAGTCTGCGGATCGTGGTCATCCCGCTGTTCGTCTGGCTCGTGCTGGCCGATCACATGTGGTGGGCCTTCGGCGTCTTCGTGGCCCTGATGATCACCGACAAACTTGACGGGGACATCGCCCGGGCCCGCAACCTGGTGACGGACTTCGGCAAGATCGCCGACCCGATCGCCGACAAGGCCCTCATGACCGCCGCGCTGGTCAGTCTGAACATCATCGGTGTCCTGCCCGTCTGGGTCACCGTCGTGATCCTGGTGCGTGAGTTCGGCATCACCGTCTGGCGGATGGTCATGCTGCGCCGTGGGCTGGTCGTCCCCGCATCGAAGGGTGGCAAGGTCAAGACCACCCTGCAGGCAGTCGCCGTGGGCCTGTACCTGATGCCCCTGCCGGCGTGGATGGATCTGCCGAGCTGGCTGGTCATGCTCGCCGCCGTGGTGGTCACCGTGTGGACGGGTGTGCAGTACCTGATCGATTCCCGGCGGCAGCCGTGACCCTCGTCGACGCGTTGCGCAGCCGCGGTCTCACCGTCGCGTTCTGCGAGTCCCTGACCGCGGGCCTGGCCACCGCGACGCTCGCCGACACCCCCGGTGCCTCCACGGTGTTGCGGGGCGGGCTGATCACCTACGCCACCGAGCTGAAGATGTTGCTCGCAGGTGTCCCGGCTCAGGTGCTGGACACCTTCGGTCCCGTCTCCACGGAGGCGGCCGCCGCCATGGCGGTGGGGGTGCGCAAGGTCTGCCTCGCGGACTGGGGCGTGTCCCTGACCGGGGTGGCCGGACCCGATCCACAGGACGGACGCCCGGTGGGGGAGGTCTGGATCGGTTACGCGGACGAGGGCGGCGTCGAGACACAGGGACACAACTTCACCGGCTCCCGCCGGGAGATCCGGGAGGCCGCCGTGGCCGCCGCACTGGAAGGGTTGCTGGCCCGGGTGGAACAAACCGGTGCCGCTGGTCGTTAGAAGGAGTAATGGTTACCACCGCTGTCATTGATACCCCGCTCGTCGCTCCCCGGCGGGCCCCTGAACCCCTGCTCCGGGAGGCACTCGGTGCTGCCCTCCGCTCGTTCCGGGCGGAAAAGGGCATCACTCTGCGGGAACTCGCAGAATCTGCGCGTGTCTCACCCGGTTACCTGTCCGAACTGGAACGCGGCCGCAAGGAGGTCTCCTCCGAACTGTTGGCGTCCGTGTGCCATGCGCTGGGCACCTCGGTCGCGGACGTCCTCATCGAGGCCGCCGGTTCCATGGCGCTCCAGTCCGTCACGGAGGAATTCGTCACGGGCACCCTGCGCGCATAACACCGCCCGACGGTACGTGGTTCTGTCCGCTACCATGGTGGCGTTAACGTTGAACAAAATCTAGGAAGGCCCGATCCGACATGGCTAATCCCTTCGTCAAGGCATGGAAGTACCTGATGGCGCTGTTCGACTCGAAGATCGAGGAGAACGCCGATCCGAAGGTGCAGATTCAGCAGGCCATCGAGGACGCGCAGCGCCAGCACCAGGAGCTGTCGCAGCAGGCCGCTGCCGTCATCGGCAACCAGCGTCAGCTGGAAATGCAGCTGAACCGTCGTCTCGGCGAGATCGAGAAGCTCCAGGCCAACACCCGTCAGGCCCTGCAGCTGGCTGACAAGGCCCGCGCCGAGGGCGATGAGAAGAAGGCCGTCGAGTACGAGAACGCTGCCGAGGCCTTCGCCGCCCAGCTGGTCACCGCGGAACAGTCCGTCGAGGACACCAAGCAGCTTCACGACCAGTCCCTGCAGCAGGCTGACCAGGCCAAGCAGGCCGTCGAGCGCAACTCCATGGCCCTGCAGCAGAAGGTCGCCGAGCGCACCAAGCTGCTCTCCCAGCTGGAGCAGGCCAAGATGCAGGAGAAGGTCTCTGAGTCCCTGCAGTCCATGAACTCCATCACCGCCGGTTCCACCCCGAACCTGGACCAGGTGCGCGAGAAGATCGAGCGCCGCTACGCCAACGCGCTCGGCCAGGCCGAGCTGGCTCAGAACTCTGTCGAGGGCCGCATGGCCGAGGTGCAGCAGGCCGGCATCCAGATGGCCGGACACTCCCGCCTCGAGCAGATCCGCGCTGAGATGAAGGGCGGCAACGAGCTGTCCTCCCCGGCCGCGGACAAGGCGATCGAGGGCGGCGCGCCCGGTGCCGACAACGTCGCCGATGACGCCGTCGCCCGCCGCATGCGCGAACTGCGCGGCGAGTAGCCCGTAGACAAGCAGACTCCCCGGAAACCACTGGTTTCCGGGGAGTTTTTCTGTGCCTGGGGCGAGGGCGGATTTCAGGATCAGTCGCCGACACCGCGGGCGGTGAGGGCCTCCGCGAGCAGCCGGGCGCGGCGGATGGAACGGATGAGCACGGGGGTGCCGAAGGCCGCGATGGAGAAGCCTGCCCCGCGGGCCTTACGTGCGGCCAGCACCTCCTGCACGGTGGCCAGCTGGAGGGGGATGAGGCGGAAGGTCAGGGAGACCGCCAGGGAGATGGTCTCCACGGGCAGGCCGAAGCGGGCGAAGGGGGACAGCCCCTTCTCGATCGCTCCCATCAGTTCAGCGATGGTGGTGGTCAGGGTGAGCAGCGCGGCGGCGGCCACGGAGGCCCACAGGACGAGCACCATGGTCAGCGCGAGGTCGAGGCCGCGCTGCCACCACTGGAAGGCTCCCAGTGCCAGCAGGACCGGCAACACGGGGAGGGTCTGCCCGAGGGCCATCCGCAGTGGCACGCGGGCCACCACATAACCCACGGCCACCACGCCCAGCCACAGGGTGGCCATGGCAGGGGTGTCCACCAGCAAGGTGGAGGTCAGGATGAGGGCCAGGAGGGCGAGGAATTTCCAGCCTGCGGGGGCACGGTGGATCAGGGTGTTCCCGGGAAGGTGGACACCCAGCGGGATGTTCCTCACGCCAGCATCACTCCCCGGTAGTGGGCGCACACCTCGCGGGGGTTGCCGTCGGCGATGATGCGGCCGTTGTCCAGGCAGATGACGCGGTCGAAGTCCTCGAGGAGGTCCAGGTCGTGGGTGACCACGATGAGCTGCTGCTCCAGCGCGGCGAATTCCCGGGCGATGCGGACGCGGTTGCGCAGGTCGAGCAGTGTGGTCGGTTCGTCGGCGATGATCAGCTCGGGTTCGATGACCAGGACGGCGGCGAGCGCGAGCAGCTGTTTCTGACCGCCGGAGAGCGTGTGGGGGGAGGCCTCGGCCAAAGGGGTGAGGCCGAAGCGGTCGAGGGCGGCGTCGACACGTGCGTCGCGTTCGGCGCGGGAGAGTTTCAGGCGGCGCAGGGAGAAGGCGACGTCGTCACGCACCTGGGGCATGACGATCTGGTTCTCGGCGTCGGAGAAGACGAAGCCGACACGGCGGCGGATCTCCCGGCCGTATTTGTCCACGTCGCGTCCGTCCATGCTGACCTGCCCCGAGGTGGGGGAGCCCAGTCCGTTGATGAGCCGGGCGAGGGTGGATTTGCCGGAGCCGTTGGCGCCGATGACGCCGATCCGGTGTTCGGTGAGCTCCAGGTTGACCTGGTCCAGAGTGGGGGAGATGTCTCCGTCGAAGACGACGGAGACATTGTCGAAGGTGATGGCGGGCATTATTTCCTGCGGGAGAGGAGGTCGGGGAAAGCGGCGTGGATGCCGAGGGCGATGACCACCATGACGGCGAATTTCGCGGCGTCCGGGATGAGGAAGGCGCCCTGGGCGATGATCGACTCGCCCAGGCTCAGTCCGGCCCGCCACACCAGTCCCAGGGCGCCGAAGAAGTACTGGAGCAGCAGGCCGACAGCGGCGGCGCCGGTGAACCACATGACCTGGGCACCGCGGTTGCGTGCGGGGGCACGGTAGGCGATGGCGCCCGCGACACCGGCAGAGACGAGGTATCCGACGAGGTAGCCGACGGTCGGGCCGGCCAGGGCCGCGAGCGTGGTGCGCCCACCGGCGAGCACGGGCAGGCCGATGAGGCCGAGGAAGAGGACGAGCGCGGCGACGAGGAAGCCGCGGCGGCCACCGAGGACGAGGCCGGCCAGCACGATCGCCGCGTTCTGGAGGACGATCGGCACGCCGGCGGCGCCGAGGGGGATGGCGACGAAGGCGAGCACGATGATCAGGGCCGCGAAAACAGCAACATATGCCAGGTCCTGGACCGTGGACCGCGAGGTGCGGGTGGTGGTTGTGGTCATGGGGACACGGTAGCACTGAACGGTGTTCAGTCGAGCGTCGGGGAGGCCTGTGGACACAGGTCCCGGTATCATGCGGGCATGCGACTGACGGAATTCCATCAGCTCCTCGAGGACGAGTTCGGGCGGGCCCACGCGCGGTTCCTCGCGCACTCCCACGTGCTCGTCTCCAGTGGGCGCACCCCGGAGCAGCTCATCGAGGACGGCGTTGACCTGCGCAAGGTGTGGCTGGAGCTGTGTGATGACTTCGACGTTCCGGAGGGGCGCCGACTGGGACGTGATGACCCCAGCCGCTGACGTTGCTTTCGAACAAACGTGCGTGTAAGTTCGAACTCGACGATCCTTGTGTCCCACCCTGTGGATACCGTGGGGCCAGAACATCGTGCGGGAGGGCGGACATCCCTGAACCGGGAGCCTTTCGGGGGCGAACGGAGTCCAAGAGGATATGGACACTTTCCTGCCCGACCAACCCACCGACGTCACCACAGACCACCCAACAGAAGGAAACGCCACCATGGCAACCAAGAAGAAGGCCACCTCCGCCAAGGGCGATGACCGGCAGAAGGCTCTCGACGCCGCGCTGGCGATGATCGAGAAGGACTACGGCAAGGGCGCGGTCATGCGCCTCGGTGACGAGAACCGTCCGCCGATCCAGGTCATCTCTTCCGGCAACACCGCGATCGATGTGGCCCTCGGCATCGGAGGTTTCCCCCGCGGCCGCGTCGTCGAGATCTACGGCCCGGAGTCCTCCGGTAAGACGACCGTGGCGCTGCACGCCATCGCCCAGGCGCAGAAGGCCGGCGGTATCGCCGCCTTCATCGACGCCGAGCACGCACTGGACCCCGACTACGCCAAGAAGCTCGGCGTGGACACCGACAACCTGCTGGTCTCCCAGCCGGACACCGGCGAGCAGGCCCTGGAGATCGCAGACATGCTCGTGCGCTCCGGCGCCATCGACATCCTCGTCATCGACTCCGTCGCGGCCCTGACCCCGAAGGCCGAGATCGAGGGCGAGATGGGTGACAGCCACGTTGGCCTGCAGGCCCGTCTGATGAGCCAGGCACTGCGCAAGATGACCGGAGCCCTGCACACCTCCGGCACCACCGCCATCTTCATCAACCAGCTGCGCGAGAAGATCGGCGTCATGTTCGGCTCCCCGGAGACCACCACCGGCGGTAAGGCACTGAAGTTCTACGCCTCGGTCCGCCTCGACGTACGCCGCATCCAGACACTCAAGGACGGCCAGGACGCCATCGGTAACCGCACCCGCGTCAAGGTGGTCAAGAACAAGGTCTCCCCGCCCTTCAAGATCGCCGAGTTCGACATCATCTACGGCGAGGGCATCTCCCGGGAGTCCTCCATCATCGACCTCGGTGTGGAGAACGGCATCGTGAAGAAGTCCGGCTCCTGGTTCACTTACGAGGGTGACCAGCTCGGGCAGGGCAAGGAGAAGGCCCGCCTGCTGCTCAAGGAGACTCCGGAGCTGGCCGACGAGATCGAGCGCAAGATCTTCATCAAGCTGGGCATCGGGCCCGAGGCGGCCGCCGCAGGCGACACCCTCACCGACGAGCCGGTCGACATGGTGCCCAACGTCGACTTCGACGACGAGGCCGAGGCTGAAGTTGAAGCCGAGGCTGCGGCCACCGCGGAATAGCGGGGCAGGAGGTGCCATGACCAGCCGGGAGCAGAAGATCGCCCAGCTGAAGGAGGCGATCGCCGGATTCAGGTCGGGCCAGTTTGACCGGGAAGCGGAGGAGGCCAAGGCGGCCGTGCGCCGGCGCGCCCTGGGGCTGCTTGATGTGCGGGCCCGATCCCGCCAGGAGCTGCGCGAGCGGCTCATCGAAGCCGAGTTTGAACCCGTGGTCGTCGATGACGTGCTTGATGATCTGGCGGCGGTCAACCTCATCGACGACGCGGCCTTCGCCCGGGAATGGGTCCGGCAGCGCCACGCCCGCCGCGGCAAGTCCACCCGCGTGCTGGAGCAGGAGCTGCGCCAGAAGGGCATCGACTCCGCCACGCGGGCCGAGGCCCTTGACCAGATCGACGCCGCCGATGAGGAGGCCACCGCCCGGGCCCTGGCGGAGAAGAAGGCCCGCACCATCCGGGAGGCCCCGGCCGACCGGGCGGAAACCGATAAGGCGCTGCGGCGCATCGTCGGGGTGCTGGCTCGCCGTGGTTTCCCCCAGGGCATGAGCCTGCGCATCGCGCGGGAGGCCCTCGAGGAACGCATCGCCGGTCTCGGCTGACACCGCCGGCAAAACAGCGGACCGCCGCCACCCGGAGCCGGGTGGCGGCGGTTTTTCCGTCGGAGGAGGATTCAGCGGTCCGGGTTCTGGATGTCCACGTAACCGGGGGCCTGCCAGTCGACGTTGACGTTGTCCTTGGTGTCGATGCCCTGGTCGGGCATCTCCGGGACCTTGGCCAGGATGTTGCGGCGCGCCCGGCCGGCCCGCAACTGCCGCTCAACGCGCTGCGCCAGGGAGGTCAGGGCCCAGTTGATCAGGATCATGATGATCGCGACGATCGTCAGCGAGGCCAGGAAGTTCTGGTTGAAGGAGGCGGACTGGATGCCGGAACGGACGACCTCCACGTAGCCGATCTGGTAACCCAGCGCGGAGTCCTTCAGTGCGATGACCATCTGGGCGATCAGCGCCGGCAGCATGGCGGCGATCGCCTGCGGCAGCAGGATCGTCCGCATGGTCTGCTGGTGCGACATGCCCAGCGCACGGGCGGCCTCGGTTTGTCCCTTGGGCAGGGAGTTGATGCCGGAACGCAGGATCTCCGCGACCACGGAACCGTTGTACATGGTCAGTGCAAAGACAACCGCGGCGAAGGCGAGCTGCCGGGAGGGGACCATGTTGTACTCGGCGAAGAGCTGGTAGGCGAAGATCATGAGCAGCAGCACCGGGATGGCGCGGAAGAACTCGACGATCACGGCACAGATCCAGCGCAGCCACGCCAGTTCCGACAGGCGTCCCAGGCCCAGCAGCACGCCGACAATCATCGCGAGGATGATCGACAGGAAAGCCGATTTCAGCGTGCCCCACAGGCCGGGGAGCAGGTAGGTCCGCCAGGTCTGGGAATCCAGGAACGGGGTCCATTTCGCGGCCTCGAGCTGGCCGTTGTTGTTCAGGGTCCAGCCGATCCAGGCGAGGATGAGCACGGCGAGGACCACGGTGGCGACGGTCAAAAGGAGGTTGACGCGGCGGCCGCGGGGGCCGGGGGCGTCGTAGAGCACTGTGGCGCGTACGGTCATTATTTCCTCACCGCCAGTCGGTCGGACAACCGGCTGAGCGCCAGTCCGGTGGGCAGAGTCAAGATGATGAAGCCCAGGGCGAAGATGCCGAACACGATGAACAGCAGGTTCGCGTGGTTCTCGATGGTGGACTTCATCAGCAGGGAGGCCTCGGCGACGCCGATCGCCGAGGCGATGGTGGTGTTCTTCGTCAGTGCGATGAGGGTGTTGCCCAGGGGCACGATCGCGGCGCGGACGGCCTGGGGGAAGACGATGTTGCTGAAACTCTGCCCGAAGGTCAGCCCCAGGGACCGGGCCGCCTCCGCCTGGCCGAAGTGCACGGTGTTGATGCCGGAGCGCAGGGACTCCGCCACGAACGCCGAGGTGTAGAGCACGAAACCGAGGACGGCGAGACGGAAGTTCTGGTCCACCAGGAAGGTGGGTGAACCGCGGTCAGCCAGGACCAGTCCGAGGTTCTGGTACAGCCCGAAGGAACAGAAGATGACGATGAGGGTCAGCGGGGTGTTGCGCAGGGTGTTGATGTAGAAGGTCGCGATGTTCCGCAGGATCCCGACGGGGGAGACCCTCATGGCGGTGAGGATGGTGCCGAGGATCATCGCGCCGATGGCGGAGTAGATCGTCAGCTGGATGGTCAGCCAGAAGGCCGACCACAACCGGGGGCCGAGATCGGCCCAGAGTGCGTCCATGGGGGTATCCTCCCGGCCCGCTAGTTGTCGAGGAAGGAGAGGTCACCCGGGGTGCCCGGGGAGACGGACTCGTCGCTGCCGAGGTTCTCCTGGACCAACCTGTCGAATTCACCCGAGTCGTGCAGCTCCGTCAGCGCGGCGTTGATCGCGTCGGTGCCCTCGGTGTCGTCCTTGGCCAGGCCGATGCCGTAGTACTCGTTGGTGAACGGTTCGCCGTCACGCTCCATCTCGAGAACCTTGAACTGGCCCGGGGCCTGCGCGGAGTAACCGAGCAGGATAGTCGCGTCGGTGGTCATCGCGTCGATGTTGCCCTGGCGCAGTGCCTCGACGCAGGAGGAGTAGGTGTCGTACTCCTGGAGCTGGACACCCGGCAGGGCGTCCTTGACCGTCTGGGCCGGGGTGGAACCGGTGACGGAGCAGAGGATCTTGCCGTCGAGGCTCTCCAGGTCGGTGATCTCGGTCTCTGCCTCACGCACCAGCAGGGCCTGGTGGGTGACCAGGTAGGGGCCACCGAAGTTGACGGACTGGGAGCGACCCTCGTTGATGGAGTAGGTGGCGGCGATGAGGTCGACTTCACCGTTCTGGATGAGAGTCTCGCGCTGGGCGGAAGGGGTCTCCCGCCAGGTGATGGCGGGGGTCTCCCAGCCGTTGTCGGTGGCGATCTGGCTGACCACGAACTCGGCGACGTCGACGTCGAGCCCGGACATCGAGCCGTCCGGGTTGCGCAGGCCCAGACCCGGCTGGTCGTATTTGGTGCCGATGGTGACCTCACCGGACTCGATGGCGGCGAGCATGCCGTCGCCGCCCGAGGACCCGCCACAGGCGGCGAGAGTGACTCCGGTGAGGACAACGGTGGAGGTGGCAGCGGCGAGACGCAGGAGATTCTTCTTCATGATCATCGTTTCCTTCGGGAATTGAGGGTTAGCGGTGGCACATCAGTGGGAGAGGATCTTGCCCAGGAAATCCCTGGCGCGGTCCGTCTTCGGGTTGGTGAAGAATTCGTCGGGGGTGTCGTCCTCGACGATCGCCCCGTCGGCCATGAACAGGACACGGTCCGCCGCCTTGCGGGCGAATCCCATCTCGTGGGTGACCACGACCATGGTCATGCCCTCCTTGGCGAGGGTGGCCATGACGTCGAGCACCTCATTGACCATCTCGGGGTCGAGGGCGGAGGTCGGTTCGTCGAAGAGCATGATCTTCGGGCTCATCGCCAGTGCGCGGGCGATGGCCACGCGCTGCTGCTGCCCGCCGGAGAGCTGGGCCGGATATTTGTCGGCCTGGTTGGCGATGCCCACCCGCTCCAGCAGTTCCATGGCCCGTTTCCCGGCCTCGGCCTTCTTCATCTTCTTGACCTTGACCGGGCCGAGGGTGACATTGTCGCGGATGGTCAGGTGGGGGAACAGGTTGAAGGACTGGAAGACCATGCCGACGTCAGCGCGGAGCCTGGCCAGTGCACGGCCTTCCTCGGGCAGGTGCACACCATCGACCTCGATGGTGCCCTCCTCGATGGTCTCGAGCCGGTTGATGGTGCGGCACAGGGTGGATTTGCCGGATCCGGAGGGGCCGAGCACCACGACAACCTGTCCCCGGGGTACCTCAAGGTTGATGTCCTTGAGGGCGTGGAAATCGTCGAAGTACTTCTGCACGTCCGTCATCCGGATCATGGGCGTGGCCGTGGGGCCACGATCAGATGAGGGTGTGGTCTGCGTCATAGTCTGATCTTAGGCACAGGCGGGCGTCACGGGTGTGGCTTTGAGCAAACGATTCTGTGACCGGACAAAGAACAGACAAAGATCGGGCAAAGACGGACTGAGGTGCCCTCAGGAAAAACCTGGTAGACACTGTGGGTCGGCTCCATGGCCGGTACCGCGGATTGGGTGCCCCCGCTGGAGAAAGCTACAATTACCAGCCGTGAACACCCCCGTTGATACCCCGTCCAGGACCTACGAGGTCCGCACCTTCGGTTGCCAGATGAACGTGCATGACTCCGAGCGGCTGTCCGGGCTGCTCGAGGGGGCGGGTTATTCGGCCGCCTCCGCGGGAACGGATGCTGACCTGGTGGTCTTCAATACCTGTGCTGTCCGGGAGAATGCCGACGAGAAACTCTACGGCACCCTCGGCAACCTCAAGGCCACCAAGGACCGGTACCCGGGAATGCAGATCGCCGTCGGTGGCTGCCTGGCCCAGAAGGACCGTGAGACCGTGGTGGCCCGCGCCCCGTGGGTGGACGTGGTCTTCGGCACACACAACATCGGCTCGCTGCCGACCCTGCTCGAGCGCGCCCGGCACAACGAGGAGGCCCAGGTCGAGATCGTCGACTCGCTCGAGGCCTTCCCCTCGGTGCTGCCCGCCAAGCGGGAATCGGCCTACGCCGGCTGGGTGTCTGTTTCCGTGGGCTGTAACAACACCTGTACCTTCTGTATCGTCCCGAGCCTGCGCGGCAAGGAGATCGACCGCCGCCCCGGTGACATCCTCGCCGAGGTGCAGGCGCTGGTCGATCAGGGCGTGACTGAGGTGACCCTGCTGGGGCAGAATGTCAACGCCTACGGTGTGAACTTCGCCGACCCGGATCTGGAGCGCGACCGTTCCGCCTTCTCGAAGCTGCTGCGTGCCTGCGGACAGATCGAGGGCCTGGAGCGCCTGCGCTTCACCTCCCCGCATCCGGCGGAGTTCACCTCCGATGTCATCGATGCGATGGCGGAGACCCCGGCCGTCTGCCCCCAGCTGCACATGCCGCTGCAGTCAGGTTCAGACAAGGTGCTCAAGGAGATGCGGCGTTCCTACCGCTCCACGAAGTTCCTGGCCATCCTGGACGAGGTCCGGGCCAAGATCCCGCACGCGTCGATCACCACCGACCTCATCGTCGGCTTTCCGGGCGAGACGGAGGAGGATTTCCAGGACACCCTCGACGTCGTGGAGAAGGCGCGGTTCACCTCCGCCTACACCTTCCAGTATTCGGCGCGCCCGGGTACCCCGGCCGCGGAATACGACAACCAGGTGCCCAAGGAGGTCGTCCAGGAGCGTTTCGAGCGCCTCCTCGCCCTGCAGGACCGGATCGCCGGGGAACTCAACGCCGAGCTGGTGGGCACGGATGTCGAGCTGCTCGTCCAGGCGGAGGGCCGCAAGAAGACCGGCCGTATGACCGGCCGGGCCCGCGACGGCCGCCTGGTGCACTTCATTCCCGAGGGTGCCCTGGACGGGGAGATCCGCCCCGGGGATGTGGTCACCACCACGGTCACCGGCTCCGCCCCGTATTTCCTGCTTGCTGACACCCCCGTCACCTCCCACCGCCGTACCCGCGCCGGCGACATGTCTGCCGCCGGGAAGGTGCCCACGACCGACCCCATCGGCGTCGGCCTGGGCCTGCCCGGTGTCGGTGCCCCCGCTCCGGCACCGGCGCCGGCCGATTCCTGCGGCTGCTGACCCGCCCCTGAGCAGGGGTAGAGTGGGAGCCGTCCCCGTTGATCCTGAGGAGAAGACCACCACCGTGAGTGAACCCACCAGCACCGATCTCGCCGCCCGGGAGAAGCGTGCCTCCGCCCGGGTGTACCTGGGTAAGCAGTTCTGGCTGCTTGTCGCCGCGCTCGCCCTCTACGTGGTCTCCCTGGTCCTGCCCCAGGCGGGCCAGGTCCGGGGCTACGAGGTGCTGCTCCAGCTCGAGCCGGCCCGGGAGGCCGGCATCAAGATCACCGAGTACGTCTACTCCATCCTCGTCTTCCTGGGTGTCGGGGTACTGAGCACCCTGGTGCTGATCACCCGCCGCACGGCGCTGGCCTCGCTGGCCTGGATGTTCACCACCGTGGGCTTCGCCTACTCGATCTTCGCGGTCTGGCTGCGCCAGACCCGCCCCACCGCCGAGGACGGGGTGGAGATGAACATCGGTTTCTGGCTCTCCCTGCTCGCGGTGGGCCTGGCCTTCCTCGGCTTCGCCTTCGTGGTGCTGCGACGCAGCCCGGAGCAGGCGGAGATCGCCCGGGCCCGGGCGCAGGCCGATCCGCTCGACGAGGTGGGCCGCATGCAGCAGAACGCGAATTTCTCGGCGGACACGAACCCGCTGCTGCAGGACGATCGCCGGGCCCGGGCCTCCGAACGGCACCGGCCGCAGGCCGATCCGCAGAGCTAGAGCCGGAGCTGCCAGCCCGAACCCCCGCTGACCACACGCCACCCCAGCTGCCTGTTGATCCCGATCATCCAGGTGTTGGCGGTGGCGTTTGACGTGTAGACCCGCTTCACACCGGGCAGGGCCGCGGCGGCCTGCCGGAGCACCTCGCGTTTGATGGCCAGACCCAGCCCGCGACCCCGGGCCCTGGGGGCGATGACGGTGAGACCCTGTTCAGCGACCTCCGGTTCCGAGCCGGGGAAACGGGTGATCTCACTGACCCCGATAACCCCGTCCGCATCGGAGAGGACCACGCTGACCATCTCCCGGCCGGTGTTCACCACCCGGCGCGCGGCGGCCGCCAGCCGCTGCGGGGTCCAGTCCACCTCCCCGGCGTCCAGCCCACCGGTGGGTACGTCGAGGGAGGCCTGCCGGTAGAGGGCGAGTACGCCGTCGAGGAGCGGGGTGGGGAAGGCGAGGTTGCGCACGACGTCGATACGCAGTGTCGGAGGCCAGTCCGGCGCGGGCACCTCCACGGAGACGACCCCTTGGATCTCGGTGAGGCCGAGTTCGTATCCGCGGCCGCGCAGCAGCCCGGCCCAGTCGCCGTCACCGGGTGCCTCCGTGGCGGGGTGCAGCAGCCACGTCTGGACCGTGGACCGGCCGAGACGGGCTGCGATGGCCTCCGCCTCCGCGTAGAGCAGGTCCAGCACCTCGTGCGACTCAGGGGAGAGAGGATGACCGGGCAGCGGGAGGTATCCGGCGTCGAGGATGACCTCCGCCTCCACGACATGGGTGTCCTCAAGCAGGGGAGTGCTCACCAGGAGATAACCGGCGTAGTCATCCTCGGGGTCGAGCTCGAGCGCGAAGGCGAGGGTGTCGTATTCCACGGAGCCGCGCAGGCGGTGCTGGACCCGTTCCACCGAGGTGGAGGAGGCGGTGTCGCCGGTGGTTTCCTGGGCGGCGAGGTTGGCCAGGAAGACGAGGTTGCGGACGGCATCGGCCGGTTCCGTTCCCGGAACCGGCCGATCAACAGGGAGGAAACGCAATTACAGGTCCTCGACGGCCTTCACCGCGGCGTCGGCCCATTCCTGCCACTGGGCGGCCTGGTCGCGCAGCTGCGCGGCCTTCGTGGCGTTGCCCTTGGCCTCGGCGGCCTCGGCCTGGGTGGTGAACTCCTCGACCTTGACCAGGAACTGGTTGGCGCGTGCCTGCGCCTCCGGGTCGGTGCGGCGCCACTGGGATTCCTCGGCGTCGGCGACGCGCTTCTCCACCGCGGCGATCCTGTCCTCGTACTCGCGGACCTGGCCGCGCGGGACATAGCCGATCTCCTCCCATTTTTCCTGCAGGTCACGCAGCTTCGCCCGGGCACCCTCCAGGTCCTTGGCGGGGTCGATCTGGGCGTCGTACTCGGCGAGCAGGTTGTCCTTCGCCTCGGCGTTGGCGACGAACTCCTTGTCCCGCTCGGCGGTCACCGCGTTGCGGGCGTTGAAGAAGTGGTCCTGGGCGCCGCGGAAGGCATCCCACAGCTTGTCGTCGACCTCGCGCGGGGCGCGGCCGGCGGCCTTCCACTCCTTCATCAGGTCTCGGAATGCGCGTGCGGTCTCGTTCCAGTCGGTGGAGTCCTTGATGGCCTCGGCACGTTCCACCAGGGCTTCCTTGGCACGGCGGGCGGCGGCACGGCCCCGGTCGAGTTCAGCGAAGTGGGAGCCGCGGCGGCGATTGAACGCATCCCGGGCGCGGGAGTAGCGCTTCCACAGGGTGTCGTCGGTCCTGCGGTCGATGCCGCGGATGGTCTTCCACTCATCGAGGATGGCGCGGAGCCGGTCGCCGGCGGGCTTCCAGTCGGTGGAGTTCTCGGCGAGTTCCTCAGCCTCACCGGCCAGCGCCTCCTTGCGGGCGATGGCCTGCTCGCGGCGTCGTGCGCGGTCCGCCCTGGCCTGTTCACCGGCGGCCTCGGAGTGCTCCATGATGGTGACCAGGCGCTTGTCCAGGGCGGTGAGGTCACCGATGGCGGCGGCCGTGGGCAGTGTCTCGCGCAGCTGGGCGGCGGTCTCCTTGATGGCGTTCGCATCGTCGGGGTGTGCGCTCAGGCGGGTCTCCAGCAGCTCCACCTCGGTGGCCAGGTCGTCGAAGCGGGTGCCGTAGTGGGCGAGTCCCTCCTCCGGGGTGCCGGCCTGCCAGGATCCGATCTCGCGTTCGCCGTCCGCGGTCTTCACGTACACCGTGCCGTCGGCGTCGATGCGGCCCCATTTGGCAGGGTCATTCTTCACCGGGCGGACGACAGCGGGGGCTGCCGGCCGCGGGGAGGGGGTGGGACGGGAACCGACCCCCGGGAGGGGTCCCGGCTTCGGCCCGGGCCGGGGTCCTGGCTTCGGGCCGGGCGTCGGGGAAGGCGTCGGGGAGTTGGTCATGTCGGGGGTCCTTTACTGGTCGTCATGCCGCGCGACACGGCTGCCAATTGTGCTCCAACAAACATACCGCGCACGCTTCGGGAGTGTGAGCACGAGCCAGTAGGATGTCCCGGGTGAGCATCAACCTTGTCGTCATGCCCGCCGGGCCCGCCCTGGTCCCCGACCTCGCCCCCGCTGATGTGGTCGGCCGGCGCATCGTGGCCGCTGTCCGCTCGCTTATCGACGCCGCCGGCCCCCGCCCCATCCACCTGGTCGGTTCGCGCTCCCCGCGCTGGGAGACCGGGGCGGCGGGTTCCTTCCGGGCGTGGGGCGCCCCGCAGGTGGAGGTGGGTGCCGGGCGACACCTTCCGGAACTGGTGCAGCGCCACGTCCTGGGGGAACGGGCCAGTGCCATCCGATCGGTCCGGGGGGAGCTGGGGGTGCCCGACCCGGCCGCCCTGACCCTCGTGGCGGTCGACGGCAGCGCAGGACTGACCCCGCGCGCCCCGCTGACGCTGCTTGAGCGCGGCCCCGAGGCAGACCAGTGGTGCCGCGACCTGCTCGCCGGCCATGGGACCGTGGACAGCGGCTTCCTGGCGGAGGCCGGCGTGCTGGAACCGGAACTGTGGCTGGAACTGGCAGCGCTGTCACCGCAGCGGGCGGAACTGGTGGCGGCGGACACCTCCCACGGAGTCGGAAGGTACGTGGCGGCATGGCAGATCTGATCCGGCCCATCGCGGTGGTCGGCCCCACCGCCTCCGGGAAATCCGCCCTCGGCCTGCGTCTGGCCCACGAACTCGGCGGCGAGGTGGTCAACGTCGACTCCATGCAGCTCTACCGCGGCATGGACATCGGCACCGCCAAGCTGAGCGTCGAGGAACGCGAGGGGATCCCGCACCACCAGCTCGACGTCCTCGATGTCACCGAGACCGCCTCGGTGGCCCGCTACCAGGCGGAGGCCGTCGCCGACGTGGCGGACATCCTGGCCCGCGGTCGGGTGCCCATCCTGGTCGGCGGTTCCATGCTCTACGTCCAGTCACTCGTCGACGACTGGCGGTTCCCGCCCACCGACCCGGCCGTCCGTGCCCGCTGGGCGGCCCGCCTGACCGAGATCGGCGTGGATGCCCTCCATGCCGAACTGGCCGAGGTGGACCCCGCCGCGGCAGCAGTCATCGAGGACAAGGACCCCCGCCGCACCGTCCGCGCCCTCGAGGTCATCGAACTGACCGGACAACCCTTCCAGGCCTCCCAGCCGCCGAAGAACGCCCCGCCACGCTGGGGCACCCGCATCCTCGGACTGCGCACCGACCCGGAATGGCTCAACCCCCGCATCGAGCTGCGCACCCGCCAGATGTTCGACCGCGGACTCGTCGGGGAGGTCGACCACCTCGTGGCGGACAAGGGCCTGACCGCCGATTCCACCGCGGGACGGGCCATCGGTTACGCCCAGGTCCTGGCCGCCCGCGCCGGGGAGCTGAGCTGGGAGGAGGCGGTGGAACGCACCATCACCGGCACCCGCCGCTATGTGCGGCGCCAACGTTCCTGGTTCAACCGGGACTCCCGCATCACCTGGTTCGACGCCGCCGCGGACCCGGCGGAGCAGGCACTGGAATTCCTCCGGTGAACCCCATCCCCTTCGCCAAGGGACACGGCACCGAGAACGACTTCCTCATCCTCCCAAGCACCTTCAACCCGGACCCCGCCCAGGTCCGGGCCCTGTGTGACCGCCGGTCAGGACTCGGGGCGGACGGTGTCCTGCGTGCCGCCCCGCGTGACGGGCGGTGGTTCATGGACTACCGCAACGCCGACGGCTCGGTCGCGGAGATGTGCGGCAACGGGGTGCGCGTCTTCGCCCACTGGTTGCGCTCCCGCGGACTGGTGGACACGGACGACTTCACCGTGGGCACCCGCGCCGGGGAACGCCGCGTCCGCGTGCACGGCTGCACCCTGACGGCAGCCACCGTGACGGTGGACATGGGCCCCGCCGAGGTGACCGGGGTGTCCACCGCGCGGCTGGGCGACCGGCACATCGCCGGCCTGGGCGTGGACCTGGGTAACCCCCACCTGGCCTGCGTGCTGCCCGGTCTGGACACGGCCGCACTGGCGGGGATGGAGCTGCCCGAGCCGGACTACGACCGCGCCTTCTTCCCCCACGGGGTCAACGTGGAGATCAGCACCCCGCTGCAGCAGGGACAGGTGCACATGCGCGTCCACGAACGCGGGGTGGGGGAGACCCGCTCCTGCGGCACCGGGACGGTGGCCGCGGCGCGTGCTGCCCTGGCGGACGCCGGCCTGGCGGCGGGGACGGTCACAGTGCACATCCCCGGAGGGCACGTGGTGGTGGAGATCGGGGACGGGACCTCCACCCTGACCGGGCCGTCGCGGATCATCGCCACCGGTGAGGTGGAGCTGGCCGCGCTGGGCGGTGGGGGGCGTCAGTAGTCCGGGCCGAGACGCTGGGCCGCCTGCCGGGCGGCGATCCACGCCTCCCGGATCTCCAGGGCCCGCTGGTCAGTTACCTTGAGCAGGGACTCCAGCTGGGGAATGTCCAGGTGGTTCTTGGTCAGCCGGGCCTCCAGCCGACCCAGGAAGCGGCGGGCTGTGGCGTACTCGTGACGGAAGGCCTCGATATCGGGATCGGGGCAGTCAGGGTCCAGGAGCGCCGGTCGGGTGAGGGTGCGGTCGGCCATGTATTCGGCCTCCGGTGAGGAGGAGAACTTCTCGAACTCGACGATGACGTCCTGGATGTCCTCGGAGGACAGGGCGATCGAGGAACGCAGGGCACGGGTCTCTGAGGTGTCGGGGCGTTTGCCCACCACCAGGACCGCAATCACCGCGATGGGCAGGATCAGCAGCAGCCCCTGCACCCGCAGGATGGCCAGGATGAGCAGGATGCTGATCACGATGATCAGCAGGATCCACCACCGTCGTTGCGGTTCCAGCGGCACCATCATCCTGTCCGGCATGTCAGACCCCCTCTAGTGGCCGCCGCAGCCGCAGCTACTGCCGCACCCTCCGCAGCCGCCGCCCGAGATGGGGGAGAGGACGGAGGCGGTGAGCATCGCGGTACCGGCGATGACGGAGTTCTTCTGCGGCAGCTCCGGGGCATCCACCAGGCAGACGTCGAAGGGGAAGGCCCCGTCGACGGTCGCGTGGATGAAACGCTGCCCGGTGAGCTGGTTGTTGCGGTACTCAGCCTCCAGCACGCGGGCGGAGAAGGTGGCCGCGGCATCCGGGACGGCCGCACCGGAACCGGCGGCGACCAGCTGGGCACCCTCGGAGACCAGCAGGCCCAGGACCTCGCCGGTGGCGGCCTCGTAGGCCTCCGGGGACTCGTAGGTCTGCACGTCGAGGGCCAGGGCGGTGACTCCGACCTGCTGCCAGGACTGCGTCGGTGCGTCGACAAGCAGGGGGCCCTGGGAGAGGTTGCAGGTGATCGAGGTCAGCACGGTGCCGTTGGGGTCGACGACCTCGCAGAAGGCGAGGACATCGTTGACCATGCTGATGTGGGCGAAGGTCTGGGTGACCGACTCGAAGCCGGCGAACGTCGCGAACGGTTCGACGGCGAGAATGTTGATCTGTGCGCCGGAGGCGTCCGTGTACTGGATCAGCTGCCCGTCACGGATCTCACCGGTGACGACCAGCTGGTTGGTGGCGATGGCGGCTTCGACGGCGTCCTGCCAACGGTCGAATCCCAGGCCGATGCTCTTCAGGTCGGTGCTCATGGTTGCCCAGTCTAAGCCTCCGGACGGTGACGGTCGAATTCCTGCGTGAGTGCCGGTGGTGGAGTTGGTTGACATGACGTGGGACAATGGTTGTCAATGACTGATGTTTCTGAGAACGACCGAGACCACGACGACCTGCTGGCCCGCGCCTTCCGCGACAACACGCCGCAGCCGCAGCTGCCGGAGGACCCCGGCACGGACCTGTCCGGCCTGCTCACCCCCACCACCGGTGAGCTGGATCTGGCGGAACGCAACCGCTTCCGCCGCGTCACCCGGGACACCGAGATCCGGGCGACCGACACCGAGGACATCACCGAGGTCGAGTACCGCAGGCTCCGCCTGGAGCAGGTGATCCTCGTCGGTGTGTGGACCGAGGGGACCGTCTCCGAGGTCGAGGCCAACATGGCGGAACTCTCTGCCCTGGCGGAGACCGCCGGCGCAGAGGTCCTCGAGATGCTCTACCAGCGCCGCGACAAGCCGGACCCGGGCACCTACATCGGCTCCGGCAAGGTCCAGGAGCTCAAGGAGATCATCGCAGCGACCGACGCCGACACCGTCATCTGCGACGGTGAGCTCTCACCCGGTCAGCTCGTCGCGCTGGAGACCACGCTGAACACCAAGGTCATCGACCGCACCATGCTCATCCTCGACATCTTCGCCCAGCACGCGAAGTCGAAGGAGGGCAAGGCCCAGGTCTCGCTGGCCCAGATGGAGTACCTCTACACCCGCGTGCGCGGCTGGGGCGGCAACCTCTCGCGCCAGGCCGGTGGCCGGGCAGGTTCCAACGGCGGTGTGGGTCTGCGTGGTCCGGGTGAGACCCGGATCGAGGCCGACCGCCGCCGGCTGCGCCAGGAGATGGCCAAACTGCGCCGCGAACTCTCCGGTATGAAGACTGCCCGGGAGATCAAACGCCAGCGCCGCCAGTCCTCGACGATCCCGCAGATCGCCATCGCCGGTTACACCAACGCCGGAAAATCCTCCCTCATCAACGCACTGACCGGTGCGGGTGTGCTGGTGGAGGACGCCCTGTTCGCCACCCTGGACCCCACGACCCGCCGTGCCGAGCTGGCCGACGGCCGCGCCGTCGTCTTCACCGACACCGTCGGCTTCGTCCGCCACCTGCCCACCCAGCTGGTCGAGGCATTCAAATCGACCCTGGAGGAGGTGCTCGCCGCGGATCTGGTGCTGCATGTGGTCGACGGCTCCGACCCGTTCCCCCTCAAACAGATCGAGGCGGTGAACAAGGTCATCTACGACATCGTCAAGGAGACCGGGGAGCAGGCCCCGCCGGAGTTGATCGTGGTGAACAAGATCGACCAGGCGGACCCCCTGGTGCTGGCCGAACTGCGGCACACCGTCGAGAAGGCCGTGTACGTCTCCGCGATGACGGGGGAGGGAATCCCCGAGCTGGAGGCGCGCATCGAGCTCTTCCTCAACTCGCTGGACGCCCACCTCGTCCTGCTCGTACCCTTCACCCGCGGTGACATCATCTCCCGCCTCCACGAGTACGGCACCGTCCGCTCCGAGGAATACACCGGCGAAGGCACGCTCATTGACGTCCGCCTGCCACAGTCCCTCGCCGCGGAACTCGCGGAATTCACCGTCGACCCCGAGCCGGAGACCACCCCCGAGGCGTCCTGACACCCGCGCGCTGGGGCAGGGTACCGGGGACTACTGTTGAGCCGTGACTACCAACACCCCCAGTGAGCCCCGCAGCCGGTTCGGCTGGACCGTGCACGGCGACGGCCGGAGGATCCTCCCCGGCGCGGTCGTCGCCCCCGAGGAGCGGCTGAGCTGGCCCCGCACCATCGGCATCGGCATGCAGCACGTGGTCGCCATGTTCGGCGCCACCCTGCTGGTGCCCACCCTGACGGGTTTTCCCGTCAACACGACACTGCTGTTCTCCGGTCTGGGCACGATGCTCTTCCTGCTGATCACCCGGAACCGGCTGCCCAGCTACCTGGGTTCTTCCTTCGCCTTCATCGCCCCGCTCATGGCCAGCCAGCAGCACGGTATGGGTGCCCAGCTCGGCGGCGTGCTCGTCGCGGGTCTGGTGCTGGTGGCGGTGGGATTCGTGGTCAAGGCCGCGGGGCGGCGGGTCCTGGATGCGGTCATGCCGCCGGCCGTCACGGGCGCGATCGTCGCCCTCATCGGTCTGAACCTGGCCCCGGTGGCCACCACCAACTTCCAGTCCCAGCCGCTGGTGGCCACCGTGACGCTGGTGGCGATCGTGCTGGCCACCGTCGCCGGCCGGGGTATGGTCGCCCGCCTGGGTATCCTCATCGGCGTGGTCATCGGCTGGGCCTTCGCCGCGGTGACCGGCAACCTCGCGGAGGGCACCGGGGACGCCATCGCGCAGGCCGCCTGGTTCGGGTTACCGGAATTCCAGTCCCCGCAGTTCCAGCTCTCGGCGATCCTGGTGACCCTGCCGGTGGTCATCGTCCTCATCGCGGAGAACGTCGGCCACGTCAAGGCGGTCAGTGAGATGACCGGCCGCAACCTCGATGACCTGGCCGGTGACGCCCTGGTCGCCGACGGTCTGGCCACAACGCTGGCCGGTTCCTTCGGCGGTTCGGGTACCACGACCTACGCGGAGAACATCGGTGTCATGGCCGCCACCCGCGTGTACTCCACCGCCGCATACTGGGTCGCCGCCCTCACCGCGGTGGCCCTGGCTTTCGTGCCGAAATTCGGGGCGCTGATCTTCACCATCCCCGCCGGCGTACTCGGCGGGGCGACGATCGTGCTCTACGGACTCATCGGCATGCTGGGTGTGCGCATCTGGCAGGACAACAACGTCAACTTCAACAACCCGGTCAATCTCACGGCCGCCGCGGTCGCCCTCATTGCGGGGGTGGGCAACCTGACTCTGACTGTCTTCGGTGTGGAGCTCGAGGGCATCGCCTGGGGCTCGGCCGGCATCCTCATCGCCTACCCGGTGCTGAAGAAGCTCTACACCACCATCGGTGAGGGAAAAACCGCGAAGTTCTAGGCCGTGGCTTCTAGGCTGGGGGAATGAGCGACCACACCACAGTCACCGTCCCCGCCCATATTCTCGTGGCCAGCCGCGAGACCATCCCCACCGACAACATGACCGGTTACTTCGACGGCGCCTTCACACGCGCACTCCGGGCGGTCCGTTCCGTCGGCGCCGAACCCGCAGGTCCCGCCCGCGCCTACTACTTCTCCCCGTTGACCGACAGCGTTGACATTGCCGGGGGATTCCCCGTCGCCGAGGAGCACGCGGAGGCGCTGACCGCGGCGCACCCCGATCTGGTCCACCGGATCCCGGAGCACGAGGCGCTCGTCCGGCGCCACACCGGCCCCTATGACGGGCTGACTGCGGCCTGGCAGGAACTGAGCGACCACGTCCGCTCCCTCGGGCGACCGACCGGGCCGGTGTTCTGGGAGGAATATGTCACCATGCCCACCCCGGAGGCGGACCCGGCGGAGATGATCACCGACCTCTACGCCACCCTCGCCTGAACAGGCACACCCCGCGCACAGCTGACGCCGCCCACCGGGAGACGGTGGGCGGCGTCAGTGATTCCAGGGTGCCAGCGGGAGACTAGGAGGCGTCCAGATCGGTTTCGATCAGGGCGGCGATCTTCTCCACGGCTGCGGCGTTGTCCGAGGTGATGGTGACCTGGTCGCCCTTCTCGGCGCCGAGGGCCATGATCATGAGGGAGGACGCGGCATCCGCCTCCTCGCCGTCCTCGTCGCCGACCAGGGTCAGCAGGATCTCGTCGTCGTACTCGCCGGCGGCATCGGCGACGATGGCCGCGGGGCGGGCGTGGAGGCCGACTGCGGAGCCGACGGTGACGGTCTTGGAGGCCATGGGTGGGGGTCCTTTCGTTGATTATCAGGTGCTGGAGACCAGCTTAGGCACTGACCGGGGCCGCTGCCATGGCCTGGGAGGCCTTGTTGGGCCAGAACTGCTTGAGCGCGATGACCGCGATCGCCGAGACGACCGTGCCGGCGATGATCGCCAGGAGGAAGCCCCACCACGGGTCGATGGCGAAGAGCACGAACACACCGCCGTGCGGGGCGCGGGAACCCACACCCAGGCCCATGGACACGGCACCCGTGACGGCACCGCCGACCATCATCGAGGGGATGACGCGCAGCGGATCCGCGGCGGCGAAAGGGATCGCCCCCTCGGAGATGAAGGACAGGCCCAGCAGCCAGGCGGACTTGCCGTTCTCCTGTTCCGCGGGGGTGAACAGTTTCTGGCGCACGATGGTGGCCACGGACAGGGCGATCGGCGGGACCATGCCGGCGGCCATGACCGCCGCCATGATCTGCATGGAGGACTCATCACCGGTGGACAGCCCGGCGGTGGCGAAGAGGTAGGCGGCCTTGTTCACCGGCCCGCCGAGGTCGAAGCACATCATCAGGCCGAGGATGACACCCAGTACCACCGCGGAGGAACCGGACATGGAGGACAGCCACTCGGTCAGGCCGGTCATGAGGTCCTCGAGTGGGCGGCCCAGCAGGAGGAACATGACCAGCCCCACGAACAGTGAGGTCAGCAGCGGGATGATCACCACGGGCATGAGCGAGGACAACACGCGCGGGACCTTCCAGTTGCCGATCCACAAGGCCACCAGACCGGCGAGGATGCCCGTGACCAGACCACCGATGAAACCGGCGCCGACGAGCACGGAGATGGCGCCACCGACGAAGCCGGGGGCGATACCGGGACGGCCGGCCAGGGCGAAGGCCGTGTAACCCGACAGCGCGGCGACGATGAATCCCATCGCCATCTGACCGGTGGCGAAGAGCACCGCACCCAGATACAGGCCCAGCCCCGAACGGTCGAAGGTCACCGTCGCCCCGTCCACGAGCACGTCGTTGCCGGGCAGGTTGGTCAGCGAGTGCTGCAGTGCGATGGCCTGCCAGCCGTTGGCCACGTCATAACCGCCCACGAGGAAACCGAGGGCCAGCAGCAGGCCACCGGCGGCGACGAAGGGGATCATGTAGGACACGCCGGTCATCACGGCCTGCTGGATGCGGCGGGCCCAACCCGGCTGCGCCGCCTGCTCGGTGCTCTCCGTGGCGGCCGGTCCCGCCGCCACGCGCCGGGCGCCGGGGTTGGCGGCCGCGGCGAGTGCCTCGTCGATCATCTTCGCGGGTTCGTTGATGGCGCGTTTGACGGGGGATTCGATGACGGGTTTACCGGCGAAGCGTTCCCTGTCGCGCACCCCGACATCGGTGGCGAAGATGACGGCGTCGGCGTTGCGGATGCTCTCCGGGTCGATCGCCTTCGTGGAGGAGGAACCCTGGGTCTCCACGACGAGTTCAACGTCGTCACGCTCCTGCGCTGTCTGGGTGAGGGCGTCAGCGGCCATGTAGGTGTGCGCGATACCGGTGGGGCAGGCGGTCACGGCGACGATCCGGGTGACCTGTGCGCCGGCCGGGGTGGCCGGCACCTGTTCCGGTTGCGGTTCGGCCTGCTTCTCGACACCCCCTTCACCCACCACCTCCGAGACCGCGGCAACGATGTCCGCCGGGGTTCCTGCGGCGCGGAGCCGGTCGACGAAGTCGCCGCGCACGAGCGCGCGGGCGAGTTTGGACAGGATCTTCAGGTGCGCCTTGCCCCCGCCCTCCGGGGCGGCGATGAGGAAGACCAGGTCAGCATCCCCGTCCGGGCCGCCGAAATCCACTGCCCGCGACAGGCGTGCGAAGGCCAGAGTGGGCTCGGTGACGGCCGCGGAGCGGCAGTGGGGGATGGCCACCCTGCCCGGCACTCCGGTGGGGTTCTGGGCCTCGCGGGCCAGGGCGGCGTCGGCAAGCAGGGCGGCGGAGGTGGCACGGCCGGACTCGTGGACGAGACCGGCCAGGGCCGTGATGACAGCGGTGGTGGTGGACCCGAGGTCTGCGTCCAGACGGACCAGATCGGTGGTGATGATCGACATGGGATACCTCTGCGTCTTAAAGGGCACGCACGTGCGTGTCGGTGAGATTCAGTTGAGCAGGGGACGGGATGGTGGTGCCTGGCAGCCCGGTGGCAGCTGTGCCGTAGGCTACCGCCCGGGTGAGGCAGTCGGCAGGTCCGCCGCCCTCCGCCCGGGCAATGAGATAGCCGGCCAACGAGCTGTCGCCCGCCCCGACGGTGGACCTGACCTCGACGGGCGGAGGTGTGGCGAACCAGGCCCCCTCCCGGGTGACCAGAGCCGCCCCGGAGGCACCCAGGGTGACCAGGACCTCGTCGATGCCCCGGTGGATGACCATCCGGGCGGCGGCGACGACCTCCTCGAAATCACCGGCCGCGGCCGCCTCCTCCAGTGCCTCCCCGTCGCGGTCGACCAGCTGGCCCAACTCCAGGCCGTTCGGCTTGATCAGGGTCGGTGCGGCCCGCTCCAGCCCCTGGCCCAGCGCCCGGATCGCGGCATCCGAGGTGTCCACCGCGATGGGCAGGTCCGGGTGGGTGGCCCGCACGGTGGCGATGAGGTCGGTGTACCAGCCGACGGGGACCCCGGGTGGCAGGGAACCGGCCATGACCAGCCATGAGGAGCTGGCTGAGAGCTGGGTGACGGTCTCCTCGACCACCTTGCGGACGCGGTTGTCGATGGTTGCGCCGGGGCCGTTGATCTTTGTGGTCGTGCCGTCAGGTTCGGCGATGGTGGCGTTGATGCGCACGCCCTCCTCAACAGGGATCGCGTGGAAGGGGATCTCGGTCTGGCGGGTCAGGGCCACGAAGGGGTCGTTGCCGCCGGCGGGGAAGACCGCCAGGGTGTGCTTCCCTGCGAGCAGCATCGCGTGCGAGACGTTGACGCCCTTGCCTCCGGCGACCTGGGTGATCGAGGTCGGCCGTTGCACGTGGCCGCGGCGCAGCTCTGAGTCCAGCTGCATGGTGGCGTCGATGCTGGGGTTCGGTGTCAAGGTGAGTATCACTGTCGGCTCCCTGTCCGGTCGGGAAAATCTGGATGGCGGTTGCAGGTGGGGCGCAGGCCCCGGACCACCCGGCACCCCGGCCGGGAACCGGCCGATGCCGTGATCTGGCTCAAGCGTATGGCGTTGTCGGCGGGCACATGCTCGTCTCAGGGGGTGGCAACGCTCCGTTATGAAAATGATGAACTAAGTCACATTCAATGTGGTTGTGTGACCTGATTATTGTCCGATCGTGTCCGATTGTCAAGGATTGCGGTTGCCCGGATCATTGCGAAACGGTGGATTCTGTGGTGTTCTGGAGGTCACACCACCCTTGTTCTGTGAGATGGGAGTTCAGGATTCATGGAATCTGCCCGCAGCACCTCCGAAGCAGCATCCCTCAAGGGCACCGGCGTCGTCGCCGGCATCGCCTATGCCCCGGCCGTATGGGTGCGCCCCCGGCCCGACCTGCCGGAAGCCGGCCAGACCATCGCCGAGGACGCCCACGACAGCGAGTTCGATCGCTTCACCGCCGCCGCGGACACTGTCGCTGGGCGCCTGTCGGCCCGCGCGGAGACCGTGGAGGGGGCCGCCGCCGAGGTGCTCACCGCCACCGTGGGCATGGTCAAGGACCGCGGCTGGCGCCGGGGGGTGAAGAAGAACATCGGCTCCGGACATCCCGCCGAATACGCCACCGTCGTCGCCACCCAGAAGTTCATCGACATGTTCGAGGCCGCCGGGGGAGTGATGGCCGAGCGCACCACGGACCTGCGGGACATCCGCGACCGCGTCATCGCCGAGCTGCGTGGCGAGGAGGAACCCGGCCTGCCCGACATCGAGGGCGAGGCCGTCCTCTTCGCAGACGATCTCTCGCCCGCCGACACCGCCACCCTGGACACCTCCCACGTTGTCGGCCTGGTCACCGAGCTCGGCGGACCCACCAGCCACACCGCCATCATCGCCCGCCAGCTGAACCTGCCGTGCATCGTCGCCGCCGGGAAGAAGATACGCGAGATCATCGCCGGCGAAGTCGTGCTTGTCGACGGCGCCCGTGGCACCGTCACCCGCAACGCGGATGAGGCCTCCTCCCGCGCAGCCCTCGCCGAATTCCGTGAGCGGGCCGCGGTCATCGCCCAGTGGCGGGGCCCCGCTCAGACCAGGGACGGCCACCGTGTCCAGCTGCTGGCCAACGTCGCCGACGGCAACGCCGCCCGCCTCGCCGCCGACGCTCAGGTGGAGGGGGTGGGCCTCTACCGCACCGAGTTGAGCTTCTTGTCGACCTCCACGGAACCCACCGTCGAGGAGCAGGCAGCGGTCTACCGGAAGGTCCTCGAGGCCTTCCCTGACTCCAAGGTGGTCATCCGGACCCTGGATGCGGGATCGGACAAACCCATCGCCTACGCCACCTTGAGCGAAGAGGAGAACCCGGCCCTGGGCGTGCGCGGCCTGCGTCTCGCGCGGGAGAACGAGGGGTTGATGACCCGCCAGCTCGACGCCATTGCCCTGGCTGCCGAAGGACGCAGCAAGGATGCCCCCACCTGGGTGATGGCGCCCATGGTGGCCACCGAACAGGAGGCCGAGTGGTTCGCGGGCCTGTGCCGTGACCGCGGACTCACCCCCGGAGCGATGGTCGAAGTGCCTGCCGCGGCCCTGATGTCCGACCAGCTGATGCCGCACCTGGACTTCGTCTCCATCGGCACCAACGATCTCACCCAGTACACGATGGCCGCCGACCGGCTCTCCCCACAGCTGGCCTATCTCACGGACCCGTGGCAACCGGCGGTGCTGCGCCTGGTGCAGGAGACCTGCCGGGTCGGTGCCCTCACCAGCACCCCCGTCGGTGTCTGTGGTGAAGCGGCAGCAGATCCGCTGCTGGCGTGCGTGCTCACCGGGCTGGGCGTGTCCTCCCTGTCCGCGGCCGCGACGGCGGTGGCCGGGGTCGGGGCGCAGCTGGCCGAGGTGGATCTGGCCTCCTGCCAGCGGGCGGCCGAGGAGGTCCTCGGGACCGCAGGGCCGGATGAGGCACGCGCGGCGGCCCGCCGGGTCCTGTTGGGCTGACCCGTACGGCCGGGCGCGGGAGGTCAGTCGTCGGCGATGATGACCTCGACCTCGCGCTCCCGCAGGTTCGCCAGGTAGGACTCCGGGGCGGAGGAGTCGGTGATGAGGACGTCGATGTCATTGATGCTGGCGAAACTGACCAGGTAGTCGGTGCCCAGCTTGGTGGAGTCGCAGAGGACGACCACCTTGTGCGCATTGGTCACCATCGCTGACTTGATGGCCGCCTCCTGGGCATCCGCGGTCGACAGGCCGTGGTCCAGGGTCAGGGCATTGGTACCGATGAAGGCGACGTCCGCCCGCATGAGCGCCAGTGTCCGCAGGGCGGTGTCACCGACCACGGCCTGGGTGATGGCCCGGACCGAACCCCCGAGCAACTGCACCTCCCGCAGTCCCTTGTTGGCCAGGTTCAGTGAGATGGGCAGGCTGTTGGTCACGATCGACCACTGGCCGGAGTTGGGCTGCTCAGCGATGAGGTCCGCCAGGGTGCCGATGGTGGAACCGGAGTCGAGGAAGAGACCGCGGTGGGGTTCCGGCAGGAAGCGCAGGGCCGCGCGCGCGATCGCCGATTTGGCGGTGGGGGCGGAACGGAACCGGGCATCGAGGGAGAACTCGGTGGTCTGGAAGCTCTGGCTGGCGACGGCTCCGCCATGGACCCGGTGCACCACCCCCTCCCTGTCGAGCACAGCGAGATCGCGGCGGATCGTCTCGGCGGTCACGTCGAAACGATGGGCCAGTTCAGTGACGTTGACCCGGCCTTCAACGGCGGTGAGGGAGGCGATCTGTCGACGGCGTTCCTCTGCATACATGGATCCTCCTCGGATGCCTCGCAGGAAGACATCGGACAGTGGGGGAATGTCTGTTTCTGCCATTGTTCCAAAATAACGGGCAGCGGGGGAGGGAACGCCGATCAAGCAGTAGGAATGGGGGAGGAACCAGGGGCGGGGACGGGCCCACCCCCGGGCCCGTCCGCCACTGCTCTCCGTCCGTTCCGGTGGGATGATGTGGGATTTTGCCGTGCCGGTTGCCCGGATCCGGCGATGCACATCAGAGCTTGCGGAACACCGAGACGATCTTGCCCATGATCTCGGCCTTGTCACCCGGGATAGGGGCAAAGTCCTCATTATGGGGCAGCAGCCAGATGCCGGTGGAATCCTTGTGGAACTCCTTCGCGGTGGCCTCCCCGTCGATGAGTGCGGCGACGAACTCACCCTGCTCGGCAACCGGCTGGGAACGCACGACCACCCAGTCGCCGTCGAGGATGCCGGCGTTCTTCATGGACTCGCCGACGACCTGGAGCATGAACAGCTCGCCGTCGCCGACCAGGTCGGCCGGCAGCGGGTAATACTCCTCGACCTCCTGCTCAGCCAGGATCGGGGAGCCGGCCGCGATCCGGCCGACCACCGGGATGAAGTTCGCGGCCGTGGCCCCGGCGGGCGCCTGGGGGCCCTTCGCGCCGGCGCGGCGGCCCGGCTTCTTGCCCATATCGGTGGAGGGGAGGGTGCGGACATCCACGGCGCGCGGCTTATTCGGGTCGCGGCGCAGGAATCCCTTCTTCTCCAGCTGGTTGAGCTGGTAGGCCACGGAGGAGGTGGACTGCAGGCCGGCTGCATCACCGATCTCCCGGATGCTCGGCGGGTAGCCGCGCAGCACTACGGCATCCCGGATGACCTCCAGGATCCGTCGCTGCCGGTCCGAGAGGGTGGCGGGATCGGGCTTGCCCGAAGGGGTGGGACTACTGGTTTTGCTCTTACGGGTCATGGTCCTTACTCGCTCCTTGGGTACGAGGTCGGTGGTGCGGGTGGCGACTGTTCGAATGGTCCGCGCTCAGCGTGCCATTCACCTGATACATGTGTACCACGTTCTGGTACGGATGTTCGACTGATCTGCCGGTTCCGTGGACAAAGTTTCCGGCTGGTGCTATAAATCGAACATACCATCTAGTTCGAACATCTGAACGGTGTTTCTGTTCGAATCTGTTGGGTGTCCCCGATATTCTCGCCGTAGTCAACGAAAGGGTCCCGTGATGACCACCTTCCGCAACCGTTCCAGTGCAGGTGACAGTGACCAGGGCAGTGGTGGCAGCCGTGTCTCCACCGCTGCCGTGTGGGAGCCCTCGGGCTTTAATGAGGGCAGCGCCGCCGAGCGGCACGTTCGAACGCTCCGTCCGTGCCCTCGAACGCAGGGGCGGGACGCTGCGGACGTCATGGAGGTGTGGGGGAACGACCATACGGAGCAGCAGACCGGCCCCCGGGAGACCGGCCTGACCTATCTGCTCGGAGCCCTGCTGGGTCTGGCGGTGGCCAGCGCCTGCCTGGTGGGGGCGGGTGAGGAGGATACCCCCGCCTACCCGACCGTCGCGGAACGCCCCGTTATCCCGCGGAACGGTTAGGGCCACCGCTCCCGGCGGGTAGGATCAGTGCCAGTGATTTCTGCCGGTCCCGTCCCCGAAAGGTACTGAAGACACGCCGTGTACTGCCCGTTCTGCCACCATGACCATTCCAGAGTCATCGATTCGCGCATCATCGACGCGGGAACCGCCATCCGTCGTCGCCGGGAGTGCACCAAATGCGGCGGGCGTTTCACCACGATCGAGAAAGCCGTGCTGCTGGTGGTCAAGCGCAACGGCGTCACCGAACCCTTCAGCCGTGACAAGGTCATTCTGGGTGTGCGCCGCGCCTGCCAGGGCCGCGACGTCTCCGACGACGCACTCAAACGCCTGGCCCAGCAGGTGGAGGAGATCGTCCGTTCCCAGGGCAGTTCGCAGGTGGATGCCAACGACATCGGACTGGCCATCCTCGAACCCCTCCGGGCCCTGGATGAGGTGGCCTACCTGCGTTTCGCCTCGGTGTACAAGTCCTTCGAGTCCGCGGAGGACTTCGAGTCGGAGATCCGACTCATGCGCCGCCGCGCCCGTGAGGAGGAGGCCGCAGCCGCAGCCCTGGAGGGCTGAGCCTCAGCGCAGTTTGTCCACGGCCTTCTGGATCCGGCGCAGGGAGATGGGGCGGGCGGTTCCCAGCCGCTGGGCGAAGAGGCTGACCCGCAGCTCCTCGATCATCCAACGGATGTCCTTGACCTCGCGTGTCTTCTCCCTGCCCTTCGGCAGCTTCGCCAGGCGCAGGTTGAGGTAGGTCTGTGCCTCCTCGACCTCGTCCTGGCGGTCAGCGTCCTTGTCCGGGTCCTGCCCCATCTCCTCGATCCGGATACGCACCGCCTGCAGGTAGCGGGGGAGGTGACGCAGTTGTGCCGCGCCGTGGATGGTGAT
This sequence comes from Corynebacterium lemuris, assembly GCF_024919295.1. Lineage (GTDB taxonomy): Bacteria > Actinomycetota > Actinomycetes > Mycobacteriales > Mycobacteriaceae > Corynebacterium > Corynebacterium lemuris. The sequence goes on along the minus strand of NZ_JANWTC010000003.1, from coordinate 100,373 downwards.
GGCGTTGCGCGGCAGGAGAAACTCCAGCTGGGCCTTCATGTCGTCGATGGCCTCACCACTCCACTTCGCAAGCTCTTCGGCCACAGACTGGTACTCGATCAGCGCCGGGGCCAGCGACACCACTGTGCGGCGGACCGCCCCGGGTACATCGGGGGAGACCTTCTTCTTCAGCTCCTCGAATTCCTCCGGGGACCGCACCGGACCACCGTGCTCGAGCATCAGATCACGGATGGCGGCGACACGGGCATCCTCGACGAGGCCTGCGGCCCCACCGTGGGGATAGTTGTCCACCGCGACCCGTTGCTGCAGCGGCAACCCCTTGGTCATCTGGCTCGCGTTGACGGTGATCTCCCGGATCAGCAGCGTCAGCGTGGCGGTGATCATGGATGCCTCGGCAGCGGCTTTCGTGGGGTGCACGCGGATCTCCACGCCACCCGGGGTGGCCACCAGCGCGGGGTAGGCGGTGACCTCGTGGCCGTCGACCACCGTGGTGACCTCCTCAGCGACGGTACCCAGATTCTCCGGGGTCCACTTCGCCACGGCCCGGGATTCGCTGGTGCGGGAGACCTTCGACACCGAGGACCGGATGGAGCCGGCGTTGCGGTCGATCAGGACGCGCAGGTCCTTGTCGGCGTCGACGACCCTGCCCCGTTTGTCCACGGCTCCGAAGGTCATCTTCAGGTGCGCGGGCAGCGCGGAAGGCCGGAAATCCCCCGCGGAGATCATGCGTCCGCCCAGGGAACGCAGGACCTCGGCCAGCTGCTCCACCAGGGGGCCCTCGTGGGGGATCAGGCGGGGCAGGGCACGGGCGGCGTAGTCCGGGGCGGGCACCACGGTCCGGCGCAGTTCCTTCGGCAGGGTGCGGATGAGCTCAGTGATCAGCTCCTCGCGCAGGCCGGGCACCAGCCAGTCGAAGCCCTCGCGGTCCATGCCGGCCAGCAGCGGGATGGGCACGAGGATGGTCACACCGTCCTGCGGGTGGCCGGGTTCGAAGCGGTACTCGAGGTCGTAGTCGATGCTGCCCTTGCGCCAGGTGCCGGGGAAGGCCTCCTCGGTGATGGAACCGGCGTCGTCGCCCAGGAGTGCCTCGGGGTCGAAGTCGAGCAGCTGCGGATTGTCCTGCCTCTCCTTCTTCCACCAGCTGTCGAAGTGGCGGCCGGTGGTCACGGTCTGGGGCAGGCGGGAGTCGTAGAAGTCGAAGAGGGTGTCCTCGTCGACGAGGATGCCGCGGCGGCGGGCCTTCTCCTCGATCTCCGCGGCGGCCTCGAGCTTCTCCACGTTGGAGTGGAAGAACGTGTGGTGGGTGGTCCAGTCGCCCTCGATGAGGGCGTGCCGGATGAACATGTCGCGGGCCGCCTCGGGATCCACCCGGTGATAGGGGACCGTCCGGTCGGCGATGATGGTCACACCGTAGAGGGTGGACTTCTGGTGGGCGATGCCGGAGGCGCGCTTCCGGGACCAGGCCGGTTCGGAATACTGGTGCTTGAGCAGCGGGCCGGCGAGTTTCTCCACCCAGGCGGGCTCAATCTTCGCCACGTCGCGGGCCCACAGGCGGGAGGTCTCCACCAGTTCGGCGGCCATGATGAACTCCGGCGGTTTTTTGGCCAGGGCGGAACCGGGGAAGATCATGAAGCGGGTGCCGCGCGCGCCCTTGAACTCGCGGGTGTTGCCGTCCCGGGAACCGATGTGGGAGAGCAGGCCGGCGAGCAGTGACTGGTGGATGGCATCGGGGTTGCGGTCACCGGCGACGTCCTGACGCGTCGACCAGCCGAGCTGGCGGGTGACCTCACGCAGCTGCCGGACCAGGTCGTACCACTCGCGGATGCGCATGTAGTGGAGGAACTCGGCTTTCATGCGGCGACGGAAGGCGTTGCCGGTCAGGTCGTCGCGGGACTGGTTGATGTAGTCCCACAGTTTCAGGGAACTGAGGAAGTCACTGGTGGTGTCCTTGAAGCGGGCGTGCTTCTGGTCGGCCTGGGCCTGCTGCTCCAGGGGGCGTTCGCGCACGTCCTGGATGGTCATCGCGGCGACGATGACGATGAGGGGATCGAGCTCCCCGAGGCGGTTGGCCTCCACGAGCATGCGCGCCATGCGGGGGTCGACGGGGATACGCGCGATGTCGCGGCCCACGGGGGTGAGTACCGGCTGGCCGTCGCTTTCTTCACTGGTCAGGGCGCCCAGCTCGTGGAGCAGGAGGAGGCCGTCGCGGATGGCCCGATTCTCCGGCGGCTGCACGAAGGGGAACTCGGCGATGTCACCCAGACGCATGAGTGCCATCTGGAGGATGACGCTGGCGAGGTTGGTGCGCAGGATCTCCGGATCGGTGAACTCGGGACGCGAGTTGAAGTCCTCCTCGGAATAGAGTCGGATGGCGATGCCGTCGGCCACACGGCCACAGCGGCCCGAACGCTGGTTCGCGCTGGCCTGAGAAACCGGCTCGATGGGCAGACGCTGGACCTTGTTGCGGGTGGAATAGCGCGAGATACGCGCCGTACCGGTGTCCACGACATAACGGATGCCGGGCACGGTCAGCGACGTCTCGGCGATGTTGGTCGACAGCACGATGCGCCGGCCGGAGTGCGGCTGGAACACGCGGTGCTGTTCCTGGTTGGACAGGCGGCCGAACAGCGGCGTGACCTCCACGCCCTTCCACTTCCGACCTTCGATGGCCTCCATGGCGTCGCGGATGTCACGCTCGCCGGGGAAGAAGCAGAGGATGTCACCGGGGCCCTCGAGCATGAGCTCCTCGCAGGCCTCGCACAACGCGTCCATGGGGTCCTGGTCGATGAGCTTGCCGTCGCGTTCGAACTCCATGGGCCGGTAGCGGATCTCCACGGGGAAGGTGCGGCCGGAGACCTCAATGATGGGGGCGGGCTCACCCTCGACATCGGCGAAGTGCTCCGCGAACCGTTCGGGGTCGATCGTCGCGGAGGTGATGATGACCTTCAGGTCCGGCCGCTTCGGCAGCAGCCGGCGCAGGTAGCCCAGCAGGAAGTCGATGTTGAGGGAACGTTCGTGGGCCTCGTCGATGATGAGTGTGTCGTAGGCGTTGAGGAAACGGTCCCGCTGCATCTCGGCGAGCAGGATGCCGTCGGTCATGAGCTTGACGGCGGAGGTGGCGGAGACACGGTCGTCGAAACGGATCGCGTAACCGACGGTCCCACCGATCTCCTGGCCGAGCTCCTCCGCGATACGCTCAGCGACGGTGCGGGCCGCCAGGCGGCGCGGCTGGGTGTGCCCGATCAGGCCACGCCGGCCACGGCCCAGCTCCAGGCAGATCTTCGGGATCTGCGTCGTCTTACCGGAGCCGGTCTCACCGGCGATGATGACGACCTGGTTGTTCTCGATCGCCTCGGCGATGTCCTCGCGCCGGGCGGAGACAGGCAGGGATTCGGGGTACTCGATCTCGGGGATACCGGCCTCGATGAGGGCGCGCTTCTCGACGGCGCGTTCCACATCCGCCGCGATCGCCGCCAGCGCCTTCGGGGCGCGGGCCTTGTGCAGGCGACGGCGGAAGGAGCGCTCGTCGGCAAGCGAGACATCGGCGAGTCGCTGGAGGAGGGATTCGCGGGTGACCGGGGCTGCAGAGGGATTAGTCATGATTGACGCCAGATCCTACCGCTTACCGCCCCTTCGCCTATCGTTGGTCGCGTACCAGACCGCGAGAAACCAGGAAGGCGGACTCATGTCCACCCCGAACGACCCCTCTGATGACCGGGCGGGTGAGCCGTCCAACGAACGGCCGCAGTACCCGTCCTACCCCTCCACACCGCACCCCGAGGACACCCCCGGCTACGGTGCGGGCTACGCCGGTTACGGCGCCGGCCAGCCGATGTACGGGCAGCCCGCCTACAGCCAGCCGCAGGGTACCGGCAAGGTCCAGCCGTTGGAGGCCGTGAGCTGGGCCTTCGGGGCTGTCTTCCGCAACTGGCTGGTGTGGATCGTCGGCGGTCTCGTCCTGGGAATCGTGATCATGGCCGGTTCGATCCTCATCGAACTCGCCTTCGGTGGTTTCGATGCCGGTGCGGCGACGCAGACCAGCCTCGGTTACCAGGGTGCCCAGCTGATCTTCGGGCTGGCGCTGGCCGCCCTCATGATCTTCGTCTACCACGGTGCCCTCCGGCAGGTGGACAAGGCGAAGATCGGGCTGGGGGACTTCACCGACAACGTCAACTTCGGCCCCGCCTTCGGCCTGAGCATCCTGCTCCAGATCGCCACGAGCGTCCTCTTTGCGGCTCTCGCGGTGCCCCTGTTCCTGGCGGCCAATCCCATCGGCGAGAGCCAGATGTCCTCGACGGATGAGTCGCTGGCCTTCCTGGGCGGTCTCTTCGCCGGGATCGCCCTGATCATGCTGATCGCGGTGCTCATCGCCCCGCTGACCATGTTCATGGTGTGGTTCGTGATTGACCGGCGCGCCGGTCTCGGCGGCGGCATCTCCCAGGGTTTCCGCGCCGGGTTGCGCAACTACGGCCGTCTGCTCGCCTTCAACATTGTCGCGGGCCTGGTGGTCGGCGTGTCGGCGATCGTCACCTTCGGTCTGGCACTCATCGTGCTCGCCCCGGCGCTGCTGCTCATGCAGGCGATGATGTTCCGTCAGGCCGCGGCCGGACCGCTGCCGGCACCGGTCACGCGCTGACCGGTTCCGTCACGGCAGCGTGGAAGGCCTCGGTGACCAGCTGACCCAGCATCTGGAACTCCTCCGCGCGTGAGCTGGAGGAACGGTGCACCAGGCCGATCTGGCGCTGGGCAGTGACATCGTCGCGGAAGCGCGCGACGGCCAGACCGGGACGCTGACACTCGGTGTTCAGCGCCGAGACCGGCACCAGCGTCGAACCCAGGCCCCCGACGACCAGCTGCATGATGGTGGTCAGGGAGGAGGCCCGGGTGACGGAGTTGGTCGCCTCGGTGGGGTTGAGGTCAGCCTTGCGGCACAGATCGACGATCTGGTCGTGGAGACAGTGGCCGTCGTCGAGAAGCAGCAGGTCGAGCTGGTCGAGCTCGGCCAGGCCGAGGTCGGTGCGGCCGGCCAGGGGGTGGTTGTCGGGGACGACCACCGCGAAGTCCTCGTTGTAGAGCGGCACCTCGGCCACGCCGGAGGTCTCCGAGGGCAGGGCCATGATGGCCAGGTCCAGGTGACCGTCACGGAGCATCTGCAGCAGGTGGCGGGTCTGGTCCTCGACGATGTGGGGGACGAGGTCCGGGTACTTCTCGTTGATCGAGGTCAGCAGGGTGGGCAGAATATAAGGGGCGACCGTCGGAATGATGCCTATCGTCAGGGGGCCGATGAGGGTACCGTGGGTACCACGTGAGTGGGCGATGAAGGCCTCCGCAGCATCCAGGGTCGACTTGGCGTAGGGGAGCAGCTGCTCGCCGGCTGGTGTGACGATGACGCGGCGGGTGGAGCGTTCGATGAGTTGGATGCCCAGGCCGTGCTCGAGGGCGACCAGCGCCTGGGAGAGCGAGGGCTGGGAGATGCCCAGCTTGGTGGCGGCGGTGCCGAAGTGTTTGTTCTCGGCGATGGTCACGAAGGTCCGCAGCTGGGAAAGGGTGGGACGATACTCTTTATTGCTCATGCCTATTACTTTATACTAACTTACAAGTTTTTTTAATTGACGAAACCGTATCGGCAGTGCATAATGGTAACTGGCTAACGAAAAGGTAACTGATATCACCTTTTCCTACGGGCCTTCACCACATTTTTCGAGGAGACATTTGCATGGCAATCATGACCGTTGGAGAGAAGTTCCCTGAGTTTGAGCTCACCGCCCTCAAGGGTGGCGACCTGCAGGGCGTCAACGCCCAGCAGCCGGAGGACTACTTCGAGACCGTTTCCCTGGATTCCTACCCGGGTAAGTGGAAGGTCGTTTTCTTCTACCCGAAGGACTTCACCTTCGTCTGCCCGACCGAGATCGCTGCCTTCGGCAAGCTCGACGAGGAGTTCCAGGACCGCGACACCCAGGTCCTCGGCGGCTCCATCGACAACGAGTTCGCCCACTTCAACTGGCGTGCAACCCACCCGGAGCTGAAGGACGTCCCGTTCCCGATGTTCTCCGACATCAAGCACGAGCTCATCCGCGAGCTCGGCGTCGAGAACAAGGACGGCGTCGCTGACCGCGCGACCTTCATCATCGACCCGGACGGCATCATCCAGTTCGTGTCCGTCACCCCGGACGCTGTCGGCCGCAACGTCGACGAGGTCCTGCGTGTCCTCGACGCCCTGCAGTCTGAAGAGGTCTGCGCATGCAACTGGCAGGCCAACGACCCGACCAAGAACATCGACAAGATGGATGTCGTCCAGGAGTCCCTGAAGTAAACATGTCGATCGAGAACCTGCGCGGCGCACTGCCGGAATACGCCAAGGACCAGAAGCTCAACCTGGGTTCCCTGACCCGGTCCACCGAGCTGAACGAGCAGCAGCTGTGGGGCGCACTGGTCGCCTCCGCTGCCGCCACCCGCAACGACACGGTGTTCTCCGAGATCGCCGAGGAGGCCAAGGAGCACCTCTCCGAGGAGGCCTTCGAGGCAGCTCTCGGTGCCGCCACCGTGATGGCCATGAACAACGTGGCCTACCGTGCCCGCCACTTCTTGGGTGATGACTACTCCCAGGTCAAGATGGGCCTGCGCATGAACATCATCGCCAAGCCCGGCGTTGACAAGGTCGACTTTGAGCTGTGGTCGCTCGCCGTCTCCACCATCAACGGTTGCGAGAACTGCGTCGTCGCCCACGCCAACACCGTCCGCGAGGAGGGTCTGACCAAGGAGCAGGTCTGGGAGGCCGTCAAGGTCGCCGGTGTCATCGAGGCAATCGCCCAGACTGTCCAGATCGAGGCCGCACGCTAAGCATCCGCTTCGCGTGAGCCGCTGATCTGACAGCATCGCAGCGCCGTCATCCGTATTGGATGACGGCGCTTTTTGGTGCTTCATCACGGAGGGCCAGCCTCGTCACGGCCCTTTCGGCGAGGATTTTCCCGGTCCGCCCGTGTTCAGGGTGATAGAGTTCACTGTATAGATAAAGCAGCGCAAAACAGCAGCTCATAAGGCTGCGGATGGGATGCACCGTGGATCTGTTCGAGTATCAGGCCCGCGACCTGTTCGAAGCCTACGGTGTTCCCGTCCTGCAGGGGGACGTTGCTGCCACCCCGGAGGAGGCCCGCAACGCGGCCACCCGGATCGGCGGGGCCACGGTGGTCAAGGCGCAGGTCAAGATCGGTGGGCGCGGCAAGGCCGGGGGTATCCGGCTCGCCCGCACCCCGGAGGAGGCAGCCACCGCCGCGGGCGGCATCCTGGGAATGGACATCAAGGGACATACCGTCGAACAGGTGATGGTTGCGCAGGCGGTGGACATTAGGGCGGAGTACTACTTCTCGGTGCTGCTGGACCGTGCGAACCGCTCCTACCTGGCGATGTGCTCCACCGCGGGCGGGATGGACATCGAGACTCTCGCGGAGGAGAAACCCGAGGCCCTCGCGCGGATCGAGGTTGACCCCTTGACCGGCCTCGACGAGACCAAGGCCCGCGAGATCGTGGCGTCGGCCGGCTTCGATGAAGGCGTCGGGGAGCTGGTCGTCCCCGTGCTGCAGAAACTCTATGAGGTCTACCGTGCGGAGGATGCCACCCTCGTGGAGGTCAACCCACTGGTGCTCACCGGACAGGGGGAGATCATCGCCATCGACGCGAAGATCACCCTCGATGACAACGCGGCCTTCCGGCACGAGAACCGGGCGACACTGGCGGAGGCCGCAGGGCATCTCGACCCGCTGGAGCAGCAGGCCCGGGACAAGGGGCTCAAATACGTCACGCTCGACGGTTCGGTGGGGATCATCGGCAATGGCGCTGGTCTGGTCATGTCCACCCTTGATGTCGTCGCTGCGGCCGGTGAGAAGCACGGCGGGCAGAAACCAGCCAACTTCCTGGACATCGGCGGCGGCGCCTCTGCGGAGACCATGACCGCCGCCCTGGAAGTTGTCCTGGCGGATGAGCAGGTCAAAAGCGTCTTCGTCAACGTCTTCGGGGGCATCACCGCCTGTGATGATGTGGCGCGCGGCATCGTCGCCGCGCTGGAGGCGTTGGGGGAGGGCGCCGCCAAGCCTCTGGTGGTGCGTCTCGACGGCAACAATGTTGAGGAGGGCCGTCGGATCCTCGCCGATTATGACCACCCGCTGGTCACTGGCGTGTGGAACATGGACGAGGCGGCTGACCGAGCCGCTGAGTTCGCAGCCTCAACCTCCGCTGAGCAGCAGAAAGTGCAGGGCTGAACCATGTCGGTCTTCCTCGACGGAAACTCCCGGATCATCGTCCAGGGCATCACGGGCAACGAGGGGCGGGAGCACACCACCCGCATGTTGGCCGCCGGCGCCAACGTGGTGGGTGGGACAAACCCCCGCAAGGCGGGGCAGACGATCACACTGCATGGCACGGAGCTGCCGGTTTTCGGGACGGTGGCTGAGGCGATGGATGAGACCGGGGCGAATGTCTCGGTGATCTTCGTGCCCGCCGCCTTCGCACGGGAGGCGATGTTCGAGGCCGTCGATGCGAGGATACCGCTTGCGGTGGTCATCACGGAGGGTATCCCCGTCCGGGACGTCTCGGAGGCGTGGGCGCACGCGAAGCAGGTGGGCGGCACGCGCATCATCGGCCCGAACTGCCCCGGCATCATCACCCCGGGGGCCTCGCTGGCGGGCATCATCCCGGCGAACATCACTGAATCCGGGCCGGTGGGGCTGGTCTCCAAATCGGGCACCCTGACCTACCAGATGATGTACGAGCTCGCGGATATCGGAATCTCCACGGCCATCGGTATCGGCGGTGACCCGGTCATCGGCACCACCTTCATTGATGCGTTGACCGCCTTCGAGGCGGATCCGGACACTGAGGCGATCATCATGATCGGGGAGATCGGTGGGGATGCGGAGGAGCGTGCGGCGGAGTTCATCCGGGCGAACGTGACCAAACCGGTGGTCGGCTACGTGGCGGGATTCACCGCCCCGGAGGGCAAGACCATGGGGCATGCCGGTGCCATCGTCACCGGTTCGGTGGGCACGGCCGCGGCGAAGAAGAAGGCCCTGGAGGCCGCCGGCGTACGCGTGGGCACCACGCCGACGGAGACCGCGCAGATCATGAAGGACATCATGGCGGCGGGCGCCGGAAAGCAGGTTTAGGCCCGCGGCAGGCGCGGCGGGTCGAGCCGGGTGAGGACCTTGCCCAGCAGTCGGCCGAATTCGCGGGCCTCATCGGGTTCGAGGGCGTCGAAGACGAGGTCGCGCACGGCCTCCACATGCCCGGGGGCGGCGCCAGTGATGAAGGTCCGGCCCTCCCCGGTGAGGTGGGCGATATTGGTGCGTTTGTCCGTGGGGGCGGGGGAGCGGTGGACCCAGCCGCGTTTCTCCAGGCGGGAGACAGTGTGGGAGAGCCGGGAGGCCGTCATGTCGGAGAGGGCGGCCAGTTCGGTCATGCTGATCTTCTGTTCGGGAGCCATGGAGACCTGCGCGAGGACGAAGTAGTCGGTCAGTCCGACGCCGGAGGTGGCCTTGAGTTGTTCGTCGAGACGCGCGGGCAGCCAGTTGGTCACCGACCACAGCGAGAGCCAGGTGGCGCTTTCCTCGGGTTGCAGCCAGCGGGTGTCGTTCATGGGTATCCATCATAATACAGCAGGTAGGAGCCGTTTCATCGGCATAACTTGAAAATTAAAGTATTTCCCTCTACAGTAGTCTACGTACCCGGAAAACACCACAGCACAGGAGCTGACGAGAACATGACCCGCATCAAGGGAACCGACTTCGACATCTACCCCCTCAACCTGGGTGGCAACACCTTCGGCTGGACCTCCGACCGTGAGCAGAGCTTCGCGGTGCTCGACGCCTTCGTCGCCGCTGGCGGCAACTTCATCGACACCGCCGACCTCTACGCCGTCTGGCAGGAGGACGGCCGCGGTGGGGAGTCCGAGGTTGTTCTCGGCGAGTACATCAAGGCCCGCGGCAAGGGTGAGCTGATCATCGCCACCAAGTCCGGTGGCCTGGAGCCTCACACCGGCCGCAGCCGCGAGGCCACCGTCGCCGCAGTCGACGCTTCGCTGGAGCGCCTGGGCCTGGAGACCATCGACATCTTCTACCACCACTACGATGACGAGACCGTCTCCATCGAGGAACAGATCACCATCGCTGAGGAGCTCATCGAGTCCGGCAGGATCAAGCATCTCGCACTGTCCAACTACAGCCCGGAGCGTCTGCGCGAGTTCTTCGAGAAGTCCGCCGACTCCCCGGCCCGCCCCGTCGCGGTCCAGCCGGCCTACAACCTGCTCACCCGCAAGGACTACGAGACCGGTATCAAGCCGATCATCGACGAGTTCGACCCGGCCGTCTTCACCTACTTCTCCCTGGCTTCCGGCCTGCTGACCGGTAAGTACGCCGCTAAGGAGGACCTGGAGGGCAAGGCCCGCCAGGGTTTCGCCGAGGGCCAGGCCACCGACGATGCCTTCAAGACCATCGAGGTCCTGCGTGAGGTCGCGAAGGAGGCCGACTCCGAGCCCGCCACCGTCGCTCTGGCCTGGCTGATCGCCAAGGGTGTCACCGCCCCGATCGCCTCCGCCTCCACCGCCGACCAGCTGCCGGCCCTCATGGCCGCACCGAAGCTCGAGCTCAGCGCCGGGCAGGTCGCCCGTCTCGACGAGGCATCCGCAGTATTCGCCTAAACTCCTCGGCCGGCGCCCCCGCAACCACCAGGTTGTCGGGGGCGCCGGTTCTTTGCGCTTATCGACGCCCCGGTCCAGCAGGCGGTTCAGTCGGCGAGCAGGTACACGAACAGGGGGCGAAGCGTCGGAGGCGGCGGCAACCCTTGGGTCATGGGCACCATCCTGTCACGCTATCCACTCGCGGCGAGCTGTCTTGCCTGGCCCACCCAGCCCAGTAGCTCGTCATCGATTTCTTCTGGAGCAGCGAGCAACACGTGGTGGGTCCAGCGCCCGGGACGGGGCTCCACGGACTCGACGATGCGGGGCGAATCCAGCTGTCTGTCCAGGACGAAGGTCACCACCAGATAGGCCTCGGGTCGGCCCCGCACAAGCCGCACGGGCAGCCAGGTGGCCGCAAAAAGTCGACGGTGGTAGAAGCTGATCTGAGTGCGGTGGACTTTCACCCGCGTGTCCGGGAATTCCTCGAGTATTCTGCCGGCGAACACGTCGTACAGGTGGCGTTCGGTGTCATGGGTGCCGAAGAATCCGGAGAGATCTTCCTCGGTGGGGTGCATACTGAAATGCTAACGCGCTCTTCCCGCATCGGGAAGGGCGCGCCGCGCGTGCCTTGAGAGAGCCCGGCTCAACGGGCAGGTCAGTTGGCGGGGAGGTCGAGCTCCGCCAGGGCATTGAAGTTGGCGTCGTCGAGTTCGATCTCCCAGTACAGGCGGCCGTCATCCTCGTCGAGCTGTGCCTCATCGAGGTAGCCCTCGGGGTGGCGGTCCAGGGCATCACGGATGGCCTCGGCGGCGGTGACGGTTGCGGCATGTGCCTCGCGGGCGTCATCGTCGTCGCTTTCGCGCTCATCCTCACGGACGGTGCCGTCCACGCCCACCTCCAACTCGATGACCTGGTTGTCCAGGACGATATCGATGTCGTAGGTGTGGCGGCCGTCCTCACGGTCGACGTCCACGACGATGCCGCCGGGGTAGGCGGCCAGGGCGGCATCGATGGCGGCGAAGACGGGATCCTCCCCGGTCTGCTCTGCCTCGGGAACACGCGTCTCCGGCTGGCGTTCAGGGCTGGTGGTGGCTGGGGTGGACAGGGAGATGGTGTCGGGGGTGGGCTGCGGTGCGGACTCGGCGCATGCGCCCAGGCTGAGGGACATGGCCAGTGCGACACCGGCCGCGATGAAACTGCGGGTTTTCATGGTCTTCACTCCTGTTCGGGTATCGGGGTTACTGCCGTTTTCGGCTTCAATGTCCAGCCTAAGACACCAAAATGAAATGAAGATGAAAGCAGAAGCGCCGCCCTCCGGGAAGGAGGGCGGCGCAGCGGCGGGTAAGGATCAGTTCACGGCAGCGGGCTCTTTGTCCGCCCCGGCAGGCGCCGGCTCAGCGGAGTCGGCGGTGCCGAGCTGGGGCCGGATGCCGATGAGTGCGACGGCCGCCAGGACGACGACCACGGCGACGCCGGAGTAGAGGGCGGTGGGGGACCAGCCGCCGTCGAGAAGCGCTCCGACGGTGATCGGCGCGAGGATCGCGCCGAAGCGGCCGATACCGATGCCCCAGCCCACGCCACTGGAGCGCAGCCCGGAGGGGTAACTCTGCGGGGTGACCGTGTACAGGCCGGCGACGCAGCCGTTGATGAGCATGCCGACCAGCACGCCGCTGAGGAAGGCCAGCGCCGGGATGGAGGTGGTGGTGATGAACACGACGAGGGTGATCGCAGAGAGCACGGAGAAGACCATGAGGGTGTGCCGTGCGTTGTACTTCACAGTGATCAGGCCGTAGAGCAGGGAACCGAAGGTGCCGCCCAGGGTCAGTGCGAGACCGCCGATGATGCCCTGGTTCTCCGTCATGCCCGATTCGACGAGCAGCTTCGGGGTCCAGGAGTTGGCGAAGTAGAAGCCGAACATGATGAAGAAGAACGCGGCCCACAGCTTGAGTGTGGTGGCGCGGAAGGTGCCGTTGACCAGGTCGGAGAGGCGTGCCTGGCGGGTCTCCGTGCCCGGGGCGGGGGTGACAAAGCCGGTGACACCGGGCTTGCCGATGCGTCGGGCGATCTTGAGCACCTGGGCCTCTGCGCCTGCGGGACGCTTGGCCTGCAGGTAGTCGACGGATTCCGGCAGGCTGACGATGACGAAGACGATGGCGACCAGCGTGAGTGCAGCACCGGTGGCGAAGACGGAACGCCAGCCGAAGATCGGGATGATCTGCGCTGCGAGCAGGCCACCGAGGGTGGCACCCAGGCCGTAGCCGGCCGTGTAGATGCTCACGGCCATGCCGCGGTTGCGGTTGTTGGAGTATTCGCTGGTGATCACGGTGACGGTGGCCAGGATGCCGCCGATGCCCAGGCCGGTGACCACGCGCCACAGGCCGAGCTCGGTGGCGGAACCGGCGGTCGCGGACAGTGCCAGCCCGACGGTGTTGATGACCAGGGCAGCGATAAGGATGTTGCGGCGGCCGAAGCGGTCAGCCAGCGGGCCGAGCACCAGCGCGCCCAGGGCCATACCGATCAGGCCCGCACTGAGCAGGGAACCGAGCTGGCTGCCGCTCAGGCCGAATTCCTCGGTGACGGAGTTGGCGGTGAACGCCATGGCCAGGACGTCGTAGCCGTCCAGGGCGTTGAGGAAGGTGGCCAGACCCACGATGTACCACTGGTAGGCACTCATCGGGGTGGTGTCGATGGCTTTTCTGATGTCCATGGCAGGACCTTTCAGGGGACGTCGATGCTCAGTTGAGCGTTGGCGGCTGGGGACAGGGATTCGCGGGGCACGACCCGGGAGACGCAGGCGCAGAGTTTCTCCGAGGAGTCCTTCTGCCGATCGGAGAAGAATACGTCACGGTGGTCGATGTGACCATCCACGTCGACGACCTTGACCTGGCAGAGGCCGCATTCGCCGCGCCGGCAGTCGTACATCATCTCCACGCCGATTTTCTGCAGGGCCTCGAGGATCGTCTCGTTGGTGCTGATCTCGGTGGACACGCCCAGGCGGGGGAGGTTGACGCGGAAGGTCTGAGCCTCGTACCAGCCGCTGTTGCCGAAGGTCTCGAAGCGCAGGTTCGTACGCTCCAATCCGGCGTCCTCCCAGGCGCGGCGGATGGCGTCCATGAGTCGGATCGGACCGCACATGTACAGCTCCGTACCGTCATCGAGGTCGGCGACGAGCGCGGGGACGTCGAGAAGCGAACCCTCGGAGTCGAGGTAGAGGTGCAGGCGGTCGCCGTGTTCGGCGGCCAGCTCCTCCCGGAAGGCCATGGCCTCAGGGGAGCGGGCGGCGTAGTGGAGCTCGTAGTCCGCGCCGAGGCGGCGCAGCAGAGCGGCCATGCCGCGGATGGCGGTGATGCCGATGCCGCCGGCGACGAGCACGTAGCGCGGGGCGCCGACCCGCAGCGGGAAGTCCTGCTGCGGAGAGGTGACGCGCAGTGTGTCGCCGACATTCAGGGTGTGCATGAAGGCGGAACCGCCGCGCGAGTTCGGGGTGTGGAAGACGGTCAGCGAGACCTCGGCGCCGTCTGGTGCGGCATCGGAGATGGAGTAGGAGCGCTGGTCGGTTTCACCGTTGATGTCCACCTGGACCTTGAGGTGCTCACCGGGGTGGATGGCCCGGCCCTGGACGGGGCGGGTGGGGCGCAGGGTGATGCGGCGGATGCGCTCGGCGACATCCTGCGTGGCGACGACCGTCGCATCCTGCCACTCATTCATGGAGGGGTTCATGATCAGGCCTTCTTCCGCAGCGGGGCGTGGGTGGTGGGGATGTCCAGGCGGTTCTCGGCGGCCAGGGCCTTCTCGAGGATGCGGCGGACCCACATGCCGCCGGCGTCGATGTTGAGGCTGTAGAACTCGTGGTCCGGGTTGGCGTCGATGGCCTCCTGCTGGGCCTTGAGCATCGCCTCGTCCTCACCGAAGACCCCGTGCACGCCGTCGCGCAGCTGGGTGGTGATCAACTGGCTGTCCAGGCGGTAGTTGCGCTGGAAGGACCAGAAGTAGTGGGAGGAGCGGTCGGTCTCCGGGGTGATGGTGTTCATGACGTAGCCGTTGACGCCCTGGCTGCGGTCACCCTCCGGGGCGCCGGTGCCGGCCTTGGCCACGCCGACGTCGATGCAGATGGTCGACGGGTAGTAGTAGTGGATGATCTGCCAGCGGTCGACCTTGCCCTCGTATCCGGGGAACTTGTCGTTCATGTTCTTCTTCCAGAACGGCGGCGGGTCGAGGTCACGCATCCAACGGGTGACGGTGACGGAGTCCTCTGTGCGGGTGACCTCGAACTCCGCCTCGGAGAGTTCATCCTGGCCGATGGAGGAGGCGTGGACGAACTCCTCGTGGGTCAGGTCCATGAGGTTGTCCAGGATGAGCTGATAGTTGCAGTCAGCGGCGATGGTCTTCCCGTCGCCGGTCCACTCCGGGTGGGTCATCTGGTGCATGTCCGGGACCAGGGTGGGATCGGCCAGGGTCGGGTCACCCAGCCAGACCCAGATGTAGCGGTACTGCTCGACGACCGGGTAGGAGGCCACCGCGGCGGAGGGGTTGAGGGTGTCCTGGGCCGGCATGGCGGTGCAGCGGCCGGCGGAGTTAAAGGTCAGGCCGTGGTAGGGGCACTGGATGCCGTCCTTGCCCACCAGCTTGCCCTTCGACAGGGGAGCCAGACGGTGCCAGCAGGCATCCGCCAGTGCAACGGCGCGGCCGTCCTCGGTGCGGTAGAGCGCAAGCGACTTGTTGGCCACCTTGCGGGAGATGATCTCCTTGGCGGTGACCTCGTGGTCCCACGCGGCGACGTACCAGGCGTTGAGGGGGTGGGGGAGGATCTTGGCGGTCGTCGTGGCGGATGCGGATGCGTTGGCTGCGTTGGTCATGATGGGCTCCTGGTTTTATATCTAGCCAACTATCTAAACTGTTAGATAGTTGGTGGGATGGATCACACAGTAGGACATGTTGTGGCACAGCGCAAGACAAGTTCGGGGGTATTTTTCTGCAGACTCCACAAAATGGGGCTGACCACGGCGAAGGGGGATGCTGGTCTCCCGATGGTGGGGTGGGGTAAGAATGTGGTGTGTCCCTCAGAAACGCTCTGCTCGCCCTGTTGTCCTCCGGGCCGATGACCGGCTATGACGCCGCGAAGAAGTTCGCCTCCTCCGTCGGCCATGTCTGGCATGCCGCCAACTCGCAGATCTACCCCGAGCTGCGGAAGATGGAGCGCGAAGGTCTGGTGGACACCCGGGAGGTGCCCTGGGGCAGCAAAGGGGAGACCAAGACCGAGTACACGGTCAATGAGCAGGGCAGGGACGCGTTGCATGAATGGCAGCAGGAACCCATGGCCTATGTCGCCGACCGGGACCCCGCCCGACTCAAGGCCGCCTACCTGGAATGGGGAACCCCGCAGTCAGCGGCGAGCTTCCTGCGGGAACACATCTCCCACTTCGAGAACCAGCGCCGTCTGGCGCTCGACGAAATTCACCGCGTGGAAAGCGGCGGCAACCCCACCCTCGTGCGGCGCCTGGAGAACGTCCCGGAGCAGGACCGCGCGAAGGTCACCGCCTTCAAACGCTTCTCCTACGAGGGACGCGTGCTCCACGCCGAGGCGGAGATCGCCTGGGCGAAACGGGGTCTGGAGCTGTTGGAGGAGCTCGGGGAAATCTGAGGATCCCCAGAAAAGTCGGGAATCCTGGTATGTTTCGGGCGTGTCCTCCCTATCTGACTCCACTGACGCTGTCTCCCCGGAACACATCCCGCCGGCGCCTGACGTGCCGACGTCCGGGGATGACCTGAACGAACTTCTCCGTGACGGCACCCGCGTGGCCTTCCGCGGTTCCGTCTTCATCGACGGCCAGCACTACCCGCACGGAGAGAAACTCGCCGACCTCTGCGAGGAACTCGACCTGGAGTACAAGCAGTCGGTGACGAAGAGCACCTGCGACCTGCTGGTCAGCGATGACCCGGACGCACAGGACACCAAGGCCGAACTCGCCCGCAAATACGACAAGCCGGTGATCACCAGCGAGGACTTCGCGGACTGGGCGCAGGAACGTCTGGCGGATGCCGGAGACGCATCCGTGGAGGATCAACCGGAGCCGGTGGCGCAGCAAGCTGAGGTTCTACCCGGTTCCGGCGGCCTCGAGCAACGCAATGAGGCGCCGGAGACGAGGCTTCTCCGTGCCCCGGTCGTCGTGGGAGCGGTGTTCATTCTTCTCGCCCTGACTGTGCTGGTGCGCCGCCGGAAGAGGTGACCCTCGGCGCCGGGACCGGCACTGCCTGAACCAAAAAACCTCCAGGAGGTGCCCCACTGCGTGGGAGACCTTCTGGAGGTACGGGGTGGACGCAGGCGTTAGTTCGCGGCGATGTCCACTTCTGCCAGGTCATTACGGTCGGCGTCATCCAGTGAAATCCTCCACTGCAGGGTGCCGTCCTCCTCGTCGAGCTCAGCCTCGTCCAGCAGCCCCTCCGGGTGCAGTTCAAGAGCCTGCTGGATGGCATCCTCAGCCGTGACGGTCGCGTCCTGGGCGCGGAGGACCTGCTCGCCGTCGCCTTCGCGTTCATCCTCACGCAGAGCACCGTCGAAATCGACCTGCAGCTCGATGAGGTCCTCTCCCTGGACCACGTCGATGTCGAAGCTGTCTGCGTCATCCTCGCGGTCGATGTCCACGATGATGCCGTCCGAGTACTCGGCCAGCACCGCGTCGATGACGCGGAAGACCGGGTCCTCGCCCTCGATCTGCGGATCGGTGTCAGCGGTGGTCATGGTGGTTTCGACCGGGGACGCGCCCGGTGTGGTGGCGGTCGTGGTCACCGTTCCGGGATCATCGGCGACGGTGTCGTCGGTATCGGCGCAGGCAGCGAGGAAAAGTCCGGCGCTGGCAGCGATAGCAATGGTCTTCATAATGCGGGTGTTCATGGTGTCACTCTCCTGGTGATCATCGGAAACATCGTTATGAAGTTATGGCTGCCAGACTACAGAAAAAACAGGGGAGAAGCCCGTTTTTTATGTAACTCCAGTAACTTGAGTCCCATTAGTAACGTCGCAGAGTGTCCACGATCCGCACGGTTTCCACAGCTATCCGGGTGGTTCTGGCGATGAGATCCACGATGTAGCGCGGGTTTCCCACCTCATCGGCCCAGTCGTTGGGGTCATTGATAATGCCGGAGGCCTTGTCCTTCTTCACCTGGTAGCGGTCGATGATCCACGCCAGGGCGGAACGGGCCCCCAGCATGTACTCATCGGCTTCCAGAGGGATACCGGCGATGGTCACCTTGGTGTTGTAGACCAGCGTGGTGCGATCGTCGATCAACTTCTTGGTCTCCGGATCGCGTAACTTCGCCCACTTCAGCTTCGTCACCCGCCAGGTCTCCTGCTCATCCGGGTCGGCGGTCTTCTTGACCTGGATGTCCACCGGCCATGGTTCGACATCCTCGTAGCCGATGTGCAGGTCCATCAGCTCTCGGCCGGCAGCCGTCAGCTGATCAAACCGTGCCCGGTCTGTGGGCGTTTCAATATGCGGGAGCATTTTCTTCAGATCAGCCGCATAGGCCTCCCGGTAACTGGGATCGTGGAGTTGGCCGTAGACGAAATAGAAGATGTCGTCCTTCGTGACATCGCTGCCCAGCGCTTCCCGGTAGAGAGCCAGAATCTCGTCGGTGATGTTGTCGACCCGGCGGTAACCGTCGAGGACCTCGCCTTCGGTACCTGGTGCGCTTATCGACGCCGCCGTGCCCCCGCCGAAGTCCAGCTCACCCTCAGGCGCCGCGATGGGCTGCCAGGTCCAGCGCGGGAAGAACTGGCCGGTGTAGGTGAAAAAGGATAAATCTGGCAGCAGTGCAGTAGCCAGGACAGCAAATGAAGCAGCGTCTCTGGGCGCCATGACCACGAAGCCGATGTTGTCGTGGTTCGGGGTCGGGAACATCGACGGCAACTGGTAAATCATGTCGTTGAGTTCCCGATTGAAGTAGGCCCTCATCGGAGTAAACGGCCGATACAGAGATCTCGTCAGAGAGCTGGCCTTGAATTCGAGGTTCCGGTCTCGGGCCAGGAGATTCTTCAGACTGCGGTTCCAGGAAATCCTGGTCGTATCCGCCAGATCCGGGTTGCCCTGGAGGAAGCGGTTGACATCAGCTTCCTTGGGCGACTGCACCCCTTGGGCTCGGGCCCAGTCCTGGAAACGCTCCCGGGCTGCATCATAGGTGTGCAGCAAAGTCTCGATGTTGTCGGTGACCTGAGTCGTGGTCTGCCCGTAACACCACGTATCACGAGCAGTCGACAACCCACGAGAATAATTCACGAAGAAGGTGGGAACTTCCGGATTCTTCTTGTCGCCCAGCACCGGCCAGGTTCCGAAATCATCAGAGCGCTGATTCACCCAGTCGCCGTGACTGTTCGGGGTGATTTCCTCCCATGGAGTTGATGCAATCGTCGAGGTGTCGATGATCTCCAGCTTCTCCGGTGTGGTGAGGTAGTTACCGATGTCCCGGTAGAAGATCCGGCACCCGGTCGCCTCCGTCTTCTTCACCCCGATGATGATCGCAATCGTTGCCCGGCTACCGGTACCGAAGACTTTGCCACCCTCCTTGCGGGACTGCTCACCCGCGGTGCGTTGATTGCCCCGCAAGTTGAATACGTACAGCTCGGAGTAGTCCTTTGCCAGGCTCAGGCGCACGCCGTCGCCGGTGTTGGCGTCGATCCACCCGCCGTTGGACACGAACGCCACCACCCCCTCCTCGACGCGGTCGGTGGCCCAGCGGAAGGCACGTAGGTAGGAATCGTAGAGGGAGTTCTTGTTCGTGGCCGTCGATTTCGCTGCATACGTCTGCTCGATCCGCCCGTCCAAGGTCGGGTACTTCAGGTTCGCGTTGAGGTCATTCGCGCTAGTCTGTCCGACGGAATAGGGCGGGTTGCCGACGATGACATGGATCGGGGTGGTCTTCTGCCGCGTGATCCGGGCGTTGTTCTGCTCGAAGATTTCACGATCGAGTTTGTCGTCCGCTTCATCGATCTGAAAAGTGTCGGCCAGAATGATTCCACCAAACGGCTCATAGCCGGGAGCCTCTGCCCCCTCGCGTAGGGCCTTCTCATTGAGCAGACCGTGGTAGGTGGTCTCGATGTTGACGGCTGCGACGTAGTAGGCCAGGAGCATAATCTCGGTGGCATGCAGTTCCTCCGCGTATTTACGGGCCAGATCATGCGGCTCGATCAGTCCGGACTGCAGCAGGCGCACGACAAACGTGCCCGTGCCGGTGAAGGGGTCGAGGACATGGACCCCCTCATCGGTGAGCCCCCGGCCGAAGTGCTCGCGGGAGACCTCATCGGCGGCACGGAGGATGAAGTCGACGATCTCGATGGGGGTGTAGACGATGCCGAGGGCCTCGGACTGTCGTCGGAAGGCCTTCTTGAAGAAGCGTTCGTAGAGGTCCTTGATCACCGTCTGCTTACCCGATGCTGAGGTGACGTCCGAGGCCCGCCGACGCACGGAGTGGTAGAAGGACTCCAGTTTTTCCGTCTCGGCATCCAGCTGGGAGTCGTCAAGGACTTCGACCATGCGTTGCATGACCCGGGACACGGGGTTGTGAGAGGCGAAATCATGCTCCGCGAACAGGGCATCGAAAACCGGGGCGGTGATCAGATGCTGGGAAAGCATGCTGATCGCCTCGGCCTCGGTGATCGAGTCGTTGAGATTGCCGCGCAGCCCCTCGACGAAGCGGTCGAACTCGGCTGCGACGGTGGGGTCGGCGACGTCGAGAAGCGAGGTGATGCGGGTGATGTGGGCTGCGGCGATATCGGCGACATCATCGGCCCAGTCCTCCCAGTAGGTGCGGTCGCCGACCTTGTCCACGAGCTTGGTGTACATCGCCTCCTGCCACTGCTCCAGGGAGAACAGCACCATCTGGGTGACCTCGTTGGTCTTGTCATCCAGGGGCTGCTCAGACTGGCCACCGACGGACTTGCCAGGGAGGTGTTCGATGTCGACGGGCAAATCCGTGATGCTGCCCTCGTTGAGAGCGATGGAGTTGATCTTGGCGTTGAAACGGTCGTCGTGGGAGCGCAGGGCGTTGAGGATCTGCCACACGACCCGAAACCGCTTGTTGTCGTTGAGCACGGTCGAGGGTTCCACCCCGGGAGGAACGGCAATGGGCAGGATGATGTAGCCGTAGTCTTTGCCTTCAGATTTGCGCATCACCCGGCCCACCGACTGGACGACATCGACCTGGGAGTTACGGGGGTTGAAGAAGACGACGGCATCCAGGGCCGGCACGTCCACCCCCTCCGACAGACAACGGGCGTTGGTGAGCATGCGGGTCTCGTTGTCCGGGACGGGGGCCTCCAACCAGGTGAGCAGAGACTCGCGCTGCATCGCGTTCATGGTGCCGTCGACGTGGTTGGCGGCCACCGAGATATCGGCGTTGTGCAGGGAGACGTCGTTGAGTGCGGCCTTCTCCCGCAGGGAGTCGGTGTAGCTGGCGATCAGCGCGGGGAAAGCATCGGTGATCTGCTTCGAGGTCTTGATGTCCTGTGCAAAGGCCACCGTGCGCTGCATGGCTTCTGCTCCGTGCTCAAAGCCGGATTTGGTGCCCTGCTCGCGGCCGGAGCGTTTGGTCAGCCCGTTCCAGGTGCCGATCATTGCCGATGCCAGATCGAGAGTCAGTTCCTGGCCCGGGGCCGGGGTGAAACGCGCCATGGTGTCCGAGGCGAGCTGCTCGTCGACGGTCATCACCAGGACCTTGTAGTCGGTGAGCAGGCCCTTCTCCACGGCCTCGCCGAAACCCAGGTAGTGGAACTCAGGGCCGTAGATGGCCTCATCGTCCATGGAGGCGATCTCAGCCGAGTGCTCCTCGGCTTTGCCCTTGATCTGGTCGGCGAACATGCGCGGGGTGGCGGTCATGTACAGCCGCTTGGTGGCCTGGATGTAGGTGTTGTCGTGGATGCGCACGAAATGGGAGGAATCCTCCCTGGCGAGTGTCACGCCGGTGGTGCGGTGGGCCTCGTCGCAGATGACCAGGTCGAAGTCCTCCAGGCCCTGCTGCTGCGCGTCGTGGATGGCCGGCAGGGACTGGTAGGTGGAGAACACCACGGTCAGCCCGGCAGCACGTTTGCTCCGTGCCAGACGTGCGGCGATGTCCTTGCCGTCCGTGGAGACCGGGACCTCCAGGTCGTAGGCGGCGATGTCCTCCGCACCGCGGGAGACCTTGGTGTCCGAGCACACCGCGTAGGAACGCAGGTCCACCTGGGTCTGGGCGGTCCATTCCTTCAGGGTCTGCGACAGCAGAGCGATGGAGGGCACAAGGAAGAGCACCCGGGCCCGGCCGCCGTTGTTGTCTGCGAACCGTTCAGCCAGGCGCAGTGCGGTGAAAGTCTTACCGGTGCCACAGGCCATGATGAGCTTGCCGCGGTCGTGGGTGTGAAAGCCCTCGATCGCCTTGGAGATCGCGGTTTCCTGGTGCGGGCGCGGCTCGAAAGTCTCCTTGCGCTCCAGGTTGATGGTCAACTCGGAGCCGGGGTAGGCGATGTCCCAGTTGATGGGGGAATCAGCGATCGCCCCCAGGCCGATGCGGTTGGTGGGGATGACCTGATTCTCCAGCATGGCCTCCGCGTTGGCCGACCACTGATCAGTCGTCGAGATGATCAACCGGTTGGCGAACGACTCCGTGCCGTTCTCGGTGACGAAGCTGCGCCCGGAGGCCTCGAAGAAGGAGTCGAGGTGACGTTTCTGCAGGCTGGTCGACGGCAGATAGAACTTGCACTGGATAGCTGTCCACCGGCCGTCCTCGCGGCGGCGGGCCACCAGGTCGATGCCGGTATCAGCCTGGCCGCCGTTATAGGCCCAGTCCTCCCAGCGGCACACCTCGTCGTACTGCTGCGACAGGGTGGGGTCCAGGCGGATGAAGTTGACCATCAGCTTCTCAAACGTCAGGCCCTGATGGGCGACGGTGGGAAGCTCACGCAGCGCAGCAACAGCATCAACAATGGTGGACATGGGTATCCATTCTGCCTGAGCAACCGTGGCGGCGGACGGTACCCCACTGCTTTGGGGGAGGCGTTCGAACAAACGATTGCCAAGTTTCAGTTGATGTGTTGACCGTCTGCTTCAATGGGCAGTCATGTCCGAGATTTCTATCACCCCTGAGTTCGCCGAGGCTCTGTCACAGATCCGCTCCGGTATGAACGTCCTCATCACCGGCAAGGCAGGTACCGGCAAGTCGACACTGCTGCGCACCTACCTGGAAACCGCCGATGAGGTGGGGACCAGCACGCTGGTCACCGCCCCCACCGGAGTTGCGGCACTGAACATCGACGGCTTCACCATCCACCGGACCTTTGGTTTCCGGCCGGGAATGTACCCCGATGACCTGGGGGAGGGTGGGAAGTGGTCGCCTTCGAACCGGGTCACCGAGGTGCTCCGCAAGGTGGAGGTCCTCGTCGTGGATGAGATCTCGATGGTGCGGGCGGACCTGTTCGACATGATGGACAAGGCGCTGCGTCTGATCCGCCGCAGCGAGGAACCCTTCGGCGGGGTGCAGCTCATCCTGGTGGGTGATCTGCTGCAGCTGCCGCCGGTCCTGCCCGACAATGAGCGGGAGCTGTTCAACGAACGCTGGGAGACCCCGTACTTCTTCTCCGCCCACTGTTTCCCTGACGTCCGTCTCACCGAGGTGCACCTGACCACGGTGTGGCGCCAGACGGACCCGGAGTTCGTCGACATCCTCAATGACGTCCGCGAGGGCTCGGTGACCAAGGAGACCCTGGACCGGCTCAACGAGAACGTCGACCCGGAGTTCAATGCCCCTGATGGCTGGGTGACACTCACCGCGTTCCGTCGCAATGTTGAGCGGATCAACGCGCGGAAACTGGCGGAACTGCCGACAGAGAAGTTTGTCTCCCACGCGGTGAAAGAGGGGGAGACCTCCGGATTTACTTTCAGCGGTACCGAGGAACTGCACTACGCCGTCGGTGCTCGGGTGATGACGGTGATCAACGACCCGGTGGATCGATTCGTCAACGGCAGCTTCGCCACCATCATCGACGCCTCCGCGGAGACCATCAGCGTCCGGCTCGACCACAGCGGTGAGGTGGTCACCCTGCGGCCCCACGTCTGGCAGATCCAACGACCCACCGTCACTGCGGGCCGGCTGGCCAGCGAGGACATCGGATCCATCACGCAGCTCCCGGTGATCCTCGCCTGGGCACTGACCATCCACAAGAGCCAGGGCAAGACCATTCCCCGGCTGTTCATCGACCTCAAGGGCGGAACCGCCACCGACGGACAGTTCTACGTCGCCCTCTCGCGTGCGGTGGATCTCGAGCGTCTGCGTTTCAGCACCCCGGTCGAGCAGCGCCACATCCGGGCCAATAATGCCCTCGTCCGCAAGGTGCGCCGCGAGGTGTCCAATGAACTGGACACCAGCCGCCAGGTCTTCCTCTCCTTCGACGGGGTGAACTTCGGCGTCAGCGAACACATCGCCCGCATCCACGTCATCATTTTCGAGGGAGACCGCAAGGTGGCCGACTTCGGCTCCTGGATCAACCCCATGGCCGACCTGGGCGCCTTCGGACAGACCCACCGGGTGCCTGCCGGTGGACTGGCCATGGCCCCGACCCTGGGTGATTTCTGGCCGCTGCTGCTGCGCCAGGCGGCCGGGGGAGTGGTCATCGGCGACCGCCTGGCGATGCTGGAACGAGCTGTCCGCCACCAGGAGAAAGGCATGAACATCGGCCTCGGTGTCGGCTACGACATCATGGAGTTCGACCTCACTCCCACCGGCGACGATGTGGCCACCCGTTGCGGGAACATGGTGGAGCAGTTCCGGTCCGGCGGATTCCGGCCCCGGCGCGGCCAGGTGGTCCCGGTTCCGGACCGGGACCGGGAGGGCGCGGTCCTCCTCCCTTCCTGGGCCCCGGAATCACCGATGGTCCTCGACCCGCGGCAGGCCACGGACTCTGATGCAGCGTGGGCAGCGATGTCCGGTGGCGCCAGGGAGGATCTCGATGCTGATGAGGTACGGGAGTGTGCTGAACTCATGTCTTCGTGGGCGATCTCCCGCGGTTTCTGGACTGCGGTGATGCACCAGGAGCTTCTGGACCAGGTAGTCGCCCTGGGGGTGATACCCGGTGATCTGCCCGCACCCCTCGACATGGCGCGTGACCTCACCCGGCTGTTGGCACCCGGAACCCGGGTGGCCTTCACCGGCCGTAACTACCTTCTCGGAGGCCCGGCGGATGATGAACGCCTGACACAGCTGTGCGCAGACCGGGATCTTGAGTACAAGACGGGTGTCTCCAAGAGCCGGTGCGACGTACTGGTCGCCGGTGATGTCGGTTCCATGTCGCGCAAGGCCCAGAATGCCCGGGAGTACGGTAAACCGATCATCTCCCAGGAGGATTTTGAGACCTGGTACGAGGCAGCGCCGGCCCCGGTGGTTTCTGGGTCTCCGGCAGCACCGGTTGTGCCTGCATCAGTGGAACTTCAGGTTGAACCGATGGCACCATCTCCGGCACCTGTTGAGACTGCTGTTGCTCTTCTGGGGACGGATACCCATGAGCTGCTGCAGGAGGGCACACGTGTGGCTTTCCGAGGGTCCCTCTTCCTCAACAACGAACGGTACGCCCACGGTGAGCCGATGGCCTCCCTCTGCGACAACCTGGGGCTGGAATACAAGCAGGCGGTGACCAAGACCCGGTGTGATGTGCTGGTCACCGATGATCCCGGCGCCCGGGACGGGAAATCTGCCCTCGCCCGCCGGTTCGGCACACCCATGATCGCCACCACGGACTTCGCCGCCTGGGCGGAGCAACGGCTGGCCGAACTGGACCAGGACGTCACAGAAGTGGAATCCGGGGAAGTGGAGGAGGCTGCGGATGAGATTCCGGTGGATGCCGGAGTCGCGTCAACCACCGTCGACGATGTAGTGCCGGAGGTGGCTCCGCTTAATCCGGTGCCTGAGGAGATCCCGAACACGCCGCCACCGGCGGTTCCCGTCTTTGACACCGAACCTGAAGCACCGTGGGACCGCGAGTTCAGTGCGCCGCAGACCCCCTACGTGGAACCCGCGATGGCGGCGTCTCCGCCGCCCCACCTCCCACCGCCTTTCGCTCCGCAGCCTTTTGCCGTGCCGCATGAGGTACTCGGACTCAGGGAGAAGCGGCAGATGGAGGCCGAGCGTGCTGGGAGTCGTTTCCGGAGGTCCCTCGCGGTCTTCGGGGCGCTCTCGCTTGCTTTCGTGGTCACTGCTTTTGCTGGGGCACCTGTGGCTGTCAGCGGGATTATTCTCCTGCTGTGGATGGTCTGCGCCCTGGTTGTGAGCATCCAGGGGTTGGTGGCGCTCGGGCGGAATCTGCGTCGTTGACTGCGGTGCGGGCTGCGGCAGGAGACCCGCGAATGGATGAGCGGTCATCCATCCGTCACCAGCGCATCCGCGTATGTTTCCTTGACCTTCACACAGTGGCAGGGTGTTGGGTGAGAGGGGAAAGGAGACAGACTTAACGGTTCCCCACGGCTAAAGCCGGGGGATTTCCAGCTCAGACCGCATCCACAACCTCCCCGGAGGGCGGCTGCACATGTCTTATGTCCTCAACACTGGTGTGGCCCCGTTCTGCCACAGCCAGGATCACCCTGGCAGCGTTCCGGTCCCGACCCGCGGTGTATCCGCACGCCTGGCACCGGAAGGTGCGTTCTCCGAGTCCGGGTGGTTGCTTGGCTCTCGCGAAACACCCCGAACACGTCATGGTCGTGTAGGCGGGCGTGACCAGCACCACCTTCCGGCCAGCCCGCGCGGCACTGGTGACAAGTTCCCGCTTGGCCGCACCGATGGCGGCATCCGCGGCCTTCCGCGCCATCGTGGACCTGGTGAGAAACATCGGGTGGAAGTCTTCCACCGCGATCAGATCATGATGGTCGGTGACCCTTTTGGCCCACACCCGGGAGTCATGCTCAGTCTGCCGGGCTGCTTTCTTGTGCAGCCTGGCGGTCTGACGGCGGGCCCGTTGATACCCGTTCGACTGCTTGCCGCCCTTGCGGTGACGCCGCGCCATTGTGCGCTGGGCTTTCGCAAGCTCGGCAGCGCAGCGCCTGCGGTGCCCCAGATACGGCAGGTCATAGTGTTCGTCGGTGGTCGTCGCGGTAGTGGACACACCCCAGTCGATACCGATACGTCCCTCAGCCTCGGGTGCTGGCTTCGCCTCGCGGCGGACTACGAACGAGGCATACCAGTCACCGAGACTGTCCTGATAGACGCGCACACTCGTCGGGACGGAGGGCAGTTCCCGGGACCACACCACCGGAATCGACACCCCCTTGGGAAGTTTCAGTCGGCCGTCCCGGAGGGAGAAACCCCGGGTGGAGTACTCCAGCGACGCCCACGTGCGTTTCTTCGCCTTGTACCTGGGTCGACCCCGGCCCTTGACGGTGTAGGACTGCTGGAGTGCCTGCGCATAAGCGCGGAGCGTGGCCTGTTGGGCGACCTGGGATCCCTCCCGCATCCACGCGTTCTTCCCCCGCAGCTCGGTGAGCAGCTTCCCCAGCTTCGCAAGAGTCGGCCTGTTACCGGTCGTGTGTTGGTGGACGGCTTCATTCCACAGGAACCGGCACCGACCCCATTCCTGGGACAACGATCGCTGCGCTTGGGCACCGGGGCGCAGGCGGTAGGTGTAGCGCACGATCTCGTCCACACCGCCAGCTATACCCCACCACTGATGGGCTGTCCAGAGGTGCCACATCAGGTCGGGCAACAACGTCGTGTACCTGGGGTTCTCGCGTTCTGGGCCAACGCGTATGTCGTCGCCATAGTCGGCGGCTCACTCCTGGGAAGTTGTTAAGCAGAATGTCGAAAATCAACGCAACGTCCAGCGCACCCCTTTCCTCCCCATGCCTGAAGGCAGGGGTTTCCAGGGGTGATCTTAGATGACCACTGACAACCCGACCCCGGACACCGGACGACTCCACCAGGCCCTGTCCGCCGCCGACCCCTCGGTCCGACTGCGCGCCGCCATGCAGGCAGGTACCTCCCCGGATCTCGTCTCCACCGAGATACTCGTGGAGCGCTTCGGTGCAGAGCCGGACTTCTTCGTCCGGGACATGCTCACCTGGGCGCTCATCCGGCGCCCGAAAGAGGAGAGCCTGCCGGTGCTGTTGCCGCAGCTGCACTCGGAGAATCCCCGGATGCGCAGCCAGGTACTGCACACCCTCTCCAAGATCGGTGAGCCCTCGACCGCAGCGGCCATCACGCGAGAGCTGCTGCACGACGCCGACGATGAGGTCGCCCGCACCGCCTGGCGCACCGCCGCCGGACTGGTGGACGCGGATCAGGCCTCGGGGCTCGCCGAGGAGCTGGCCACCGAACTCGGTCGGCGCGACCACGAATCCCGCCGCAGCCTCAGCCGCGTGCTGGTGACACTCGGGGAGGTGAGCCGCCCCCTCCTGGAGCGCAGCTTCGCCGACGAAGAGACAGCGGTCCACGCCCGGGCCACCCGCGCGCTGCTGGATGACCCCGACGCCGACTTCACCGGTTCCATGAAACAGGCCCGCCGCATCCACAACGGCGGTTACTACCTGCCGGCGGAGGCCTGATGCTCATCGGGGAGGTCTCCCGTCGCACCGGGATCAGCGCGCGCATGCTCCGCCACTACGAGGAGCTGGGGCTGGTCAGCCCTCATGCGCGCACCTCCGGCGGCTACCGCGACTACTCGGAGGAGGACCTCCGCCAGCTCCTGCAGGTGGAGGCTCTGCGCTCCCTCGGGTTGCCACTGGCCCATATCGCGCAACTCCTGGCCGAGGGGGTCGGGGGCCTGCCCACCATGATCGACCGGCTCATCGCGGAGACCAGGCAGCGGATCAACCGGGACCGGGAGTTGCTGCGCCGCCTGCAGCTGGTCCGGCATGAACAACCGGAGGAAACAGCGGAACTGCTGGAGGTCATCGACGTACTCCGGCAGCTGCGTTCCGGTGACCCCGCGGTCCGGCAACGGGCGGCGCTGGCGGCGAAGAACCCCCGGGTGCGCCAGCCCGCGGTGAGCCTGCTGACGGGGATGGCGGGAGCGGGCGTCGACAAGCTCCTGGAGACGCTTGCCGACGACGCCGATGACCTCATCCGCAGCCGTGCCATTCTGGCTCTCAGCCGGCGGGGGAGGGCAGGGATGGTGCCCCGGCTGCTGGGGATGATCGTCGAGGGGCTGAAGGACGTGGAGGCCGCAGAGCTGCTGGGTGAGCTGGCCCCCGCGGACGAGAAGGTCGTCGACGAGCTGGAGGAGCTGCTCGCAGCAGCGGGCACCACCCCGGCGGCGCGCCTGCGCCTGGTTCAGGCGCTCGCGGAGATCCCCGGCCCGGGGGCGGAACAGCTCCTGGCCGCGCTCATCGACGACGAAGACCGTGTGGTCGCGGGGACCGCGCGCTACATCCTCAGGCAGCGCGGCAACGGTTAGTTCCGCACTATCTCCAGCGATTTCAGTCGCACCTCGCCGGCTTCATCGGAGGCATTGAGGTCCACGACCGCCAGCAGCTGGAAGGAGTTGTCGCCCTCCGGGTCCTTGATCAGCTGACGGGCGGTCCACTCCCGGCCCTCCTGCTTGAGGGAGAAGTACTCGTTGCTGCGGGCATCGGCACCCGTGTCCAGGTCGGCGTACTCGTCAAAATAGGAGTCGAGCTCGGCGCCCCAGTCCGGCTTCTCGTCGCGCTCGAGGTAGTCGAGCAGCTCGGCGAGACGGTCCTCCTTCTCCCAGGCGAAGAGCTCCACGATACGGAACATGAGGTTGCGCACCATGATGGTGAAGGCCCGCTTGTTCGCGGTGAGCGCGGTGGGGTCCTCCAGGCCGAAGGCGAGCTCGCGCTCCAGATCCTCCTTGGAGATGGGGGTGTCCTCATCACCCATCTGGGCCCATTCGTCGATCAGTGAGCTGTCCACCTGACGGATGAGCTCACCGAGCCACTCGATGACGTCCTCCAGCTCATCGGTGAGGGCCTCCAGAGGCACGGACTGGCGCAACGTACGCCAGGCATCGGTGAGGTAGCGCAGCACCACCCCCTCGGAACGCGCCAGCCCGTAGGTGGCGATCAGATCCGAGAAGGTCATGGCGTGCTCGATCATGTCGCGCACCACCGACTTCGGGGAGAGCTCGAACTCCTTGGCCCAGGGATGCCCCTCGGCGAAGGTGTCGTAGGCATCCTCGAGCTCCTCCTCCAGCGGTTTGGGCCAGGTGATGTCCTCCACGATGGCCATGCGCTCGGTGTAGTCCACCCCCTCGGCCTTGAGTGCCGCGATCTCCTCGCCGCGGGCCTGCTTCTGCTGGGCCTGCAGCAGCGGCCGGGGATCATCCAGGATCGCCTCGAAGGTGGAGATCACGTCGAGGGTGTAGGAGTCGGATTCCTTGTCCAGGAGCGTCAGGGCGGCCAGCGCAAAAGGCGACAGCGGCTGGTTGAGCGCGAAGTCGCGCTGCAGCTCCTGCGTGAGGTGGTAGGGGCGACCCTCCTGGTCGGTGCCGTCCGCGGCCTTGACCACGATCTCGGCGTTGAGCAGTCCCTTGAACAGCTCCAGGGTGTGGAGGATGTCACGGTTCTGCTTGGCCCGGGTGTCATGGTTGGTGCGCAGCAGGTGCTTCAGGTGCTCATAACCGTTGCCCGGTCGGGCGATGACGTTGAGCAGCATGGAGTTGGTCATGCGGAACTGGGAGCTCATCGGCTCCGGCTCCGCCACGGTCAACCGTTCGTAGGTCCTCTCCGACCAGGTGACCTCGCCCTCACGCACGGACTTCAGGCGCAGCTTCTTCAGCTTCTTCGGGTCGGTGCCGGCACGCTCGCGCAGCCGCCAGTTCTCGATCTCGTGCTCGGGGGCCTCCACCACGACGGTGCCCTCCGTGTCATAACCCGCACGGCCCGCGCGGCCGGCGATCTGGTGGAACTCGCGGGACTTCAGGATGCGCTGACGGGTGCCGTCGAATTTCGCCAGACCGGTCAGGAGCACCGTGCGGATGGGCACGTTGATACCCACACCGAGTGTGTCGGTGCCGCAGATGACCTTGAGCAGGCCGGTCTGGGAGAGACGCTCGACCAGACGGCGGTATTTGGGCAGCATGCCCGCGTGGTGCACACCGATGCCCCGGCGCAGCAGCCGGGAGAGCTGTTTACCGTAGGCGGTGGTGAAGCGGAAGGCACCGATCTCGGCGACGATCTTCTCCTTGGTTTCGTCGTCGATGATCTTCAGGCTGGTCAGCGCCTGGGCACGTTCGGTGGCCTCCCGCTGGGAGAAGTGCACCACGTAGATCGGGGCCTTACCGCCCTCGAGCAGCTCCTCGATCGTCTCGTGGACCGGGGTGTAGACGTAGGAGAAGTCCAGCGGCACCGGACGGGTGGTACCGGCGACCAGGTTGGTGGTGCGTCCCGTGCGCTCCGTGAGGTCCTGCTCCAGGGAGGCGGTGTCACCGAGGGTGGCGGACATGAGCAGGAACTGCGCCTTCGGCAGCTCCAGCAGCGGCACCTGCCAGGCCCAACCGCGCTCCGGATCGGAGTAGTAGTGGAACTCGTCCATGACCACCTGGTCGATGGCGGCGGCCGCCCCGTCGCGCAACGCGATGTTGGCCACGATCTCCGCGGTGGCGGCGATGATGGGGGCCTTGCCGTTGACGGTGGCGTCACCGGTCATCATCCCGACGTTCTCGGGGCCGAAGATCTCGCACAGGGCGAAGAATTTCTCGCTCACCAGCGCCTTGATGGGGGCGGTGTAGAAGGAACGCTGCCCACGGGCCATGGCGATGAAGTGCGCAGCATTGGCCACCATCGACTTGCCTGAACCTGTCGGGGTGGCCAGGATGACGTTGTCCCCGGCCAGGATCCCCAGGGCGGCCTCCTCCTGCGCGGGGTAGAGCTCGATCCCACGCGATCGGGTCCAGGCCAGGAAGCTGTCGAAGATGGATTCATCGAGCAGCGACTCGGGGACGTCGGACAGGTCGGGCAGCATCTGGGCGAGATTCACACTTACCCACCCTAGCCTGCTGCTTACTGGTCGTCGTCGAGATCCTTGCCCTCGGCATCCGGGAGATCCTCCGGGTGGATGTCCTCGGGGTCGTCCTCATGGCCGGCGGAGTCGGAGTCCGGGAGATCCTCCGGGTAGACGTCGTCCTGCTCATCCTCCGTCGGCAGTTCCTGCGGTCCACCGACCTCCTCGGTGGCGTTGTCCTGCTCGGTGGAGTCCAGGGCCGCGAGGAAACGCTCGAACTCCTCGCCGATCTCCTCGCCGGAGGGCATGTCGTGCTCCCCGGGCAGCATCGCCTTCGGATGGTTGGCGCGGTAGCGCTCCAGCTCCTCGTCGTACTGGTTCTCCAGGTGGTGGACCACCTGCTGGATCTCGGCGGAGTCGTTGACCTGCTCAGCCAGCTGACCCGCGACCCGCGTCATGTCGTGCTCGAGAGCGCGCAGCGGGAAGGCGAGGCCGGTGGCGCGCGCCACGGCATCAAGGAGCTCGTGGGTGGCGGCCGGGTAGGGGGAGGAGGCCAGGTAGTGCGGTACGTGCGCGGTGAAGCCGGCGACGTTGCTGCCGCGTTTGTGCAGCACCCGCTCGACCATCATGGAGGCCGAACCCGGCAGCACCACCTTCGAGTCATAGGTGAACATCGAGTTGATCAGCGCGGCGGTGTTGCTGTGCGCGGAGATCATCAGCGGACGGGTGTGCGGCACTGCCATCGGGGCGGAGTAGAGACAGATGGTGTTTTCCACACCGAATTTCTCCGCCAGGTCGGCCACCGCCTCGGTGAAGGCCTCCCACCGCAGATCCGGCTCCGGGCCGGAGAGCAACAGGAAGGAACGCCCCTCCGTATCCCGCAGCACCCGGATACCCAGGTTGATGTGCTCCATTCCGGTGATGCGGTGGTTGTCCATGGTCACTGCAGGGCGGCGCGAGCGGTAGTCGATCAACTCGTCGTTGTTGAAGGACGCCACCGGGCGGGAGTCGAGTGCCGCCAGCAGGTGGTCGGCGCTGGATTCCACCGCGTGTCCGGCATCCGCGTAACCCTGCAGGGCGACGATGAGAGTCGGCCCGTCGGTTGAGCCCGAGGCCACCTCCGGGGCCGGGTATTCAAGGTCGTACATGCGGCGCTCATTGTCCGGCATACCCACCATCCTCCTTCGCTGATCTTCACAGATTCGGGTAACACATTGTGCAACACCGCCGACCCGGACATTAATCCCGGTCGCCGGTGCGGATCATTCCCACCAGTCTAACCGCACCATCTTTCCGGTTCCTCCAGGGAACCGCCACCGGGACCGTGCGCGGCTGTGGACAACCCCCGGCCACTCACAGGCACGAGTGCGCGCCGCGCGGTGCACGCTCGCGACTGCGCCGGGTGTGCGGGATGGTCGGAGTCATGACAGCGCTCACCTCACCAGGACAATTGGCCGCCAACCTGCCGGGCATCCTCGGCTTCTACCCCCACGACTCCGTCATCTTCGCCGCCTTCGACTCCACCGGCACCGCCGGCCGCTTCCGGCTCGGCCCCGTCATCCGGCTGGACATCGACGACATGCGCCACCTGCCCGACATCGCCCGCACCATTGACGAATCCGGCGGGGAACTGGTCTTCGCCTTCGTGGTCACCGACCGGGACGAGGAAGAGGTGGGGGAGGTCGTGGACACGCTACTGACGATGGTACGCACCGGGATCATGGACATCCACGCCTGCTGGATCGCCGGGGAGATCCTCACCGGTGAACCCGTGCAGCTGGCCTTCGGGCCGGTCCCGGAGCCGGGCGGGGAGGGATGGTCAGAGGCGTGGCTCGACGATGTCATCGCCCCGGTCGCCCAGGCCCAGTCGATGGGGGCGCTGCTGGACAACGGCCTGCTCCCTGACCTGAACCGGGAGGAGACCTTCGAGCAGTTCGCCCGCTTCAACCCCTCCTTCAACCCGGCCGAATGCGAGCAGCTCACCGAATTCGCCCACCGTTATTCCCGGGAACTGCTGCGCGCGCTGGAACAGGGGGAGGAGCGCACGTGGGGCAGCTTCGCGGCGCTCTCCGGCGATATCGCGCTCCTGCTCACGGAGATTGAGGAGCAGGACCTCACCGTCGCCGAACTCATGGCGGACGAGGAGACCCTGTTGACCATGGGGGCGGTGCTCGGCAACGCCACCATGCGCGACATCGTCGTCGAAGACGTCCTGCGCCGGCCTTCCCCGGCGGCAGACCTCCTGCTGGCCGTCGCCCGCACCTTCGGCGGACCGGTGCGTTTCAATGCGCTCGCGCTCCACGCCCTGTGCGCCCTGGAGCTGAAGCTCTCCATGCGTGCAATTCCGGCCCTGTCCGCGGTCCTGGCCGAGGATCCGCGGCACTCACTGACGCGGCTGCTTCTCGACGCCTGCCGCGCCGGCGCCTTCGACGAACTCCTGGCGGCGGTCCGGCAGGGTTCCGTCATCGTGCGCACCGCACACGGCATCACCCCGCAGCTGGGGGTGGAGGCCGCCTGAGGTGTTGACCTGTCCTGCTCAGCGTTTCTTCGCTGACCAGGCCTTCTCGCCGAGCTGGCTGGTGAAGGCCCAGGCGTCGGTGACGATGGTCTCCAGGTCGGTGCGGGTGGGGTTCCACCCGAGCTCCTCCCCGATCTTCGCGGAGG
The DNA here is from genome assembly GCF_024919295.1 of Corynebacterium lemuris. Classification (GTDB taxonomy): domain Bacteria; phylum Actinomycetota; class Actinomycetes; order Mycobacteriales; family Mycobacteriaceae; genus Corynebacterium; species Corynebacterium lemuris. The sequence continues at coordinate 66,139 of NZ_JANWTC010000003.1, read as the reverse complement.
AGGCGATGAGCACCGCCGGATCGCCGGCGCGGCGCGGGGCCACCTCGGCGGAGATGGGATGCCCGGTGACCTTTCGGCACATCTCCACCACCTGCTTCACTGAATAGCCGTCGCCGGAGCCCAGGTTGTAGATCCGGTGCGTGCCCGGTTCATTGGACTCCAGGGCCAGGACATGGGCGTCGGCCAGGTCGCGGATATGGATGTAGTCGCGCACGGCGGTGCCGTCCGGGGTGGGCCAGTCATCACCGAACATGAAGATCTTCTCGCGGTGACCAAGCGCGACCTGCAGGACCAGGGGGATGAGATGGGTCTCGATCTCCCGGTTCTCGCCGATGGCACCGTAGGCCCCGGCCACGTTGAAGTAGCGCAGACTCGTCGCCCCCAGACCGTGGGCCTGTGCGTAGGAGGTGATGGCGTGGTCGATCGCCAGCTTCGTCGCGCCGTAGGGGTTGGTTGGTGCGGTGGGCATGTCCTCGGTGATGGGGACCTGCTCCGGCTCGCCGTAGGTGGCCGCGGTGGAGGAGAAGACCAGGTTGGCCACCCCGTGCTCACGCATGGCGTCCAGCAGCGTCAACGTGGTCACCACGTTGTGCTGCCAGTACTCCTCCGGCTTCTCCATGGACTCACCGACCAGGGAGCGGGCGGCGAAGTGGATGACCCCGTCAAAGCCCCCTTCGGCGAGCACCTGGGCCGCCACGTCCCCGACATCGCCCTCGACCAGGCGGGCCCGGGCGGGGACGGCCTCCGGGTTACCGGTGGAGAAGTTGTCCACGATCACGACCTCGTGGCCGGCCTCCGTGAGTACCTGTGCACACACGCTGCCCACATATCCGGCTCCGCCGGTGACCAGAAGTTTCATCGTGAGTGCCTAGACCATCTCGACGCGGATCGCATGGGCCAGGTCAGGGTGGATCTCCACCTCAGCGGCCCCGGTGCTGAGGGTGACGGTGCCGTTGTTGTTGGTGACGGTGACGGTGGTGCCGACGATGATGCCGGCGTCATGGAGGGCGGAGAACTGCGGCAGGTCCACCTGCAGGATCTCGTTGATCTGCACGATCCGGGCCTCCACCGGCCGGCCCTCGGGCAGGTCCACGGCGCGGATGCCGTGGTCGAGGGTGGTGGCGGGGACACCGAGCTCGTCCAGACCCGGGATCGGGTTGCCGAAGGGGGAGCGGGTGGCGTCCTCCAGTACGGCGACAACGCGCTGTTCAACGGCCTCGCTCATCACGTGCTCCCAGCGGCAGGCCTCGTCGTGGACCTGGTGGATGTCCAGGCCGAGGATGTCGGTGAGCAGACGTTCGGCGAGCCGGTGCTTGCGCATGACGGCGGTGGCCAGCTCGCGGCCCTCCGGGGTCATCTCGAGGCTGCGGTCAGGTCGGACGATGACGAGGTTGTCCCGCTCCATGCGGGCGACCGTCTGGCTGACTGTCGGGCCTGACTGCTCGAGTCGCTCTGCGATACGGGCGCGCAGCGGTACAATTCCCTCTTCCTCGAGCTCGTAGATGGTCCGCAGATACATCTCTGTGGTATCGACCAAGTCTCTCACGTTAGGAGAACCTTTCTGCAGTATGTCCCGGTGATAGGTAGTAGCTTACCCGAAAAAATTTGCCCTCCCGGGTCAGCGGGAGGGCGGTGTGGCGTGTGGCTGATGTGTCGGAAGGGCCCGACGGGGCAGGGTCCTAGAGAGCGTACTCCCGTAGACGTTCGGCGCGGTGGCCGTCCCGCAGCTTGCTCATCACCTCTCGCTCGATCTGGCGCACACGCTCACGCGACAGACCGAAGCGGCGGCCGATCTGGTCGAGGGTGCGCGGAACACCGTCGTCCAGGCCGTAACGCAGACGGATGACGTCCTGCTCGCGGTCCTCGAGGGTGCCCAGGACCGCACGGATGTCGGAGTGGCGCATGGTGGCCACGACCGCCGATTCCGCATCGGTGGCCTCGGCGTCCTCAATGAAGTCACCCAGGGGTGCTTCCTCGTCAGCACCGACGGGCATGTCCAGGCTCACGGGATCACGCGACTGGCGCAGGAGCATCTCGATGCGTGATTCCTCGATGCCGGACTCCTCGGCCAGTTCCTCATTCGTCGCCTCGCGGCCCAGGTGCTGGTAGAGCTCCCGCTTGATGCGTGAGAGCTTGTTCACCTGCTCCACGAGGTGGACGGGCAGCCGGATGGTGCGCGACTGGTCCGCCATGCCGCGGGTGATGGCCTGACGGATCCACCATGTGGCGTAGGTGGAGAACTTGAAGCCCTTGGCGTAGTCGAACTTCTCCATTGCGCGGATGAGTCCGAGGTTGCCCTCCTGGATCAGATCCAGCAGCGGCATGCCGCGGCCGGTGTAGCGCTTGGCCAGGGAGACCACGAGGCGCAGGTTGGCCTCCAACAGGTGGGCGCGGGCCTTGTTGCCGTCCTTGGCCAGCACCTTCAGGTCGCGTTTCATGGCACGCGTCAGCGGCCTCTCGGACTGCTGGAGCAGGTGGGTGGCATAGAGCCCCACCTCGATCCGCTGGGCGAGGTCCACCTCCTCCTCAGCGTTCAGCAGGGCCGTGCGGCCGATGCCGTTGAGATAGACACGCACCAGGTCGGCCGACGGGTTGTCATTGGTCTGACCTCGTCGGCTGCCGCGGTCGGTGGTCTCTATGCCTGATTCCTGCAGGGAAGGGTTTGTCATAAGGAGGCCTCCTATTATCGCTGGTCTTAAAGGTTCAACGCTCCAACGTCCAATTTTGTTCCCGTTCCCGGAATTCCGGTTGCAGGGGCGCTGTCACCGGCCGGCTCAGGCGCTGACCTTCTCGCGGGCACTCTCCAGGGCCCGGGTCCGGGGCAGGAGCTCATCCAGCATTCCGTGGAGCCTGTTGCCGGAGGAACGGGTGGGGGCGAAGTCGCCGTCGTTGCGGAAGTCCGTGAACAGGGACATGGCCACTGGCTCGTGGACATACGCCATCTGCATCCCGGAGAGGGTGGCGCGCAGGTGCTCGACAGCTTCGGCGCCGCCGGCCGATCCGTAGGAGACGAAGCCGGCGGCCTTGTCGTGGAACTCGGGGGAGAGGTGGTTCAGGGCGTTCTTCAGGGCACCCGGGATGGAGGGGTGGCGCTCCGAGGCGATGAACACGAAACCGTCGTAGCGGCCGATGGTGGTGGACCAACGTTTCGTGATCTTCTCCCCGTACCGTTTCATCGCCGGCGGGGTGGCCTCATCCCAGACCGGCAGCTCGAGCTCGGAGATGTTGATGATCTCGTAGTCTGCGTCGCCCCGCCTGTCAGCCTCCTCCTTCACCCACCTGGCCACATTGAGGCTCTGGCGACCACGGCGGGCGCTGCTGGTGACGACGGCGATCTTGGGCATGTGTTCCTCCGTACTCGAAAAGATATTATTATATTTCAATTATATGACATGACCACAAAATTTTCAAGGGGCCCACGCGCGCGCGAGGAAGCCGGTCAGCACTCCACCAGCACCGTGAAAGGTCCCTCGTTGACCGAGGCGACCTGCATCATCGCCCCGAATACACCCTCCTCCACATGGATCCCGCGCCCGCGCAGCCCCGCCGCGATCTTCGCGATCACCGGTTCCGCCTGTTCCCCCGGAGCGGCATCCGACCAGCTAGGGCGCCGACCCTTGACGGTGCGCCCGTGCAGGGTGAACTGGCTGACCAGCAGGACCGGGGCGCCGGCCTCCTCCACGCCGCGTTCCCCGTCGAGAATGCGCAGCTCCGCGATCTTGCGCACCATCGTCTCCCAGGCATCGGGTGTGTCCTCCCGGCCCACACCCACCAGCGCGAGCAGACCACCGGTCTCCGGGCAGTCGATGGCGCCGACGACCTCCCCGTCCACCGTCACGGAGGCGGAGCTCACCCGGGTCAGGACGGCCTTCAAGCGACCACCTCTGCCAGATCCGCCGGCAACACCAGACCGTGGCGGACCAGGTCGACGACTGCAGGGATGGCCGCCCGGACCAGCTCCTCCTCATCGAGTCCGTTCGCCATGGCGTAGAGCCCGGCCGTCTCCGCCAGGGAGAGACCCTGGGGGTGCAGACCCGCAACGATGGCGGCCAGGTGCTCGTCCACCTCGTGGGACCAGCGCGGGCCGTCGGTACGCGTCAGACGCAGGGTGGCCGGGCTGAAACCGACACCGGCGTCCAGGTCGGCGACGGCGATGTTCTCCCGGGCCAGGCCGGGACGGGTGAGGAAGGTGGCGTCGGCAAGTTCCTGTGCGTCGCGCTCCCGCAGCCAGGCGGTGCGCAGGAAGTACTCCTCGATCTCCGGACCCAGCGGATCAGTGAAGGCCTGCGGCATGGCCTCGGCCATGATGTCGGAGGGCTGGTCACCGATCTCGCGGATGGCCACGAAACCGAAGCCGATGCCGGTCACCCCGTGCTCGGCGAAATGCGCCAGCCACGACCCGGTGCGGGCGTCGGCCCCGGGGGAGCGGGGGTCGAGGGATTCGTCGCGCAGCCAGGTGCCCACATAATGGGCCGGATCCGCCACATCGCGCTCAATGATCCACGCGGCCACCCCGCGGTCCGGCAGCCATGAGGCAACCCGCGCCGCCCAGGACTGTGTGTGGGTGTGCACCCAGGCAGCCAGCAGATGCGCGGTACCGCCCTCCGCCAGATGCTCCGGGGCCTGCGAGACCACCAGCTCAGAGGCCCCGTCGAGGTTCAGCCCTGAATCCCGGTAGACGTGGCCGACCTCAGGCAGGCCGACGACGAAGGGCGGGTTGGCCACGATCCGGTCGAAACGGCGCCCCGCAACGGGCTCGAACCACGGCCCCTCCAGCAGCTCCACCTGTGCACCTGCCCCGGCGAAGGTGGCCTCCGCCAGATCCAGTGCCCGCGGGTGGACATCAGTCGCGGTCACGGACTCCGCGACACCGACCTGCCCGAGGGCCTGGACACCCGAACCGGTGCCCAGGTCCAGCACTGAACCCACCGGTGTCACCGGAGTGGACTGCAGCAGCGACAGACTTGCCGCCCCCACACCCAGCACATGCTCCGGGCCCGGGACATGCTCCGTCATGGCGGCGTCAGCATCGGAGAAGACCCACCGGTTGTCCCCGACGATCACGTGCGGCCGGATATCCAGGACCATCTGCACCGTGCCGTTATGGTCGGCCACGGCGGCACCGGCATCCAGCAGACGCGTCGCCAGCGTGGCACCCACCAGATCGGCCAGTTCGGTGGCCGGGACCGGGTCACGCAGGATGAACACCCGGATCAGCCGGGAGAGGGTCGAGCCGTCGGAGGTGGCGTAGCGCACCGCGGCAGGTTCCCCGCGGTGCATCGCCTCGGTGTAGCTGGGGCCGAGATGTCCGGCGACGCCACCGGAGGTGAAGCCTGCGGCACGGAACAGCGCCGTGAGCTCCGGCGCGAGAGCGGACAGGGGGGTACGGGTCACTTGTCGTCCTTCGGATTCTCATCGGGGTCTGATTCAGTGTCAGGCGCGGCGTCGGGCATGTTGTCGATCACCTCGTGCTCCTCCCCGTCTTCGCCGGGCGGCAGCGAGGGACGTTCCCCGGCCTCCAGTTCGGCGTGCCGGGCGGCTTCTGCAGCCAGGTGGGCGTTGTACTCGCGGGTGGCCTGCGGTTTGTACACCGAGCGGGTGCGCTTGTCGCGGGGCTCGCCCTTGCCGTTGGCGATGACCACGGCGATCCAGGGCAACGGCACGGAGATGATGAACAGCAGGCCGGAGAGGAGCCAGTCACCCAGCCAGATGTAACTGCCGGCACTGATCAGCAGGGCGGGCAGCCGGGCGCCCTGCAACCACGAGTACATGCGCTCCCGGCGGCGCAGATCCTCGGCGGGGGAACGGCGGGCGTCGGTGATCAGCTCCGCGCGACGTCTGGTCAGCCGGAATCTGCGCCCCGCCTTCCCACCTTCTCCGGCGCCGGGGTCGTCGACTGTGTCGAAACGGTCCTGATCCATGGCTATCAAGATAGCCCTGTGTGCCTTTTCCGGGCAGAGTGGGGCATGATGGGTCAGGTGAGAACGAGTACGAAGACCATCGAACGTCCAGACATCAGGGAAGACACCGACCTCGACGACGGCACCCCGAAGTTCTTCCACTATGTCAAGAAGAACCAGATCGTCGATTCCGCGGTGAGCGGCAACATGGTTGTCGCCCTGTGCGGTGAGACCTTCCCCGTGACCAAGCAGGCCAAGCCGGGGTCGCCGGTCTGCCCCGACTGCGAACGGATCTACAAGGGCCTGCGTAAGAAGTGAGTGGTGGCGGCAAGGGGCAGCTCCGCGCCTGGCAGCGGACGGCGCTGACGAAGTTCCTGCTCCACAAACCGAAGGATTTCCTGGCGGTGGCGACCCCGGGAGCTGGCAAGACCACGTTTGCGCTGCGTGTGGCGATGGAACTGAAGTCCACGCGGCTGGTCGAGCGGATCATCGTCGTCGTGCCCACCGAGCACCTGAAGATCCAGTGGTCCCAGGCGGCCGCCCGCGTGGGCCTGGCGCTGGACCCGTATTTCACCAATGCCTCGGCGGTCAACCCCGCCTACGACGGTGTGGTGGTGACCTACGCCCAGGTGTCGATGCACCCCTATAAGCATCATGCCGTGACCTCGGCGAAACGTTCCCTGGTGGTCCTCGACGAGATCCACCACGGCGGTGACGCCAAGAGCTGGGGCGACGGCATCCGGGAGGCCTACTCCGATGCGGAGCACCGCCTGTCCCTGACGGGCACCCCCTTCCGTTCGGATGATTCCCAGATCCCCTTCGTGCGCTACGAGGAGGACGGCGAGGGGCACCTCGTCTCCCGGGCGGACCACACCTACGGCTACTCGGATGCGCTCGCCGACGGTGTTGTGCGTCCGGTCGTCTTCCTCGCCTATTCCGGAGAGGCCCGCTGGCGCACCTCCGCCGGCGAGGAGTACGCCGCCCGCCTGGGTGAACCGCTCAACGCCGAGCAGACGGCACGGGCCTGGAAGACGGCCCTGGACCCGCGGGGTGACTGGATCCCGGCTGTGCTGCAGGCCGCCCACACCCGCCTGCAGCAGCTGCGCAGGAACATGCCCGACGCCGGCGGACTGGTCATCGCCACGGACACGAAGACCGCGCGCGCCTACGCGAAGATCCTGACGGAGATGTCCTCGACCCCCGTGGCGGTCATCCTCTCCGATGAGCCCGGCTCCTCGGAACGCATCGAGGAGTTCTCCAACTCCACCGACGAGTGGATGGTCGCGGTGCGCATGGTCTCTGAGGGTGTGGACGTCCCGCGTCTGGCCGTCGGCGTCTACGCCACCTCCGCGGCCACACCACTGTTCTTCGCGCAGGCCATCGGCCGTTTCGTGCGTTCCCGCATGCCGGGGGAGACGGCCTCGGTCTTCCTGCCCTCCGTGCCGGTCCTGCTGGAGCTGGCCGAGAAGCTGGAGACCTCGCGCGACCACGTCCTGGGCAAGCCCGACCGCCCCGAGCAGGGCTGGGATGACGAGGCCCTCGCGGAGGCCAACCGGGAGGAGAACGAGCAGGACGAGGAACCCGCCTACGAATCCCTCGGCGCTGAAGCGGAACTCGATTCGTTGATCTACGACGGTTCCACCTACGGCACCGCCACCTTCGCCGGCTCCGACGAGGAGGCCGACTACCTCGGCCTGCCCGGGCTTCTCGACGCCGACCAGATGAAGGCCCTGCTGCGCAAGCGGCAGGAGGAGCAGCTCGACGCCCGCGATGAGCAGGAACGCCGCCGGGAGGAGATCGCCCGTGCCGATGCGGAGGCCCGCCGCTCGGCCGGCAATGTGGCCGCCGCGGAGCGGGTGGCCAGTGATGAGATCCCACAGCTGCGCAAGGAACTCAACGCCATCGTCTCCATCACTGCCGGACGCACCGGTCGGCCACACGGTGCGATCCACACCGAGGCGCGCAACGCCTGCGGCGGGCCGCCCACCGCGCTGTGCACCGCCGAGCAGCTGCGCGACCGCATCGCCTATCTGCGTCGCTGGTAGCCGGTCAGGGAGTCCTCGGGGATTACCCGCATTCTGCCCGGATTCCGGGCGAACCGGGCAGCTTCGGGAGCCAGGGACGGTTAGTGTGGTGGGGAGCAAGATCTCTGACCCACCGGCACTGAGAGGGACATCTCCATGACCAACCCGAACGACCCGCAGCAGCCCAATTTCGGCGCCTACCAGTACCCCTCCGGCAACCCGGAACAGGCGTCGGGGCAGCCACCCGCCTACGGTTCCACCCCGGGATACGGTTCCGGCCCTGTCTCCGGCTCCACCTGGGCGATGGCGGAGACACCCAACCGCGTCGCCCCGTGGGCTCTGGGCGTGGGTATCCTCGCCCTGCTCATGGGCGTCAGTATCGTCCTGACCGCCTTCGCCTTCATCCCCGGCATCATCGGCCTGATCCTCGGCGTGATCGCCATCGTCCGGGGTCGGAGCCTCAGCGGGCCGGCCCGCCGGACCGGCATGTCGGTCGCCGGTCTGGTCATGTCCATCATCGGCATCCTTCTCTCTGTGGTCTTCTGGGTGCTCATGAGCATGCTGGTCACTGAGTCAGGCATCGGCGACTGTGTGACGCTGACAGATCCGGGCGCGCAGCAGCAGTGCATCGAGGACGCCCTCAACGAGTGGTCCGGTGGGGCGAACTAGCCGTCGATGAGCACCGCGCTATCCACGCGGTATCTTGCGCCGGACATCGCCCGGGGTGTGGCCCTGCCGGGCATCGCCCTGGCCAACATCACCACCGGTTGGATCATCTCCGGCGGGGCCGGTTATGCCGCTGATTTCGGAGAAGTCCGGGATCCGGGCAGCCGGGTGGATAACCTGGCGGTGGTCCTGCACGCCATGTTCACCATGCTCCTCGGCTTCGGGATCGGCCTGCTCGCGCAGAGTCTGCTGCGCCGCGGTCTGCCCCGGCGGTGGGTGCAACGGCTGCTGTGGCGGCGTTATCTCCTGCTCGGGGTGATCAGTGTGCTGCACCTGGTCCTGCTCTTCTCCGGCGACATTATCGCGCAGTACGCGGTCACCGCGCTGCTCCTGATCGCCCTGATTCCGCTGTACGACCGTGTTCTCATGGTCATCGCCTGGCTGCTTCTCGGCCTGAGCATCAGCTTCTTCAGCTTCACGGCCGTAGTTGCCGTGCTCCAGTCGGGCAAGCGGAGACCTACCTCGGTTACATCGCCACCAACCTCGCCATCCGCGGCGGGAACCTGGTCGCCGAACCCGTGACGGTGCTCGTGCTCCTGCCGCTGATGATCTTCGGCCTGGTGTGGGCCCGCCGCGCGCTGCTACGCACCTGGGTGGTGGTCGCGGGGCTGGTGGTGCTGCGTCTCGGCCTGCCCTGGGGGTTGGCGGCCATCGGGGTTGGAGGTGCCGCTGGACAGTCTCAACACCGGTTTCGGCATGCTCACCGGGCCGGGGATCCCGGGGCAGATGGCACTGGGGGTGGGCGTCTGGTTTCCCACGCTGGTGTGGGACCTGCGGGGCTGGCCGGGGCCCGTCGAACGGGTCCACCGGCGCCTGGCCTACGGCCGTTCGGCACTGCCCTGATCTGACAGGCGCACCATATCGAAGGCCCGGCGGATCAGCTGCTCGGCCTCTCCGGGATCGCGGGGTGCGGGCAGGGCGTAGTAGCTCTCGAGGGCGGTCTGGGCGATGGTGACCGCCACCTTCACCGCCACCCGGGATTCGAAGGGGGAGAGGTGGGAGGTGCGGTTGGCCAGCTTCTCGAAGAGGGGGCGCAGCTGTTCATCCAGCTGTCCCCAGGCTGCCGCCCCCTGGAGGGTGTGCAGCACATCGGAGAGCCGGAACAGCGTCGCGAAGGAGTCGAGTGCGTTGTCGTCGTCCCCGGTCTCCCACAGCCCGGTGATCAGCACCCACTCCACCGCCTCGAATAAGGTGGCCTCCGCCGGTGCCTGACGGAGCCGGCCGATGAGGTCGGCGACGCGGGTGACCAGGAATTCCCGCAGTGCCTCGTCCATGGCGGCGAAGTAGTTGTGGAAGGTACGGGCGGAGACCCCGGCTGCCTCGGAGACGGCCGCCACGGTCAACCCCTCCGCCCCCTGATCGAGGGCGAGACGGGCCGCCGCCCGCGCGATCTGGGCGCGGGTGGCGGCCTTCTTGGTTTCTCGGAGTCCGGACATGATGGCCTGAGTCTATCGGGCGGGTTCCAGGTCCCGGATGCCCTCGCCCTCGACGTCGACCTTCGGCAGGATCCGGTCCAGCCAGCGCGGCAGCCACCAGGCGCGCTCGTCGAGAAGGAACATCGTCGCCGGGATGATGAGCATGCGGACGATGAAGGCATCGAAGAACACGGCCGCGGCCAGGGCGAAGCCCATGGTCTTGATGAAGGCCATGTCCTGCATCATGAAGGCCGCGAACACGGAGATCATGATCAGGGCGGCGGCGGTGACCACGCGGGCGCCGTGCTTGAAGCCGTTGGCGGTGGCGTTGCCGGCGGTCTTGCCGTGTGTCCAGCCCTCGCGCATGCGGGTGACCAGGAAAACCTGGTAGTCCATGGCCAGGCCGAAGACGAGCCCGATGAGGATGATCGGCAGGAAGCTCAGCAGCGGCTGCGGATCAGAGATCAGGCCGAGCCAGCCCTCCTGGAAGATGGCCACGGTGACGCCGAAGGTCGCGGCGACGGACAGGCCGAAACCGAGGGCGGCGATCAGCGGCACCCAGATCGAACGGAAGACCAGCAGCAGGACGAGGAAGGCCAGCAGCAGGACGATGCCGATATAGGGGATGAGCACATCGCCGAGGCGGTCGGAGATGTCGTCGAAGATCGGGGTGGCACCGGTGATGCCGTAGGTGGCGCCGGTCTCCGCCTCGAAGTCGACGGCCGCCTCACGCAGTGCCTGCAGTGTCTGCGAGGTCTCTGGGTCGGTGGCGCCGTACGCCGGGGTGATCAGCACCTGGGCGGCGCTGAAGTCCTCCGTGGTGGCCACGACCTGGGCGTTGCGCACACCCTCGACACCGAGGAACTTCTCGACGCCCGCCCCGAACGCCAGGGGGCGCTCCTCGGCGGGGAGGTCGGCGGTGTCGATGAGCGCGATCATGGGGGCGTCACGGCCCGGTCCGAAGGCGTCGGCGGTGATCTCATGCGCGATGCGCGGCGGGGTGCCCGGGGTGGCGGAGCCGTCGGTGGGCATGGCCAGGCGCATGGAGGAGGCCGGGATGGCGAGTACACCCAGCAGCAGGACACCGGCGATCAGGTGGGCGACCGGGCGCCTGCGGATGCGGCGCACCCAGCGCAGACCCATGGTCGGGTTGTCGTCCTCCGGGTCCGGGGCCTTGACCCCGGGGAAGCGGACGGCGAAGGCCCGGGTGCCCAGCAGACCCATGAGGGCGGGCAGGAAGGACAGGGCGATGAGCACGGCGAGCGCCACGGTTGCGGCGGCGCCCAGCGCCATGGCGGTGAGGAAGGGGATATTGATGATCGACAGCGCCGACAGGGCGATGAGGACCGTCAGACCGGCGAAGATGACCGCCGAACCGGCGGTGCCCACGGCCATGCCCATGGCGTGCGCGCGGGTCTCCTTGTCCAGCTCCCGCAGCCGCTGGGCCAGCTCCTTCGGGGTGACGTCATTGGCACCGGAGGCCTTGATCAGCTCGGTCCGGAAACGCGAGACGATGAACAGGGCATAGTCGATGCCGACCGCCAGACCGATCATGGAGGCCAGGATCGGGGTCATCTCGTTGATGTCGTCACTGACTGCGGTGGTCAGCTGGATACCCAGGATACCGATGCCCACGCCCACGATGGCGGAGACCAGGGGCATGCCGGCGGCCACGACGGAACCGAAGGTGATCAGCAGCACGAGGGCGGCGACGGCCAGACCGATGAGCTCGGAGGTCATCTCGATGTCGCCGGAGGCGGCACCGAAGGCGTTGCCGTTGTAGACGACGGTGAGATCCCCCTCGTCGTAGCGGTCGAGGATCCCGGTCACGGCGGTGACGTCCTCGGCGGGGATATCCATGAGGGAGGCGGAGTCGAAGCGGACGCTGACGATGCCCGTGGTCTCATCCTGGCTCAGGGGGCTGACCGCGGCCACGTCGGCGGCGATCTTCTGCTCCGGGACACCCTGCGCCTGCAGCTGCGGGGTCATCTGGGCGGCGACCCCCTGGGCGGCCAGGACCGGATCGACGATGGTCTCCGGTTCGCTGAGTACACCGGCGCCACGGACCTCGGCGAGCATCTCGTCGACCTGCGCCTGCACCTGCGGGTCGGTGAGCGTCGCACCCTCCGGCGCCTGGATGACGATGTTGCCGGTGGGGGCGTTGGTGGCGTCCTCGGCACCGGGGAAGCGCTCCTGCATCTTCTCCATGGTCACCACCGAGTCGAGCCCGGGGATGGTGAAGGTGGTCGACGGCGACTTGGCGAATGCGCCCGCCAGGGCCCCGACGGCGATCAGCAGAACCAACCAGAAGGCGAGGAAGGGCCAGGACCGGCGGTAGGCGGAACTGCCCAGTCGGTAGAGGAATCGTGCCATGGGTGGGCAGACCTTTCAGGGGGTGGGGGAGGATATGACCCTCCTACTCTATGGATACGTGCACACCTCGTGCAAATTTGCGCTCCCTGTGCATCCTGTCGGAGGAGGGCACGAAAAAACCGCGGGCGCACATCCGGTGAGGGGTGTGCGCCCGCGGCAGACAGACAGTGTCGGGCGACTAGTCCAGGTAGTCGCGCAGCACCTGCGAACGCGAGGGATGACGCAGCTTGGACATCGTCTTCGACTCGATCTGACGGATGCGTTCACGGGTCACCCCGTAGACCTGGCCGATCTCGTCGAGGGTGCGCGGCATGCCGTCGGTCAGGCCGAAGCGCAGACGGACCACACCCGCCTCACGCTCAGACAGCGTCTGCAGGACGTCCTGCAGCTGATCCTGCAGGAGGGTGAAGGAGACGGCGTCGACGGCGACGACGGCCTCGGAGTCCTCGATGAAGTCACCGAGCTGGGAATCACCTTCATCACCGATGGTCTGGTCCAGGGAGATCGGCTCACGGGCGTACTGCTGGATCTCGAGGACCTTCTCCTCGGTGATGTCCATCTCCTTGGCCAGCTCCAGCGGAGTGGGCTCGCGGCCGAGATCCTGGAGGAGCTCACGCTGGATACGGCCCAGCTTGTTGATGACCTCCACCATGTGCACCGGGATACGGATGGTGCGGGCCTGGTCAGCCATGGCGCGGGTGATGGCCTGGCGGATCCACCACGTGGCGTAGGTGGAGAACTTGTAGCCCTTGGAGTAGTCGAACTTCTCCACGGCACGGATCAGTCCGAGGTTGCCCTCCTGGATCAGGTCCAGGAAGGCCATGCCGCGGCCGGTGTAACGCTTGGCCAGGGAGACCACGAGGCGGAGGTTGGCCTCCAGCAGGTGGTTCTTGGCTTTGCGCCCGTCGCGTGCGATGGCCCGCAGGTCACGCTTGACGGCGGGCGTCAGCTTCGCGTCCTTGTCACCGGCGGCGAAGGCCTCCTCCATCTGCTCCATGCGGTAGGTGGCGTAGAGACCGGCCTCGATGCGCTTGGCCAGGGAAACCTCCTGCTCCGCATTGAGCAGTGCGACCTTGCCGATCTGCTTGAGGTAGGCGCGGACGGAGTCGGCGGAGGCGGTGAGTTCGGCATCCTTACGCGCCTGGCGCAGGGCAGCGGACTCGTCCTCGTCCCAGACGGAGGCACCTTCGTCCTCCTTCTCCTCTTCTTCCTCCTCATCTTCCTCGGAGTCGGCATCGAGTTCGTCGTCCTCGTCGAGGTTCTCCTCGTCGAAGTCGACCTCCTCGGGCTCGCGCTCCTCGTCGTCGAGCTCATCCTCAAGATCCTCAACCTCGGTCTCGACCTTGGTCGTGGCCTTGGCGGCTGTCTTGCGCACAGCCTTCTTGGCGGTCTTCTTGACCGCCGTTCCGGTGCTCTTCTTCGCCACCTTGCGCGCAGTCTTCTTGGCGACCTTGCGGGCCGTCTTCTTGGCCACCTTCTTGGCGGCCTTCTTCACCGGAGTGTCGGCGGCCGACGCAGCGGTCGTCTCCGCGTTGTCAGTCGCTGCATTGCCTGAAGAATCCGTGGCTGCCACGTACGCCCTTTCGACTTTCCTACTGGTCCATGTGGAGACGGGAAACTGCCCCGCGACCCACACCTGTGATGGCGGTGTGTTCACCGTCATCACGATCGACCGCCCATTATAGAGCAATTAACCCTTGACGGTTCACTCAAGCCCTGCTTATGCGTATCCGGATGAGACGTCAGGGGGCCAGGTGCGCGGTCACCGCCATGGCCGCCCCGACAATGCCCGCGCGGTTGCGCAACCGGGCGGGGAACACCGGCGTGTCCACATCCAGCAGCGGAACCCACCGCTCGTGGTCGCGGGAGATTCCCCCGCCCACGATGAACACGCCCGGGTTGAGCAGCCGTTCGTACTCGTTGAGCACCCGGCTCACGCGCTTCGCCCACTTCTTGTAGCTGAGTCCGTCCCGGTCCTTGGCGGCGGACGACGCCCGGTCCTCAGCCTCCTTCTGACCGATCATCATGTGCCCCAGCTCCGTGTTGGGGAACAGTTTCCCGTCAGTGAGCAGCGCGGATCCGATGCCGGTGCCGAAGGTGAGGAACATGACGGAGCCCTCCCGGGCCCGCGGATCACCGAAGGCGACCTCGGCGATGCCGGCGGCATCCGCGTCGTTGAGCACGCTGACCTCCCGCCCGTCGAGGTGACGGTCGAAGAGTTCGCGGACGTCGGTGCCGATCCAGGCCGGGTCGATGTTGGCTGCCGAGTAGGCCACCTGGCCGCGGATGACAGACGGCAGTGTGATGCCCACGGGGGCGGTCCACTCCGCGGTGCGCACGATCTCCGCGACCGTCTGCGCCACCGCCTCCGGGGTGGCGGGTTGTGGGGTGCGGATCTTGATCCGCTCGCCGACGAATTCACCGTCGTCCATGTTCACGCGCGCGCCCTTGATTCCCGAGCCGCCGATGTCGATGCCGAAGCCGATGTTGCCCATGGCGACCAGCATACAAACTGCGGGCACAATGGGTGCATGACTTCACACGACCCTCTCGAGCTCCGTTCCATCGCGGTCGACGTTGCCACCGCCGCGGCCGAACGCATCCTGGAAAAGCGCGCGGAGCTGTCCGGACACGGGGACATCCGCCAGTTCGCCAGCACCAAATCCTCGGCGGTGGATCCGGTGACGGTGGTGGACACCCTCGCCGAGGACTTCATCGTCGACCGGTTGAACACCCTGCGCCCGAAGGACGGGGTCATCGGTGAGGAAGGGAGCGAGCGGGCGTCGGCAAGCGGGGTGTCCTGGGTGGTCGACCCTATCGACGGCACCGTGAACTTCCTCTACGGGGTACCCGAGTACGCGGTGTCGATCGCCGCAGCCGTCGACGGCCACGTCATCGCCGGGGCGGTGGTCAACGTACCTCGCGGGGACGTCTACTCCGCGGCCCTCGGCCACGGCGCGACCGTGATCCGGGACGGTGCGGCCCGCCCCCTGCGCTGCACGAAGGCCGCCAACCCCGCCCTCGCGTTGGTGGCCACCGGCTTCTCCTACGATTCGGAATGGCGTGCCCAGCAGGCCGAGCTGCTCGTCCGCCTGCTGCCCCGGGTGCGTGACATCCGCCGCATGGGGGCCGCCGCGCTCGACTTCTGCCGCGTGGCGGAGGGCACCGTCGACGCCTTCTACGAACACGGCCTGCACTGCTGGGACTTTGCCGCAGGTGCGCTCATCGCCGCGGAGGCCGGCGCCGTGGTGCACACCCCGGGCCTGTCGACGCCCGGTGCCGCCGGACAGCCGGTCTCCGCTGCCGCGGGCAACCTGGCGGGCGCGTGGGCGGAACTGCTGGATTCCGTCGGTGCGTCCAACCCGCTGAATCTGCCGGGAACCCCCGTGTGAACAGGGAGGATGACAGGGACACAATTGTGGCTTAATATGCGCCTCGACACTACGCACATCGTCCCTTTCTGCAGGGCCGATCTACAGGTTAAGGATGTATGAGCAATGGCCACCGATTACGACGCACCGCGCCGCCGGGTTGAGGACGAGCTGGAAACCGATTCCCTGGAGGGCCTCAAGGCCGCCGAGGGGCAGAACCCGGGTATTGATGACGACGGCGAGATCGTCGAGCCCTTCGACCTCCCGGCAGTTGACCTGTCGGGTGAGGAGCTCAACGTCACCGTCGTACCCAAGCGGGAGGACGAGTTCACCTGCGCCGAGTGCTTCCTGGTGCAGCGTCGCAACCGCATGTCCCACACCGAATCGGACGGTTCCGAGATCTGCCTGGACTGCGCCTAGGCTGCCCGGGCAAAGAGAACCGCCCCTTTAGGAATTTCCTGGGGGCGGTCTGTTCTTTCTGCCGGCTCCTGGTGCTACCGGTAGTGCGACAGGGCGGTCTCCGCCTGCTCCGGGAGGTAGGCCTCGAGGAGGGCCTCCGGGTTGCGCGTGCTCACCAGCCAGTAGGGGGTGGGGTCCGCCGGGTCGTCGAGCACCAGCATCACCATCTCCGGCACCCAGCCGTGCGAGACGACGAAGGCCGCCGGGTCCAGCTGCCGGCCCATCGCGTTACGCTTCGCGGTGGAGGGCACCGCCAGGGAGCGGGAGACCACGGTGTGCGGCAGGTTGGCCGACTTCACCGACAGCCAGCGCGTCCCGTCCGGATCCTCCTCGACGGTCAGCACCGTCGACGACCAGCTCAGCAGCACCCAGACCGCCACCGTGGAGAGCACGACCAGGGGGACGATGAACCACCAGATGTCGCGGTTGAGATAGAGCTGCATGGAGGTCAGCAGAACGAGGAAAGCCGCCAGGAACCACCAGTAGAGCGGCACCCACTGCCGCTCGCGGTAGAGCGTTCGGGGGGAAGAGGCAGAATCAGCAGAACCGGTGTCACTCACGATTGAACACTCTATCGCATGGGTAGATTTGCATGACGTGACCTACTTGAGTGAATTCAGCCCTGTGCGCGTCAAGCGCCTCGACAAGGACCTGCCCCTGCCCAACCGTGCCCACCGCGGGGACGCCGGCGCCGACCTCTGCTCCGCCGAGGACCTCACCCTCACGCCGGGGGAGCGCCGCCTCGTCGGCACCGGCGTGGCCCTGGCCCTGCCCCTGGGGACCGTCGGCCTCATCCATCCGCGTTCCGGCCTGGCGGCGAAGCAGGGCCTGAGCATCGTCAACGCCCCCGGCACCGTCGACGCCGACTACCGGGGGGAGATCAAGGTCTGTCTGATCAACCTCGACCCCCACAGCCCGATCGAGATCACCCGTGGCATGCGCATCGCCCAGCTGGTCATCCAGCGGGTCGAGCTCGTCGATTTCGAGGAGGTTGAGGAGCTCGGTGAAACCGTCCGTGGGGCAGGGGGCCACGGTTCCACCGGTGTCTCCTGACCGCCGGTACAGTGGGCCCAAACACGACTGAAGGAGACGGTGAGGGCATGGCATTGTGGCCATTCGGGAAGAAGAAGGACGACCAGCCGACGGAGGCTCCGGACAGCGAGCCGGTCTCCACCTACAATGACGCGCCCCCCGAGGTGCCGGCGACTGTCGAGGTGCCCCGCCACGATGCCGTCGACGGTGACACCGGTCCCTTCGACGGCGATTCCGTGGACATCGCCGGTTTCGACTTCTCCGATTTCGCCCAGGGCGTGCTCGACCTGGGTTCCATGCGCATCGCCCTGCCGCGCAACTCCCAGGTGCAGGTGGAGATGGGGGAGACCGGCCCCCGCATGATCCACATCGTCACCGAGTTCGGCCGGCTCACCCCGGTGGCCTTCGCCGCTCCCACCTCCGCCGGCCAGTGGGCCGAATCGACCGAGCAGATCACCCAGGGCATGATCGGTGACGGGCTTGAGACCGATATCGAGCAGGGGCCCTGGGGTCCGGAGATCATCGGCCAAGGTGAGAACGGCATCATCCGGGTCATCGGCGTGGAGGGTCCGCGCTGGATGCTGCGGATGACCACCACCGCCCCGCACGACAAGGCCGGGGACATGCGTGACATCGCCCGGGAGATCACCGCCCGCACCTTCGTCTACCGCGGTGACAACCCCGTGCTCGCCGGCAATTCCCTGCCTGTCATCCTGCCGAAGGAGCTGGTGGCCCAGGTGCAGCAGGCCATGGAGCAGCGGGCACAGAACATCAGCCGGGCGGAGGCCGCCAGCCCTGAGGAGGAGCAGGCGATCGACGACACCTCGCAGGCCCTGCGTGATCTCGCGGACGGTTCGGGCCCGGAGACCACTGAGAAATAGGTCCCGGATTCCCGCTGGACAGCCGCAGGCGGGTATCGTCACTTCCTCACATCCCAGAACACAAGGAGCCTCCACCGTGACTGAACTCGAGCGGGACCAGACCCGGGAACTGACCATCACCCGGATGGCCCATGGCGGGGAGGGCATCGGGGAGCTCGACGGCCGTGTCGTCTTCGTCCGCGGCGCCTATCCGGGGGATGTCGTGGCGGCCACCGTCACCCAGGTGAAGAAGCGTTTCGCCCGCGCCGAGCTCACGCAGGTGACCACCCCGGGCCCGCTCCGTGTGGAACAGGCCTGCCCGGCGGCCGCCGCGGGGGCCGGCTGCTGCGATTTCGGTGACCTCGATCCGGCGCAGGAGACGGGGATCAAGGCGGAGATCCTGCTGGGCCAGCTCAGCCGTCTCGGCCGCGTCGCGGACGCCCCCACGCCTGAGCTGATCGAACTGCGGCCGGTGCGCGGTTGGCGCACGCGGGTGCGGCTGGGTGTCGATGAGCAGGGCCGCGCCGGTTTCCGCGCGCACGCCTCCCGTGACCTGGTGCTCACCCCCTGCACCCAGGTCGTACCCGAGCTTCTCGACGGCCTCGTCGGCCCCGGCGCCCGCACCTTCACCCCGGGCGCGGAGGTCGTCGCCGTCCTCGACTCGACCGGTGCGCGTCACGTCGTGGAGACCCGCCGGGCCCCGCGCGGACGCCGCGTGGAGAAGGTCACCGACGTCCTCGAGGGCACGGGCACCGTCACCGAGCAGGCCGACGGACACACCTTCCACTTCCCGGCCACCGCCTTCTGGCAGGCCCACGTCCAGGCCCCCGACGCCTACACCGGCCTGATCCGCGGTTGGCTGGCTGACCTGGCACCGGCGGAGAACCTCACCGGCTGGGACCTGTACGGCGGGGTGGGGCTGTTCGTCCCCGCGCTCGCCGATTCCCTGGGCGAGGGCGCCACGGTCCACTCGGTGGACTACTCTCCGGCAGCCGCCGCCCTGAGCCAGGACACCCTGGCCCCCTACGGCCTCGAGGTGCACAACGACCGCGTCGAGAAGGCCCTGGACACGCTGCCCGCCCCGCGCGTCGTCGTTCTGGACCCGCCGCGCACGGGTGCGGGCGATGAGGTGGTCGCGGGTATCGCGAAGCAGCAGCCGGAGCGGGTCATCCATGTCGGCTGCGACCCTGCGACCTTCTCCCGCGACGCCGCCGCCTGGGGGGAGAACGGCTACCGCCTCGAACGTCTGGCCGTGGTCAACGCCTTCCCCGGCACCCACCATTTCGAGGTCATCGGCGAACTCACCCGCGGGTGACACGGTCGAATCAGCGGCACTGGGGCAGGCAGGTAAGATGAGCGGGACCGTTCGAACCGAGGTTGAAGGAGACGCGCAGACAACAATGGGCATTCTCAGTGGACTGTCGTCACCCGCCGACCTCAAGGCCCTCGAGGTGGAACAGCTCGAGGAACTCGCCGAGGAGATCCGCCAGCTGCTCGTGCAGAAGGTCTCCGCCACCGGCGGCCACCTCGGCCCCAACCTCGGTGTCGTGGAACTGACCATCGCCCTGCACCAGATCTTCGACTCACCCGAAGATCCGATCATCTTCGACACCTCGCACCAGAGCTATGTGCACAAGATCCTCACCGGGCGCGCCGGTAAGTTCGACACCCTGCGCCAGAAGGGCGGCATCTCCGGATACACCGCCCGCGGCGAATCCGAGCACGACTGGACCGAATCCTCCCACGCCTCCGCCGCGCTGTCCTACGCCGACGGCCTGGCCAAGGGACTGCAGCTCTCCGGCCGCGGGGACAACACCGTCATCGCCGTGGTCGGTGACGGTGCGCTCACCGGCGGCATGTGCTGGGAGGCCCTGAACAACATCGCCTCCGGCCAGGACCGCAACGTGGTCATCGTCGTCAACGACAACGGCCGCTCCTATTCGCCGACCATCGGCGGTTTCGCCGACAACCTCGCCCGCCTGCGCATGGAACGCTCCTACGACGAGCTCATGGAGCACGGCAAGAAGACACTCAAGGCCATGGGCTGGGTGGGGGAGCGCACCTTCGACGCGCTGGCCGCCTTCAAGGAAGGCGTGAAGTCACAGGTCATCCCCACCGAGATGTTCCCCGAGCTCGGCATGAAATACGTCGGCCCGGTCAAGGGCCACGACCTGAAGTCCCTGCTCCACGCGCTGACCTACGCGAAGAACTATCAGGGACCGATCATCGTCCACGCCGTCACCGAGAAGGGGCACGGCTATGCCCCGGCGGTCAACGACGTCGCCGACCAGATGCACGCCACCGGTGTCATCGACCCCCTCACCGGTGCCGCCCTGTCCAAGTCCCAGCCTGACTGGACCAGCGTGTTCACCTCCTCGATCCTGTCAGCGGCCGAGGAACGCGATGACATCGTCGCCATCACCGCCGCCATGGCCGGCCCCACCGGCCTGTCCTCCTTCGCGGAGCAGTTCCCCGAGCGTTTCTTCGACGTGGGTATCGCCGAGCAGCATGCGGTCACCTCGGCGGCCGGTCTCGCCCTGGCCGGCATGCACCCGGTCGTGGCGATCTACTCCACCTTCCTCAACCGGGCCTTCGACCAGCTGCTCATGGACGTGGCGCTGCTGGACCTGCCCGTCACCTTCGTCCTCGACCGTTCCGGCGTCACCGGGCCGGACGGCGCCAGCCACAACGGTGTCTGGGATATGGCTCTGACCAGCATCGTCCCCGGCATCCGTATCGCCGCCCCGCGTGACGGCGCCCAGCTGCGCGAGCTGTTCAACGAGGCCCTCGACACCACGGACGGGCCCACCGTCGTCCGCTACCCCAAGGGTGCCCTGCCCACCGAGCATGTGGAGCTCATGCGCCTGGAGGACGGTGTGGACATCCTCCACTACTCCGACGCCGACTCCTCGCTTCTCGACGTCCTCCTCATCGCCGTCGGATCCTTCACCGACCTCGCCCTGGAGGCGGCGCCCCACCTCGAGGCCCTCGGCCTCAACATCACCGTCGTGGACCCCCGCTGGATCGCTCCCGTCGCAGCCTCGCTCATCGGTCTGGCGGACGACCACGACCTGGTCGTCGTCCTCGAGGACGGCGTGATCCGCGGTGGCGTGGGCTCGCTGATCGCAGAGGTCCTCTCCGCAGCCGAGGTGGACACCCCCGTGCGCCGACTCGGCTTCCCCTCCGCCTTCCCGATGCACTCCTCCCGTTCGGAGCTGCTCGCCGAGGTCGGCCTCGACGCCGACGGCGTGGTGGGGTCGGTCACCGGCTGGCTGGAGAGCCTCGTGGAGGACGGCGGGGAGGTTTAGGGTTCCTTTCCCCCACCTGGTTCGAAACCCTGATCTCGAACAGGTCAAGCAAGCCCGGAATCCCGGACATGCCACCCGCTGCCGGGCTATGATCCGGGTTACAGTCCGGCGGTTGTCGGTGACGGCCTCCGCCATCCCCATCACTGATCTCCGGAGGTCATCATGCCGCTTGTCCCGAACAACTCCCTCATCACTGAAACACCTGAGCAGGGCCGCGAGCTGGCGCTGGCCATCGCGCGGAAGACGATCGGGGCGATCCAGCCTGACGCCTCGGTCCGGCAGGTCCTGCGGGCGGGTTATGCCACGGACGCTGATTCGCTGGTGGCGGCCGGCCATGTCGTCGCGATTGAGTTCGCGACCATCGCCGCGGCGAACAACTACTGGCGGGACAACTAGAAGAGGGTCTCCGTGAGGATGGGGGAGGTCAGTTCCACCTGCCACGGACGTGCCTGATGCGCGCGCAGCGCATCCGGCAGTTCCAGGGGGGAGCGGATCTCCCGGCCGGTGGTGGCGGACCACACCACCGTGCGCAGGACCGAAGGTTTGAGGATGTTCTCGCTGGGGATGGCCAGGTCGGCGGAGAGGTCGTCGAGAAGCCCCCGGGCGGTGGAGTAGCGCTCGAAGGATTCGGGGTATTCGCTGGCCCAGGCCTGGCGGGAGGGCAGGCCGCGGGTGGGGCGTTCGCGTTTCGGCCAGGTGCGCGGGTCGGAGTCCAGGGCGCGCTGGATGATCTCTCTCCAGAAGCGGCTGGCGGAGCGGCGGAAACCCTTGACCTGCGTGAGTTCGCGGTTGGTGCGGGGGACGGTGCGGGCGATCTCGACGAGCACCTTGTTCGGCAGGATCCGGGAGACTGCCCGGTCCTCCTCTACGGCGATGGCTTCCCGGCTCATCCACAGTTCCCGGGCGATCGCGAGCTGCTCCGGCCGGTGGAGGGAGGAGATGCCGCGCACGGAACGCCAGGTGGCGTCCGCGGGGCCGGTGATCTCGGAATGGGTGGTACGGATGTACTCGAACTCCTGGCTGGCCCAGTCGAGTTTGCCCTGGTTGTCCAGGATCTCTGCCATGGTGTCCCCGAGTTCGAGGAGCAGTTCCACGTCGAGGGCGGCATAGGCGAGCCAGTCCTCGGGCAGGGGGCGTTGGGACCAGTCCTCGGCGCCGTGGCCTTTGGCGAGGCGGACGTCGAAAAGCATCTCGGTCATGGCGGCGAGGTTGACGTGGTCGAAGCCTGCGAGGCGCCCGGCGAGTTCCGTGTCGAAGAGGGTGCGGGGGTAGAGGCCGAGCCAGGCCAGGGAGGGCAGGTCGGAGGCTGCGGCGTGGAGGATCCAGTCCTGCCGGTTGAGGACAGGCGCCAGGGCGGCGGTGAATTCGGAGCGGTGGCCCTCCGGGTCGAGGAGGAAGGTGCCCACGCCGCGGCGGCGGATCTGGACGAGGAAGGCGCGGTCGTCGTAACGGAAACCGGAGGCGCGTTCAGTGTCGATGGCCAGGGGTCCCTGTCCCGCGGCGAGGGCATCGGCGGCCTCGCTGAAAGCGTCAGGGGTGGCCAGGACCCGGGGGATCCCGTCGTTGGGGGTGCTGAGAACGTGCGCCATGATCATCCAGCCTAAACCACTGCTCAGCCCAGGCGGGTGATGCCCTCCGGGGGAAGGCCGGCGACGTGGGCCAGGACGCGGGAGAAGGCGAGGACGTGCGGGGCGAGATCCAGGTCGGAGGCGGTCCAGGAGGCACGCATCTCCAGCTGGTGGGCCCGCGGTGGGCCACCGATCTCCCCGAAGCGGACCGAGGCGGTCGCGGTGACGGTGCCGCCGAGGTTGGTGTGGTCGGCGTCGGCGCCGGCCAGGGCCTCGGTCAGCCACTGCCAGGCGACGTCGGGCAGCAGGGGATCGGAGGCGACCTCGTGCTCCATGTCGGCCTGGATGTAGGCCACCAGCCGCATGGCCCCCTCCCAGGTCTCCTCGGCACCGGGGTCGTGCAGGAGGATGAGCCGTCCGAAGGCATCCCCCTCGGCGGCGGCCTCCTCCATGGAGCGTTCCACCTCGAGGCCGATCGCGTGGCTGAACGGCGCCAGACGCTGCGGCGGACGGATGGTGCCCAGGGTGATCTCGGGACGTAACCGGGCCGCGTGCATCGACTCGACGGCCTGCGTGAATGCCGGCGGAGTGCTGTTTCCGTTTCCGGTGTCACTCGCGCGGTTCAGAGGCGTCGGGGTGGAGGAGGCGTCTGGGGTGAACACGACTCCAATTAACCACGCGTGTCTTCAGGCCGGTGGAGGCGCGCCGCCGGGAAGGTTGCCTCCCGCGGGCGGATACAACTTATGATGGATGAGGCCGCTGTTTCCGACGGCCCGACCAGGAAAGAGGTTTTCGTGAGCAAACTGAACTTTGACGAGCTCAACAGCATTCAGCGCTACTCCCAGTTCGTCACCTTCCGCGCCATCCCGGGGGCGCTCGGCACCGAGCGTGATGAGATCATCTCCGAGGCC
Source organism: Corynebacterium lemuris (assembly GCF_024919295.1). Lineage (GTDB taxonomy): Bacteria > Actinomycetota > Actinomycetes > Mycobacteriales > Mycobacteriaceae > Corynebacterium > Corynebacterium lemuris. The sequence goes on along the minus strand of NZ_JANWTC010000003.1, from coordinate 42,192 downwards.
ACGGCCTTCTTCGAGAAGCTGGCGGGGGAGGGCAAGGTCGTGGTCCGCGGTATCTACGACGTCTCCGGCATCAACGCCGAGGCCGATCTGATGATCTGGTGGCACGCCGAGGAATTCGAGGATCTGCAGGCCGCCTACCAGGGCTTCCGCCGCACCACGGTGCTGGGCCAGCTGCTGGAGTCCACCTGGATCGGTTCCTCCCTGCACCGTCCGGCCGAGTTCAACCGCTCGCACCTGCCGTCCTTCATCATGGGTGAGGAAGCGGAGGCGTGGATCACGGTCTACCCCTTCGTCCGTTCCTACGAGTGGTACCTGCTCGACGACAAGGAGCGTCGCCGTATCCTCGCGGAGCACGGCCAGGCGGCCCGCGATTACCCGGATGTCCGCGCCAACACGGTGCCGGCCTTCGCCCTGGGTGACTACGAGTGGATGCTCGCCTTCGAGGGGCCGAGCCTGGACCGCATCGTTGATCTGATGTACAAGATGCGTTACACGGAGGCCCGCCTCCACGTGCGTGAGGAGACCCCCTTCTTCACCGGCCGCCGTGTCGCCGACGTCGGGGAGATCATCCGGATCCTGCCTTAGCAGAATGCTTGTCGACGCCCGCCTGAACCCAGGCGGGCGTCTTTGCGTTGCTGTCCTACTTCTCCTGCGGCTCCAGTGTCAGGGAGATGGAGTTGATGCAGTAGCGCAGATCGGTGGGGGTGTCGTAGCCCTCACCCTCGAAGACGTGCCCCAGGTGGGATTCGCAGTTTGCACACAGCACCTCCACGCGGACCATGCCGTGGGAGGTGTCGCGGCGCTCGATGATGCGGTCCCCGGCCAGGGGGGAGAAGAAGGAGGGCCAGCCGCAGCGGGCGTCGAATTTCTCGTCGGAACGGAACAGTTCTGCACCGCAGGCCCTGCAGGAGTAGACACCCTCGGTGGTGGTGTCGGTGTATTCACCGACGTGGGGCGGTTCGGTGCCTGCCTGACGCAGGACGTGGAATTCCTCAGGCGTCAGACGCTGGCGCCACTCGGTGTCGCTGATCAGTTTGAAGTCGGTCATGCCCCGAGTCTAACGATTCCTCCCGCCACCACACCAGAGCGCTGGTGGTGACCGCCACGAGCAGCAGCGCCCAGCCGATGGTCGGGTGGAAGAAGGCCATCCACCGTGACAGATCGACTTCGGTGGTCGAGTGGAAGGAATCCGGGGTGAGGAAGAGATAGGCCGCCAGCCAGGCCGGCCACGTGTGGAAGACGCTGGTGCGCTGCAGGAGGGTGAACATCATGGGGAAGAGCATCATCGAGTAGTACATCTGCCCCAGCGAGGACAGGAAGAACACCCCGGCGAGCAGCAGCCCGGTGGTGGTGGTGGCCCACAGCAGGGGATCGGTGTAACGCCAGCGCAGCAGGACGATGACGCCCACGGCGACGATGACGGCGAACAACAGCCACAGGGCCGTCTCCAGCGCGGCGGGCATACCGAAGTAGACGGCCGCGCCCGCCAGCGAGGAGTTAGCGTAGTCGCGCACCTCACCGAGGTAGGGGACCAGGCGGGTGAGGTAGTCACCGGCCCCGGGCACCACCGGCCATGCCGCCAGGTTGAAGACGACCGGGACGGTGACACCGCCCAGGACGGTCCGCCAGTCGAGTTTCACCGCCGGCAGGAACAGCAGGGGCGCGAACTGCGGTTTGATCAGGATCGCCACCCCGATGAGCAGCCCGGCCCGCCAGCGCCGACCCGACAGCAGCAGCGCGAGGAACCCGGCGAGGGCCAGCAGCAGCATCCCGTTGATGTTGGAGAAGATCAACGTGTTGCGCACTGATTCGGTGAGGAAGGCGAATGCGACCGCCGCGGGCCACACGAAGCTGCGCAGGGACCAGCCGAACATCCGGGTGAGCAGCGCAAGCGCCGCGATGACGGCCGCCGCATTGGCGATGATGAAGGCGGTCCGGGCGGCGTCGATGTCGCTCAACCAACCCAGGGGCATCAGCAGCAGCGTGGCCCCCGGGTTGTACAGGTAGTGCGGGTCCACGTGGTGGTAGATCTCGTTGTAGACCGGCACGCCGTCGATTGCCCGGCGCACCGCGGCGTAGACGGTGGTGAAGTCGTCGGTCACTGAACCGTTCAACGCCAGCACGAACACCCGGTGCAGGACCAGCGCCACAGCCAGCGGCCAGGCGACCGCCCGACCGATCCGGTCGAAGCGGGTCCGGCGCGGCTCCGCCGGCGGATCAGTCAGGGGGGTGCGGGCAACCCACAGGTTCTCAAGTCGGGTCGTCGGCGAAGTCACGCGGTTTACCCTACCGCAGCCCCTTTTCGCCCCTGCGGTAGCGCAGGAACAGCGTGCCGTCGTCAGTGGAGGTCATATGGTCCAGCGACAGCCACCTGTTCACGTCGTTGACCAGATGCTTTCCCACGGGCGCGGAGATCAGCGGCGCCACCGTCAGGTGCAGCACGTCCACCAGGTCCGCCCCGAACATCATGTTGAAGACACCGGACCCGCCCTCGCAGGCGATCCGCATGAGCCCACGGTCGTGCAGCGCCTGCACCATCTCCTCGGGTGAGTCAGCGGGGATGAGTTCGGCCGGGGCGAGATGGGCGGGGGCGGTGGTCAGTGAACTGCGCGGGGTGAGGATGAGGGTGTTGTCGAAGGAGCGGTCGCCCAGGTGCAGGGTGCGGGAGACGATGGCCAGGCATGCGGCCCGCTGGCCGGTGTAGTTCTCCGCGACGACGGTGCGCGCCCCCACCAGCACGACATCCGCCCAGTCGCGCATGGCCAGAAACAGCTCCCGGTCGAGGTCGTTGCCCATCCCGCCGGAGAGGCCGTCGAGGGTGAGGGAACCCGTGAGGGAGGAGATGGCGACGGCCCGCAGTTCCGGTTCGCCCGGTGGGAGGGTGGGGCCGATGATGTCAGTCAGCATGCCCCAAGGGTAACGAAAACGGGGGCCGGTCAAAGACCGGCCCCCGTGGGCTGGAGCGGATGACGAGACTCGAACTCGCGACCCTCACCTTGGCAAGGTGATGCGCTACCAACTGCGCTACATCCGCAATGCGAGGGTGCTTGACCCTCAGTGCGCGATACTGGGATTGAACCAGTGACCTCTTCCGTGTCAGGGAAGCGCTCTCCCGCTGAGCTAATCGCGCAGGACTAACAGAGGTGGAAACGGGAATCGAACCCGTGTGCACGGTTTTGCAGACCGTTGCCTCACCACTCGGCCATTCCACCGTGGCGTTACCGCCTCAAGGCACCTTAAGGCACAAAGTACCAGAGCGGATGACGAGACTCGAACTCGCGACCCTCACCTTGGCAAGGTGATGCGCTACCAACTGCGCTACATCCGCAATGCGAGGGTGCTTGACCCTCAGTGCGCGATACTGGGATTGAACCAGTGACCTCTTCCGTGTCAGGGAAGCGCTCTCCCGCTGAGCTAAACGCGCGGGTTCATTTCTTACCGATTGGCCCGGTGAAATGAGAGCGGATGACGAGACTCGAACTCGCGACCCTCACCTTGGCAAGGTGATGCGCTACCAACTGCGCTACATCCGCATGCACCTGGCTGGCGGCTTGTGGCCGTTGCTGTGGTGCGGTTCAAAACATTATCCTCAACCACCCTCGGATGACAAATCGCCAGGTCGCGGCAGGGAAGTGCAGGTCGCGGCCCGGCCGCTGGGCAGGTTTGAATTACATCTGTGTCATTTCAGGGGTGCCCGATGGGGCCTTGCCCGGCCGATATGTGTGCTGACCTGCGGATTAGGTCCTTTCACCCTCCTGTGGGTAGAGTTCTTAAGCGCACAAGGTCCTATGGCTCAGTGGAAGAGCGTTCCGTTCACACCGGAAAGGTCGCTGGTTCGAACCCAGCTAGGACCACAACAGCCCCGTTCATCATGGTGATGAACGGGGCATTTTCATTATTTGCCCAGCTCAGGGCTCTCGTCCCGCGATGATCTCCGCATAGCCCTCCCGGAAGGTCGGGTAGTGCAGACCACCCAGGAGACCATGCAGCAGTGACCCGTCCAGAACCGTGCCCCCGGCCTCTCCGGGCGCGGCCTCCGGAGGTGCCGGCAGTCCCAGGTGCTGCGCTACGAAGCCGGCCACCTCGCCGAGCGGGGCGGGTGCCCGGTCCACGGCGTGCAGCACACGGGGAGGATCTGCGGCGGTGAGCAGCCACTCCAGGGCGCGGACCAGATCAGCTTCGTGGATGCGGTTGGTCCGCTGTGCGTACCGGATGGGAGAGCGTTCGAGGACCTTCCGCAGGATCATCTCGCGCCCCGGTCCGTAGATGCCTGCGGGGCGGACGATGAGGGCGTCGAAAAGCGCGGTGGCCAGCAGCTCGCCCTCGCGCAGCAGGACACCCCGCGGGGTGGTGGGCGCGGGGATGTCCGCCTCGGTCAGTGGGCGGCCATCGTATCTGCCCTCGAAGACACCCGTGGAGGACACGAAGATCACCCGCGGCGGCACGGACGGCAGCGCTGCCGCAAGATTTCGCAGCGCCTTCAGATAGCCGTCGGGTTCCCCGCCCGTGGACGACGTCAGGGTGATCACCATCGCGTCTGCGGCGGGTAATGCCTCAGCAAGTGGCTTCCCCAGATCGACGGGGACGCTGTGGAACTCCGCGGGCAGGCTCGAAGTGTCCCGCCGCAGCGCGACCACCTCCCGGCCGGAGGCGAGCAGGTGCTTCCCCAGTCTGGTGCCCACCCGGCCGCAGCCGACGAGCATGACCCGTGCGGGCTGGTCAGTTGATGTCATGTGGCCGGTCCATCGCATGAAACCACCATATGGTGCCGCAGCCCGGGGTGCCGCACACCACCTTCCTTCCGGGATATCAGGGTGCTACCCTGGCGGGGTATGGCTGTCAATTCGGGGGGCCCGAGTGTCCCAGATCACGCCTGGTGCCGGTTCCCCGCATTTCCGCAGGTCCCCGCCACTGACGGCGCGACCTGCACAGCTGCGGGCAAGGTGAAACCCCAGGTGAGGACGCTTCCGCCGGGAACTAAAACCCGTGGTTCTCCGACAGCTCCAGTGACACCCGCAAGACGCGGGTGTCGTACACCCTTATCTGTGAAGGTGGATGCCCTCAGTGACCGTGTCTCGTTTCCGTCCGTTCCGGACCCTGACCGCCGCGACAGCCGTGGCGGTCGGCCTGGCCCTGTCCGCCCCCGCTGCGCTGGCGCATGATGTGGTCATCGGCGGCGACCCCGCTGACAAGGCGGTCCTGCAGGAATTCCCCGACACGATCTCCCTCGAGTTCTCCGGCTACGTGAAGGAGGACTTCAACACCTTCGCCATCTCCGAAGCGGAATCCGGTGACATCCTCTTCTCCGGCGAGCCGGCCATCGACGGCCGCTGGGTGAGCCTGGATGTGCCGGCGGACATCGAACCGGGGGCCGGCGAATACCGCATCGGCTTCCAGATCACCTCCTCGGACGGCCACTCCACCCGCGGCATGACCACCTTCACCGTGACCGGCGGGGAAGCTGCGGCAGAGGCGGCCACCGGCACCGCGGCCCCCACCACGACGGCGGACACCACCGAGGTGTCCACCGATCCGGGTGCGGGGGAGTCGGGACTGCCGGAGGGCCCCATGGCATGGGTGCTCGCCGGTGTGGGTGTACTTGCTGTCCTCGGCGTCGTCATCATGATGATCGCCCGGGGCCGACACAACACACAGGAGTAGATGATGTTCAACCGAGGTCGTATCGCAGTGTCCGTTCTCGTCGTTTCCGCCCTCACCCTGGCAGGTTGCGCCACCGGTGACAACGGCGCGGACACCACCACAACCGCCACCGCCACCAGCGCTGCCGCCCAGGCCGCCACGGATGTCACCTTCACCGAGGGCGTCGTCCGGGCAATGGAGGCCGACAAGGGCATGACGGGTATCTTCGGCACCTTCATCAACCACACCGACGAAGAGATCAACGTCACCGGTTTCAGCGCTGACTTCGAGGACGCCAGCTTCGAGCTGCACGAGGTCACTGACGGCGTCATGCAGGAGAAGCCGGGTGGTTTCGTCATCCCGGCCGGTGAGTCCCATGAGCTCGTGCCGGGCGGGGACCACATGATGATCATGGACTACATGGGTGAGATCCCGGCCGGTGACGTCGTCGACATCACCGTCGAGCTCGCCGACGGCTCGACCTTCGACATCAAGGAGATCCCCGTCCGCACCATGAACCCGGGTGATGAGGACTACGGTTCCGACGGCTCCCTGATGGGCCACGACCACTAGTCCGCACCAGCACGAGCATATTCCCCAGGAAGTAGTTGACAGTCATGTTCTCGTTGTCCCGCCGTGGATTTCTCACGGGCCTGTCCGTCACCGCCGGTGGAGCCGCTCTGGCCGCCTGCGCGGCAGCGGAGTCCGGGCCGCCGCCGGCGGATACGCGGCTGCGGGATGCGATCGTGCCCTTTGACGGTGTGCATCAGGCGGGTGTCGCCACTCCGGCGCAGGCCCAGCTCAACCTCATCGGCTTCCAACTGGCCGACGGTGTTGACCGGGCGGGTCTGACCCGGCTGATGCGTTCCTGGACCGAGGACTCCCGGCGCCTGTGCACCGGCGAAACCCCGTTGGGCAGCCTCGAACCGGAACTCGTGGTCACCCCGGCGAACCTGACCATCACCTGTGGTTTCGGTCCCCGCATCTTCGAGGTCATCGACGCCGCCGACCAGCGTCCGGAGTGGTTGAAACCCCTGCCGGAGTACAGCCTGGACCAGCTGGACCCCAAGTGGGGCCAGAGCGACCTGGTCATCCAGGTCTGCTGCGACGACCCGCTGATGCTCTCGCATGCCACGCGCCACCTGGTGCGCTCAGGCGTGGACTACGCCCGCGTGCAGTGGATGCAGCAGGGCTTTCTCAACGCGGACGGGGCGCGGACGAAGGATGAGACACCGCGCAACCTCTTCGGCCAGGTCGACGGCACCGTCAACCCGCGGACGGGGGAGAGCTTCGACGAGCAGGTGTGGATCCAGGACGGTCCCGCCTGGATGCAGGGCTCGACGTCGATGGTGCTGCGGCGCATCAACATGAACATGGACACCTGGGAGATGCTCGACCGGAAATCCCGTGAGGAGTCCCTGGGCCGCCGCCTGGACAATGGTGCACCCTTGACCGGGGAGGCGGAGTTCGACGAGCCGGATTACAACGCCACCGATAAATACGGGCTGCCCGTCATCGACCGGCAGAGCCACATGTTCCGCGCCAAGGCCCCCGCTGACCGCCCGGAGCAGAAGTTCCTCCGCCGCCCCTACAACTACGATATTGCGCCGGAGCCCGGCTCGGAGCAGCTGTCCAACTCCGGCCTGGTCTTCCTCACCTTCCAGAAGGACCCGGTCCGCCAGTACCACCCGGTCCAGCAGCGCCTGGACGAGGGTGACCGCCTCAACGAGTGGATCTCCCACATCGGTTCCGCCGTCTACTGGATCCCGCCGGGAACCCGGGCAGACGGCCGCGGCAACGACGTCTTCTGGGCGCAGTCGCTTCTTGACGACGCCTGAGCCCGACACGGCTTCCGGAGGGCGCGCGGCTGCGGGGTAGGATGTTGCGCAGCGACTGCGCGCTGCGCAGCCGCGCCCGTCCTGTTGAGCAGGCAGCGGCCAGGTATGCCGCCGCCTGCGTGAGCGCAAGTTTAAGGAGCGCAACACCCATGGTGAACATCACCGCTACCGACATCCCTTCGTTCCAGGTCCCGGCCGGCACCGCGGTCGGTGCCGCGATGCGGGAGCTGGACCTGCCGAACAAGGGCCCGGAGGCCATCGTCGCCGTCAAGGACACTGACGGCGAGCTGCGCGACCTCTCCCACACCCCGGAGGTCGACGCCGAGTTCACCCCGGTTGCAGCGAACACCGAGGACGGGCGCGCCATCATCCGCCACTCCTGCGCCCACGTGCTGGCGCAGGCCGTGCAGCTGGAGTTCCCGGGTACGAAGTTGGGCATCGGCCCGGCCATCGACAATGGTTTCTACTACGACTTCGACGTCGCCGAGCCCTTCACCCCGGAGGACCTCAAGGCAATTGAGAAGCGGATGAAGAAGATCATCAAGACCGGCCAGCGTTTCGAGCGCCGCGTCTACGAGTCCACCGAGGCTGCCGCCGAGGAACTGAAGGACGAGCCCTATAAGCTCGAGCTCATCCAGGACAAGGGCAACGTCGACCCGGATTCCGATGAGGCCACCGAGGTCGGTGCCGGCGAACTCACCGCCTACGACAACATCAACCCGCGCACCAGCGAGGTCGAGTGGTCGGACCTGTGCCGTGGCCCGCACATCCCGACCACCCGCTACATCCCGGCCTTCGCGCTCACCCGCTCCTCGGCGGCCTACTGGCGCGGCGACCAGGACAACGCCGGTCTGCAGCGCATCTACGGCACCGCCTGGGAGGACAAGGAGTCCCTCGACGCCTACCAGACCATGCTGGCGGAGGCCGAGAAGCGCGATCACCGCCGTCTGGGCACCGAGCTGGATCTGTTCTCCTTCCCGGACGAGATCGGTTCCGGCCTGCCGGTCTTCCACCCCAACGGCGCGACCGTGCGCATGGAGATGGAGGAGCACTCCCGCCGCCGTCACGTGGAGGCCGGCTACTCCTTCGTCACCTCCCCGCACGTGACCAAGGCGGACCTCTTCGAGAAGTCCGGCCACCTGGGCTTCTACAAGGAAGGCATGTTCCCCCCGCTGCAGCTCGACGCGGAGTATGACGAGGAGGGAAACGAGACCAAGCCGGGTCAGGACTACTACCTGAAGCCGATGAACTGCCCCATGCACAACCTCATCTTCGACTCCCGGGGCCGTTCCTACCGTGAACTGCCGCTACGCCTGTTCGAGTTCGGCACCGTCTACCGCTACGAGAAGTCCGGCGTGGTCCACGGCCTGACCCGCGCCCGGGGCTTTACCCAGGACGACGCCCACATCTACTGCACCGAGGACCAGCTCGAGGACGAGCTGACCACCGTGCTGGAGTTCATCATCTCCCTGCTCAAGGACTACGGCCTGGACGACTTCTACCTGGAACTGTCCACCAAGGACCCGAAGAAGTACGTCGGCGACGATGACATCTGGGAGCGTTCCACCGAGATCCTGCAGCGTGTGGCCACCAACTCCGGCCTGGACCTGGTTCCGGACCCGGAGGGCGCGGCCTTCTACGGCCCGAAGATCTCCGTGCAGGCCAAGGACGCCATCGGCCGTACCTGGCAGATGTCCACCGTCCAGTTGGACTTCAACATGCCCGAGCGCTTCGACCTGGAGTACACCGCCCCGGACGGCAGCAGGAAACAGCCGATCATGATCCACCGCGCGCTCTTCGGCTCCATCGAACGGTTCTTCGGCGTGCTCCTGGAGCACTACGCCGGCGCTTTCCCGGTGTGGCTCGCCCCGCAGCAGGTCATGGGCATCCCCGTGGCCGAGGACTTCGCTCCGCACCTGGAGGAGATCACCGCGGAGCTGCGTAAGCGCGGTATCCGCGCCGATGTGGACACCTCGGATGACCGGATGCAGAAGAAGATCCGCAACCACACCACCGGCAAGATCCCCTTCATGCTGCTGGCCGGCGCCCGTGACGTGGAGGCCAACGCCGTGAGCTTCCGCTTCCTCGACGGCTCCCAGATCAACGGCGTTCCGGTGGCCGAGGCCATCGAGCTCATCGACGCCTGGATCAAGGACCGGATCAACGACCAGCCGAGTGAGGACGCACTTGCAGCCCGCCGCTGAGGACACCTGGACAGACACCGGCGTCGGTGAGCCGGACCGGCTGACGCGCCTGTGGGCGCCCTACCGGATGAGCTACATCAAGGAGCGCCCGCCGGCCGGTTCGGCGACGCAGGGTGATCCCTTCGTCGACGCCCCGAAGATGTCGGATGAGGACGGGCTGATCGTCGCCCGTGGTGAGCTGGTCTACGCGATCCTCAACCTCTACCCGTATAACGCGGGCCACCTCATGGTCATCCCGTACCGCAAGGTCGCGGACCTGGAGAACCTCACCCCGGAGGAGATGACGGAGCTCATGGGCTTCGTCACCACCGCGGTGAAGGTGCTCAAGAAGGTCTCCCGGCCGGAGGGCATCAACGTCGGCTTCAACCTGGGCAAGGCCTCGGGTGGCTCGGTGGGCAACCACCTGCACATGCATGTTGTGCCCCGCTGGTCCGGTGACTCGAATTTCCTCACCGTCCTGGGTGGGACGAAGGTGCTGCCGCAGCTGCTGCGCGACACCCGCTCCATGCTCGCCGAGGCCTGGGTGGAGGTTGCCGGTGCTTAGTACCCGTGGTCGCCGACCCGCCTCCGTCATCGTCGAACCGGTGGCCCGCGGTCTGCTGCGCGTGGGCCTGACCCCCAACATGGTGACGGTCTTCGGCGCGGTGGTGACCGCCGTCATCGCGGTGCTGCTCATCCCGGGCGGACACCTGTTTTGGGCCGCGGTGGTCTCCGGACTCTTCGCCGCCTTCGACCTGGTCGACGGCACGATGGCCAGGCTGCGCGGCGGCGGCACGAAATTCGGGGCGACACTCGACGCCACGTGTGACCGCATCACCGACGGAGCGCTGTTCGCCGCGATCACCTGGTGGCTGATCTTCACCTACCAGCCGCACCCCTCACTCATCGTGGCCTCTTTCGTGGTGCTCATCGGCTCCCAGGTGATCAGCTACGTCAAGGCCCGCGGCGAGGCCAGCGGCTTCCACATCGTCGGCGGGCTGATCGAACGCCCCGAGCGGCTGATCATCGGCCTGGCGGGCATCGGTCTGCAGGGACTCGGCGTGCCCTACGCCATCGACGTAGCGATCTGGGCCCTGGCCGCCGGCTCCGTGTACACGGTGGTCCAGCGCCTGGTCATGGCCTCGCGCAACCCGGAGGCCCTCGAGCACATCGCCCCGCCACCCGGCACCCGGGATTCTGACCCGCAGGAGGCCAACGCCAGATGAGCAACCGGGACCTGGATCCGGCGGCACTGGGATACCTGGCGGGGTGGCGGCTGGTCCGCCACATGCCGGACCGGTTCGCGGACGCTCTGTTCACCGCCGGCGCGGACCTGGCCTCCGGCAACGGCCGCGGGATGGAGATGCTGCGCCGCAACCTGAGCCGGGTCGTGGGTGCGGAGAACGTCACCGCAGAGCTCGTGCGGGATTCCGTACGCTCCTACGCGCGCTACTGGCGGGAGGCCTTCCGCCTGCCCGCCATCAAGGATGACCCGGATCTCGGCGCCCGTCTGATGGCCGGGATGGAGGGACGTGAGCACCTCGAGGCCTCCCTCAGCTCCGGCCGGGGGGTGGTTCTCGCGCTGCCGCACTCCGGCAACTGGGACATGGCCGGGCTGTTCGTGGTGCGCCACTACGGCCCGTTCACCACCGTCGCCGAGCGGCTGAAGCCGGAGGTGCTCTATAACGCCTTCGTGGACTTCCGCGAGTCACTCGGTTTCGAGGTGCTCGCGCATGCCGGCGGGACCCCGCCGTACCCGCGCCTGCGCCAGGTGCTGCAGGAGGGTGGCACCGTCGCCCTGCTGGGGGAGCGTGACCTGAGACGCCGTGGCGTGCCGGTCGAGTTCTTCGGCGAGGAGACCACCATGCCCGCCGGCCCCTCCCAACTGGCCCTGGACACCGGGGCCGCGCTGCATGTCGCGCACTGCTGGTTCACCGGGGACGGCTGGGGGTTGTCGGTCTCCGAGGAGATCGAGGCGGACACGCTCGGGGACACCGTCCAACGCCTCGCCGACGGTTTCGCCGCGAACATCGCCGCGCACCCGGCGGACTGGCACATGCTGCAGCCGCTGTGGCCGGCGGACGTGGGCCCCGGGTGGGGTGGCTAGTGCGCATCGGCATCATCTGCCCGTACTCCTTCGACGCCCCGGGCGGGGTGCAGGCGCACATCCTCGACCTGGCCGAGGTACTCATCGGTCTGGGCCACCACGTCGAGGTTCTCGGGCCGGCAGCCGCGAAGACCCAGGTCCCCGACTACGTCACCCGCGGCGGGCGCAGCATCCCCATCCGCTACAACGGTTCCGTCGCCAGGCTCTCCTTCGGACCGGCCGTGCGGGCGCGGATCCGGGAATTCATCATCCAGGGTCGTTTCGACGTCCTGCACATCCACGAACCGAACTCCCCGAGCTATTCCATGGCGGCCCTGTGGATGGCGCGGGGACCGATCGTGGCCACCTACCACGCCTCCTCCTCAGGTTCGTTCATGCTCCAGCTCGCCCGTCCGCTGCTGCGCCCCGCGCTGGAGAAGGTCCGCGGCGGGATCGCCGTCTCCGAGATGGCACGCCGCTGGCAGGTCGAGCAGCTGGGCGGGGACCCGGTGCTCATCCCCAACGGGGTGGACACCGCCCGTTTCGCCGCCGCCCGCAAGCAACCGGCCGTCACGGAGGGGCCGGTGGAGATCGTCTTCCTCGGCCGCCTGGATGAACCCCGCAAGGGGTTGGACATCCTGCTGCGCGCCCTGGAACTGCTGGAACGTGAGGTCCGGGTCACCGTCATCGGCGCGGGCAAAGCCCGCCAGGTCGCCGGCGTGGATTTCGTGGGCCGGGTCAGCGACGAGGAGAAGGCCGCCATCCTCGGCCGGGCCGACATCTACGTCGCACCCAACACCGGCGGCGAGAGTTTCGGCATCGTCCTCGTCGAGGCGATGGCCGCCGGTTGCGCGGTCGTGGCCAGCGACATCGAGGCCTTCGCCGCAGTGGTGGGGGAGGCAGGTGTCCTCTTCGAGATGGGCAGTGCCCGGGCCCTGGCCGACAGCCTGCGCCTGCTTGTCGACGACCCCGCCACCCGCACCCGCCTCATCGCGGCGGGGGAGCAGCGTGCCCGGCGTTTCGACTGGGAGACCGTCGCCCAGGACGTGCTCACCGTCTACGAGACCGTCGCGGACGGCACCGCGGTGGGGGTGGAGTGATGATCTGGTGGATTCTGCTGGCGGTCATCCTCACCGCCGTGGCCCTGTGGGCCTTCCAGACCGCGCAGCGCCTCAACCGGCTGCACATCCGCACCGATGCCGCCCTGGCAGCCCTGCAGGCGGCCCTGGACCGCCGTGCGGCCGTCATCGCCGCCCTGCTGCCGGAGGCCCGGCCCCTGGCCCTGTCCGCGGAGACCGAACCTCTGGTGCACGGCAGCTTCGAGGAACGCGCCACCCGGGAACGTCAGCTCTCCGAGGCGCTGATTCCACTGGGCCCCGACCTGCCCGGCCGACTCATCGACGCCGAGGTCCGCGTCCAGCTGGCCCACCGCTTCTACAACGACGCGGTGGCCGATACCCGGGCCCTGCGGCTGCGGCCTCTGGTCAGGGTGTTTCGTCTCGGGGGGACTGCGCCGCTGCCGGAATTCTTCGAGTACCGCTCCTGAACCCCCGACCGCGCCGGGACTGCAGCACCAGCCACATCGCGGCCAGCAGGGTGAGCACGACGATGAGGCCGTTGCGCACCGCCAGGACGGTGATCTCGGTGCCCGCCGTCGCCGGGTCGGCCCACAGCGCGTCGTAGTGGAAGGGGTACACCCACGTGCCGAGCACCGCGGCGATGACCGTGAGCACCGCCATCACCTGCACCAGCCGGGACCGGGTGACGTACAGGCACACCGCCAGCAGCGGTCCCAGCCACACGATGTACTGCGGGGAGAAGACCTTGTTGGTCATGATCAGCAGCAGCACGAACAGCAGGGAGAAGGCCACGGTCCGCAGGGGCCGCCAGCGGTCGGCCATCAGGTTCCAGCCGGCCCACGCCACAGTGGCCAGCAGTACCGCGACCATCGCCCAGTCGGTGGCCAGGACGGCCACGTCGGTGCCCGGGCCGGAGATCTCGAAGCTCTTCGACGCCGCGAACCCGATCCAGTACTCACCCGGCCGGTTATGGGCGTGCAGGAGGAAGGGTGTGGCCGCGAGCGACTCGATCTGGATGCCGCGCCCGCCCTGGTAGTCCAGGGGGTTGAGCAGCCGGGGCAGCCCTGAGGTCCACCAGGTGACCCCCGCCAGAGCCACCAGTGTGAAAGTGAAGGCGAGCACCCGCCGCCAGGTCGCACCCCGGCGCAGACCCCCGACCAGACCGGCAGCGAGCACCCCGGGCCACAGCTTCACGGCCGTGGCCAGCGCGAGCACCGCGGCACCCACCGCAGGGCGGGTGAACAGCAGCGCCGCGAACAGCCCCACCAGGACCGCCGGGAACAGGTCCAGCCGCAGCCAGAACACATGCCCGGCCGCCAGCCCGAAACAGACCCAGAACCACGCGGCCGTGAAGCGGCGCGTGCCGCCGACGGACAGGAGGAGGGTGAGGAAGGCGGCGTCGACAAGCATCATCATCACGCCGAAGCCGATGAGAAAACCGGTCATCTCCGGGCCGGTGAGGGCACTGAGCAGACGCAGCGGCCACACGCCGGCGTCCGGGTACTCCGTCATGGCTGTGGGATCGGTGCCGAACAGGCCCGAATGGTAGTAGCGCACGTCGCCGAGCGGATGAGGTTCCACCAGGATCATGCCGGCGAGAATCAGGCGGGCCACCACCCAACCGAACCACACCACGGGGACCGAGGAGAATCTGCGCACCCGGTGATCCTAACCCGCCCCGAATGTAAACACAGGGCAATTAACCCGCGCCCGCAGTGAGAGCCTAAGGTTTTCGGTGCAAACAGGTTACATCGCGAACAGGAGCAGACCCACTGTGACCATCAACACCACCGGCCGCGCCAAGCGCGGCTTCGCGGAGCAGTTCAAGGGCGGCGTCATCATGGATGTCGTCACCCCCGAGCAGGCGGAGATCGCCCAGGAGGCCGGTGCCATCGCCGTCATGGCGCTGGAGCGGGTCCCCGCAGATATCCGCGCCCAGGGCGGCGTCTCCCGCATGTCCGACCCCGACATGATCGACGGCATCATCGCCGCCGCCACCGTCCCGGTCATGGCCAAGGCCCGCATCGGGCACTTCGTGGAGGCCCAGGTGCTGCAGTCCCTCGGCGTCGACTTCATCGACGAATCCGAGGTGCTCACCCCGGCCGACTACGCCAACCACATCGACAAATTCGACTTCGAGACCCCCTTCGTGTGCGGTGCCACCAACCTCGGCGAGGCCCTGCGCCGCATCAACGAGGGTGCCGCCATGATCCGTTCCAAGGGTGAGGCCGGCACCGGTGACGTCTCCAACGCCGTCACCCACATCCGCACCATCCGCGCGGAGATCAACCGCCTGACCTCCATGGCCGAGGACGAGCTCTACGTCGCCGCCAAGGAACTGCAGGCCCCCTACGACCTGGTCGTCGAGGTCGCCCGCGAGGGCAGGCTGCCGGTGCCGCTGTTCACCGCCGGCGGCATCGCCACCCCGGCCGATGCCGCCATGATGATGCAGCTGGGCGCCGACGGCGTGTTCGTCGGCTCCGGCATCTTCAAGTCCGGTAACCCGGAGCAGCGCGCCCGCGCCATCGTCAAGGCCACCCAGAACTACCTGGACCCGGCCATCGTCGCCGACGTCTCCCGTGGCCTGGGTGAGGCCATGGTCGGCATCAACGTCGACGACATCCCGGTCCCGCACCGCCTCTCCGAGCGCGGCTGGTAGCTCCGGCCCGCCAACGAAATAATCCACGTCCCGGTACCGGAACGTGGATTATTTTCTCCCTGATCAGTTGACGCGGTCCGCGATCGCATCCGGATCATAGGGCTGCCCGATGAGCAGCAACGCCGTGAAGACAACGGCGATGACGATCAGCAGGATGATGATGGAGCGTGCCGGACGGCGCACGAACTGTGCCAGGATCCTCTCCGGAAGGTTGCGGGGTTCCTCGGTGGTGTCGGCGAAACGCCAGCCACCATCCAGCAGGCCCTTCCGGTCCGCCCACATGGTGAAGGGCCAGGCCGCGAACGGGATGATCGACACGCCCAGCCCGACGATGCCCTGGCCCAAGGACCAGCGGTTGTTGATCCACAGCAGGGTGGTGATGGCCGCGAAGGTGAGGAAACCGAAGCCGTGGATGCCGCCCGCGAAGGGCATGACGGCGTCGGTGGTGCCGGAGTACTTCAGGGCCATGCCGATGATCAGCAACGACCAGGTCACCATCTCCGTGAGGGCGGCGAAACGGTGGAATGTCTTGGGGATCAGGCGGGTGGTGGTCTCGGTCGGGGAGATCGTGCTCATGTGGGCTGATGCTACCGGTGGGTGGGAAAACGGGACAGTCGGCCGTTTCGGTAGAGTTCCAGGGGCAGTAACCGGCTGGGAAAGGACACCATGAGTCAGATCGAGCACATTCTCGGACTGGAGCGGATCGACCGCGACATCTTCCGCGGCCCCGCGGCGGACTCGAAGCTGCCGCGCACCTTCGGCGGGCAGGTGGCGGCACAGGCACTGGTCGCAGCCACGGAGACCATCGAGCGCGACCTGACGGTCCACTCCCTGCACGGTTATTTCGTGGCCCCCGGCAAGTCGGCCGACCCCACCATCTTCCTGGTCGACCGGATCCGTGACGGCGGCAGCTTCGCCTCCCGGCAGGTCCGGGCCGTCCAGGACGGGGAGACCATCTTCTCCATGCAGGCCAGCTTCCACCGGCGGGACGACGCAGGCCCGGAGCACTCCGCCATCATGCGGGACGTGCCGGGCCCCGAGGAATTGACCCAGGACGGTTCCACCCTGCCGGTCTCCTCCCGCGCGCTGCTGGAGGAATGGGGCGACTGGGACATCCACGTCGTGCCCTCCACGGACTACGAGCGCGATAAATACTCCCCGGGCCAGCAGGTGGTGTGGTTCCGGTCCCGACGCCCACTCCCTGACGACGAGACCTTCCACATCTGCACCCTGGCCTACATGTCGGACATGACGCTGCTGCACTCCGCGATGGTGCCGCACCCGGACCACAGGGCACAGATGGCGAGCCTGGACCACGCAATGTGGTTCCTGCGCCCCTTCCGCGCTGACGAGTGGCTGCTCTACGACCAGGTCTCGCCGTCCGCCCACGGGGGGCGTGCCCTGACCCACGGGCGTATCTTCGACCGGGCGGGAAATCTGGTCGCCGTGGTCACCCAGGAAGGCCTCACCCGCACCCTGCGGGAGGGCGGTGAGGTGATCCCGACACGGAGGACCGCGTCGAAATAACCGGGCAATTTGGTGACCTGCGTATAATCAGGCAGGTCAAGTCAGCCGACGTCCCCGCCGATTCCGTACTGCCCGCTCCCTCGCCCGTCGGGGTTGAGAGTGCAACGGGAATCAGACGGGGCAGAGAGAAAGGGATCTGATGGCAGGCCACTCAAAGTGGGCGACCACGAAGCACAAGAAGGCTGCGAACGACGCGAAGCGCAGCAAGGAATGGGCGAAGGCGATCAAGGCGATCGAGGTCGCTGCGCGCATCGGCGGCGGTGACCCGGCCGGCAACCCGACGCTGGACGACATGATCCGCAAGGCCAAGAAGGCCTCCGTTCCCAACGACAACATCGAGCGTGCCCGCAAGCGCGGTGCCGGTGAAGAGGGCGGCGGCGCGAACTGGGAGAACATCACCTATGAGGGTTACGGCCCCAACGGTGTGGCTGTCCTCATCGAGTGCCTGACGGACAACCGCAACCGCGCCGCCACCGAGGTGCGCACCGCCATGACCAAGAACGGCGGCAACCTGGGCGAATCCGGTTCCGTCGCCTACCTGTTCACCCGCACCGGCATCGTCCTGGTGGACAAGGGCGAGCTCACCGAGGATGACGTCCTCATGGCCGTGCTGGACGCCGGAGCGGAGGAGGTCAACGACCTGGGCGAGAAGTTCGAGATCGTCTGTGCCCCCACCGACATCCCGGCTGTCAAGGCCGCGCTGGAGGAGGCCGGCATCGAGGTCGACGACTCCGACCAGGACTTCCGCGCCTCCGTCGAGGTCCCGCTGGACCTCGAGGGCGCGAAGAAGATGATCAAGCTCATCGACGCCCTCGAGGACGCCGATGACGTGCAGGACGTGTACACCAACATGGACCTGTCCGACGAGGTCATCGCCGCGCTGGACGCCTGAGGCCACTTTTCGGACATGTGTGCTATAAGTTGGGGGTGGAGTCACACAGAAAGGTACGGGCGGCGGTTTGAGTCTTGCAGGACTGCGCGTGATGGGCATTGACCCGGGACTGACCCGGTGTGGACTCTCCGTGGTACAGGCCGGCCGGGGGCGGTCGGTGCTGCCGGTCGCCGTCGGTATCGTCCGCACCCCGGCGACCGCGGAGCTGCCTGAACGGCTCAAACGCCTGTCCGCCGGGGTCAACCAGTGGATGGACGATTACCGTCCCGATGTCGTCGCTGTCGAGCGGGTCTTCGAGCGCGGCAACGTGTCCACGGTCATCCACACCGCCCACGCCTCCGGGGTGCTTGTCCTGGCGGCCGCGGAACGGGGGATCCCGGTGCACATGTACACCCCCTCCGAGGTCAAGAAGGCCATCTCCGGCAACGGGCGGGCCGACAAGAAACAGATGACCACCATGATCACCCGGATCCTGGGACTGACCGAACCGCCGAAACCGGCGGACGCCGCCGATGCCCTGGCGCTGGCGGTGTGCCACTGCTGGCGTGCTCCGCTGCTGGCCCGTACCGCCGCCCTGCTCAACTCCGAAGGAGCCACATCATGATCGCCTCCCTGCGTGGCACAGTCATCGGCATCGGACTGGACCATGCCGTCATCGAGTGTGCCGGCGTGGGCTACCGCGTCGAGGCCACCCCCGCCACCCTGGCCACACTACGGCGCGGCGAGGAAACACTGATCCTGACCAGCCTCATCGTGCGGGAGGACGCCCACATCCTCCACGGTTTCAGCTCTGATGAGGACCGCGGCATGTTCCACCTCCTGCAGACGGTCACCGGCCTGGGGCCGCGCCTGGCGGTGGCCTGCCTGTCCGTCTTCAACGCCGGGGAGCTGTCCCAGGCCATCGCCGGGGAGGATGCCAAGGCCCTGCAGCGCATCCCCGGCGTGGGCAAACGGATGGCCGAGAGACTCATCCTCGAACTCAAGGACAAGGTCGCCGCTTTCGCGGCGCCGGAGGACGAGAATGCCCCCGCGCCCCAGCTGCCCACCGCCGCTGAGGCCGTCGTCGAGCAGGTGACCGAGGCCCTCCTGGGACTGGGTTTCACCGACCGGGTCGCCCAACCGGTCGTGGAGGGCGTGCTGGCGGAGAACCCCGCCCTGGACACCGCCGCCGCCCTCCGCGCGGCCCTGACCCAGCTCGGCCGGAAGTAGGTGAGTCATGGGTGACATGGAACGCACGGAATTCGCGCTGCCGGAGGAGCGCGACGTCGACACGCAGGTGCTGGCCGGCGAGCAGGACACCGAGACCACGCTGCGCCCCCGCAGCCTGGACGAGTTCATCGGCCAGCCCAAGGTCCGCGACCAGCTCTCGCTCGTGCTCACCGGCGCGAAGAACCGCGGTGTGACCCCGGACCACGTCCTGCTCTCGGGCCCGCCCGGGTTGGGCAAGACAACGATGGCGATGATCATCGCGCAGGAGCTCAACACCAACCTGCGCATGACCTCCGGTCCGGCGCTGGAACGGGCAGGGGATCTGGCGGCCATGCTCTCCAACCTCACGGAGGGAGACGTCCTGTTCATCGACGAGATCCACCGCATCGCCCGCCCCGCGGAGGAGATGCTCTACATGGCCATGGAGGACTTCCGGATCGACGTCATCGTGGGCAAGGGCCCCGGAGCCACCTCCATCCCGCTGGAACTTCCCCCGTTCACCCTGGTGGGGGCGACCACCCGCTCCGGCATGCTCACCGGGCCGTTGCGCGACCGTTTCGGTTTCACCGCCCAGATGGAGTTCTATGACGTCGAGGACCTCACCCGCGTGGTCACCCGCGCCGCCCGGATCCTCGACGTGACCATGGACCCGGATGCCGGTGTGGAGATCGCCTCCCGTTCGCGGGGGACACCGCGTATCGCCAACCGGCTGCTGCGCCGGGTCCGGGATTTCGCGGAGGTCAACGCCGACGGCCACATCGACCTCGCCGCCGCACAGGGTGCCCTGCAGGTCTTCGACGTCGACGAACTCGGCCTCGACCGGCTCGACCGCGCCGTGCTCTCCGCCCTCGTGCGCGGCCACGGCGGCGGACCCGTAGGGGTGAACACCCTGGCTGTCGCGGTGGGTGAGGAGCCCGCCACCGTCGAGGAGGTCTGCGAGCCCTATCTGGTCCGTGCCGGACTGGTGGCCCGCACCGGCCGGGGCCGGGTGGCCACCGCCGCCGCCTGGCGCCACCTCGGTCTGGAACCACCGGAAGGTGCTCTCGGGCAGCTGTGAGCCCGCCCGCTGGTGGGCCGGCGCCGCAATCTGGCAGACTGGCCCACCATGGACATTCTTCTCCTTCTCCTCATTCTGGCGGTATTCATCCTGCCCTCCGTATTCATGATGCGCTCCCAGCGCAAGCGCCAGGCTGAGGTGCAGGGCATGCAGGCCGCCCTCAAGATGGGCGACCGCGTGGTCACCGTCTCCGGTATCCACGGCACCATCGTGGGTGTCCGCGACACTGAGCTGGACATCGAGCTGGCCCCGGGCATGGTCGTGGTGATGGACCGCATCGCCGTGCTGCGCCAGGCCGAGCCCTCCGCAGCCCCCGGTGCTCTCGGCGCCTCCGGTTACCAGTCCACCTACGATGCCTCCACCGGTACGACCGGGACCCAGGGCTACCAGCACCCGGAGTACCCGGCCGAGCACCCGGAGAACTTCCCGGACAATGATGAGGGCCGCCCGGAGAACCGGTAGACCCATGGTCCGGGCATGGCCGAACTCACACGCCCTGTGCTGAATCAGGGCAAACCATGCCGTAGCATGGTCGTTTGTGCAGTCTCCGCCGGAACAGGGGCGGAGAAGTGCGTCATTCAGACCGTTGGCCGTCGCGAAGCTTCCCGAACGGGACACGGACGGCAGTCGTCACCGGGTTACCGGTGGCGCTTTTTTATCCAGAGGAGTCACCTCATTGTCCGTCACATCCCGACGCGAACGGTCAGGGTCCCAGCGGGCCTGGCCGAAGCGTGCACTGGCGTTATTCGTCC
Organism: Corynebacterium lemuris; assembly: GCF_024919295.1. Lineage (GTDB taxonomy): Bacteria > Actinomycetota > Actinomycetes > Mycobacteriales > Mycobacteriaceae > Corynebacterium > Corynebacterium lemuris. The sequence goes on along the minus strand of NZ_JANWTC010000003.1, from coordinate 21,270 downwards.
TGATTCTCGCGGTGGTCTACGCCCTGGTGTTCTTCACCGGCGACCGTCAGGGCACCCCCAAACTCGGTATTGACCTCCAGGGCGGCACCCGCGTCACACTGGTCCCGCAGGGTGAGGAGCCCACCGCGGATCAGCTGGCCCAGGCCCGCGTCATCCTGGAGAACCGTGTCAACGGCATGGGCGTCAGCGGCGCCAGTGTGGTCACTGACGGCAACACCCTGGTCATCACGGTGCCGGGCGAGGACACCTCGCAGGCCCGCGCCGTCGGCCAGACCTCCCAGCTGCTGTTCCGCCCCGTGGCCGTGCCCGCCGGCCCCGACGTCGCCGCCCTGCCCGGCGAGCTCGGCGCCATGGCGGACCGCTGGGTCGAGTTCGGGGTGATCACCCCGGAGCAGGCTGAAGGCGCGGTGACCACGGTCATCAACGCGATCAACACCAACCTGCCGGAGGGCACGGAGCCGGTCGAGGCCCCGGAGCTCACGGCGCAGCCGCTGCCGGAGCCGGCGAACTCGCTGGAAGCGACTGAACGCCGCCAGCAGGTCACCGAGATGCTGCTCGTGGACCGTCAGTCCACGGACCCGACGGTTCAGGCGGCGGCCAGCTCCCTCATGCGCTGCGAGCCTGACGCGGTGGACCCGCTCTCAGGGACGGATGACCCGGCCCTGCCGCTGGTGGCCTGCGAACCGGGCACCGGTCAGGTCTACCTCCTGGATGCGGCGCCGCTGCTGGCGGGTGTCACCGAGGAGGACGGACCCCGCCTGACCGGCAACGAGATCGACACCGACCGGGCGATCACCGGTGGTCTCAACCCGCAGACCAGCCAGATGGAGATCAGCTTCGCCTTCAAGACGGACGGTGAGAACTCCGGTTCCCAGACCTGGACGAACCTGACCACCGATTACCTGCAGCGCCAGATCGCCATCACCCTGGACTCGCAGGTCATCTCCGCACCGGTGATCCAGTCGGCGACCCCCTTCGGCTCGGCGACCTCCATCACGGGTGACTTCACCCAGCAGGAGGCTCAGGACCTGGCCAACAACCTGCGCTACGGTGCACTGCCGCTGTCCTTCGCCGGCGAGGACGGCGAGCCGGGCGGCACCGCCCAGTCCGTCCCCGCCTCCCTCGGTGTCGCCTCGCTACAGGCGGGCCTCATCGCGGGTGCCGTGGGCATCATCCTGGTGGCGATCTTCGTGTTCGCCTACTACCGCCTCTTCGGCTTCATCTCCCTGATCACCCTGGGCGCCGCCGGCGTGCTGGTCTACGGCTCGCTGATCCTGCTGGGCCGCTGGATCGGTTACTCGCTGGACCTGTCGGGCGTGGCGGGTCTGATCATCGGTATCGGCACCACCGCGGACTCCTTCGTCGTCTTCTACGAGCGCGTCAAGGATGAGGTACGTGAGGGCCGGACCTTCCGCTCGGCGGCCCAGCACGGTTGGGACCGGGCGAAGCGCACCATCGTCACCGGCAACATGGTCACCCTCATCGGTGCGGTGGTGATCTACTTCCTCGCCGTGGGTGAGGTCAAGGGCTTCGCGTTCACCCTGGGCCTGACCACCGTCTTCGACCTGCTGGTCACCTTCCTGGTCACCGCCCCGCTGATGCTGCTGACAGCGCGGAAGCCGTTCTTCGCCAAGCCGTCCGTCAACGGCATGGGCAAGGTCTTCGAGTTGGCGGAGGCCAACCGGGCAGAGGAACGACGCATCGCCCAGGCCGCGGCGGCCGGGGCAGCGGAGCGTCGAGAAGCAACCACCGCAAGCACGGAGGAGAAGTAGATGAGCTCGAACAGTGTGTTCCAACGCCTGTACACCGGTGAGGGCGGCGTCGACTTCATCGGCCGTTCCCGCCTGTGGTACTGGATCACCGCGGCCCTGATGGTGATCTCCATTGCGGCCATCGGCATCCGTGGTTTCGACCTCAGCATCGATTTCGAGGGCGGCACCAAGCTGAACATGCCGGCCGCTGAGCTGGTCGTCGAGGAGGTCGAGGAGACCTTCATCGAGGCCACCGGCGTCACCCCGGAAATCACCCAGATCGTCGGTGCCGGTGATTCCCGCACCCTGGAGATCAACTCGGAGCGTCTGACCACCGCGCAGGTCGACTCCGCCCGTGAGGCCATCTACGAGGAGTTCCAGCCGCTGGACTCCTCGGGCACCCCCTCGCCGGATGCGATCGGTGACTCCACGGTCTCCGAGTCCTGGGGCTCGACGATCACCCAGCGCATGCTCATCGCCCTGGGCGTCTTCCTCGCCCTGGTCTTCCTCTACATCGCCTTCCGGCTGGAGCGGGAGATGGCCGCCGCGGCGATGCTCTCGATCGTCGTCGACGGTGTCCTCATCGCCGGCATCTACGCACTCTTCGGCCTGGAGGTCTCCCCGGCCTCGGTGATCGGCCTGCTGACGGTGCTGTCCTTCTCCATCTACGACACCGTCATCGTCTTCGACAAGGTCCGCGAGAACACCGAGGGATATCTCGGTTCCAGGCGCGCCACCTACGCGGAGGAGGCGAACCTGGCGGTCAACCAGACGGTCATGCGTTCCATCTCCACATCGGTGATCGCTGCGCTGCCGATCATCGCGCTCATGATCGTCGCCGTGTGGCTGATGGGCGTGGGCACCCTCAAGGACCTGGCGCTGATCCAGCTCATCGGCGTCATCGAGGGCATCTTCTCCTCGCTGTTCCTGGCCACCCCGCTGCTGGTCACCCTGGTCAACCGCCGCAAGGACACGAAGAAGCACAACGCGGAGGTCGCCGCCTACCGCGCCGGCGGGGACAACGGGGAAGAGCCTGTCGACGCCGCCGCCACCCCCGCGGAGACCCCGCGCACCGTCACGGGCCCGGCGGAGGCACCTGCCACCGGCGCCAGCTGGCGCCCCGACCGCCGGTGATTCTCTCCTGAACTGTCCGCCCCCTATACTGGTCGCATCACATCCGGTGGTGGATGTGGGGGCCGGAAAGTAGGTTTGACGTGGCGGGACAACGGTTCAGGGGCGGGCGCCGCGCCAGGGCGGCGACAGTCGCCGCACTCACCTCGGTGATGCTGGTGGCCTGCTCCCCGGGCTCCGGTGGGGGAGGCGGGGACAGAGCCGCGGAGCTGGCCTCCACGGACCATTTCGGCTATCTCGTGGACACCGCTCTGCTGACCACGAACGCCGGGAGTGAGGTGGGGGCCTCCTCCAACACTGAGGCGTTGTCGGGCCGGCTCTACCCGGCGGTCTTCGTGCCGGGGCCGGCCGGCCAGATGATCCCCAACACCGACCTGATGAGCACCCAGGTGCTGCCCGGCGCGAACCGGCAGGTCATCTACACCATCGCCGATGGGGCGAAATACTCGGACGGAGTGCCCGTCACCTGCACGGATTTCCTGCTCAGCTACAAGGCCGGGGTGCATGAGGGGCTCTTCGGCTCCCACCTGCCGCAGACCCGTTCCGTCCTGCGGTTGGAGTGTGAACCGGGGCAGAAGCGTTTCACGGTCGTCTTCGACGAGGACGGCGGGGGACGGTGGCGCCAGCTCTTCGGGCCGGGTTCGACGCTGCCGGCGCATGCGATTGCGGCGCGGGTCGGCCTGAGCACGGAGGAACTCCACGCCGCTCTGCAGGCCGATGATCTGGAGACCCTCGCGGAGGTCGCGCCCGTCTGGCGCGGCGGTTTCGACCTCGCCACCTTCGACCCGGAGCTGCAGGTCACGTCCGGCCCCTTCGTCATCGACCGGGTGGGGGAGGACGGTGAGGTCGTGCTCGTGCCCAATGAGCACTACTACGGTGACGCCCCGCACCTGGAAACCATTGTGGTGTGGCCGCGGGGGACCGACGCGCATCACCTGGTCGATACGGATGCCGTGCGGGTCGCGGACATCCGCAGCACCAATCCCACCTGGGTCAACCGGGATGAGCCGACCAATACCCTGGATGTGGAGAGCCGGGTGGGCAGCCTCACCGACACTCTCGTGCTCGCCGACGCAGGGCTCTTCGCCACCCCGGAGGCCAGGCGTGCCTTCGCGGGTTGTGTGGACCAGCAGGCGGTGGCTGCGGTGTCCTCGCGCATCAGCGGGGTGGAGGTCCCGCCGGTGGTGCTGCACACCCTGCCGCATAATGACCCGATGGCGCCCCAGCTCGCGGAGGTGGGGGACCCGCAGCTGCCGGCTGACATCGGGCGAGCCCGGGCTCTGGCTGGCGCCACGGTGCGTATCGGTTACCTGGGTCCCGACGAGCGGAAGGCGGCGATGGTTGAGGCGCTTGCCCAGTCCTGCGGGGAGGCCGGCATCACGGTGGTGGATGTTTCCGCGGAGTCGTCCACCCTGGCGGATCTGTCGCGGACGACCACCGGCCGGTGGGGTGGGACGGTGGTGCGTGAGGGTGGTCTTGATGCCGTGCTCATGGCGGTGGATCCGCTGGCGGAGTACGGTGCGGCCTCGGCCCGGGCGGTGGATGTCGGATACCTCCGGGAGGCGGAGAATCGGCTGTGGGAGGAGGTGCCGGCCATTCCCCTGTCGGCCCAGCCCCGTTGGTTCGTGATCGACCGCACAGTGGGTAACGTGGTGGTGTACACGGGACTGGCCGGGATCGGCTGGAACATGGACCGATGGCTAAGCGAGGACAACGGTGCTTAACGAGACGCAGAAGCGCATCACCAGGTACGGCAGCGCCAGGGAGGCGCTCGCCGACAAGATCCGCTACGTGCGGGACTGGCCGGAGGAGGGCGTCCTCTTCGAGGATCTCACGCCGGTGCTGGCCGATGCGGATGCGTTCCAGGTCGTCGTCGACGAGCTCTCCGATGCCTGCCGCCGCCTCGGTGCGGAGATGATCGGCGGACTGGATGCCCGCGGTTTCCTCCTCGGTTCGGCGGTGGCCTACAACCTCGGCCTGGGGATCCTGGCGATCCGCAAGAAGGGCAAGCTGCCGCCCCCGGTGGTCACGGAGGAGTACTCCCTGGAGTACGGTGCCGCCGCGCTGGAGATCCCCGCTGACGGGCAGGATGTGCATGGAGTGAAGGTCGTGCTTGTCGACGACGTGCTCGCCACCGGCGGCACCCTGGTCGCCGCCCGCAGGCTCATTGAACATGCCGGCGGTCAGGTCGTCGGCAACGTCGTCGTCCTGGAGGTGCCGCAACTCGGCGGCCGGGACCGGCTCTCAGACCTCCCGCTGGTGGTGATCAACGAATGACCGACCGTTCCCGTCCCCGCTCCAATGTCGGCGTGCGGAGCATGTCCGCCCGTCTGGCCCGGAGCCTGACCGGTGCCCGCGCGAAGACGAACCCGGTGCTCGACCCGCTGCTGTCCATCCACCGGCAGATCCACCCGCGTGCCGACGCCGAGGTACTCTCCCGCGCCTATGAGACCGCCGAGCGGCTCCACGAGGGGGTCTTCCGGAAATCCGGCGACCCCTACATCACCCACCCCCTGGCCGTGGCCACCATTGCCGCGGAGATCGGCATGGACACCACCACCCTCGTCGCGGCGTTGCTGCACGACACGGTGGAGGACACCGACTACTCCCTCGAGGATCTCACCGAGGACTTCGGGGCCGAGGTCGCCCGCCTCGTCGACGGGGTGACCAAGCTGGACAAGGTGGCCCTCGGTGCCGCCGCAGAGGCGGAGACGATCCGCAAGATGATCGTCGCCATGGCCCAGGACCCCCGCGTCCTGGTGATCAAGGTCGCCGACCGCCTGCACAACATGCGCACGATGCGTTTCCTGCCGCCGGAGAAACAGGCCAAGAAGGCGCGGCAGACCCTGGAGGTCATCGCCCCGCTGGCCCACCGCCTCGGCATGGCCAGCGTCAAATGGGAGCTGGAGGACCTCTCCTTCGCCATCCTCTACCCGAAGAAATACGACGAGATCGTCCGCCTCGTCGCTGACCGGGCACCGTCGCGTGACCGGGCGCTGAAGGAGATCAGCGAGCAGGTCACCTCCGCGCTGCGGGAGAACCACATCGAGGCCGAGGTGATGGGCCGGCCGAAGCACTACTGGTCGATCTATCAGAAGATGATCGTCCGCGGCCGGGATTTCGACGAGATCTTCGACCTCGTGGGCATCCGCATCCTGGTCGACAACGTCAACAACTGCTACGCCGCCATCGGCGTCGTCCACTCCCTCTATTCGGCGCTGCCGGGCCGGTTCAAGGACTACATCTCGTCCCCGCGCTTCGGCGTCTACCAGTCGCTGCACACCACCGTGATGGCGCTGCAGGGCCGACCGCTGGAGGTGCAGGTACGCACCCACGAGATGCACTTCAACGCCGAGTTCGGTGTGGCCGCGCACTGGCGCTACAAGGAGACGAAGGGCTCCCACAAGGGCGACCGCGAGGAAGTCGACCAGATGGCGTGGATGCGCCAGCTGCTGGACTGGCAGAAAGAGGCCGCGGACCCCAATGAGTTCCTCGACTCCCTGCGCTACGACCTCACCGCCAAGCAGATCTTCGTGTTCACCCCCAAGGGGGACGTGGTCAACCTGCCGGCTGAGTCCACCCCGGTGGACTTCGCCTACGCCGTGCACACGGAGGTCGGCCACCGCTGCATCGGGGCGAAGGTCAACGGCAAGCTCGTCGCCCTGGAATCCTCCCTGAAGTCCGGTGACCGGGTGGAGGTCTTCACCTCCAAGGATCAGAACGCCGGCCCCTCGCGGGACTGGCAGGACTTCGTCGTCTCCCCGCGGGCCAAGGCGAAGATCCGCCAGTGGTTCGCCAAGGAACGCCGCGAGGAGCACCTCGAGGCCGGCCGCGACGCGCTCGCTGCGGAGGTCCAGCGGGGCGGCCTGCCCATGCACCGGCTCTTCACCGCCCAGTCGATGAAGACGGTGGCCACGCAGCTGCACTACCCGGACGTCGATGCCCTCTACACCGCGATTGGTGCGGGCAGCGTCTCCGCCCAGCACGTGGCCAACCAGCTCATGGCGATCTTCGGCGACCAGGACGACGCCGTCGACGCCCTGGCCGCGCGCACCCCCTTCTCCGAGATCATCAACTCCAAGGCACGCGCCTCAGATTCGGAGGCCGGGACCGGGGTGCTTGTCGAGGGCAGTCCCGACGTCATGGCGAAGATGGCCAAGTGCTGTCAGCCGGTGCCGGGTGATGAGATCTTCGGCTTCGTCACCCGCGGCGGGGGAGTGTCGGTACACCGCACCGACTGCACCAACGCCGGGAAGCTGCGTCAGGAGCCGGAGCGGCTCATCCACGTCGCGTGGGCCCAGGACGGGGTCACCGGCGGGGCCTTCGCCGCGACGCTCCAGGTGGAGGCGCTGGACCGGCAGGGGCTGCTCTTTGAGATCACCCGTGTGTTCAGCGAGCAGAAGCTGTCGGTGATGTCGTTGAACTCGCACTCCTCCGATGACCACATCGCCACGATCCGGATGACCTTCTCGGTCTCCGACACCAAGCAGCTGGGGCAGCTGCTCACCACGCTGCGCAATACTGAGGGTGTCTTTGACGTCTACCGCGTGACCGCCTGATTCACTGCAGCCACACCACCCCCGGACGCGGAAGAACCGGGCACCTCTCTCAAGAAAGGTGCCCGGTTCTTCTCTGCGTGCCCCGCCGGAATCAGCGCGGGCCGTCTTCCCGTGGGCGGGAGAGCGGCTCGGTGAACAGCCTGAACAGGTGGAGCTTAACCGTTGAGCTTCTGGATGAAGACGAAGGCGGTGGACAGGGCGCCGACCACTGCGGTGAAGACGGCGACCCAGTCACGGATGTCCTTGGGGTCGCTGGAACCGCCGTCGACGTCCTCGCCGTCCTTGTCCTTGTTATCGCTGGTGGAGGAACCGGAGGAGGTGTCCTCGTTCTTCTCGTCACCCTTATCGTCACCGGCCTCCTCAGCGAGGATGGTGATGGTCGGAGTCGGAGCCGCCATGGCCGGGGCAGAGATGCCGGCGGTGGTCAGGGCGAAGGTGGTGGCGACAGCAGCCAGGGCCTTACGGGAGAGCTTCATGAGAATACCTGTTCTTCCAGGAGGGTGGGGCGATGAACTGCAGACACCATATAACGTCCGCATCAACCGTGCAACCGTTTTATAACAGAAAGAACACCGCCCAGCCTGTCCTTATCCGACCGAAGCGGTCTCGATGCGGACCTCTTCGGCAGGGGCACCGTCGGCGGCACCGCCCTCCACACCGGTCTCAGCGATCTCATCGAGCGTGCTCAGGCCCTCCTCAGAGATCTGGCCGAAGTAGGTGTAGTCCGGGGCCAGCGGGGAGTCCGCGTAGTTGAGGAAGAACTGTGAGCCGTTGGTGTCCGGGCCGGCGTTGGCCATGGCGATGGAGCCGCGGGGGTAGATCACCGGGGAGGTGGCGGGCTCGTCAAGCTCGTCGGTGGGGTACTCGTTGGCGAACTGGAAGCCCGGTCCGCCGGCGCCGGTGCCGGAGGGGTCACCGCACTGCAGGACGAAGATGCCGGAGGTGGTCAGGCGGTGGCAGACGGTGTCGTCGTAGAAGCCCTCGTTGGCGAAGTGTTCGACGGCGTTGACGGTGCAGGGTGCGACGGTGCGGTCGAGCTCCATGCCGACCGAACCCTGGTTGGTGTTCAGGGTGATGTTGACGGTGCCGGTGGTGGGGATGTCCTGGGTGGCAGGGGTGGAGATTTCGCGGGAGGCCTCACCGGTCTCGTTGTATTCGCAGGTGACGGTCTCCGGGAGGGCCATGGCACGGGTCATGGACAGCGGTTCCATGCTCGGGGCCTCGGCGCTGGTGGTGGTCTCCTCGGAGGCGGTGATCTCCTCGTCGGAGTCGCGGGTGGTGAGGAACCAGATGCCACCGACGATCACCAGGATGGCCGCGGCTGCGGCCGCACCGACCTTCGCGGGGCGGGACTTCTCGGCGCGGTCGCGGGACTTGATTTCGCGGTCAAGCTTGGCGAGGGATTCCTCGCCACGTTTCCTGTTGTCGGTCACAGCGGGCTCTTCCTGTGGTCGGTGGTCATGTCGGACAGTCAGTGTAGTGCCCGGTGTGTGCGCGTGGCACGGTGTGGTGATCATCTCTAGTGTGGTGGCATGGCAAACGTAACTTTCCAGAATGACCCCACCACCACCGCAGGCGAGCTGCCCGCTGTCGGCGACCAGCTCCCGGACTTCACCCTCGTCGGCACTGATCTCGCGGAGATCACCCCGGCCGACTTCGCGGGCAAGCGCGTCGTGATCAACATCTTCCCGTCGCTGGACACCGGCGTGTGCGCGGCCTCCGTACGTGAGTTCAACAAGCGTGCGACCTCCCTGGACAACACCGTTGTCCTCGGCGTGTCCAAGGACCTGCCTTTCGCCCACGGCCGTTTCTGCTCCACCGAGGGCATCGAGAACCTGACCGCAGGTTCCGCCTTCCGTTCCACCTTCGGTGAGGACTTCGGCCTGACCCTCCAGGGCTCCCCGCTCCAGGGCCTGCTGGCCCGCGCCGTCGTCGTGGCGGATGAGAACGGCAAGGTCGTCTACACCCAGCTCGTCGACGAGATCACCACCGAGCCGGATTACGACGCCGCCGTCAACGCGCTGCAGTAGCACCCCCTCCTCCAGCCCCGGACTGATGTCCGGGGCTTTTCGCTGCCCCCTGTCTCTCTGCCATGATGAACTGGTTCACCGTTGCGCCGCACCACCAGGAGAGTTCATGACCCGCTCGGAGGGGACCACCCTTATCGCGCTGCTGACCATCATCGCGATAGCCATCGCCGGCCTGGTCGCCGCGGTGAGCCTCGGTGCTCGGGATGATGCCGGTGCTGTCGTGGCAGCGGAGACGGCTGTGGTCGCTCCGACTCCGGAACCTGCGCAGGAACCCCTGGAACAGGTCACGATGAACAGCATCAACGGCACCGAAGTCCCGGCGGCCTCCGACACCTGGGGCGGGTTCGAGCACATCCGCAGCTGGGAGGGCGAGCTCACCGTCTGGCAGGACAGCCCGGCGCAGCTGATCCTGGGGCCCGGGGGCAACTGGTTCCCCGCCGGCCAGCCCGGCTGCGGCGACGGCGCCCACCTGATCACCTTCACCGCGGCGGAAGGGGAGCTGCTCACCGCGCAGCTCGCGGACGCCCTCGGCACCCCCGTCCGCACCGGGAGCCACGCCACCGGCTGGATGCTCGCCGATGACTGCCATCTGCCTTATGTCCAGCTGGCCGATGAGGCCGGGAGTGCCCAGGTCAGCTACACCGTGCACGAGTACCAGCCGGCCGGGCGCTAGACTGCCCGGCATGCAGCTCCACGGATTCGCCGCCGGCCCCTACAACACGAACACCTACGTCCTCTCCCACGAGGGGGAGGCCTTTGTCGTGGATCCCGGCATGCACGCGCACAGACAGGTCGAGCAGACACTCGAGGAGACCGGTTCCGAACTGGTCGCCGTCGTGCTCACCCACGGCCACATCGACCACACCCGCGACGCCGGCACCCTGGCACGTCAGTACAACGTGCCCGTCCACATCCACCCGGACGACGCCTTCATGCTCGCCGGGAAGGACGGCGTGTCCCGGCAGTCCCAGGTGCTTTTCGACGCCGCGAACATCACCCCCGTCACCGACCGCCGCGACCTGGCCGACGGGCAGGAGCTGGTGCTCGCCGGTGTGACGTTCCAGGTCAGACACGCCCCGGGACATTCCCCGGGCAGCTGCCTGCTGGTCCACGAGCAGTTCTGCTTCACCGGGGACGTGCTCTTCCAGGGCTCCATCGGGCGCACGGACTTCGCGGGTTCCGACCCCGCCCTCATGGACGCCACCCTGCGCGGTCCGGTCTGGGACCTCGATGATGCACTGCAGCTGTTCCCCGGTCACGGCGCCACCACCTCCATGCGGGCGGAACGCGCCAGCAACCCGTTCCTGCTCCAGCTGGGTATGTGAGTACTGTTGGTACCCGTGAGTGAGAAGAAACCAGCCAAGTTTGCCGCCCTGTCCGCACCCAAGGGTGTCCCGGACTACGTCCCACCGGTCTCCCCGGTGTTCCTGAAGGTCCGTGACACCTTCATCCATCAGGCCCACCTGGCCGGTTTCCAGCACATCGAGCTGCCCATCTTCGAGGACACCACCCTCTTCGCCCGCGGCGTGGGGGAGTCCACCGACGTGGTGAGCAAGGAGATGTACACCTTCGCCGACCGCGGTGACCGCTCCGTCACCCTGCGCCCCGAAGGCACCGCCGGTGTCATGCGTGCGGTCATCGAGCACAACCTCGACCGCGGTCAGCTGCCGGTCAAGCTCAACTACGCCGGCCCCTTCTTCCGTTATGAACGCCCCCAGGCCGGCCGCTACCGCCAGCTCCAGCAGGTCGGCGTGGAGGCCATCGGCGTCGATGATCCGGCACTCGACGCGGAGATCGTCGCCCTGGCCGACCGCTCCTTCCGGACCCTCGGCCTGAGCGGTTTCCGCCTTGAGCTGACGAGCCTGGGCGATGACACCTGCCGCCCCGCCTACCGGGAGAAGCTGCAGGAGTTCCTCTTCAAACTGCCGCTGGACGAGGAGACCCGCAACCGCGCGGAGATCAATCCGCTGCGCGTGCTCGACGACAAGCGCCCGGAGGTCCAGGAGATGACCGCCGACGCGCCCCTCATGCTCGACCACCTGTCCACCCCGGCGCGCGAGCACTTCGAGACGGTCACCGGCCTGCTCGACGACATGTCCGTGCCCTATGTGATCAACCCCCGCATGGTCCGCGGACTGGACTACTACACCAAGACCTGCTTCGAGTTCGTCCACGACGGTCTGGGTGCGCAGTCCGGCATCGGCGGCGGCGGCCGCTACGACGGGCTCATGGCCCAGCTCGGTGGCCAGGACCTCTCCGGCATCGGCTACGGCCTCGGCGTCGACCGCACTGTCCTCGCCCTGGAGGCCGAGGGCATCACGCTCGAGGACGTCGGCCGCCGCGTCGATGTCTACGGTGTCGCCCTGGGTGCTGCGGCCAAGAAGGCCATGGCCGTGCTCATCAACGACCTGCGCGCCGCGGGTGTGTCCGCGGACATGGCCTACGGCGACCGTGGCCTCAAGGGCGCGATGAAGGGCGCGGACCGGGCCAACGCGCGTTACGCTCTCGTCCTCGGTGACAACGAGCTGGCCGCCGGCACCGTGGCGGTCAAGGATCTGGCCGCCCACACCCAGGAGGACGTGCCGCTGGCCGGCGTCGTCGCCCGGCTCTCCTGATTATCAGGCCGTAAGGTCGCTTTGTTAAGGTACTCCCCACGCGGATGGACCAGCCGGTCTATCCTCGATAGACCGAGTGATTTCAGGAGTGCGGAATGGCCGTCACCATCGGAGTCGACGTGGGCACCCAGGGCACCAAGGCCGGGGTGTACACCACCGACGGAGTTCAGGTGGGGCGCGCCTACATCCCCCACACCATCAACTACCGCGGGCCCGGCCTGGCGGAGATGGACCCTGAGCACCTCGTCGATGCAGCCTTCACCGCTATCGCCACGGCCCTCGACGAGGCCGTGGCCGCCGGCATCAGCCGCTCGGACGTCGCGGGTATCGCGCTGTCCGGCATCCTCGTCGGCCAGGTGCTTCTCGACGCCGAGGGCACCATCCTCCACTCGCTGATCACCAGCCTGGACACCCGCGCCCAGGGGCATGCCATCCGGGCAACCGAGGAACTGGAGCCGCTGTGGCTCACCGAGTCCGGCACCTCCACCCTCGACGCCTACGCCGCGCCCTTCCAGCTGCAGTGGATCCGTGACAACCAGCCCGACATCTGGGCCCGGGTGGCCCGCTCGGTCTCCGTCGCCCCCTACGTCGCCGCCCGCCTGGCTGGCCTGCGCCAGGAGGAGATGTTCACCGACCCGACCCACGCCTCCGGCTGGATGGTCGGCTGGGACGAGAACACCCGCACCTTCTCACCCGGGCAGTTCGCCGCCTTCGGCCTGCCCATGGACATCCTCCCGCGCATCGTGCCCTCCGATGCCGTCGTGGGCACGGTGACCCGCGGGGCGTCGCAGAGCACGGGCCTGCCCGCGGGCACGCCGGTCATCGCTGGCGCCGGTGACGTCATGCAGTCGAACCTTGCCTCCGGCATGGTCGAGGTCGGCCAGTCCACCGACTCCGCCGGCACCACCAGCATCCTCACCGTCGGCGTCGACGGCATCGTCCCGGAGGTCACCGCCATGCCGGGCATGCTCTACAGCCTGGGCACCATCCCGGGTCAGTCCTTCTACTGGGGTTACATCCGCGCCGGCGGACTGTCCCTGCGCTGGTTCCGCGACCAGATCGCGCGTCTCGACGGCGACGACTCCGTCTACCGCGAATTCGACGAACTCGCCGCCGGCGTCGCCCCCGGTTCCGACGGCGTGCTCTTCCTGCCGTACCTGGCCGGCGGCAATCCGGACAGCCCCGACGCCTCCGGCTCCTGGCTGGGCATGGACTCCGGCACCGACACCGCCCGCCTGTGGCGCTCGGCGCTCGAGGCCGTCGCCTACGAATACGCCGCCACCCTCGGTGTCGCCCAGCGCGCCGGGGTGGAACTGCGCGAGGTGCTGGTCACCGGCGGTGGTGCGGCCAGTGGCGTCTGGAACCAGATCAAGGCTGACGTCACCGGCATCCCGTGGCGGCGCCCCCACCGTGTCGACGGCCCCGTGCTCGCCAACGCCGCCCTGGTCAATCAGGGTCTGGGCACCTCCCCGGGCCTGGCCGCACAGCTGGCGGAGTGGAACGCCGGGGGAGTGTCCCACCAGCCGGACCCGGCCATCCACGGGATCTACCGTAAGGCCGCCGCCATCCGCCGTGACCTGCTGGCACGTCCCATGCAGGAGGTCTTCGCCGCCGTGCGATCCCTGCGCGAACTCAACGACAACTAGGAGAGAAACCATGACCCTGCTCGTCACGTGGAACACCGACGACCCGTCCACCGAGACCTTCCGCAGTGAGGATCCGGTGGCCATCCGCGCCCGTCTCGCGGAACTCGATGTCCGCTACGACCAGTGGCCCACCCGTGAGCTGCCCGACGACGCCGGCCAGGAGGTCGTGCTGGCCGCCTACGCCGAGGAAGTCGCCCGCATCAGTGCGGAGGAGAACTTCACCACCGTCGACGTCGCCCGCCTGAAGAACACCGGCCAGCCGGACTTCGCCGAGATCGCCCGCGGTGCCCGGGAGAAATTCCTCGACGAGCACACCCACGACGACGACGAGGTCCGCTTCTTCGTCGAGGGCACCGGCACCTTCTACCTCCACATCGGTGACACCGTCTCCGCGATCTTCTGCGAACGCGGTGACCTGGTGTCCGTCCCGGAGGGTGCGACCCACTGGTTCGACATGGGCACCTCTGACCCGCAGTTCTGTGCCATCCGCTTCTTCCACGACGGGGAGGGCTGGGTCGGTGACTTCACCGGCGACCCCATCTCCGCGTCCTTCCCCACCCACGATGACCTGGCCGCCAGCCGCGGCGGAAAGTAGACACGCCCGTGAATAATCTCCCCACCGTCATCCTGCCCCGCCCCGACGTAATCGTCCTGGATATCGAGGGCACCACCTCCTCGACCTGGTTCGTCCACGACACCCTCTACCCCTATTCCCGTGAGCGTTTCGGCAGCTGGCTGCGTGAGCACAGCGACCATCCGGACGTCGCCCGCGCAAGTGCCCAGATCATGCAGGAAGGTGAGATGGGGGCGCACGTGAACGTGGACACGCTCGTCGACCAGCTCGAGGAGTGGCTGGACAACGATGAGAAGCGCACCCCGCTGAAGACCCTGCAGGGACTGATCTGGGCCGACGGATTCAACCGTGGGGACCTGACCTCGCATTTCTTCGACGACTCCATCCCCGCGATCCGCCGCTGGCATGAGGAGGGCATCGACCTGAAGATCTTCTCCTCCGGTTCGGTCAACGCCCAGACCGCCTGGTTCGGCAACTCCCCGGAGGGCGACCTGCTGCCGATGTTCACCGGGCACTTCGACACCGAGAACGCCGGCCCGAAGAAGCTGGCCTCCTCCTACGCGACCATTCGCGAGGCCATCGGCGTGCCGGCCGACAAACTGCTCTTCTTCTCCGACCTCGTCGAAGAGCTCGACGGAGCCCGCGAGGACGGCTGGGCCACGGTCGGTGTGCGCCGCGAAGGCGACCAGCACTACGACCGCGGTGTGGGGGAGCACCCGGAGATCTCGTCCTTCGACCAGGTGGTCTGGGGGTGAGTGTTTTCGACGAGCGGGTTCTCGGTGCCCCGCTGCGCAGGAAATATGATGTCGCCGTCATCGGGGGCGGCATCACCGGCGTCCAGGTTGCCCGCCATGCGGCCGGCCGCGGTCTGCGCACCATCCTGGTGGAGCGCGAGGACTACGGCTCCGGCACCTCCGCCGCCACCACGAAGGCGATCCACGGTGGCCTGCGCTACCTGGAGCAGTACGACTTCGGGGTGGTGGCGGAATCCGTCTCGGAGCGCCACTACCTGGGTCTGGCGGCCCCGCACCTGGTGCAGCCGCGTAGTTTCCTGCTCACCGCCTACGACTGGTCCAGCCCGCCGGCCCCGGTCCTCGGTGCCGGTGTGGCCCTCTACGAGGCGATGGCGCTGGGGCGCAACATCGGCATGCCCAAGGATGTCCGCTCGCCCCGTTTCCGGTGGATCGGGAAGAAGAAGCTGCTGAATCAGGTCCCCTGGCTTGACCCGGAGGGACTGGTGGGGGCGTGGCGGCATGACGACACCCTCAACATCCACCCGGAGCGGCTCCTGCTGGCCATCCTCAACACCTTCGTCGCCGACGGCGGCACGGCCGTCAACCACGCCGAGGTCACCGGTCTGCTGGGTCGCCCGGGCGAGCGGATCCGCGGCATACAGGTGCGCGACGGTATCACCGGGACGACCGAGAAGATCGAGGCGACGGTCACCGTCAACGCCGCCGGCCCCTGGGTTGCCGAAGTGCTGGGTGATCTCGCCGAGGACGCCGGCGTGCGGGTCAAGCAGGCCAAGGGTGTGCACCTGTTCACCCGGGACCTGGGCAACCGGGATGCGGTCTATGTCCGGGGCCGCAACGGCCGCCACATCGTGGTCAACCCCTGGGAGGGCCGCACCCTGGTCGGGCCGACGGATACCCCGGCTGAGTCGATGGAGACGACGGTGGCGGACATCAACCTGCTGCGCGAGACCCTTGATTCCGTCTCGGTCCGTCCGCTGGTGCGTGCGGACGTGCAGGACACCATCGTCGGTGTGCGTCCGCTCATCGACGACGGCAACAACACCTACACCTCCTCCCGGCGTTTCGACATCCGCGATCACGGCCCCAACGGCCTGCCCGGCCTGTTCACCGTGTCCGGCGGCAAGTGGACGACGGGCCGCAAGATGGGGGAGAAGGTCATGGACACGGTCATCGAGGCCAGTGCGCAGCATCTGCCGCCGACCCGTGTCTTCGATTCCCGTCATCTCGACCTGTCGACCTCCTTCGGTGACTACGACACCGTCGCCGCCGCTTTCAGTGCGGCTGCGGCCAGGGTCCCGGAGGCCGGCCTGCCGCGCGACACCCGCGTGCATCTGGCGCGCCTCTACGGCACTGCCCACGAGAAGGTCCTCGCGCTCGTCGCCGGGGACCGCACTCTCACGGCCCGGCTGGGCGGTTCGGCTGACATCGCCGCCCAGGCCGTCTACGCCGTCACCGAGGAATCCGCCCGCACCCTGGCAGATGTGCTGGACCGCCGCCTGACGGTGGGTACCCTCGGGCTTGTCGACGCCCCGGTCGTCGAGCAGGTCGCCACGCTCATCGCCCCACTGCTGGGCTGGGCGGAGGAGCGTCGACAAGCAGAGGTCGGCACCTACCTGGCCGCGCAGCGCGGCCGCGTCGAGGTGCTGGACGAGGCCTTCCGCGACTGATCAGCCACGCGGCAGACCGGAGCGCAGGAACTCCTGCGCGTCGGTCGCTTTCCGCATCGCGGCGGCCACCCCAGGCGCCACATCCGTGTGGATGGTGGGCAGATTGCGTTCGAAGGGGGCCTGCAGGGCGCGGGTGCGCCAGAAGTCGCCGCTGTGGCGGGGGTCATTCTCGCGGTAGCGGGGGTCGGCGAGCAAGAAACCCCCGACCTCGGAGATATCCGGCGCCCACACCGTGGCCACGCCGTGCAGCACCCCGTCCTCCAGCCGCTGATAGCGCAGGGCCGCCGGGATGCCGGCAGCCCGGTAGAGGGCGACGAGCAGATGGGCCTGGGCGTAGCAGACACCTTCCCGGGAGTGCAGTGTGTCCGAGGCGGAGGCGGCCAGGTGCGTGCCCCCGGTGTCGGCGGGGTGCGTGATGTGGTCGCGGACGTAGACGAAGATGTTGCGCACCGTCTCCGCCGGGTTGTCCCCGTCCAACGCCGCGGCGAGCGCGATGATGTCGCGGTCATCGGAGTCGATGAATGTGGTCGGGGAGAGGAACTCGGCGTCGAGATGCATCATGGTCAGTCTCCGTCGTGGCCGCGCAGCAGGTCAGTGAAGGGGACGAGATTCTCCACCGGGTCCACCCCCGTGCGGCGGCGGCTGCCCTGGCCGGCGGAGGTCACCCCGCCGAGACCACCGACACTGGCCGAGGCCACCATCTGGTCGGCCAGCTCACCTGCGGCGCGGGCGATGCGGTCCGCCAGGGCCGCACCTTCCTCGGAACCGAAGTCGTCGGTAGCGGCGAAGACACCGGTGGGTACCACGAAGGCACGCATGAAGCTCAGCAGGGGGCGCAGCGCATGATCCAGGACCAGGGAGTGGCGCGCCGTCCCGGCGGTGGCGGCGATGATGGTGGGCATGCCGTTGAGCGCGTCCTGGTCGAGGACGTCGAAGAAGGTCTTGAACAGGCCTGAGTAGCTGGCCTTGAACACCGGGGTGACCACGATGAGCCCGTCGGAGCCGGAGACCTGCTCCTTCGCCTCGTCGAGAAGCTCCGAGGACATGCCGGTGGTCAGGGCGCGGCCGAGGTCGTTGACCAGCTCGCGCAGTTCGATGACCTCGATGGTCAGTGACTCACCGCGGGCGGTGACGGCGGCGTTCGCGGCGGCGGCGATCTGGTCGGCGACCTGCCGGGTGCTCGACGGGTTGGACAGTCCGGCCGTGATGACGGTCAGGGTGCGCATCTACTTCTCCTCACCCGGGCGGACCTGGAAGTGCGGGGCCTCCGGGTTGTCCTTGAGGGTGGCGTGGGTCGGCGGGTTGGAGGGCACGTGCTCCGGGCGACGTGCCTCCATGCGGCGGCGGACCTCGGGCACGACCTGGGTGCCCAGGATCTCGATCTGCTCGAGGACGACCTCCAGGGGCAGGCCGGCGTGGTCCATGAGGAAGAGCTGGCGCTGGTAGTCACCGACCCAGTCGGCGAACTCCATGGTGCGCTCGATGACCTGCTCGACGGTACCCACCGTCAGCGGGGTCATGTCCGTGAACTCCTCCAGGGAGGGGCCGTGGCCGTAGACCGGGGCATTGTCGAAGTAGGGGCGGAAGAAATCCTTCGCGGCCTGCTCGGTCTCGCCGATGAAGACCTGCCCGCCGAGGCCGACGATGGCCTGGTCGGCCTGCCCGTGTCCGTAGGACTCGAAGCGGCGGCGGTAGATGTCCACCATCTTCGCGGTGTGCTCCTTGTTCCAGAAGATGTTGTTGTGGAAGAAACCGTCACCGTAGAAGGCGGCCTGCTCGGCGATCTGCACGGAGCGGATGGAGCCGTGCCAGACAAACGGCGGGACGTCGTCGAGCGGGGCCGGGGTGGAGGTGTATCCCTGCAGGGGGGTGCGGAACTGGCCCTGCCAGTTGACCACCGGCTCGCGCCACAGGCGGCGCAGGAGGTGGTAGTTCTCGATGGCCAGAGGGATGCCCTGGCGGATGTCCTTGCCGAACCAGGGGTAGACCGGACCGGTGTTGCCGCGACCCATCATCAGGTCGACGCGGCCGCCGGAGAGGTGCTGGAGGAAGGCGTAGTCCTCGGCGATCTTGAGTGGATCATTGGTGGTGATCAGCGTCGTGGCGGTGGACAGCTGCAGCTTCTCGGTCTTCGCGGCGATGTAGGCCAGGTGCGTGGTCGGGGAGGAGGGGACGAAAGGGGGGTTGTGGTGCTCGCCGGTGGCGAAGACGTCCAGGCCCACCTCCTCGGCCTTGAGCGCCATCTGCGTCATGGCGTGGATGCGCTCACCCTCGGTGGGGGTGGTGCCGTTGGTCGGGTCCGTGGTGACGTCGCCGATGGTGAAGATGCCGAACTGCATGGTGTGTTATCTCCTGACTGGAAGTTGCTGAACCCAGCATATGTGACACGTCAACATCGGGTCAAGCGGGTCAGTTGTCCACGGCGTCGAGAAGCTCCGCGAGGTCCGATCCGCCGATCACCCGGATGGGGCGCTGATCCTTGCGCCCCTCCTCCGTGAGGACCACCGCCCGTGGCAGCGAACCGTCCTTCCGCGGCGTCGTCAACACATCGATCGCCTCCTGCGCCAGCGCATCCTTGGCCAGGAACACAGCCCGGTCATTCTCCTCCGCCCAGTCGAGGACCTCCGCGACAGAACGGGCATCGAGATGATCATTGTCGTCCAGGTCCGCCGCCACCCACCGCGCAATCGTGTTCGTGGTCAACAACGCCACAAACCGGCCACCCTCGTAGATGGGGAACTGGGAGATCCGCGTCCGGCGGATGATCCGCAACGCCTCCCGGATGTCATCCCCGGGAGAGAAGGTGTGCACATCATGGTGCCCCAGCACGCCAAGCGCCGTGGGAGGGTTACGCAGCAGGTCCCGGATCCGCTCAATCTCCGCGACCGTCTCCGGCAGCGGTTCCGCAATCGGCCGCATGTCCTCCGTGTACAGCCCGTGGCTGATCGCGTTGCGCAGCTCCGCGAACTCCTTGAGATCATCCGCATGCTCATCCGAGAGCAGATGCTTGCGCGCCGCCAGATCAACCATCCAGCGGAAATTATCCGACTTCTTCGCGTTCAACAGATCCCGGAGGAAATCCTCGATGTCATTGAATGCCGCCAGGAAAGGAATCGCCCGGTTGGGGGAGTTCTGCTCATTCACCCCACCCAGCCTAGCGAGACACTGGCCCCCATGGCCGAGTTCACCCGGGCGGGCGGCGTGGCCGACCGACCTCTAATCCCACGTCGAACTCGGGCACCTGCCTGGTTCCCGGGAACAGCTCCGCCGCTGGGTGGCCGCTCCGCTCGGCAGACGCAGGCCAGGGGAGTGCGCCTGCAGCCTGGTCCCCACGGGTCACCTGACCACCCCCTCACAGCGGCCTGCGCGGGTTTCAGGCTGGTCGTAGGGCACCCTCGCCTGTACTTCACCCGCCACAACGCTGGCCAGCAGTCCAGGGTCCTGGCCCGCGCCCGGGCGCTGCCGCACAACCCGCACTCCGAACCCGCTCTACGTGACCAGACCAAACGGCTACGCTTCACGGAGCCGGAGGCCATCGGTGTGGCCACCGTGGCCGACGTCCTTGACCTGCCGGTGGGACGCCCCACCCAAGTCCACGACGCCGCCGATGCCACCGCGGAGCAGCTTGCTGAGATCCTCATCGCCACTGAGCGGGAACGCCTGAGCTACAGCTCGTGATCAGGGTCACCCTAATTTCAGGAATGAAGTGGCTGGCCAGGGAGTTCTACTGTGTATGACTGATACCGACAACAAGAGCCCTCTCGTCATCAACGAGGAAGCCCAGAACATCCTGTTCCGGGAGGCCCGCACCGCCAACGCCTTCACTGACGAGCCGGTCACCGATGAACAGATCAACGCGATCTTCGACCTCGTCAAGTGGGCACCGACCTCGATGAACATCCAGCCGCTGCGAGTTGTCGTCGTGCGCTCCGAGGAGGCCAAGGCCCGCCTGCTGCCGCACCTGGCCGAGGGCAACCGACAGAAGGCCGAGCAGGCCCCGGCCGTCGCTCTGCTGGCCGCAGACATCGACTTCCACGATGAGCTGCCGAAGGTGTTCCCGCACTTCGAGGGTGCCCGCGACATCTTCGCCGATGACGAGACCAACCGTGTCAGCACCGCCGAGCTCAACGCCGGCCTGCAGATCGGCTACGCCATCATCGGTATCCGCGCTGCCGGTCTTGCAGCCGGCCCGATGACCGGTATGGACGCTGCGGCCCTCTCTAAGGAGTTCTTCCCGGACGGCCGCCACCGCGTGCTCGTCGCCATCAACATGGGCAAGCCTGCCGAGGAGGGCGCCTGGTTCGACCGCCTGCCGCGCCTAGGCTTTGAAGAGGTTGTTGAAACCCTCTAGGTAGTCAGTCCCATTCTCATGGGCACCGTTTCCTGATAAATGGAAATGGTGCCCATTTTCATTAAATAAATACCCCCTGAACTGGATATTTACCGTCGGTTGACCCCGGAGTTCACCCCCGTGTCAGGGGCATGGTCTAGCGTCGGAATCGAACGGATAAGCGACCGAGTTCGACAGGGGGTGAGACAGGA
>NZ_JANWTC010000042.1 GCF_024919295.1 Corynebacterium lemuris | reverse complement strand
TTTTCCCACGCCGCTAAACCTAAATCACATCGGTGTATCCAGGCTAAAGCAATTCCTTACACCGTGTCCCAGCCAAAATGGGGTGTCAGACACCGGGATGCCGGACAGACAGTGCGAGAGTAAGGGAGCAGGAAATGTATCAGGAACTACTGAACACAGTTGGGGTTGAAGAGCATGCCGGACGCCCGGTCCATGATCCGGCGACCGAGGAGATCATTGGTTTCGCCCCCGAACAGACTGCAGAGGATCTTGATCAGGCTGTGGACAGAGCGGTCGTCGCCCAGGAATCCTGGGCAGCAGTGGGTCATACCCACAGGTCGGAGTTGCTCAATGCGATGGCGGATGCTGTTGATGAAAATGCGGAGGCACTGGCACACCTGCTGACGAGAGAGTCGGGGAAACCGCTGAACGGACCGAACTCACGTCTAGAGGTCAGCATGTGCAGCGACTGGCTCCGGGCTACCGCCGGATTTGAGACCCCGGCAGAAGAACTTGTTGACGAAGCCGATACCTACGCAACCCTCGAATACGAGCCTGTCGGGGTGGTCGGAGCGATCGGCCCCTGGAACTGGCCGCTGATGATCACCGTCTGGCAGATCGCCCCCGCCCTGCGGATGGGCAACACTGTGGTGGTAAAACCATCTGAGTATACCCCCCTCAGCGTTCTGGCCCTGGGCAGGGTACTCAACTCTGTCCTGCCCAAGAATGTCCTGCAAGTGGTATCTGGTGGGCGGGAAGTGGGGGCACGGATGAGCACGAACCCCGGAATCGACAAAATCATGTTCACTGGTTCCACCAGCACCGGCCGCGCCATCGCCGCCGCCAGTGCCGAGACCCTCAAACGTCTGACTCTTGAGTTGGGTGGCAATGACGCGGCGATCGTGCTCGATGATGCCGATCCACAGGCCATCGCCCAGGACATCTTCTGGGGTGCCTTCATCAACACCGGGCAGACCTGTGCCGCAATCAAACGCCTCTACGTCGCAGACACCATCTACGATGAGATGTGCGAGGCCCTCACCCAGATTGCCCAGGCGGTTCCGGTCGGGCCAGGGACCGACGAGAACAATGTACTGGGTCCGCTGCAGAATAAACCGCAGCTTGAGATCGTGACGAAGCTCGTCAACGCCGCACGCGACAGCGGAGCGACAATCCTCACCGGCGGACGCCCTGCCGAAGGCCCCGGGAACTTCTATCCCCCCACCATCGTCGCCGATATTGATCCGACCAACCCGCTGGTCACGGAAGAACAGTTTGGACCTGCCCTTCCTGTCATCCGCTTCACCGATCTTGAGGAGGCGGTGACATGGGCCAATTCTCTTGATGTGGGGTTGGGTGCTTCAGTGTGGTCAGGTTCCCGACACCGTGCGCTGGAGGTCGCCCGGAAGGTCAAGGCGGGCACGGTATGGATCAACAGTCATGCCAAGCCTGACCCCCGGATCCCCTTCGGCGGGATCAAACAGTCAGGTTACGGACTCGAATTCGGCAGTGAAGGGCTCAAAGGGGTCTCTGTCCCAAAGGTCTACAATGGCTGAGCCCCGCCCGAAGTCGATCCCGAGCAGAATCTGAGGAAGGGTCAGCCCGGACAGTACTGTCCGGGCTGACCCTT
>NZ_JANWTC010000041.1 GCF_024919295.1 Corynebacterium lemuris | reverse complement strand
TCCACCCACCCCTGGCCGTTGGTGCCGGTGAGGACGGTGAAACGTCCCTGCCCGCAGATATCCAGGGTGGAGATCTTCGGCGCTGCCGGATTCGCCCCGTTGAGCCAGGCGTGCGGCAGACGCGCACCCGGGTGGGTGGTGGGGTGGTAGTGCAGCTCCGGGTCACGGTCGTAGGCCGGCCAGTCGGTACCGTCGGAGACGACCGCGGACGATTCGTATCGCTGGCCCATCTCCACACCCAGGGCGTTGAACTCGTAGTCCTTGATCTTCAGGGCCTCACCCAGTGCCTGACGACGCTTCTCGCCTTCCTCGGTGGGTTGCTTGCGCACATCCATCGCCGCCTGCATCGCCTCGGCGTCATCAGCCGGATCAATACCCAGGGCATCAAGCACATGGGCGAACTCGGTGATGGACTTGTTGGCACGGCGCACGATCTGCTTCGCCACCGGCACGCGCTCGTCCTGGTAGGAGGTGATCAGTTCCTCACCGGCCTTACCCTGGAGGATCATCGCCAGCTTCCAGGCGATGTTGTAGGAGTCCTGGATGGAGGTGTTCGACCCCAGCCCGTTGCTCGGCGGGTGACGGTGGACGGCATCGCCGACACACAGCACCCGACCCTTCATATTCTCCGTGGCGTAGGTGTCGTTGACCGTCCACAGTGACCAGTGCCGCACATTGATCTCCAGGTCCGGGATCCCGACGAGATTGCGCACGATGTCGGCGGCCTTCGCGTCATCCATCTCCGGGGGCGGCTGGTTGATGTCATAACCCCAGGTCACCAGCCACTCATTCCAGGGGCGCACCATGCGCACCAGGCCCAGGCCGATACCACCGACCGCGGCACCGGGCTGGAGCACCCAGTACAGCGAGGACTGACGGTCCTGACAGAACTGCGACAGGTCCATATCGCAGTGGATGTTCATGGAACCGGAGACCCCCATCTGCCCGTCCATGGGCAGGTTCAGGTCTGCGGCGATCTGGGAGCGGCCACCATCAGCACCGATGAGGTACTTCGAGTGCACGGTGTAGGTGTGCCCGCTCATCCGGTCCCGGACGATCGTGTGGACACCGTCGGCGTCCTGGGTGTGGGAGACGTACTCGGTCTTCCAGCGGAAGACGGCACCACGTGCCATGGCGTTGCGCACCAGGATCGGCTCGAAGTGGGTCTGGGGCAGATCGCAGTTCAGCGACGGGGAGGCGGCGATGTACTCACCCTCCCGGTCGGGGCCGGTGCCCCAGGAATGGACCCGGCCGAATTCCTCGCCGTTGATCGCGGTGCAGAACACGGTCTCACCGATCATGTGGTGGGGGACTTCCTCGGCCTTGATCTGGTCCTCAATACCCATATCGCGCATGATCTCCACGGTGCGCTGGTTGGTGATGTGTGCACGCGGGGTGTTGGCGGTATTGGAGTATTTGCTGGCCACCACGCAGTCGATGCCGTAGGTGGCCAGGAACAGTGCGGCGGAGGAACCGGCGGGGCCGGAGCCGATGATGAAGACGTCGGTGGTGAGATCAGCGGAAGAGGTCATGATGCTCGTTCTCCTTCAAATATGGTGTTAGTTGATCTCGGCAGGGGCCGGGGGATCAGGCCTGGGCAGGTGCGAGGACGATGTCGAAGCGGGTCTTCGC
>NZ_JANWTC010000040.1 GCF_024919295.1 Corynebacterium lemuris | reverse complement strand
CCTCGATCCGCCGATGGTCCTTCGGTGATCGGTTGATCTCGGCTGTGGGCACCACCAAGATTTTCGGGCAGGAGTGATCCCCAGATCACGTCGTCGTCTGGTTGTTCCACGAATTGGTAGGTCAGCTCGGGCCGAAGGACTTCGGCTCAGGTGGTCAGGCGGGGACAGCCACCGGCGGGGAGTGAGCGTGAGTGAACAACCGGGTGCACTGGACTTCCCACTTCCAGCCCTCCGGCAGGTGCAGCACCAACCGCCGGGACCGACGCGCCACCCGAGCCGCAACGGTGATGACCTGACGTCGGATTGTGGCGGTGGTGGCCCTGGCCAGTGCCCCGGCCGCGATGGTTCCGGCAGCCCTGGTGAGGTTGAAGGCCATGACCGCCAACACCAACCACGCCGCGTTCGCGGTAAACACACCTGAAGGCATATGCGCCAGCGCGCTGTTCTTCAGATCCGCGTTGACCTGCTCGATGACCGCATGCTGCCGGTGGGTCTTGTCCGCGGCCACTGTATCGAGGAGGTCCGGGTCGGCGGTGGTGAACACCGCGTGGAAGCGGTGCAGATCAAACAGTCCCGGCTGATCCACGTCCCTCTTGTTCAACTCCGGGATCCGGCGGACCACCAGCCGTCCGGGAACCTGATCGGCCTCCGGCTTCGACGCAAAAGCGGTGAACGGGATTTCCGCGACTTCTGCTGAGGAGATCCAGGTCTGGGTGTCCTCGTCGAAGAGTGCGTCGGTGTACTCAATTGTTTCCCAGGACGTGTCCGGGATCGTGGTGATCGCGTGGCGGATGTTGCGCGTCATCCGTGCGGTGATCGACACATCCGCACCTGCGGTGCGTGCTGCATGGATGCTGGAACGGCCGTAGAAAGCGGAGTCCGCCCGCACCAGTATTTTCTGGTGCTGGAGTCCCGGTAACCGCCTGGTGGTGGTGATCGCATCGGCAATCAATCGGCCAGCACCACGCGGGGAACCGCAGGAACCACGGCGCAGGCGCTGCGCCACGACCACCGGGGCGGAAGTCCTCGTGGTGACCGTGGCCAGCAGGGCATTGAGACCGCGGATGCCGGAGTAGCCGAAGCTGGCACCTTGTTTCTGGTGGCCATAAACTTCGATGATGGTGTCGTCGACATCAACAAAGACATACCCGCTGGTGGCAGCCGGGGCGGGCACCAGGGCTGGAGCTTGGTCAGCCAGGCTGGTGAGGAATCGGGAGGCCACGGCATCCAACTGGCGGACATGCCCGAAGGTGAAGGCCCGCAGGAAGGAACCCAGGGTCGAGGGCGCGTAGATCCGGGTAAACAGTCGGTGCATGCCACCGTGGCGCAGCTGGTCCATGTCGTCAATCGAGTCGGCACCGGCGACCATGCCGGCGACCAGTGAGGTGATCTTCGCCCCGGCGTTGGCACCCTTGTCGCCTGCCACGGTCAGGCGGTGTTGTGCCAGGGCCGACAGCCCTGCGGTATCAGCCAGGCGCATGACCGGGACCAGGCCGGCAGACGACACCAGGGTGGGGTCATCGAATGAAATAGAGAGTGCCGCGGGAGTGTGAGATAGTTGCACCTGAGAGATGCCCTCCTGGATGGGGAATATAGACCTTCGACAAGTCGTATTATCCCAGTTCAGAAGGGCATTTCTCTTTTTCCCACGCCGCTAAACCTAAATCACATCGGTGTATCCAGG
>NZ_JANWTC010000039.1 GCF_024919295.1 Corynebacterium lemuris | reverse complement strand
GGCGGATTCTGAGGGTCGTTGCAACGCTCGTGCTTTTCAGGTGATGCTACCGGTTTCTTGCAGTGCTTGGGCCATGACTTCTGCCGGGGTGGCCCAGGCGAGTGCTTTGCGTGGTTTGTGGTTGTGGATGTTGGCGATCACCTCGAGGTCCTCAGCGCTGTAGCGGGACAGGTCGGATGATTTCGGGAGATTACGGCGTAGTCTGCCGTTGGTGTTTTCGTTGGTGCCTCGCTCCCACGGCGACCCGGGATGGCAGAAGTAGACCGGGATGTCGGTGGCCATGGTGAAGGCTTTATGTCCGGCCATCTCACTGCCCTGGTCCCAGGTGATCGACGACCAGATCGACTCATCAAGCCTGCTGATCATCCCGGTCAAGGCGGTGAGCACGGACGTGGAGGTGTGGTCGGTGGGCAGATGTCCTAGGGCGACGAAGCGGCTGACGCGTTCGACCAGGGTGATCACCGCGGATTGGTTGCCGGCACCGAGGATGAGATCGCCTTCCCAGTGGCCGGGCAGGATCCGTTCGTCGATCTCATCGGGCCGGTCGTCGATCATGACCATCGCGTCGACGAACCGGCCCTGTCCACCGGTACGTGGTCGGTGTCGGAGGTGTCGTTTCTTCCGGCCGGTCGGCAACTGCAGGCCGAGGTCTTTGAGCCTGCCTTTGGTGTCGAGGTAGAAGGCCTGGTAGATCGTTTCGGGGCTCACGCGCATGTCCTGGTCATCGGGGTGGTCGACAGGCAGGCGGCCTGTGATTTGTTCTGGGGACCATTCTGCACGTAGACCTGCGACGACGTAATCGTAGAGGGCCTTGTGGCCGAGTAGTTTCGGGGTTTTCGGTCTCAGACGTCGCACCGTGGCCTTCTTCTGTGCTGTCTCTGCCCGGTAGGGACCTTCGGCGCTGTGGTTGCGTCTGATTTCCCGGCTGATGGTCGATGCTGACCGTCCCAGCCGGCGGGCGATCTCACGGACGGACAGGTGTTCACGGTAGAGGTCAGCGATCTGGATGCGTTCGTCCATGCTGAGGTACCGGCTGCTGATCGGGGTGTAGGGGTTGAGCCCTGCCGGTAGCGCCGGTTCAGCAAGGCGTCCTTGTTCGATGACGTCGGTGCGGGTGATCAGGGCGGTCATCAGCCTGTTATACGTGGTGGCATCGGGTCCGGCGGGGATGAATCGCTGGCGTGGGCCGGTGGTTTTGACCAGTCCTTTGTCGATGTCGAGTGCCAGGCGCCGGTTAATGCCGGTGGCTTCGGCGGCGTGGGGTCGTGGCAGGCCGGCCAGGCGGAGGCGTAGGTAGGTGATGCGTAGTTCGGTGGCGGCTATCTTGTGTTGGTGTCGGGTGCGTGGCAGGTGCAGGCCTGCTTCGGTGGCCAGGCGCCTGGCACGGGTGGAGCCGACGCCGGTGGTTGTGGCGGCGGCGTGGACGCTGTGACCGGTGCGGATGAGATCGAGGAACTGTTCAGTCTGGTCCTGGCGGTGGGTGTGTGGCTGGTAGTCGATCAGTTCGTGGGCGTGGGCGAAGTGCCAAGCGTGGCGGTAGTTGCACTCGGCGTGGGTGGCTGCGGCGCGGAGGGTGAGGCCGTCGCGCAGCAGCCGGCGCAGGGTGGCTTTGTCGGTGGGGGTCAGTGAGTGGAATGGTCCTGTTGGGCGGGTCATGGCAATCCTTTCTCATCGGAAAGTGTTGCAACGACCCTTAGGACTCAAG
>NZ_JANWTC010000038.1 GCF_024919295.1 Corynebacterium lemuris | reverse complement strand
CGAAGGAAAGCTGGACCGGGAGACGGCCCACCGGCAGGTGAAGTAGGTGCTGTTGCAACTTGGGGCGGGAGCCAAGAAAGCTCCGTTTTTATTGTGTGATCAACGCTATGTGCCTGTGTTGTCAGGCCGTCTCGAATACCCGGCTAACAATCACTGCATCCGGATTCGGGTGACCATAGGCAAACATCGTGCCCTGCCCCTTCCGCAATGAGTGCATCGCTTCCATCCCTTTCAACGTCCGGTAGGCAGACGTTCGGTTTTTGAATGCTCCTTTCGGCCCCAGGATCCGCTTTAACCGGCCATGATCGCCTTCAATGACGTTGTTGAGGTATTTCACCCGACGATGCTCGACCGTCGATGGACAGACGCCTTCCGCCTTCAGCTCAGAGATTGCCCTGGCGAGTGAGGGGGCCTTGTCGGTGCTGATCACCCGCGGATAGCCTGCCGATTTATTCGACCGCAGCGTCTTCGCCAGGAAACGCTTCGCTGCCGCGACGTTGCGTTTTGGTGAGAGGTAGAAGTCCAGGGTCTGGCCACCGGCGGTGATTGCCCGATAGAGGTAGCACCACTTTCCCCCGACCCGGATATAGGTCTCATCCACCCGCCAGGACCTGGCCTGCCAGTCAGGAACTTGCCGATACCACCGGGTCTTCTTATCCAGCTCAGGAGCATATTTCTGGACCCAGCGGTAGATCGTGGTGTGATCGACCGGCACTCCCCGCTCGGTCATCATCTCTTCGAGGTCGCGATAGCTCACGCCGTAGCGGCAGTACCACCGCACCGCCCACAGGATGATTTCACGAGGGAACTGCCGACCGGAGAAGATGCCCATGGACCTGATTATTCCACGCCGGTCTTCCTACTGCCCCAACTTTGCAACAGCACCAGAACTCTTTTGAACTAGCAAAGGGATGCCGTGACACAGGTGGACAGCTCGAGCTACGTACCACTGACATCATGCCTCATATAAGTATCAACGGCTGGGATATAGAGCACTCAGTGGGAAAAATCATGGTTCAGATGTACGAATACAGACCCGGCGATAAAGAACGTGCTCCCATCTTCCTTTTAGAAGCTGATGATGGCGAATGGTTCGATCATTTCCGTGCGCAGATTGACAGGCTATGGGCAGACGGGAAGACCTATTCCGATGGTGAACCTGAGTAAAGACTGCTTACCCATAGACTCATGGGCAAGATGCCTGACCCTCGGTGAAGCGGCCGGAAATACTTCGAATGGGGGACACTCCCAGAGACTGGGAAGTCAGTAAATATCTACGCTCACGCCTTCAGAAACCTTCCCCATCGAAAGTTGTACAAATAGGGCGTTTCCCCAGTTTGCTGACAACATCTTCGGAAACATTGAAGGTCCAATTTATCGATGCATATCAACAAAATCTCAGCTAGGATAAAAATGCTCGTAGGTTGAGGTAGTCAGTGGTCCGGGGTTCGATTCCCTGGGCGCTTTACTAGGATTGTCGGTCTGTTTCTTCATTACTCCCAGAGTTCTACGGAGGGTAAAGAATAAATTATTTGGTAATCGAAAAAGATTTCATCTTGATGGAAAACCAAGGAGACAGATTATGAACAAAAAGCAGAATTCTATTCTGAATATGTTTGACAACATTAGCGCTGGAATAATGGTGAGCTCACTGACCTTCCTGAACCTGCGAGCGCTTTAAGTTTTTAGGTGACCATCATGGGTACACCCCAAAAGGACAGTTTTTGAATTACAAACTGTGAATATGAGCGCTATATGGCGTGGATTCTTGATCACTCTAT
>NZ_JANWTC010000037.1 GCF_024919295.1 Corynebacterium lemuris | reverse complement strand
GCTACCGAGCTGCTCCACCCCGCGTCGGGTGATATTCACTTCACCACGTCCACACAAGATTGTTAACCCCGTGTTGACGACATGTGAAACTATAACCCACGATGTCTCCGGACATCAAATCGCCAGTTCAACAGCATTTCGATTGGCGTCTACCTGGTTTTCCTGCCGCCTGCCCGCCACCTACCTAGACTCAGGTCATGACGAAGCTCACAGACTCCCCCGACAATGACTACGTGGACATCAAGCCCCGGTCCCGGGATGTAACCGACGGACTCGAGAGCACGGCCGCCCGCGGTATGCTCCGCGCGGTAGGCATGGGTGACGATGACTGGGGGAAGCCGCAGATCGGCGTCGCCTCCTCCTGGAATGAGATCACCCCCTGCAACCTCACCCTGCGCAAGCTCGCGGGATTCGCGAAGGAGGGGGTGCACGCCGCCGGTGGCTATCCCCTGGAGTTCGGCACGATCTCCGTCTCCGATGGCATCTCCATGGGCCATGAAGGGATGCACTACTCCCTGGTTTCCCGGGAAGTGGTCACCGATTCCGTCGAGACCGTGATGGGCGCGGAGCGGCTCGACGGTTCCGTCCTGCTGGCCGGCTGCGACAAGTCCATCCCCGGCATGATCATGGCCGCCGCCCGCCTCAATCTCTCGAGTGTCTTCCTCTACAACGGCTCCACCATGCCGGGTACCGCCCGTTTCGCCGACGGCCGCGAGGAGGAGGTCACCCTCATTGATGCCTTCGAGGCGGTCGGTGCCTGCCGTGCCGGCAAACTCTCGCAGGATGAGGTCGACGTCATCGAACGTGCCATCTGCCCGGGCGAGGGCGCCTGCGGCGGCATGTACACCGCCAACACCATGGCCTCCGCCGCCGAGGCGATGGGCATGTCCCTGCCGGGTTCCGCTGCTCCCCCGGCTGTCCACCGTGACCGCATCATCCACGCCCGCCAGTCAGGCGAGGCCGTCGTCGGGCTACTGCGCAACGGGATCCGGGCCCGTGACATCATCACCCGCGATTCCCTGCTCAACGCAGTCGCGGTGGTCATGGCCCTGGGTGGCTCCACCAATGCGGTCCTGCACCTGCTGGCCATCGCGCATGAAGCGGAGGTCGACCTCAGCCTCGACGACTTCAACGCCGTGGCCGACAAGGTTCCGCATCTGGGCGATCTCAAGCCCTTCGGCCGCTACGTCATGGCGGATGTCTTCCGCATCGGCGGCATCCCGGTCGTGATGAAGGCGCTTCTCGACGCCGGCCTCATCAACGGTGACTGCCTCACCGTCACCGGCCGCACCGTCGCCGAGAACCTGGCCGATATCCGTACCCCGGACCCGGACGGAAAGATCCTCCGGGCCCTGGACAACCCCATGCACGCCACCGGTGGACTGAGTATCCTCCACGGTTCGCTCGCCCCAGAGGGTGCGGTGGTCAAGACCGCCGGTTTCGACGCCGACGTCTTCAACGGCACCGCCCGTGTCTTCGACCGCGAGCAACCCGCCATGGATGCGGTCCTCAACGGTGAACTGAAGAAGGGCGACGTGGTGGTCATCCGCTACGAGGGTCCCAAGGGCGGGCCCGGGATGCGGGAGATGCTGGCCATCACGGGTGCGATCAAGGGTGCGGGCATCGGCAAGGATGTCCTGCTCATCACCGACGGACGCTTCTCCGGTGGCTCCACCGGTCTGTGCATCGGGCATGTGGCACCGGAGGCTGTCGACGGCGGCCCCATCGCCTTCATTCAGGACGGCGACCCGATCAGGGTGAACATCCCCGAGCGCACCATCGACGTGGACATCCCGGAGGAGGAGCTGGCGCGGCGTCGGGAAGCATGGCAGGTGCCGGAGAACCCGCGCCTGCACGGCGTGCTGGGTAAATACGCGAAGTTGGTGCAGTCCGCCTCGCAGGGCGCCGTGACCTACTGACCCAGGAACTCCGCCGGTGGTTCCGGGCCGCGGCCAGGCGCTCTCCGTAACCGCCGGGTTCAGCTCCGGGCCCGGGATTTACGGGACCGGGATTTAGCTGACCTGCCCGCTTCGACGTGTCCGGAAAGTCTCATTCCCGTCATCGTTGTCCACAGGTGTCCGTAAATCCTCTTCAATCCAGAACTACTGAAGTCCCGCCGCAAGGCTCGGGGGGACAACCCCCGCCAGACCATCCAGATGGGGAAAGTACGTCGGCGTGGTCGGAAGTGGAGTGGCTCTGATACGCATGCGGATGCCGTACTGAAGTAGGTCCCGTCAGTTAGATCTGGACATGCATCTCGGGGGAGACCACTTCCCTGGGGTGCCCCGTCACCTGGGAGATACGTGGCGGGACCTAACGGACCGGACCTACCCCAACACCTTGAGTCCTAAGGGTCGTTGCAACACTTTCCGATGAGAAAGGA
>NZ_JANWTC010000036.1 GCF_024919295.1 Corynebacterium lemuris | reverse complement strand
ACCGGATAGACCCAACCCCGCTACCGAAAAGAGCTCCATAACACCACGTCAACGACCCCCAACCGCAACCACACGATGCTCAGCACCGCACCCAGGCTGAGGTAGGCGCCGACCTGGGTCCGGCGGGAGCCGTCGGCGGCGATGAGGATGACGGTGCCCGCCAGAAAAACGGTGAGGACGATGTCGACGACCCCCACGGTCGCCTCAGAGGGTCCGGCCATGAGCGTCCCCTTCCCGGGTCTCGGCCTCGGCCCCGGCCAGGGCCTGTGCGGAGATCGAGGAGGCCCCCAGGGCCAGCAGCCACACCAGGAGCAGGCCGACACCCGTCGCGAGGTCGCCCACATACACCGCCACCCCCAGGAGCAGCAGCCCCAGACCCAGGTTGTCTGCCTTGGTCAGGGCATGGAGCTGGCTCCGGACATCCGGGAAGCGGATGAGACCGATCGTCCCGGCGGTGAAGAAGATGAGCCCGCAACTCATCAGCACGGCGGCGAGCACATCAGAGAGCATCCTGCCCACCCACCCCGGACCTCTGCGTTTCCGCACGGCGGGCGAACACGGCCACCGCGACCAGGGCGCTCACGGATGCCAGCGCGGTGAAGACGAGGGCGACGTCGACGCTGTGTTCATCCGGTTCCACAAAAAGAAGGGCCGCCATGACCGCCAGCGCGGCACCGGTCGTGCTCGACAGCAGCAGTACGAGCAGCCAGCTGCCCCGCCTCGCCCGACGCAGGACGAGAACCACCGCGGCAAGGAAATTCACGGCGAGGGCGGCAAAGACCGCCAGCAGGAAATACTGCACTCGAAGTCACCCTCCCTCCTTTACGCTGGTGGCGTGGGACTGTCGAGCCGGCACATTGTCGTATTGCTTCTCCGCCATGCTACGTGAGTTCACCGCCCCGAAAAGACGGCCGCCGGTGCTTATCGACGCCCCCTCCCACCGTCTCATTCCATCTTCCCGGGGGAGGGCACGCAGGAAGGAAGAAACCGTGACAGATCATCGTGCAACACCAGAGGGCGCCACCCGGTGGGGGATGCTCGGCCTGGCGTGGCTGCTGTACTTCGGCTTCGCCGTCACCGCGGCCTCCCTGGTACCGATCATCACCCCCGTCCGCGCCGATCTCGGCCTGAGCTACAGCCAGGTGGGCATCATCCTGGGGACCTGGCAGCTGGTCTATATCGGCGCTGCTCTGCCAGTCGGCTCGTTGATCGACCGCTACGGGGCCAAACCGTGCTTGTTCATCGGCATGCTGCTCATCGCCGCCTCCGCGGCCGCCCGCGGCCTGGCGGTCGACTTCTGGACCCTGGTTCTCGCCGTGGCCCTGCTCGGCCTGGGTGGGCCGGTGATCTCCATCGGCCTGCCCAAACTCATCGCCCAGTGGTTCACCGACCACCACCGCGCCACCGCCTCCGGCATCTACGTCACCGGCTCCCAGGTCGGTAACGTCGCCGTACTCTCCCTGACCAACATCGTCGTCCTCCCGCTGGTGGGACATGACTGGCGTCACGCCATGTTCGCCTTCGGCGCCCTGGGGCTGACCATCGCGGTGGCCTGGCTCCTCCTGGGCCGCGACGCATCCTCCCCGGATCGGACGGAACCGGGTGACGTCGGGATCCTCACCGGCATCCGCCAGGTGGTCCGCGTCCCCGGCATCTGGCCCGTGATGATCATCGGAATGTCCGGGTTCATCGCCAGCCACGGTTTCCGCAACTGGCTGCCCCAGATCCTCGAATCCAAAGGAGCGGATGCCGATGCCGCCGGCGTCCTCGCCGGAGCCGCAGCGGTCGCCGGGATCGCCGGCTCGGTCATCATCATGCGCCTGGTCCAGCGGATGACACGGTCAACGATGGCGCAGATCCTGCTTGTCGTCGCCGGGGTGACGTTGGCCGCGATCCCGTTCCTGGACGGGCCAGTGCTGGTGGGGGTCCTGATCGCGGAGTCGTTTGCTGCGGCCGCCCTGATGCCGTTGATGATGAACACCCTGATGGAGATGCCGCAGATCGGCCCGGCCCTGATGGGGGCGGCCGGCGGACTGTATTTTTCAATCGGGGAGATCGGTGGTTTCCTCGGTCCCGCCCTCATCGGTCTGTTGGCGGATCTCACCGGGGACTTCGCCGTCGGTGTTCTTCTGGTCGCCGGCATCATGCTGGTGATGGTCATTCCAGCCCGAAGGTTGCAGGCCGATGATCCGCGCTGAGGGCATGGCGTCCACCTCAACCAGCAGTCAGAACGGGTCAGCGGTATGTTCCGTGCGCAGCCATGCACCGTCCCACGCAGCAGGCGGATGCTCTCAACCAGCCCCAGAATCCTTCCGGATGCACCACATCACTGCTGGTCAAGGGGTCACAGCGTGCGCAGCTGCGCACGGCAGACAGACTTGGCCTGAAGGTAGCAATGACAAAACACCCCTGGGGAAAGGGGCACCGGTTGACCGGTGTCCTTCCACAGGGGTGTTCGTTGGTATTCAGTTGTTTTTTGTTTTAGCGTCGGCG
>NZ_JANWTC010000035.1 GCF_024919295.1 Corynebacterium lemuris | reverse complement strand
ACGTTTCACCGTCCTCACCGGCACCAACGGCCAGGGGTGGGTGGAAGCAGCGGCAACGGTGTCCGCGGAGCTGGGTATGGAGATCCCGGTATACAGGATCGGACCTGCCCAGGATTACACCGACACCTACGGTGACTGGCAGCGGCTGCGTGAGATCGCTGATGACGGGTGTGTGCTGGTGCGCCCGGACAACCACGTCGGTTACCGGGCGCTGCAGCAGCCGCAGGACCCCACCGCGGCACTGCGGGAGGCCCTGCGCAGCCTGCTCCATCTTGACGGTGCAGACACCGCCCTGCCGGTGGAAGAGGAAACTGACGATGAGCTGCAGCGTCTGACCCACCAGGACCTGCAGCGGGTGGATGCACAGTAGAAGACCTGGCAGGTCAGCACCAGCAAGCCGTCCCTGGTATAGCCCTGGAAGCAATGCTTTCGTGACTGTCCCGGGGACGGTTTTCCACTCGACGGCTCTGGACTCAGACCTACTCCACCTCTGGGAACGGCCCCCACGGCGAGGTGACCCACAGTCACTGCTGGCACTCGCCCGCCAGCTCACACAACCCGGCGTCATGTAATCCTGCGTATCCCAGGACGCATAGAGCGAAGTTAATGAGATTCCCAAAAGGCCTTGGCCTTCTTCATCCAAAGATCATCGCCGAAACCACTGATCGTCGTCGGCCACCTATGACACGAGTATCGGCGCCACCGTCACAAATTCTATGGGCATCCGCCGCGGCTGGCTAGACAGATGATGTGTTCGGCCTGTTCACACCCATAAACCGGGTGCCGGCGGTCGAGCCTGAGAGCACCAGTGCAAGCGACTTCTCAAACTGACCAGGGCGTTCGCACTGACATGTGATCGGCTATCGGTGCTGCCTGAGCAAGTGCGGGTTCGAATCTATCGAGACGGGGTGGTCGGCCCCGCGGTTCGGCTCCGGAGGTGTTCCCATACTGGACCCGCTGTAGCGATAACCTCGTCGGCTCGAGCCTCTGCCATGTCCGGGAAGCGGAACACAGAAGATTACTGCGGAGAATCTCGATCTCACTCAACCTAGGGTTTCCGACCTGTTCACCGGTAAGATCAGTAAGTTCTCTTTGGATGCCCTGGGCAATATTGGGATCAAGGTGGGTCTCCACTTGAGGGTAGAAAGTGATGAAGAACAGGCAGGCGCTACAAGCGCACCGCCGCAGGGGGCCGCTCTGCTGTGATCGCCGGGCATACGCTGATCACCTAAAGTCAGCAGTATGGTAACTGACGGCGGTGGCAGGCAGTGCCCCGTCCGTTGCCGAAGTGGTGCGGAGGAGTCGACTGCACCCCCGGAATTCTCGTTATCACCTTGACCTCCGCCAGAAGTGGGGAACACCGTAATGGCCACCTTCGTGCTGATCCACGCCGCAGCTACTGATTCGTCCTGCTGGCATCTGGTCAGCGACGCTGTACGCCGGCGTGGGCATGACGTTATCGCCGTCGATCTCCCGGTCGATAACGACTCGGCAGACCTGTCCGATTACGCAGCCACCGTTCTTGACGCCGTGGGCGAGTACCGGGACGTCGTGGTGGTGGGGCATTCCTTCGGCGGATTCACCGCTCCGTTGGTGGCCCACGGTCTCGGGGCGAATCTGCTGGTCATGCTCCAGGCGCAGATCCCACAGCCCGGGGAGACGCCCGGGCAGTGGTGGAGCAACACCGGCCACGCCGAAGCCCGTCGACGTCAGGACGAAGCGGACGGCCGCGACCCGGACGCACCCCTTGACCCCCTGGAGATCATGCTGCACGACACCCCGGTCACGCTGGCCAAGGAGATGCTCGCCCACCAGCGTGACCAGTCGGCAACTCCATTCGAAAAACCCTGGCCACTCCCCGAATGGCCCACGATCCCCACCCGCGTATTGGTGGCCCGTGATGACCGCTTCTTCCCACTGGAGTTCATGCGACGTATCACCCGGGAACGCCTGAGGATCGAGCCCGACGTCATGCCGGGTGACCACTGCCCCATGCTGGGCCACCCGGAGGAGTTGGCCAACCGCTTGGTGGCCTACTGGAACGAGGTGCGGTGATCAGTGCCCGGCATGTTGTCAGGGTCTGCCGGTGCTGCGAACCTGACGCGCAGATTCGCCGGGGCAGGGGCGTGGCTCTCGAGGTGCTCAACGCCGGGACCATCGCCTCCATCCATTTGGCAAGGCCGAGAGCATACAGGCTCTTTGGGTTATGCCCTACTGAAATACCTCCGGGTTAAGCGGGACTCCATCAGGACGCGACAGCCCCTCGCGTTAGTAAAATTCGTGCCAGGCGCATTTCACTGTGACGTGATGAACATGGCACAGCGTCTGGGAGATTAATCTTTTCGATCATCGCTGACACTGCCCCCTCGCAGCGCCCAAAAAGCTACGATCCGATCGCCCAAACCAGAACCCGCAGGCAAGATCCCCACAACACCCCCTCCACAACCAACCAACCCCGGAAACAAGAGAAACCGAAGGCCACACCCTGTGAATATGAGCGCTATATGGCGTGGATTCTTGATCACTCTAT
>NZ_JANWTC010000034.1 GCF_024919295.1 Corynebacterium lemuris | reverse complement strand
ACGCTGTTTTTGGTAGCGGGGTTGGGTCTATCCGGTAGCAGATGAGGGACGATCCGGTAGCACCGAACCGTCCCTCATCTGGTCAGTTTCTACTGCCTACTGAGGACCGTAAGGTGGGTCATTCCTGCGGCAGGAAACGCATATTCGGCCCGCCCAACGAGATGATCTCCGCCCCACCGATAATCCGGTTGAGGATCGACTCGGCGATCACCGCATCCCCGAGGGATTTGTACCAGTCCTTCGGCTCAAACTGAGAGGTCACCAACGTGGAGGCCACCTGGTCACGCGCCGCGAGGATATTGAGCACCACCGCAGCGGTATCCGTGTCGATCGGGGTGGTCAGGAAATCATCGAGAACCAGCAGATCCACCTGTCGCAGCCGGGTGAGCAGTTTCAACCTGGCCGGGTCAGAAACCTCCAGGACAGCCAGCTGATTGGCGAGGTCATCAAGGCGGTAGAACAACGCACTGCGATCGGTACGACACGCCGCGGTGATCAGAGCCAGCGCAAGGTAGGTCTTGCCCACACTCGACGACCCCAGGAGCACGAGGTTGGTGCCCTCATCGATCCATTGACAGGATCCCAGTCGTGAGACAAGCTCGCGGGTGAGATTACGGTCGGGTAGGTAGTGGATCTCTTCGATGCAGGCGCCCGGGTTTGGCGATTTGGAGGCCTGAAGAAGTTTCAGTGTTCTGCGC
Source organism: Corynebacterium lemuris (assembly GCF_024919295.1). GTDB lineage: Bacteria > Actinomycetota > Actinomycetes > Mycobacteriales > Mycobacteriaceae > Corynebacterium > Corynebacterium lemuris. The sequence goes on along the minus strand of NZ_JANWTC010000034.1, from coordinate 1,943 downwards.
TCTGCCCTGGCCGTAGTTTCTCGTTCCAGCGCGAAGTAGATCTTCTGGGAAAATGTCCACCCGTCGCAGGCAGGGTCGTTGGCGATGTCGATGACACTCTGACCGAAGGCGGTCATCCGGAGTTTGGTGAACATCGGCAGGTCATCAGCACTCAGGTGTGGGGTGGTCACTTCTGGCCCTCCTTGTCGCCGGTGCGGGGCTGAAGTAATCGGTCCAGATCAAAGGCGTCGATCCCGGCCAGACGCGCACCGGTGGTGTCCCGACTGGTGGGCCGGTCAGCCTCGCCTGGCCGGTGAGTGCCGGTGGTGGATGTGGTGGGACGCTGATCATCGTCGGCGCGGATGATCGCCATCCGGTTTTTCACCGCGGTGTAGCTGATCGCACGTTGACTGGTGGTGCTGGTCAGCTGGTGGCAGGCGCGTTCGAGGATCACGGCGTTGGTGGCGGTTTTCCCCAGGTCGAGGATGTTGCGGCACGCGCGGTAGCCCTGGGCTTCGATCCGTTTGGCATCGAGGAGGTTTTCCAGGGCGCGGACGGTCGCCGGCCCGATCTTGGCCCCCTGGCGCAGGAAGTAGCCCCGGGTCCACAACCCGGCGATATCCCCGGTAAACGGAGGCCGGTGATCAGGGTCGGTGACGTAGATGTGCCTGGCTGCCGCGATGATGTGGCTGGCGACGATATCCCCGTCGGCCATGACATCCAGCCGTGTTCCGGTGATGCGCACATCCACCTTGGTGCCTGCCAGCCGGTAGGGCACGGAGTACTTCACGGTGTCGATCTGGATATGGAAGTCACGGCCGACGACTGATTTACGCCACGTGACCTGCTGCCAGGACGTCGGCGGCAGCGCGATCATCAGGTCCTTTTCATCCGCGGTGAAGATGTCTAGGCGGGAGGTGTCCCTGCCACGAAACGGGGTGGCGTTGTTGATCTGATCGACATGGTCGTAGATCGTGGTGTTCAGCTCATCCAGGTCGACGAACACACGGTCGGCCAGGGTGGTGATGATCCGGCCGGTGATGATCTTCACCCCGGCTTCCACCGAGGCCTTGTCCTTGGGCTTATAGGAACGGGTCGGGGCTGCGGCTGTGCCGTAGTGCTCGAGGAACTGCTGGTAGGTGGGGTTGACATCCCGTGCGGTGCCCGTGGCGGTGATCTTGTTGGACGCCGTGGAGGCGTTGTCAGGGATGATGACCTGGCTGACAGCGCCGAAGTAGTCGAAGGCCTGGCGGTGGGCATCGAGCCAGGCCAGCATCTTCTGATCATGCTGGGCGCAGGCGAAGACCATGCCGGAGTACGGCAGTGTGGCCACAAACACGTACGCCTTGCGCCTGGTGCCGGTGATCGGGTCGGTGGTGGCCATTGTGGTGCCGGCCCAGTCGACCTGCATGGTGTGGCCGGGTTGGTGGGTGATCACCGCGGTGAGGTCGAAGGTCGCGATGTGTTCGGCGACGAGTTCGCAGAACCGGTCGTAGCTGTAGTGCACCAGCCCGCCTGGGGCTGGTTGTTCAAGGTAGCGGGTCCACAGGTGGCGCAGGGAGGGCTTTTTGTGGCGGCTGCGTGCCCTGACGATGGCATCGAAGTCCGGGGTGAGGAAATCCTCGGAGGTCACCTTGCGTCCGTCGGTGAACAAGGTGTCGAGGTCGGCTCTGGTTAAAGCGGTGATCTGTTCTTCGGTGCTCCACTGGTGGGCATCGAGTACCTTCCTGGCCCGGGCGATAGCCCGGTGGGAGCAGGAGGCGCTGGCTTCTATCTGGCGGTAGGACAAGCCCCGGAGCAGGAGCGTGAGGATCAACCTGTAGTCGGTCACGACAACGGTTCCTTCCATGGTTACCGTCCCACGGGATTATGGGAACGGTTGATGGAAGTGTCACTGCTACCGGGTGCTCCCGCATCCGCTACCGGATAGACCCAACCCCGCTACCGAAAAGAGCTCCATAACA
>NZ_JANWTC010000033.1 GCF_024919295.1 Corynebacterium lemuris | reverse complement strand
TCTCCGCCAAGCATGCTCAAGCTTCACGATTTTTGCAACAGAGCCATATCGACAACCTCTCGCGCAACCAAGACATCGCGGTCGGACTGCAAGTGATCTTGAAGCCACGGGCCCGTCCCACCCCGACATGGACCTCGATGCCCGAACGGACGTTAGATTTCGAGTTCTAGGTGTGATGTCCAGGGACGTTGTTGAGTCGGTCGAAGGGTACGCCGCCAATCGCAGAGTGGTGTCGGTGGTGGTTGTAGAAGTGGAGCCAGCCGGGCAGCGCCAGGCGTCGTTCGGCCTCTGAACCGTAAAACCTGGCATAGGCCCAGCCGTCCCCGAGCGTGCGGTGGAATCGCTCGATCTTCCCGTTCGTCTGCGGCCGGTAGGGGCGTGTCCGCTTGTGTCGGATGCCGAGCCGAGCGCAGAAGTCCCTCCATGCGTGGGATCTGTATGCCGACCCGTTGTCGGATAGGACTCGCTCGACGGTCACGCCTCGTTCGGCGAACCAGGCCACGGCGCGTTCGAGAACTCCCACCGCTGTGCTCGCCTGCTCATCCGACCAGATTTCTGCGTATGCGACGCGGGAGTGGTCATCGATGACTGTGTGAACGAACGCCGTCCCGGTGCGCGGCTTGTGATCTTTTCCTCGTGGTAATCCCGGAGTCGCGAGCTTGTTCCGTGCGCCTTGCTGCCGACCTACGTAACGATGTCCACCGCCGTCGGGGATGTTGCCGAACTTCGTGACATCGACATGAATCAACGATCCCGGATGAGGATGCTCATATCGCCGCAATGGCTCGCCAGTGACACGATCGATATGCGAGAGGCGGTTCACGCGGCAACGGACGAGGACCGCGTGAACAGTCGACGTCGAGAGACCAAGTCGCGCAGCGATCTGGGCTGGCCCCAGTCGAAGCCGCCAGCGCAGGTTGATGATCTTCTTCTTGACATGCTCGGGCGTCCTGCCTGGGATCCGGTGCGGCTTGCTGGAGCGATCCTGCATCCCAAACTCACCCTCTTCCCGGTAGCGGCCTGCCCATTTCCGGGCAGTGATCGGGGAGACCATGAACATCTTTGCGGCGATCGTGGCCGGATAGCCGTCTTCGACAATCAGCCGAGCTAACCGGAGACGGGCACGAGGAGTGAGAAGAGCGTTCGGATGGGTCATCAATTGGCCTCCGCCGCGGTCTTCGTAAGCGCGCGTCTGGTGAGAAGCATGATGACGAGAGCGATCGCTGTCAGCACCGAAGCGACCCAAACCGGCGCGAGCAGCCCCAGCCCGGTCGCGAGCCCGAGCGCACCAAGCACGGGCCCCGCTGCAGCTCCGATATTCAATGCTGCGGTTGCGTACGAACCGCCCATCGTTGGCGCACCCGATGCTGCATACAGCACACGCGTGATCAGAGTACTGCCGACGCCGAACGACAGGAATCCCTGAACGAGGACGAGGACGATAAGCGCAACGGGATGAGATGCGACCACTGCCAACACGATCCAGCCTGTCAGCAATAGCGGTCCGCCGACTGCGAGCACGAGGCCAGGTCGTTGATCTGATAGTCGTCCTGCGATCGTGACGCCAAGGAACGATCCGATGCCGAACATCACCAGCGCGACGGACACCCACGCTTCGGCCAAGCCCGCGGTCTCGGTCACGATGGGTGCCAGGAAGGTGAATGCCGCAAAGGTCCCTCCGTTGATCAGCGCTCCGAGTGCCATGGCCAGGATGAGCCGCGGCGTCGCCAACTGGCTGAGCTCGACACGGAGCCTTGGTGAGGTCGCGCTAGTCTCGCTCCGACCAACATTGTTCGTGACGCCACGAATGACTCCAACGGCCGCGGGAATACAGAGGATGGCGATCGCCCAGAACGTCGTTCGCCAGCCCAGCGCTGTGCCGAGCAGTGCCCCGGCGGGGACGCCCACGACGGTTGCGATCGTCGTGCCGGAGAGCAGGATCGACAGTGCACGCCCCTTCTGGTTCGCTGGCACGAGGGTAGTGGCCGTGCTCAGTGCTACGGCGAGGAATCCTGCGTTTGCGAGAGCGCTGAGCACCCGGGTGATGAGCAGGAGAGAGAACACTGGTGTCATCGCTCCGATGACGTGGCTTCCCGCGAACACGAGAAGGCAAACGATCAATGTGAGCCGCGGTGGCCAACGGCGAGCGAATGCCGCCATCACTGGCGCGCCGACGACCATACCGACTGCGAATGCGGAGGTCAGCAGGCCCGCAGTGCCGACCGAGACGTCAAGTTCGGTCGCGATCGCGGGGAGCAATCCCGCGAGCATGAATTCTGAAGTGCCCATGACGAAGACCGCCAGGGCAAGCATGTAAAGGGCAAAAGGCATCGAGTACTCCGAGGTGTGAGATCAAGAAATGGTTCTTCTTGTCACCACGGCCAGCGCCCCGGGTACGCCAGACATACGCCCACACAGATCGTGGGCGTCGTAACTAGTGGTTCAAGGGGCTGGCGGTGTGACCGACAACCCCTGACCTGTCTGATTCGGGACTCGACATGCCCCAAACTCTAACATGCCTTCAATGGCAAGCGGTCTGGACAGATACTTCTTGAATCGGCACGGTGTCATTACGGGCGGGGGCCAGAACAACGTCCCTGGACATCACATCTAGGCGTTCTGCGATGAAGGTTGGATCCCAGCCGGGATTGAAA
>NZ_JANWTC010000002.1 GCF_024919295.1 Corynebacterium lemuris | reverse complement strand
GCCGGGCCCCACCCGAGTAACAGCTGCACCCCGGGCACCTGGAGGGTGACCCGGGGCGGGAGGGACGTCGACAAGCAGAATTCAGAAAAAGAAGAACCGGCCGTGGCACCCACAGCCACGGCCGGCCCAGGGACATCCAGATCCCGACGTCAGAGCAAAAGGTCAGGCGAGAGGGTTGACGCCTGCGCCGAACCACCAGAGAGCGATACCGCCGGCGATGGCCAATACCAGGAAGATCCAGGAGCTGACCAGCGGGCGACGGGTCCAACTCCGCCCGTAATCCAGGGAGATGAAGCCCGGGCCGGTGAACTGGAGTGCGAGGGAGCTGCCGAGCAGGACGAGGGATAACCAGACGGAATCCGGCCAGGCGAAGACGTTGAGGCCGGCGCCGGAGGTGGTCAGTTCATGCAGGGCGGTGAATGACGTCGCGACGGTGGCGACCATCGCGAAGACGGGGGTGATCAGGCCCAGGAGGAGGAATACGCCCGCTGCCAGCTGCAGGGCCGGGATGATGATCGCCAGGCCACCCGGGGCGAGGTAACCGGCATAATCGGCTTCCAGGCCGGACAGTCCTGGGTTGCCGCCGAGACGGAAGAAGGTGCCCACGGCTTCCAGGATGAGCCACAGGCCGAGCATGACGCGGACGATCAGCAGGCCGAAGTCGATGGTGCCGCGGCGGTGGTCCGGGACATCCGTCGCCACTGCCGTGGAGCCTTGGTCATATTCGGTGGCGGTGGACACCGGAGCAGCGGCCGGGGTCGAGGTGGTGGCCATCGGAGTGATGGTGGTGGGTTGCTCCTCGGGGCGGTCGTAGGCGAAGGTCTCATTGCCGGTGTTGGCGGGCGCGGCGAAGTCCTGATCGGTGTAGGCCGGGATCTCCTGCGGGGCGGCGCGGCCGGAGCGGCTGAAAAGGCCGCCGGAGGTCTGCGGAAACTGGGCCGTGGCGGTGTCTTCACCATTGCCCTGCGCAGCGGAGGTGGCGTCCTTACGGTAGGTGGGCACGTCGTCGTATGAGCCCGCGCGGTCGGGGGTCTGGTTTTTGTCGCTCATACCGCCAGGTTAGGACAATCCAGCCACCGGGGTCGGGCTTGACCGGGCGTGCCGTGTTGCGAAAAACCTACAGATCGGTCACGGGCAGCGTGTCAGCACCTTCGCCATGGCGTCGTGCTCGGCGCGGGTGACCCAGAGCCCGTAGGTGGCCTTGACTTCGATCTGGCGGGTGATGTAGTCGCAGCGGTAGTCCTGGTTGGGCGGGAGCCAGGTGGCGGCGTCGGCGGCACCCTTCTGCCGGTTGAGGCCGGCGTCGACGGCCAGGAGGTTGAGCGGGTCGTTGGCGAAGTCCCGGCGGGTCTGTTCGTCCCAGGACTGGGCACCCTTGGCCCAGGCGTCAGCCAGCGGGACGACATGGTCGATGTCTACGAGCGCTCCCCTGCCCCGGACGAAGTTGATCGTCTCCCCGGAGAAAGGGTCCTCGAAGATGCCGGATTCGACGAGGCAGTCGCGGGTGCCGGGGCGGATGGCCACGTCGGCGAGGTCGCGCTGCAGGATGTCGTTGCGGGTGTCGCAGCCGTTGTTGCCGCCGGCCACGCGCACGTTGTCGGTCCAGGCGGAACCGAAGAGGTCGCGGTCATAGCCGGTCATGGGTGCCCGGCCCTTGACCTCCAGGGTGGCGAGCTGTTCGCTGGCGGGGGTGGCGGGGGTGTCGATAAGCTCGAGGTCGATGAGGACCAGGGTGAGGATACCCAGCAGGAGCGTGCCGAACACACTGAAAACTCGCTTCATGACGGCATCACTCTAGCAACCCCGCGCGTTGACGAAACGCATTCCCCCCGCTAGCATTGTTGACATGACAACAGGTAATGAAGACAAGGACAACTGGGCCGGCGACGCACAGAACGCCTCCCCCGACGGGGAATTCGTGCGCGACACCAACTACATCAACGACCGCATCACCGCCGAGGCACCCGCCGGTGAGCCCACCGAGCAGCCCGACGGCACCTTCCGCTGGCCGGTCGAGGCCGGGCGCTACCGTCTCGTCGCCGCACGCGCCTGCCCCTGGGCGCACCGCGCCGTCATCGTCCGCCGCCTCATGGGCCTGGAGAACGTCATCTCCCTGGGACTGGCCGGCCCCACCCACGACCAGCGCTCCTGGACCTTCGATCTCGACCCGGGTGAGGTTGACCCGGTCCTGGAGATCCCCCGACTGCAGGAGGCCTACCTCAACCGCTTCCCCGACTACCCGCGCGGCATCACGGTGCCGGCGATCGTCGAGGAGTCCTCACGGAAAGTCGTCACCAACGACTACCCCTCCCTCGTGCGCGACATGATCACCCAGTGGGGTGAGCACCACCGCGCAGGAGCCCCCGATCTGTGGCCGGCCGAGCACGTCGCGGAGATGGAGGAACTCAACGAGTGGCTGTTCACCGAGGTCAACAACGGTGTCTACCGCTGTGGCTTCGCCGGTTCCCAGGAGGCCTACGAGTCGGCCTACGACCGGCTGTGGGCGGCGCTGGACACGCTGGAGGAACGCCTGGCCACCCGCCGTTACCTGGTGGGCGACCACATCACGGAGACGGATATCCGCCTGTTCACCACCCTGGTGCGCCACGATCCCGTCTACCACGGCCATTTCAAGACCTCGCGCAACAAGATCACCGAGATGCCCAACCTGTGGGGTTACCTGCGTGAGCTCTTCCAGCTGCCCGGCTTCGGCGACACCACCGACTTCACCGAGATCAAGCAGCACTATTACATCGTCCACACCGAGGTCAACCCCACCCGGATCGTGCCGAAGGGACCGGACCTGTCCGGCTTCGCCACCCCCCACGGCCGCGAGGTACTCGGCGGGCAGCCCTTCGCCGAGGGCACGACCCTGCCCGGTGCCATGCCGGCCGGTGAGGAACTGAAGAACCCGGAGTCCTTCCAGCGCTAGGCCAGGCGGGACGCCGCAGCCGCGACACTGGCGGTGAGGCGTTCCAGCAGGTCGGATTCCAGGCGCCAGCGTTGCCAGTGGAGGGGGACCCGGAGGACGGTGGCGTCGAGAAGCACGAGTTCACCGGAATCCAGCAGGGGCCCGGCCTGCAGCTCCGGGATCAGCGACCAGCCCAGCCCCACGCGCGTGGCCTCGAGAAAACCCTCCGAGGAGGGGATCTGGGACACCGCCCGGTGGCGGCGCACGGAATCATCGATCCGGCCCTCCAGATCCGAGTCCTGCAGCGCGTCGTTGGGGCCGAAGCGCAGGGCCGGCATGGTCGCCCAGTCGAGCACGCCGTCACGGGTGTGGGCCTCGCGCAGGGCGGGGGTGGCCACCGCGCGGTAGCGCATGATCCCCAGCGGCATGGAATCGCAGCCGGAGACCGGCGTGGCCTCCCGGGTGATGGCACCCAGCACATCACCGCGGCGCAGCAGGGAGAGGGTGTGGGCCTCGTCCTCCACGTGCAGCCGCAGGGTGGCGGCCTCGAAACCGGCGACGTCGGCGAGCACCGGGCGGAACCACGTCGCCAGGGAATCGGCGTTGACCGCCACGGACAGCGGCACCCGTTCCAGGCGGCCCTGCAGCCGGGAGCGGGTCTCCGCCTGCAGCAGGGCCATGCGGCGGGCGGCCTGCACGAGGACCTGTCCGGCCTCGGTCGCGCTCGCCGGGCTGGTCCGGCGCACGAGCACGCGCCCGGTCTCCTTTTCCAGCGCCTTGATGCGCTGGCTGACCGCGGAGGGTGACACGCCGAGCACGGCGGCGGCGATCTCGAAGCTGCCTTCATCGACGATGGCGAGCAGGGTCTCCAGGTGCACCGGGTTCATGAAGCAATTCTAAACCAGCCTGAGAGAATGTAACTGGCCTTCATCACCGGGCGGGGAGAGACTGGCAGGCATGTCAATCGTGTTCGCCGGGCTGCTGCTCGGATTCTCCCTCATCGTGGCCATCGGGCCGCAGAACCTGCTGCTCATCCGCCAGGGCGCGCGCCGCGAACACGTCACCGCCGTCATCGCGGTGTGCCTGCTCTCCGACGTGGTGCTCTTCGGCCTGGGCACCCTGGGCGTGGGCGTGCTCATCGACCGCGCTCCCCTGCTGCTCGCCGCCCTGAAATGGGCCGGCGTGGCCTACCTCGCCTGGTTCGCGCTGGTCGCGCTTATCGACGCCCTGCGTCCCCCACGCCCCACCCTCATCGTCGAGGAGGAGCCACCGAGGTCCGGCGGGGGCGTGGCACTGGCCACGCGGGTACGCCAGCAGGCACCGGTGGCGACCGCCGTCATCGTCACGTGGCTCAACCCCTCCGCCTACCTCGACTCGCTGGTCATGATCGGCGGGCTGGCCAACCAGCACGGCGACACCGGCCGCTGGCTGTTCACCGGCGGTGCGCTGCTGGCCAGCCTCATCTGGTTCCCACTCATCGGCTACGGGGCCGGACTGCTCTCCGGGCCGTTGTCCAGCCCCCGCGTCTGGCGGGTGCTCAACATCATCATCGCCGTGGTCCTCGCCGGGCTGGCCTGGCGGTTGGCCACGGGTTAGTCGGCGTGGCGGCGGGAGGCCGTGGCCTTGGCCCAGATGTTGATGCCCGCGTCCCGTGCGACATCGTCGATGGCCTTGAGCTCGGCAGCCGAGAACTCCAGGTTGCCCAGGGCGTCGAGGTTCTCATCGAGCTGGGCGACACTCGAGGCGCCGATGATCGCGGAGGTCACCGTCTGCTCCCCGAACTCACCCTGCTGGCGCAGCACCCACGCAATCGCCATCTGCGCCAGGGTCTGCTCGCGTTCCTGGGCGATGTCGTTGAGCCGGGAGATCATCTCCAGGTTCTCGGCGCTGAGCATGTCACCGGACAGCGACTTGTCCGCCGCCGCCCGGGAATCAGCCGGCACGCCGCCGAGGTAGCGGTTGGTCAGCAGGCCCTGCGCCAGCGGGGAGAAGGCGATGGTGCCCACACCCGCGTCGGCGGCGGCGGTCAGCAGGGAATCGCCGTCCTCGCCCGGCTCCTCCACCCAGCGGTTGACGATGGAGTAGCTCGGCTGGTTGATGATCAGCGGGCACCCCTCCTCCGCCATGAACTCCGCGGCCTCACTGGTCAGTTCGGGGCCGTAGGAGGACACGCCCACATACAGGGCCTTGCCGGAGGCGACGATGTCACGCAGCGCGTAGAGCGTCTCCTCCAGCGGGGTGTCCGGGTCCGGGCGGTGGTGGTAGAAGATGTCCACGTAGTCCAGGCCCATGCGCTCCAGCGACTGGTCGAGGGAGGCCATGAGGTATTTGCGGGAACCGCCGAAACCGTAGGGCCCCTCCCACATGTCCCAGCCCGCCTTGGAGGAGATGATCAGCTCATCGCGGTGGGCGGCGAAGTCCTGCTTCAGCAGACGGCCGAAGTTGCTCTCCGCGGAGCCGTAGGGCGGACCGTAGTTGTTGGCCAGGTCGAAGTGGGTGACACCGCGGTCGAAGGCCCGGCGCACGATGGCGCGCTGGGTCTCCAGGGGCTTGTCATCACCGAAGTTGTGCCACAGGCCCAGCGAGATGGCCGGCAGCTTCAGGCCGGAACGACCCACCCGGCGGTAGGGCATGGTGGTGTAACGGTCAGGGGCGGGAACATAGACAGTCAACAGGAACCTACTTCAGCTTCTCGGCGATGAGCTTGTTCACCTGGGCGGGGTCGGCCTTGCCGCGGGTCGCCTTCATCACGGCACCGACGATGGCACCCGTGACCTTGGTGTTTCCGGCGCGGTACTTCTCCACGATGTCCGGGTTGGCGGCCAGGGCCTCGTCGACAGCGGCCTCGATGGCGCCGTCATCGCGCACGACCTCCAGACCACGGGCCGCGACAACCGCGTCGACGTCGCCCTCCCCGGCCAGCACACCGTCGACGGCCTGGCGGGCCAGCTTGGTGGTCAGCTTGCCTTCCTTGACCAGGGCGACGACGCGGGCGACATGCGCCGGGGTGATCGGCAGGTCAGCCAGCTCGGTGTCCTGCTCGCGGGCGGCTGCGGAAAGGTAGTTGACCCACCAGGCACGTGCCTCATCGGGGGTGGTGCCCTCCTCGACGGTGGCGAGGATGAGGTCGAGCGCACCGGCGTTGACCAGGTCGCGCATCTCGGCGTCGGCGATCCCCCACTCCTCCTGGATGCGTGCACGGCGGATCCACGGCAGCTCCGGCAGGGTGGCGCGGATCTCCTCGACCCACTCCTTCGGGGCGAGCACCGGGGGCAGGTCCGGGTCGTTGAAGTAGCGGTAGTCCTCGGCGGACTCCTTCGGACGTCCCTTGCGGGTGGAGCCGTCGAGCTCCTGGTAGTGGCGGGTCTCCTGGACGATCTCCTCGCCGTTGACGATGGCGGCGGCCTGACGCATCATCTCGTAGCGCACGGCCTGCTCGACGGACTTCAGGGAGTTGATGTTCTTGGTCTCGGTACGGGTACCGAACTCCTCCTGGCCGATCGGGCGGAGGGAGAGGTTGGAGTCCACGCGCATGGAGCCCTGGTCCATGCGGGCATCGGAGACACCGAGGGCGGCGACGAGCTCACGCAGCGCGGTGACATATGCGCGGGCGATCTCGGGGGCACGCTCACCGGCACCGATGATCGGCTTGGTCACGATCTCGATGAGCGGCACACCGGCACGGTTGCAGTCCACCAGGGAGGCGGTGGCGCCGTGGATGCGGCCGGACTGGCCACCGACGTGGGTGAGCTTGCCGGTGTCCTCCTCCATGTGGGCGCGCTCGATGTCGATGCGCCACGGGGTGCCGTCATCGAGGACGATGTCGAGGTAGCCGTCGTAGGCGATCGGCTCGTCGTACTGGGAGATCTGGTAGCCCTTGGGCTGGTCCGGGTAGAAGTAGTTCTTACGGGCGAAGCGGGAGGACTCGGCGATGGAGCAGTTCAGCGCCAGGCCGATCTTGATGGCCCATTCGACGCCCTTGGCGTTGACCACCGGCAGGGCGCCGGGCAGGCCGAGGGAGACGGGGTCGACGTTGGAGTTGGGCTCGGCACCGAAGTGGGCGGAGCTGGTGGAGAACATCTTGGTCTCCGTGGCCAGTTCGACGTGGACCTCAAGGCCCATGACGGGGTCGAACTTCTCCAGGACCTCGTCAAAGTCCATCAACTCATGAATCGCGGCAGTCATGGCAGACAGTCTAGCGCGACCCGCGTCTAGGCTCGTGCCATGGGTCTTGAGGTGAGCATCGTCCGCGGCGGCACCTCCCGCGCGGTATTCGTGAACATGTCCGATCTCCCGGACACCGGGCGGGATGAACTGTGCCTGCAACTCATCGGTTCCCCGGACCCCGTGGCTGTCGACGGCCTGGGCGGCGGGGTGTCCTCCAACTCCAAGGTGATGTTCGTCGGTCCCTCCGATTCCCCGGATGCGGACCTGGACAGTCTCTTCGCGCAGGTGGCTCCAGAGGCGACGGTCGTCGACTGGTCCGGCAACTGCGGCAACATCTCCGCCGGCATCGCGGTCTATGCTCTGTCAACCGGCCTGGTGGAGCGGCTGCCCGTGCGGGTCCGCAACCTCAACACCGGCGCCATCCTCGAGCTTTCCGGCACCGACCCGCAGGAGCGTATCGACGTCCGCTTCCTCCAGCCCGGCGGCGAGCAGACAGGCAGGATCTTCCCCCGCGGCCGGGTGTGTGAGGTCGATGGGCTGGAGGCCACCCTCATCGATGTGGCCAACCCCATCGCCATCGTGCGGGCGGCGGACGTGGCGGAGCCTTCCCTGGAACGGCTCGAACGTCTCCGGGTCGCTGCTGGGGAGACCATGGGGTTGGCCCCCTCCCCCGCCATCCCGCGGGTCGCGCTGGTGGAACCAGCTGGTGGCCACCTCAAGGTACGCATGACCTCGATGGGCCGGTTCCACCACGCGCTGCCGGCCACCGGCATCCTGGCCCTGGGTGCGGCGGTCGCGGTGGGTGGCACGGTCATCGATCTGCCCGCCCGTCCGGAAATCGTGCTGGAACACCCGAAGGGCACGGCGACGGTCTCCGCGCTCGTCGGGGACGGTCAGCTGGAGTGGGTGGCGCTGGCACGTACCGCGCGGGTCATCATGACCGGTGAGGTCCATCTCCCCTAATTATCAGGCCCGAATACGCTGCACAACACCACCAGCAGAGATCGAGAGAGTGATCCATCCCAGGAGAGTATAAAACTGGAGGAGAACATCATAGGTCTGCCCAGCGCGCGTAGAACGATCCGGGACCCAGTACTGGGAGTGGTAAAATTCAACGACGGGCACAACGGCATCCACCCCGTACATGAACGGTGCAAAACAAGGGTAATCCCGTGTACAAGTGGTGACGCTGACTAGTTCTCCCGTAGCCATCGAACGGGCAGATCCTGGGTCTCCAGGGATGAGCAGTTCGTTACTCCGGGCCCAGAAAGCGGACGACACTGAAAGTGTGAGAATCAGGGCGGCCAGCAGGATGATGCCGTTGAGCCGATAACCGTTACCGGTCAAGACATACCACACCCAAGATACCCACCGTCTGAGCCGTGAGTCTATATTTCGGATCTTTGCCTTCTGAAGCGCCAACATAACGCATCGTTCGTCTGAGCTGTTCAATGATGCCTGGTAGAAAAGTGCGAGCCGCTCATAAGGACCAGAAGAAAAAGTACGTTGTCGACTGATCCACTCGATCCGCTCATTGACACCTAGTGATGCACGACTCGATTCGCCGAACTGGTCGTAGGAAAACCCTGCCAGACTGAGCGCCCCGGATTCAGGCCACGAGTCAAAATCATCATCCAATTCATGGACGAAGGCAGAATCTAGATCAACGTCTGGTTTTCCTTTCACGCTTTTCCAGATCAGGCTACCCGCTATGTTCACTCCAGTGAAGTCAACCTCAGAGCCCTCTCCATAACAGCTGTTCTGCATATTCAGGTCGTGCCCGATAGTGGAACCCTGGAAAGAAACTATCGAGTCGGTAGTTTTCAGATCCAGATCTTGAAGACTGAAGTAATGACCGATCCGCATGGTGCTCAGTTTCATGTTTCCTGTGATAGATAATCCGCGCAAATCGACGTCTCTTGCAACTGAGAATCCTCGCGCACAAAGAGTCGCAGTTTCCGAGTCACTGGTATCTTTAATTAATAAATCCATTCGAGCCGCCGACATCCTTCCGCCCAGTGTTAATCCATCAAGCACGAGGGCAACCTTCTCAGCCACGACCCGAATTCGCTCCGCACGAAAATTGCGCATAATATGCGCTGAGTCAAGGTTCACCTGACCGGATATCTCAGTGGTTGCACCATCCTTCTGCGAACTCAGGGTAAGAGATTCACAGGTGATCTTGTCCATCTTCAAGGCAACTGCGCTCGGGTCATGCTGAACTTGCAGACCAGGGAAAATTAATGAACCTCCGAAGTCACTCCCCGTGAGCTTCATCCCTCCCTCGATATGGAGATCACGGCCCAACAACGAGGAAGAGCACTGAGCGCGTTCGAGAACGAGAGCGTAGGAATCGGGGTTCGACAGAGTCGTTGAAACCAGGTTCAACTGTCCCTCAACGGTGAGTCCTATGGCACGCACCGCTCCAGACACTTGCGCGCCACGGAGCCGAATACCTCCTGTACATCTCGCCCGCGTTAACGAGAGTGCTGTCCGTTCAGTCCTTCCTGAGGCCCTTCTCTTCTCGGATCCCTCAAGTACAGCACTATTGAGATCAAGGCGTCCCTCGATAAGAGCAAGATCAAGATCCAGTTCTCCCTGGAATCTACTCGGAGGATTTCCTTCCACCACACCCCCGTTGAGCACACCGCGAATATGAACGCGCGTTGCCAGTACTGCCGCTCCAACACCACTACCTACAACAGAATTTATTAACAATAGATCTCCATCTATTGTTGAATTAGAGAGATCGATTCCGGCGACCGTGCATTCGCGGAAGATCAATCCGGGAATAGTCACATTTCGAGCTCGGACCACCCCCTCAATCTGACAGTTAACGAACTCAATCGTCATTCGAGAGTCAATCCCCTCAAGATCGATATCCCCCTTAATGCGCAGCCCCTCAATCCTTTTGGATCGGCGTGCTTGAACATTGCTTTCAGCAAGAATTATCGCCGCGGTTTCCGAGCCCACAGTGTGGGAGTGGTTCTGTCGTATCCGCCAGGAATCACTCGGATGTGGATAGCGGTCAGGCCCGCCGCCGATGTTCTTGATATGAGGGCCAGGAAGCCTCAAATCGAGATCAGGAACCGGCCATTCCTTTATCTGGATTGATTTCAGAAGACTCAGCATTTCCATCGGCTGCTTGACGGACATCAACAGGTGATAGTCGTCTGGGTGACTGCGCAAATGGTCGCGGACCTCCAGATAACCTGCGAGATAGCTGATGTCCTTGAAATGGCCGCCAGCTTTCTCTGGATCAATTATCCCTCTCTTAGCGCGCAGCGCAATATCCACGGATGATTCAACATCGGTGTGGCTGATAAGCATTTCAAGGGTATCCGTAAATGAGCCTGTTCGTGCCTGCTCTGCGGCTAACACACGCAGTGCGTATCGACGCAGCTCGGCCTGTGACAGATGTCCCAGTAGCTCCTCATTAAATACCGCTAGGCCCTCCTCTGAAGGTTCTGGAACACCGATAGGCATGGCAAGGATATCCACACCCTGAGCTTCAGCATTAATTCGACGGAGCGCATGAGTTCCCAGTTCATGAACCGCTAGGCGTTGTACCTCAGAACGTGTGAATTCAGCTCTAGCTTTAAGCTTCAGTTCCCGTGCTCCCCCAGCCACAGAAACCCTGGCGTACATGTTGTCGACGAACCGGACGGACCACCCCTCAAAAGCCGGTTCTTTAAGCACCTCCGCGAAAATGCCTCTTACTTCATCGCGAGTGATCGTCGGCTCATCGGTAGCAACGGGTTCTGCCACCAGTTGCGTTGAAAGTGTCAGCAAAGAGGACGACGGTATGCCGTAGTCCTCGCGTGTGTGAGTATCAATGCGGTTAGCTTCGTGGGTCACCACCGCTTCGAGGTACCGCAACCGACGTCGGGTATCTTTCTCAATTACTTCAGCCCAGGCTGCGGGTAACGCCTCAAGTGATCGCAACAGTTCACCAGCTGCATAAGTAGCCTCTGCAACTTTGCTACCTACGTCCTTGTACTCGAAAACGGGGGCGATGATTTTCCCCCTGTCTAACTCTGCGATGATCCGAGAACGTTCATCACGATAGTTCTTCGGCGTCATCAAACCCGAAACCGTAGTTAGGTTGCGAAAATGTCGCAGTACCGGAATAACCTCGGCGAATTCCGGATGGGGATCCTGTACCGACAGCATGGACTCATCGTATCTGTTCAGGCCTAACCAAGACCCCTGGAGAGGCGCAACGGTCTCCGCGCTCGTCGACGGTGATCAGCTCGAGTGGGTGGCGCTGGCCCGCACCGCGCGGGTCATCATGACCGGTGAGGTCCATCTCCCCTGAGCTCGAGGAGCTGTTTCAGGGTGTCGAGGTCTCGGCCCACCGCGGCGGCATCGGCAGCAAACTGTTCATCGTCCATGTCCAACTGGCGCACGGTGAAGACGATCTCGGAGCCCTCGGGATGGACGAGCACCCGGACCGGATTATTCACCGTCCGACCGTCCGGGAGGGTGACGTCATGGTCGAGAACCCCCAGGTCATTGGTGGCGGTGAACCGCACCCGGACCTCACCCAGGTCCGTGAAACCCGCGGCCCACAGGTGCAGATTCTCCGGATCGGAGGCGAAGGAGTAGACCTGTGCCGGATCGGCGTGGATGATGCGGCTGACGTGGATGCTCCTCACTGCTTCTCCTCGAGTCGCGCCCAGACCTCGGCATAGGCCCGGGCCAGGGAATCGACCGTCTCGTGGGCGTTGAGGCCACTGGGATTGGGCACGACCCAGGTCTCCACCCCGCCGATCGGTTCCTCCTGCAGACCGACCTTCGCCTTCGGGCGGGAGAAGGCGGTGCGGTAGGCCCCGATACCGGCGATCATGATGACTTCGGGAGGGAAGCGGGTGACCTTCTCCGTTAGCTCTGCGCCACCTGCCCGGTACTCCTCCCGGCTGAGCTCAGCGGCCCCGGCGGTGGCGCGGGGGACGATGTTGGTGAATCCGAGGCCGCGGCGGTTGAGCATGGCTTCGTCCTCGGTGGCGAGGCCGTGGCGGGCGTCGACAAGCCACTCGGTGATGCCGGCGGCGTGCAGGGCCGGCCAGAAACGGTTGCCGGGGCGGGCGAAGGGGGCGTCGACCTGCTCGGAGAGCAGCCCGGGGTTGATGCCGACGATGAGCAGCCGGCAGCCGGCGAGGTTGCGGTCGTGCACCTAGCCGAACATCGCCTGGGCGGTGACCCAGCGGTCGTAGGGCACGGTCTTCAGTTCGCCCACGGCCTCCTGGAGCGGGATGTTGACGATGCGGTCCCCCTGCAGCGCCACGGTGGTGCCGAACTCGCCGCGGTGGGCCGAGCGGGTGGCGCGCACGCCGTAGCGGGTGGCCAGGACACGGTCGAAGGCGGTCGGGGTGCCGCCGCGCTGGATGTGGCCCAGCACGGTGGTGCGGACGTCATGGCCGAGACGGTCGTGGATCTCGTCGGCGATCTGCTGGCCGATGCCGGTGAACGTCTCGTGGCCGAACTGGTCGACCCCTCCGGAACGCATCTCCATGGTGCCCTCCTTCGGGGAGGCACCCTCGGCGACGACGATGATGCCGTACTTCTCCCCCATCTGGAAACGGCGCTCCATCTTCTTGCAGATCTCCGCGATGTCGAAGGGCACCTCCGGGATCACGGTGTAGTGCGCGCCGCCGGCCATGCCGGAATGCAGGGCGATCCAACCGACGTGGCGACCCATGACCTCGACGATGAGGATGCGGTTGTGGGATTCTGCGGTGGTGTGCAGGCGGTCGACGGCGTCGGTGGCCACGGCCACGGCGGTGTCGAAGCCGAAGGTGTAGTCGGTGCCGTTGACGTCGTTGTCGATGGTCTTGGGCACACCCACCACTGGGATGCCGTTGTCGGCCAACCATTTCGCGCCCTTGAGGGTGCCCTCGCCGCCGATGGGGATCAGCGCGTCGATCTGGGCATCCGCCAGGTTCGCCTTGATCTGGTCGATGCCCGCCTTGAACTTGTCCGGGTGCAACCGGCCGGTGCCCAGGATCGTGCCACCCCGCAGGAGGATGCGGTCGATGTGCTCATCGTCGTAGAGGTCGACGCGGCGGTCCTCGAGCAGGCCCACCCAGCCGTCCTCGTAGCCTACGACGGTGGAGCCGAACTCGGCGCTGGCGGTACGGACGATACCGCGGATGACGGCGTTGAGGCCGGGGCAGTCGCCGCCGGAGGTGAGGGTGGCAAGTCGCATGCGCCCCACTCTAGCCCGGCACCGGGTGATCGGCACGGAAGAACGCCACCGCCACCAGGCCCAGTCCCAGCACCGCCGCCGGCAGCAGCAGGGCGACCGCCAGGCCGGGTACGAAACCCAGTGACACGGCGCCGACCTGCATCGCGGCACCCACCCCCGCCGCACCCAGTACGGCGCCGGTCTGCCGGGCGGTGTTGTACACCCCGGAGGCCGCCCCCATGTGGGCGATCTCCACCGAACGCATCGCGGTGGCGGAGTTCGGCGCCCACACCAGCGAGTTGCCGATGCCCATCAGGACGGCGGAGAAGAGGAAGAGGTTGACGGGGGCGTCGGTAAGCATGACCCAGGCGGTGAATACCAGGGCGATGATCATGGTGGCGAAACCACCCACCGACAGCACGCGCGGGTGGATCCGGTCCGCCGCCGGGCCGATCAACGGCGAGGCCACACCCGCGACCACCGCCATGGGAACGAGCATGAGACCGGCCTGCTGAGAACTGAGCTCCCGGCCGTCCTGCAGCCACAGCATGATCGGCAGCATGATCGAGGAGACCGCGAAACCCATCGTCGCAATGGAGAAGGCACCGAGCGAGTAGTTGCGGTTGCGGAAGATCTCCAGCGGCACCAGCGCTTCGCTCCCCCGCCCCACCGCCGTGGCCTGCAGCCGGACGAACAGGACCATCAGCAGGACGCCGGCCACCAGCAGACCGACCGACCAGACCGGCCACCCCAGGCCGGGCCCCTGCTGCACCGCCACCACCACGGCGACCATGCCCGACAGGGAGACCACGACAGAGACCGGGTCGATGCGCCGGGCATAGGTGGGCAGCCGCGGCACCCACAGGCCAGCGAGAATGAAGGCGAGGATGCCGACGGGCAGGTGGACGAGGAAGACGCCCCGCCAGCCCACGGCACCGACGAGGAAACCGCCGAGCACCGGGCCGACGAGGCTGGCCACCGACCCGACCGCACCCCAGGCGCCGAGCGCCGAACCGCGTTTCTCCCGGGGGAAGACCCGGTTGATCACGCTCATCGTCTGCGGGGTGAGGATCGCCGCCCCCACCCCCTGGGCGGCACGGGCCAGGATCAGCAGCTCGAGGGTGGGCGCGAGCATTGAACCGAGGGCGGCGAGCGTGAACACGACCACGCCGATGCGGAAAAGATTGCGCTGGCCGTAACGGTCACCCAACCGGCCGGTGAACAACAGGGGCACCACCAGACAGAGCAGGTAGATCGAGGTGACCCACACGACCTGGTCGAGGCGGGCGTCGAAGGCCGCCATGATGCCGGGGGTGGCCACGGCGACGATGGTCTGGTCCAGCAGGATCATGAAGAAGCCCAGGCACAGGGCGGCCAGGGCCCGCCAGGCCTGGGGTGCGGGTAGAACGGTGCTCACGGCGAGGACTCTATCCGGGCCGGGCGCAGAACCACCACACCGCGCAGGATCGCCCACACCGAGATGAGCACCCACGTCCCCGCCAGGGCAGCCGCCGTGGTGTAGATGGACACCCGGGTGAGCAGGCCGGCCGCCACCACCAGTCCGATGGGTGCGGAGAACTGGCTGATGGCCATGAACACCGAGAACGCCCGGCCGCGCAGTCGCTCCGGGGTCTCCTCGGTGATGAGCACCATCTGCAGCGGGCCGATCAGCCCCCCGCCGAGACCCGCGACGGCCATGCCCGCCAACACCAGCCAGGAGTACTGCAGCGCGCCCATGAGCACGAAGCCCACCACGTAGAGCAGCATCGCCGTCACCCAGATCGTGCGGCGCCGGGCGGTGCCGAGTGTGGCCACCAGGGCGCCGGAGATCATCATTCCCACGGCGTAGGCGGACATCGACAACCCCAGCAGCAGCGGGGCGTCGATGGCCTGGAAGTGGGCGGGCATGAGCACTGCCAGATAGGGGCTGACCAGGGCCGCGGAGATGAGCGTGACGGCGGCGAGCAGGCGGACGGGTGCCGGGCGGATGACCTCGGCCCAGGAGCGCAGGGCGCCGAGGTCCGGGGTGTCCACGGTGACCTCCTCCTGCGGTGCCCGAACCAGGCGCAGGAGGGTGGTCAGTGCGGCGGCGAGCAGGGAACAGCCGGCGGTGATCCACAGGACGTGCCCGATGGGCAGCGCCGACATGAGGAAACCAGCCAGGGCGGGACCGAGCAGCCAGGCGGTGCCGCCGATGGACTGGTTGATCCCGGCGATGAAGTCGAGGGAGCGTCCGGAGGTGCGCGCCACGTCACCGACAAGTGCGGAGCGGGCAGCCATGCCGGGAATGTCACCGACCGCGCCGATAATGCCCAGTGCGATGAACCACGCCAGGTTCAGTCCCACCAGCTGGTCGACGAGGATCACCCCCACGATGGAGAAGCCGGAGATGATGTCCGAGATGATCGACATGGGTTTGCGCCCCAGTGTGTCGATGAGGTGCCCGCCCAGGAAGGCGAAGGCCAGACTGGGCAGGGCGATCGCGGCGGCGACGAGGCCCGCCGCTGCCGGGTCGCCGGTGCGTTCGAGCACCAGCCAGGGCCACACGATGGTGGCGACCGCGTTGCCCAGCATCGACGTCGCCGCCGATGCCAGGTAGATCCACACCATTGCCGGATTCGGGTTCACGGGGGAAAGCATATCTGTCCGTCTCACGTAGGCTGTCCGGCATGGCAATGATCGATATCAAGTCCCCTGAAAACGTCTCCACCGCGGCCGTCGTGTCGCTCGGTCTGCTCGGCGGGTGGCTCTCCGCCCGTGAGACCGGCGTCCGCCCCCTCGGCGGCGTGGTGCTGGCCGCGGCCGGTGGCTGGGCCGCCCGATCCTGGCTGGCCAAGACCAACCCCGCGACCACGGTTGCCCTGACCGGGCTCTATGTCGGCGGCTTCGGCGCCTCGCACCCCCTGGCGAAGAAGATCGGCGCCTGGCCGGCCGTCGCCGTGGTCACCGCGGTGACCGCGGGTGCGGCCTACGCACTGTCTGACGCGAAGTAGGCTAACGCGCCTCGGCGGCCTCGAGTTCGGCGTTGAACTCCTGCTTCGAGGCCTGCCACTGGTCCTCGGTCATCCCGATGCGCCAGTAACCGGAGATGGAGACATCCTCGCGCGCCACCCCGTTATCGACGAAGAGGAAGCGGCGCAGTTCCTTGATCATCTCCGCCACGCCGTGGACGAACCAGCTGGTGCGCTTCGCCGGGACCCCGGCGGAACGCACCGCGGCGGACAGTTTCGTGCCGTGGGTCGCGCCGTTGCGGGGCACCCAGTGCAGGCGAACGCCTGCCGGTTCCGGCATCTCGAAGGTGGAGGCGGCGTCCTCGATCTCGATGTAGACCTCCGCTGTGGCACCGGCAGGCAGCTTCTCGACGCCCGCCGCAATCGCCGGTGCCGCGGACTCGTCGCCGGCGAAGAGGAAGTGCTCGTACCCCTCACCCGGGCTCCAGGCACCGCCCGGCCCCAGGAAGGTGACAGTCTCCCCTACCTCAGCCCGCTGCGCCCACGGGCCGGCCAGTCCGTCGGAGCCGTGGGTGACGAAGTCGACGTCGAACCGTCCCGTCTCCGTGTTGATGCGGCGGAAGGTGTATGTGCGGGTGACCGGCCGCGGCTCGTCCTCACCTCCGAAGACCAGTTTGATGTAGTGGTCGGTGTGGGGAAGGTCCACACCGACCAGTCCGGGGGAGTCGAAGCTGATGCGGACCAGTTCGTCGGTGAGTCGTCGAACATTGGTGACGGTGGCGGTCCGCTTCTCGCGCTTTTTGCGGGTGGGGGTTGTCATGGGCGGTCTCCTGTTTCTACTTAGGATTACCTAAGCTACCAGGATCCGCCTCAACCGGCACGTCGCACATCCGGGGTGGTGGGCGAATGCGGCTCCTCCGCCCGGGCGATCAGTGCCCGCAGGTCACTGACCGAGACGGTCGCGTCATCGCTGACATGGTCAGCCACGGCGTTGCCGATGATCCGGCGGATCACCGCTCCCGTGGTTTCCTTCCGCTCCCGGGCGAGCCCGCGCAGGATGTTCAGCGTGCTGACCGGGAGCCGGACCGTGAAGGTGTCCATGGCCTCACCGGTGCGCAGGTGGGTGACCGTGTCATCGCCGGCGCCGATCCCGTCGTGCGGTTCGGTGTGCTCGTGGTACTGGGTGAAGTCGGTGCTCATTGTCCTGATCCCTTTCTGTGAGGGCCCACCCAGGATCTGTCCCATATTTTCCCTGATCAGGCCATATTTTCTGGTGTACACATATCGTATGACGCCAGCCCGCGGGAAAGATAGGGCCGTGACGGGAAGGTTACGGCAAAGAGACCGCGACGCCCTTCAGTTCTTCCGGCGGTTCACCCGCAAGCGCTCATGCAGGTTGCCGATCACCGTCATCAGGAAACCGACGGCGAAGGCAGCGAAGACCGTGCCCTCCCGCACACCGTGAAGGCCCCCCATGAGCACCAGGGAGAGCAGCGCGGAGATCGCGACGAGACTCCAGTCGAAGATCATCTTCACCCTGCTGAAAGGCGCCCGGGTGATGATCGTGATCACCGTGACCAGCCCCTCCGGCGGGGTGTAGGTCAGCCGGGGCCATACCTCCAGGTAGACACCGAGGGCGACAACGACGGCACCGACCACCGTCCACACCCACTGCATCACGTAGTTGGCGGGCTCGAGCCACCAGGTGGCGGCCATGCTCAGGTCGACGAACCAGCCGAAGAGGAAGGTCACCGGCAGCTGCAGCAGCTGGACGGGCGGGAAACGGCGGCGCAGGAGAAGGATCTCAACCACGAGAACCACCAGGCAGAACAGCACCACCCAGGTGCCGACCGTGAGCCCGGTGGCCAGTGAGAGAACCGTCGGGAGGGAACTGATCGGGGCGGTGCCCAGTGCTGCCCGCACCGTCACCGCCACGCCCAGGGACATGAGAAAGAGGCCGAGCGTGAAGATCAACGCCCGGCGCAGCTGATGGAGAATCACCGGCCCATCACGCCGACACAGAAATCAGGGAAAGAAAGTACATGTCCCTGACACTGTATCAACGGCAGGCCGTTCTACCTCCGGCCTGCCTCGTAGGCGGCGCCCACGCGGTAGAGACGTTCGTCGGCGAAGGCGGGGGCCATGATCTGCAGGCCCACCGGCAGGCCGGTGTCCGCGGCGAAACCGGCGGGCACGGACATGCCGCACAGGCCGGCCAGGTTCAGCGGCAGGGTGCACAGGTCGAAGTTGTACATCTCGACGGGGTCGGCGACCTTCTCGCCCAGCTTGAAGGCGGTGGTCGGCGTCGTCGGGGTGACCAGGACGTCGACCTGCTCGAAGGCGCGGGCGAAGTCCTGCGCGATGAGGGTGCGCACACGCTGGGCCTGCACGTAGTAGGCGTCGAAGTAGCCCACGGACAGTGCGTAGGTGCCCAGGATGATGCGGCGCTTGACCTCCGGGCCGAAGCCGGCGGCACGGGTCAGGGCCATGACCTCGTCCGCGGAGCGGGTACCGTCGTCACCGACGCGCATGCCGTAGCGCATGCCGTCGAGGCGCGCCAGGTTGGAGGAGACCTCGCAGGGCATGATCAGGTAGTAGGCGGCCAGGGCGTCATCGAAACGCGGGCAGTCCACCTCAATGATCTCGGCGCCCTGGGCGGTCAGCTGATCCAGGGAGGCGCGGTAGGACTCGAGGACGCCGGGCTGGAAGCCCTCGCGGTTGAACTGCTTGACCACACCGACCTTGAGGCCCTTGAGGTCACCGGAGGCACCCTCGCGGGCGGCGTCGACGACGCTGGCCAGCGGGCGGTTGACGGTGGTGGCGTCGAAGGGGTCGTGGCCGGCGATGACCTCGTGGAGCAGCGCGGCGTCGAGAACCGTGCGTGCGCCGGGGCCGGCCTGCTCCAGGGAGGAGGCGGCGGCGACGAAGCCGTAGCGGGAGACGGTGCCGTAGGTCGGCTTCACACCGACGGTGTTGGTCAGCGCGGCCGGCTGGCGGATGGAGCCACCGGTGTCCGTGCCGATCGCAAGGGGGGCCTGGCCGGCGGCGATCGCCGCGGCGGAACCGCCACCGGAGCCACCCGGGGTGCGCTCCAGGTCGTAGGGGTTGCGGGTCGGGCCGTAGGCGGAGTTCTCCGTGGAGGAACCCATGGCCAGCTCATCGAGGTTGGTCTTGCCCAGGATCGGGATGCCGGCCTCGCGGATCTTGCGGGTCACGGTCGCGTCATAGGGGCTGACCCAGCCCTCGAGGATCTTCGAGGCGCCGGTGGTGGGGGCGTCGGTGGTGACGATGACGTCCTTGAGCGCCAGCGGCACGCCGGCCAGCGGGGAGGCGGGGGCCTCGCCGGCGTCGAGACGCTTGTCGACGTCCTCCGCCGCCGCCAGCGCAGCCTCCGCGCCGACGTGCAGGAAGGCGTTGAGCTCGCCGTCGGTCTCCGTGATGCGGTCGAGGTGGGCCTGGGTCACCTCCCGCGAGGAGACCTCACGGGAGTGGATCTTCTCCGCCAGCTCAGCGGCGGTCAGAGAGGTCAGCCCGGAATCGGGCAGGGTGTATGTGGTCATGTCGGTGTCTACTCCTCACCCAGGATCTGCGGAACCATGAAACGGCCGTCCTCCACTGCCGGGGCCTGGTCAAGGGCCTGCTCGGCGGTCAGGGTGGGCACCACGATGTCGTCACGCATGGCGGTCGAGATCGAGTGCGGGTGGCTCATCGGCTCAACCCCCTCGGTATCGACCTTCTGCACGGCGGAGACAGCGTCGACGATATCGTCGATCTGCTCCGCGAAGAGCTTGAGCTCCTCCTCGCTCAATGCGAGACGGGACAACATGGCGAGGTGGGCGACCTCATCACGCGAAATTTCGGACACGGGGACTACATCCTTCTACGCATCGTTAAATGAACCTGCCCCATGCTACTGCAGTCCCCCGGGGGAAACTTATCTGAGGCCCCTGCACAGCCCACATGCACCTTTATCTATGATGGAGTGACCCAGATTCATTTTCCTCCGGAAGGAAGTCCCCGTCACCATGTCTTTTCTCATCCGCGTCCTGCTCGCCGACATCCCCGGGAGCCTCGGACAGCTTGCGGAGGCGATCGGGCTGGTTGACGGCAACATCCATTCCGTCGACGTCGTCGAGGTCTTCCCCGACGGCACCGTCGTCGACGACATCGTCGTCTCCCTGCCCAAGGGTGTCATGGCCGACACCCTGATCACGGCGGCCGGCACCGTCGAGGGCGTGGAGGTCGACTCCATCCGCCCCTTCTCCGGGCGGGTCGACCGTCGCGGCCAGATCAAGATGCTCGCCGAGGTCGCCGCCCACGCCCGCAACATCCCGCGGGCCATGGACGAACTCGTCGCCGTCATCCCCCAGTCGATGACCGTGTCCTGGGCCGTCGTCCTGGACAACACACAGTCCGACTCCCTCATCACCCGCGTCGCGGCCTCCCAGGCCGCCCCCGAGGACGACGGCTCCTCCCCCGTCGACATCGACGTGGCGACCGCCCGCATCCTCAACCCCGAATCCGAGGAGTGGATCCCCGGTTCCTGGGGCCTGCTCGACTCCTCCCTGGCCGCCACCCCGCTGGGCCGGACCGGCATGGTGCTGGTCCTCGGGCGCACCGGCGGCCCCGATTTCCTGGCCACCGAGGTCGAACACCTCGGCCACATCGGCCGCATCGTCGGCGCGATCCTCAGCTGACAGGAGGTGGGACATGCGCAACCTGCTGCTGGTCGCCGCACTGTTCCACGCCACCTGGTTCGGGTTCGTCTCCTTCACCTGGGCGATCAACCACCTGGTGGCGGCGGTCATCGGCGTCATCCTCACCATCACGGTCGGACTGACCGTGCTGCTGCGGGAGGACCACCTGCCCCGGGTGATCGTGGCCAACATGGCCGGGCTGATCGCGCTCAGCGGCTGGGGTGGCTGGCTGGCCACCCAGCTGCTTGACGACGGCCCCGTCATCCACCTCTACGCCCTCTATCTGCCCCTGGCTGCCGCGGTAGTCTTCGTCGTGGCGGCCTTCCTGGGAAATCACTCCCCAGAAAGCCACCCCGAGGGTGCTCCCAGCCCTTGATCTGGGGAGCGAATTCGGCGGCCCTACTCCGGTGAACCGGTCTCCAGAAGCCTGACGAAGCCTGCCTCGTCGAGGATGGGCAGGCCCAGCTCGCGGGCCTTCGTCTCCTTGGAGCCGGCATTCTCGCCGACGACGACGTAGTCGGTCTTCTTCGACACTGACCCCGAGGCCTTCCCGCCGCGGGAGAGGATGGCCTCCTTGGCCCCGTCGCGGCTGAAGCCCTCCAGGGCTCCGGTGACCACGATGGTCATCCCCTCCAGGGTCTGGGTGGCCAGCTCTCCACCGGTCTCCTCCATGGTCACCCCGGCCGCAGCCCAGCGGTCGACGAGCTGGCGGTGCCAGTCCACCTCGAACCAGGCGCGGAAGGACTCGGCGATGATCATGCCGACACCGTCGGTCTCCGCGATGTCCTCGGCAGGCGCCTCGATGAGCGCGGGCAGGGAGCGGTATCGGGTGGCCAGGGCACGGGCGGCGGTGGGGCCGACGTGGCGGATCGACAGAGCCACAATCACCCGCCACAGGTCGGTCTGTCTCGCCTCCGCGAGGTTGGCCAGCAGCTTCTCGCCGGAGGCGTTCACCTTGCCGGTCTTGGTGGTGTACACCTTCGAGGCGAGCAGCTTCTCGGCGTCCAGGTCGAAGAGCTCGGATTCGTCGGTGAGGATGCCGGTGCGGATGAGGTCCTTCGCGCCCTTCTCCCCCAGCGCCTCGATGTCGAATCCGCCGCGTCCGGCGATGTAGGTCAGGCGCGAGGACAGCTGCGCCGGGCATGAGCGGGTGTTGGGGCAGCGCCAGTCGACGTCGCCTTCCTTCTGCGGGGCCAGGCGGGTACCGCAGGAGGGGCACAGCGTGGGGAAGATGAACTCGCGTTCAGTGCCGTCGCGGCGTTCCACCACGGGGCCGAGGACCTCGGGAATGATCTCGCCGGCCTTGCGGATGACCACCGTGTCGCCGATGAGCACGCCCTTACGGGTCACCTCGGTCTGGTTGTGCAGGGTGGCCAGGGAGACGGTGGAGCCGGCGACGAAGACGGGCGTCATCACCGCGAAGGGGGTGACGCGGCCGGTGCGGCCGACACCGACCTGGATGTCCAGCAGCTTCGTGGTCACCTCCTCCGGCGGGTACTTGAAGGCCACCGCCCAGCGGGGCGCGCGCGAGGTCGCCCCCAGCGCGCGCTGCTCAGCATAGGAGTCGACCTTGACCACCACACCGTCCATCTCGTGGGCGGCGTCGTGGCGGTGTTCCGCCCAGTAGCGGACCCGGTCGATCACCTCATCGGCCGAGTGGACCAGTTGGGTGTGGGGGCTGACGGGCAACCCCCAGGCGGCGAGAGCCCGGTAGGCGTCGTGCTGGGAATCAGGGCTGAAGCCCGCGCGGGCGCCGATGCCGTGGGAGATCATCCGCAGCCGGCGCTTGCGCACGTCCTCCGGGTTCTTCTGCCGCAGGGAACCGGCCGCGGCGTTGCGGGGGTTGGCGAAGGGCTTGCCGCCCTCCGCCTGACGCAGTTCGTTGACCTCGTCGAAATCCTCCAGGGCAATGAAGACCTCCCCGCGGACCTCCAGGAGTTCCGGCACGGGGAACTCCCCGGTGCCGCTCAGCTCATGGGGGATGTCGTCGATGACACGCGCGTTGGCGGTGACGTCCTCCCCGACGCGGCCGTCGCCACGCGTCGCGGCGCGCTCCAGTCGGCCGTTGCGGTAGACCAGCGCGAGGGAGAGGCCGTCGATCTTCAGCTCCGTGAGGTAGCTCCCGCTGGGTGTGCGGTTGAGCCATTCGAGGAGTTCATCCTCGTCGAAGGCGTTGTCGAGGCTCATCATCCGTTCAAGGTGTTCGACGTTGTCGAAGGTGGAGGTCGCGGCCGCGGGGGCACCGACCTCCATCGTCGGACTCTCCGGGACGGCAAGTTCAGGGTGCTCCTCCTCCAGCCGCTGCAGCCGGCGGAAGAGTTCGTCGAAGTCCGCGTCGGGGATCTCCGGCCTCGAGTTGTAGTAGAGGTCCCGGTGGCGGCGGACCTCCTCAGCCAGCTCGTTCCACTGTCGGCGCAGATCAGGGTCGGTGTCGGTCACAGGCTCAGTCACGGGGTCGATTCTATATCCGTTGCGGGTGATCCGGTCGTCGGGCAGAGGTTGACAGGCTTCATCACCCGTAGCAATGAAAAATCTTCACGGCGACACGAATGAGAGGTAAATACTGTTCCGACGAGCTTTCCCGAGCGGCCAGCTTCCACAGCCGACCCACCCCCCGACTGTAATCTAAATCACATTTACGGTGGGCCCTGGCCCACAATGTGGGTTAGTGCTAACGTCGTGGGTCACACATTCAATTTCAAGTGAGGCGCACCACAAAGTGCGGGCGCCTCCGAGGAAGAGGTGACTTACCCATGGCAGACTGGCAAATCCTCTCGATCACCGCAGCGGTGATTGTGGGAATCGTTCTCATGATCGTCAAGCTACGCATTAATCCCGTGGTGTCCCTAGTGGCCGGTGCCATGGTTTTGGGCCTCGCCACGGGCCTGGGCCCAGTTGAAACCACAGAAACCGCCATGCAAGGCTTCGGCGACATCATGTTCGAGGTCGGTCTGTTGATCGCCTGGGGCGTGTTGATGGGTTCGATCCTCAACGAAACCGGTGCCATCCGGCGACTCGTCAACGCCCTACTGAAAATTTTCGGACCACGGGGTGTTCCTTACGCCCTGGGCTTGACTATCGGCACTGCACTACAGTCGATTTTCCTGGATGTGCTGCTGGTGATGAGTGCCCCACTGGCCCGCCGCATGGCCCCTCACCTGGGCAAATTCGGTATCGCCAAGATGGCCACCGCCATGGCGATCAGCCTGGAATGCGGCATCGTCCTCATGGTCCCGGGCGTGGCGACAATGGCACTGGCCGGACTGCTCGGTGTGCCGCTGGGCAAAATGATGATCTTCGGGTTCATCGTCATCGTGCCGACCATCGTCATCTCCATTGCGATCATGAACTTCCTCATCCACCGCGGATTGTGGAACGTCGACCTGGACCAGCAACCCATCGACGACGAGCCCACCGACAGCGGTGGCACCGGTGCCCTCCACGACAACAACGGGGACACCGATGGCGATGGTTTCGGTGGGCCCGCCCCGGTGGATCCCGAAGACGGCCTCGTCGATGGTCATGGCACCCGTGTTGGCCTGTTGCCGCACCGCGTTCACGAGGTTGAAGAGGCCGAGGAGAAGCAACACAGTCTTTTCCTGCTCTTCGCCCCCATGTTGCTGGCCCTGGTCCTCATCGCCACCGGTGCGATCCTGGAGATGGCCGGCGTCACCCATCCCGTCATCGAATTCTTCTCTGCTCCGGTGGTCGCCCTGCTGATCGGCCTGCTGGGTACCAGCTACGTTGCCCGCTACACCATCGGAGGCGAGCGGGTGGAAAAGGCCGTGGTCGACGGTTTCCGTGAGTCCGGACAGATCCTCATCCTCACCGGCGCCGGCGGTTCCCTGGCAGCCGTTATCGCAGCCAGCGGCATGGGCGATGTCCTGGGCCAGTACTTCACCGCCGGCTCCTTCGCCCCGCTGCTGACCGT
This sequence comes from Corynebacterium lemuris, assembly GCF_024919295.1. Classification (GTDB taxonomy): domain Bacteria; phylum Actinomycetota; class Actinomycetes; order Mycobacteriales; family Mycobacteriaceae; genus Corynebacterium; species Corynebacterium lemuris. The sequence goes on along the minus strand of NZ_JANWTC010000002.1, from coordinate 373,538 downwards.
CTGGGCCATCGCCGCCCTGTTGCACATCGCGGTGGGTTCCGTGACCATCTCCGCCATCACCGCCGCAGGCCTGCTTGCTCCGGTGGCCGGTCAGATCGGCCTGGATCCGGTGCTCCTGGCCCTGGCTGCTGGTGCCGGTTCCCTCTTCATGGTCCACGTCACCTCAAACACTTTCTGGCTCCTGCAGTCCATGCTCGGCCAGACCACCCGCGGCACGCTGAAATCCTGCTCGCTCGGCGTCTCCGTGGCCTCCGTCGTCGCCCTGGGTTGCACCATGATCCTCGGCCTCTTCCTCTAACCCCCGCACCACTACACACTTCCCTTGTTGTTTTGAGAGGACTTGCTTGACATGACTGACCACACTCCCCAGCCCCTCGCCGGTATCCGGGTCTTGGAACTGGGCAACTACATTGCAGCCCCTACTGCTGGTCGCCTCCTCGCCGATTTCGGTGCCGAAGTGATCAAGATCGAGCGCCCCGGTACCGGTGATGAGCTGCGCAACTGGCGCCTGTACAAGGGCACCACCTCCATGCTCTTTCGCACCATCAACCGCAACAAGAAATCCGTCGTCCTGGACCTGCGTTCCGAGGCCGGCAAGGAGGCCGTCAAGGCCCTGGTCGCAGAGTGCGACGTGCTGCTGGAGAACTTCCGCCCCGGCACCCTGGAACGCTGGGGACTGGGACCTGAAGTACTCAATGAGATCAACCCGGAGCTGGTGATCAGCCGCATCTCCGCCTTCGGTCAAACCGGTCCCCTCTCCCACCGCCCCGGTTTCGCCGCCGTGGCCGAGGCCTTCAGCGGCTTCCGCAACCTGGTCGGCGATCCGGATCGTGCGCCGGTGCGGGTCGGTGTGTCCATCGGTGACTCCATCGCCGGCCTTTACGCCGCCTTCGGGGTGGTGATGAGCCTCTATCAGCGCGAAGCCACCCGCCCTGAGGGGGAAAAGCGCATCGCCCTGTCCGACCGCATCATCGATGTAGCCCTTCATGAGGCCATGTTCTCCATGATGGAGTCCCTGATCCCCGATAACCAGGCCTACGGCATCGACCGTGAGCGCGTCGGTGGTCGGATGGAGGGTATTGCCCCGACCAACGCTTATCTCTGCGGAGACGGTGCCAGCATCGTCGTCGCCGGCAATGGGGACTCGATCTACCAGCGCTACATGGAGGTCATCGGCCGTCCCGACCTGGGCATCGACCCCGGTCTGCAGACCAATGCCGACCGGTGGGAGCGTCGCGATGAACTCGACGCCGCCATCGGTGAATGGACCGCCGCACGCACCGCTGCCGAGTGTCTGGAGGTCCTTGATGATGCCGGAGTCCCGGCCGGCCCGATCTACACCGCCGTCGACATCGGCCAGGACCCGCAGTACGCGGCCCGCAACATGATCCAGAAGTTCGACGTCGACACCGGGGAAGAAACCCTCCACAACGTCGGTTTCCCCGGCATCGTCCCTGTCATCGGGGAGCAGTCCCTGCCCATCCAGCACTTGGGCCCCGACCTGGGAGAGCACAACCAGGAGATCCTGGGTGGACTGTTGGCACTCAGCGCTGAGCAGATCGCCGAAGCAACCGCCACCAAGGAAAACGTGAACGCATGAACACCCACACCTTCATCCCCCGCGCCCACCTCCGCGACGTCACCTTGCGCGATGGACTTCAACTGACCGGCAAGGTTTTGTCCACCGACGAGAAAGTCCGCATCGTCCGGACACTGTTGAGCCTGGGAATCCCGGAGATCGAACTGGGTTCCATGGCGCGAGCCGACCTGGTTCCCCCGATGGCCAACACCCTGGAAGTCGTGGAGGCACTGACTGACGAGGAACTGGCCAAGTGCTGGATTTGGGTGGCCACCCCGCGCCATATCACCAGGGCCGCCGCCGCCGGCGCCCGCAACTTCCAGTACTGCCTTTCGGTCTCAGACGCGCACAACGAAGCCAATATCGGCCGCTCCACCGAGAAGAGCCTTGCAGCACTGCCCGAGGCCATCGCCATCACCCAGAGTGTGAAAGGCCGGATACAGCTCTGCCTGGCCACCTCCTTCACCTGTCCCTTCGACGGTCCCGTCGACCCCGAACGGGTCCTGCTTATCGCCAACGATCCCCGAGCCGACGGCTGCGACGACATCGTCATCTGTGACACCCTCGGCCAGGCGGTGCCCGCCCAGGTCAGCGATCTGATCTCCCGGGTAAAAGCGGAAACCCCCGCCCGCCGCATCGTCTTCCATGGCCATGACACCTGGGGGCTGGGCGTGGCCAACACCCTGGCTGCTATCACCGCAGGCGCCGATGTGGTCGACGGGGCACTCGGTGGTCTCGGTGGCTGCCCCTTCGCTCCCGGTGCCAGCGGAAACACCTCGAGCGAAGACATTCTTTTCGCCACCCAACCCGAGTGGCTCACCCCTGAAAAATTCGGTGAGATCGTCGCACTTTCGGAGGGTCTACTGACAGAACTCGGTGAGCAGAACCGTTCGAAGGCAGCCCAGGGGGCACGCTCCAAGGCCACGGCCTTCGCGTGGGTCACCCCGATACTGGAGGCCACACGATAAACCATGAACCCACACTTTCTGGTCACCACCTCCATCCCCGGCCCCGGCCTGGAGCTTCTCTCCGAAGCCGGTAGAGTCACCGTCCTTCCGGACCCCCCGAGTTATGAGCAGCTGCGTGAACTCACCTCCTCCGGTGACTTCGATGTGGTGCTCACCCAGCTGCGGGATGCTATCGATGCTGACCTGCTCACCGACGCCAAGGTCAAGGGGGTGTCCAATTACGCGGTCGGTTACAACAATATTGACGTAGACGCGGCCACCTCCCACGGCATTCAGGTCGGCAACACCCCGGGAGTGCTCACCGACGCCACCGCTGATATCGCCTTCGCCCTATTGCTCGGGACCGCACGTCGGATAGTGGAGGCAGACCAGTTCGTCCGCGCAGGAAAGTTCCACGGCTGGGAGCCGGACATGCTGCTGGGCAAAGACATCACCGGCGCCACCCTCGGACTGGCGGGTTTCGGTCGGATCGCCCGGGCGGTGGCCAAGCGCGCCTTGGGGTTCGGCATGGAGGTCATCTTCGCCCCGCGCCCACCCGCCCACCGCGAGGTCAGTCAGGAGGAACTCGGGGAGTTCGCCGGCCAGGTAACCCAGGTGCGGTGGGAGGAGCTCATCGAACGCAGCGACTACCTTTCCCTGCACGTGCCGCTGACCGAGCAGACCACCCACCTGGTCGATAGCACGGTCCTCAAGCGGATGAAAGACAGCGCCATCCTCATCAACACCGCCCGCGGCCCGGTGGTGGAGGAAGCTGCACTGGTCTCGGCTCTCAGAAAGGGGACAATCGCCGGGGCCGGCCTCGACGTCTTCGAAGACGAACCCACCTTGGCTCCGGGGCTGGCCCAGTTGCCGAACACCATCCTGTTGCCACACATCGGTTCTGCCACCGTCGCTGTGCGTGCTGAAATGTCCCGGCTCAGTGCCCTCAACGCGATCGCCATGGCCCACGGGAAACGCCCCCCGCACCTGGTGAACCCGGAGGTATTCTCATGAAGGTCCTGATAGCCCCGGACAGTTTCAAGGGCACCTTCTCCGCCACCGAGGTCATCGCCGAGATCAGCATAGGCGTCCGTGACGCTGGCGCCACCCCCATCCCGTTGCCGGTCGCCGATGGCGGGGAAGGCACCTACGAGGCCCTGTGTGCAGCACTGGGGGCCGAACTCATCAAGGTGCCCGCCGCCAACCCGTGGGGCCAACCGCTGACCGCCAGTTTCGGGCTCACCGCCGACGGCCTGGCGATCGTGGAGCTGGCGCAGGCCAGCGGATTGCACGTGCCCCACGCAGGCCACCGGGATCCGGTCACCGCCAACACCTATGGCACCGGCCAGGTGATCGCCGCAGCAGCCCAGCGCGGGGCGAAGAATATCCTGGTTGCCGCCGGTGGTTCAGCCACCACTGATGGCGGTGCCGGAGCGGTGCAGGCGATCACGGACTCAGGCGGCCTGGGCGCAACACGGATCACCGTGCTCTCAGATGTGACCACCACTTTTATCGACGCTGCCCGGGTATTCGGCCCCCAGAAGGGCGCGGACGCGCACACTGTCGAACTGCTCACCCACAGGTTGGAACAGCAAGCCAGCCAGTATCCGAAGGATCCGAGCACCCATCCCCGCACCGGGGCGGCCGGTGGATTCGCCGGAGGCCTGTGGGCCCATTTCGACGCAGAACTAGTCTCCGGTGCCGACCACATTCTGGACGTGATCGGCTTCGAAGAGAAGCTACGGGAGGCTGACATCGTGGTGGTCGGGGAAGGTCGGCTGGATTCCCAAACCAGTCAGGGCAAGATCATCGAGGCGATCCTGCGCCGAGTCCGCCAACACAATCAGGAGATGCCGGTCATCGCCGTGGTCGGTTCGGTCGCAGCCGACCTGGGAGACTATGCGGCCAACTTCTCCCAGGTGATCATCGCTAGTGATCCCCCTGCCCTGCGGGAAGCCGGCACCCTCCTGGCAGCAGCAGGACGCCGGACAGCAACGGTGCGGAGTTAAGGGTAGGTGAGGGAATCGTCGGGAAGACGCCCACCAATCAGACGCGTCATCCGCTCCGCGGTCGACAACAGCTCCTCGATCCAACCCTCGCACACCGAATAGGGCATCCGCATGGTCGGACCGCTGATGGTCAACGCCCCGACCGCAGTGCCGGTGGAATCAAACACCGGAGCCGACATTCCCGAGGCCCCATCCTCCCGCTGGCCCGTCGTGATGGAAAACCCATCCCGACGGGTCTTTTTCACCACTGCTTCTAACTCCTCCGGAGAAGTGATGGTGGCATCGGTCAACGGCTGCAACGGAGCATCCTTAATCCGTTGCAACAACTCCGGGTTCCAGGCCAGCAACACGTGGCCAGCGGAACCGGCGTAGAGCGGCAGAATAGCCCCGACCCGCATCGCACGCCGCAAGGCATGACGGGTTTCTGCCATGGCTACACACACCCGGTACTCTCGCTCCGGGCGGAAGAAACACACCGTCTCACCGGTCAGATCGCGCAGCTCCTTGAGCAGCGGATTGAATAGATCGAGGATCTCGACACCCCGGGTAGCCGGAGCGGCCCAATAAGCCATCTTCAAGCCGATGCGGAAAGAATCATCCTCCCGCTCGAGAAACCCCTGAGAAACCAGATTCGTCACCAGACGCTGCACCGTCGAGGCCGGCATACCCGTTGTCTCTCGAATCTCCCCCAGAGACAGTGTAGGACGAGTCAAGGTGAAAGCATCCAGAATGGCGCTGATCTTTCCCAACACCAAAAGGGGTTTCACCGATGCGGCGGACTGCTTCTCATTGACGGTCATAGATAAACGTTAACCCACATGGTGGGTTCAGCACGAGGGTTCCCGCCCTGAAACCTCATATATACCCCTGCGGTGGTCTATGCACTTGGCGACTGCATGCCGACCGGGTCTGCACTTCACCGCCGCCGACACGGACACCCGGGCCCAAGAGCTCACCCGGGACCTGCTCTGAGCGGTCATGTCGGGGGCACGGTCTAGGGTTGTGCTCATGACCTTCGACGCCACCCGCATGCTCTCCTTCGACCTCGAGACCACTTCCGCCAACCCGCTGGAGGCCCGCATCGTCACCTCTGCGCTGGTGCGTATCGACGGCCGCTCCGTCGACGCCGTCGAGCACCTCGCCGACCCCGGGGTCGAGATCCCGGAGGGGGCCACGAAGATCCACGGCATCACCACGGAGAAGGCCCGCACGGAGGGGCGCCCCCACGATGAGGTCCTCGCTGAGACGGTCGCGCAGATCAGGCAGGGCTGGGCGGACGGGCTCACGCTCATTGTCTTCAACGCCAGCTACGACCTGACGGTGCTGCGCCAGCTCACCGGCGATTTCACCGTCACCGGACCCGTCTTCGACCCCTTCGCCGTGGACAAGATCCAGGACCCCTACCGCAAGGGCAGCCGTACCCTGACGGCCATGTCGGAGCATTACGGGGTGGAGCTGGGCAACGCCCACGAAGCCACCGCCGATGCCCTGGCGGCGGCCCGCATCGCCTGGAAGCAGGTGCGCCAGTGGCCGGAGCTCAGCCGCAAGGACGTCGGTGAGCTCATGGAGTTCCAGGCCGTGGGCTACCACGACCGGCAGAGCGATTTCGCCCGCTATCTGGCGGGCCAGGGCAAAGATGCATCGACGGTGAACACGAGCTGGCCGATGCAGGGCTGAGCTCCAGCCAGGTGGTGATCCCCAGGCGCTGCAGGAAGTCGAGGTCGTGGCTGACCACGATGAGGGCGCCACGGTAGGAGGACAGAGCGCTGACCAGCTCGGTGACGCTGTCCAGGTCCAGATTATTGGTCGGTTCGTCAAGGACAAGAACTTGATTTGGTGGGTCAGTGAGCAGTAGGGCGGCGAGTGCGACGCGGAAGCGTTCCCCGCCGGAAAGCTCCCCGACCGTCCTGTCCACCTCAGCACCGGTGAACAGGAACCGGGCCAGCCCGGCGCGTGCCGCCTGCACTGAGGCGGCCGGGACCGAATCCAGCACGGTGGCGGAATCATCGAGATGGTCGAGCCGCTGGGGCAGATAACCCACCCGGTCCGTGAACAGCACCCCGGCGCGCCCGTGGATGAGGTCCTCCAGCAGCCGGGTCTTGCCCACCCCGTTGGGCCCGGTCAGGGCGAGCTTCTCCGGGCCCTGGACGGTGTACTCCCCCAGCGTGGCGATGCGCCGCCCGGCGGGCACGTCCGGATCCGGCAGCTGGATGCGGATGTGCCCGTCGCGGCGCACCTGCCCCTCCTTCTCGGCCACGGCCTGCCGGGCGTCCTCCAGTCGGGAATCCAGCTCGCCCCGCAACTTGCCGGCCGACACCTGAGCCTCGGTCTTCCGCTGGTTCATGACGATCTTGGGCTTGCGTTTATTCGCGTAGTCCGTGCGGGCGTAGCGGGCGCGCCGGGCGAGTTTCGTCTCCGCCTCGACGCGCTGGCGCTTCTCCTGTTTCAGGTTCTGTTCGGCGCTGCGCAGGGCCTGTTCGGCCGCGGCCTGCTGCACGGCCAGCTGTTCCCGGTAGTGGCTGTAAGGCCCGCCGTAGATGTGGAGGCTGTTGTGGTGCAGTTCGGCGGTGGCGTCCATCAGCTCCAGCAGGGCGGTGTCGTGGCTGACCACGATGAGGGCACCGCGCCAGTCCAGGACCATGTCGTAGAGCCGCCGGCGGGTGGGCAGGTCGAGGTTGTTGGTGGGTTCGTCGAGAAGCACGACATCATCGCCGGCCAGGCGGAGCCCGGTCAGGGCGATGAGGACGGCCTCCCCGCCGGAGACCTCGCGTACCGGGCGGTCGAGGCCGATGCCGGGTAGGCCGAGGGCGTCGAGGGCGGCGCGGGCGCGCGTCTCGATGTCCCAGTCCGCACCCACCGCCTCGAAGTGGCGGGGGTCGGCGTCGCCGGCCTCGACGGCCCGCAGTGCGTCCAGGGTGCGGCGAATGCCCAGGAGATCGGCGACCTGCGCGTCGGGGGCGGTGGCCAGCCGCTGCGGCAGGTGGCCCACCGTCCCGGTGACCGACACGGTCCCGGCGGTGGGGTGCAGCTGCCCGCCGATGAGTCGGAGGAGGGTGGATTTGCCGGTGCCGTTCGCACCGGTCAGGCCTGTGCGGCCGGGGCCGAAGGTGGCGGTGATGCCGCGCAGGGCGGGTGTACCGTCCGGCCAGGTGAAGCCGAGGTCGGACAGGATGACGGAAGGGGCGTGAAGATGTGTCAAGGTGACTCCGGTGTCTCGCGGGGGACGCTGACACCGGGGCCGTGAGGTGGCCTCTACGCGGGTCAGCGCTGCTGTTCTGCTGCGGGAACGCGGAGGTTCTTCACGTCACATTTCCTTGGCTCGGGGATACTTCTGCTTGAGAAACTACCTTCTCGCCGCGGCGGGCACAAGCACCGGCGCGGTCTCCTCCGTACTCCGGTTGACCTCGTACACATGGAACAGGGCCCGCAGCGCGCATACCGTTCCGTGGAAGAGCAGGACGGTCAGCCAGACCAGGCTCACCCAGTTCCACCAGCCGGAGCCGGTGACCTCCGCCAGCTGGTAGCTGCCCAGGGTGCAGGTGCCGGCCGGGAAGACCGAACCCCACCAGCCCGGGTAGTAGCCGGGCCAGGTGACGATGTCGCGCCAGAACTTCCACGCGGCATACACCGCCATGGGCACCCCCAGGGTGAACATGACATAACCGATGACGATGCCGATCAACCGCCAGGTGGCGGCCTCCCCGATCCCTGGCGGTGAGTTGCTCAGCAGGATGGCCACCGCCGTGGACTGCCCCACGATGCCCAGCGGGATCCACGCCGTACCCGTCATCCCCGGGGGCAGGTAGAGCCGGCGGCGGATGACATCGAGGTAGACGCGGGCGAAGACCGGCAGCGCGGTGGCCATGCTCAGCAGGAATCCCCCCAGGGAAACCAGCCAAACAGCCAGGGTCCAGCCCGGGTCGAGCTGGCCGGAGGCCACCAGCTGGGAACCGGAGTTCGCAGAGACCATCGGTGGCACCAGTGACAGCCCCCAGAAGAAGGTCGGGGCGCCGTGAAATTTCTTCAGCTGCCATAGCGTGACGATCCACGCCAGTGGGGTGGCCAGCAGCCAGGTGACCGTCTGCCAGCCCCAGCTGCCGGTGATGGTGGTCCAGGCCCCGCCGAGAGCCAGCACGCCCATGACGTACATGCCCCACGGCCCCATGTAGGGCTGGGTGAAATGGGGGTTGGCGTGCTGCAGCCAACCGATGCTGATGGCCAGGAAGATGAGGCTGGCCGCGCCGAGGAGCAGCGGGCTGAGGTGGGTGGCCCCGTGGACGTGGGTCATGGTGGCCGCCAGTGAGGTGCCCATGACGCTGCCCGCCCAGGCGGGGCCGAGGGGTGGAAGCGGGGAACGGGCCATGGTCCTCGACTTTAGGTGCTGTATTCCCGGACAAATTAATCCGGAGGGTATTTACTTGCATCCACGGTAGGCGAAGTATTGACCGCCGGCCTGGTGTGGGGGACGCTTGAGGCATGATGATGTCTGCTGCGGTCCAGGCTGAGGGCTTGAATGTGCGCCGCAGACGCACCCAGGTCCTGATTGATCTCAACTTCCGCATCCCGGCCGGTTCCATCACGGGCCTGTTCGGCCCCTCCGGCTGCGGCAAGACCACCCTGATGCGTACTATCACGGGGCTGCAGCACTACAGCGGCGGACTGCAGGTGCTGGGCAGCCCGGCCGGGGATGCTTCCTTGCGCGGACTGATCGGCTACGTCACCCAGTCCCCCAGCCTCTACCCGGAGCTGAGCGTGGACGAGAACCTCGCCTACTTCGCGCGGCTGGCGGGCGGGGAGGTTGCGGGGGTCGTCGAGAAGCTCGGTCTGACAGAGATACGCGGGCAGCGGATCAGTGCGCTCTCGGGTGGCCAGCGCGGCCGGGCCTCCCTGGGGGCGGCACTGGTCGGTGCACCGGAGCTGCTGGTCATGGACGAACCCACCGTGGGGCTGGACCCGGTGATCCGGGCCCGGCTGTGGGACAGTTTCCGCGAACTGGCGCAGGAGGGCCGCACCCTGCTCGTGTCCAGCCACGTCATGGAGGAGGCCGGTCGCTGCGACCGCCTGCTGCTCATGCGGGAGGGCGCGCTCATCTGGCAGGGCACCCCGGCCGAGCTGCTGGCAGACACGGTGACCGGCAGTTACGAGGACGCCTTCCTCGCCACCATCGAGAGGGGAAGCCGGTGAATCCCGCCCTGCTGCTCACCACCGCCGGCCGCGTGCTGCGGCAGCTGCGCGCCGACCCCCGCTCGATGGCGCTGCTGCTCATCGTCCCGGTGCTGCTGCTCACACTCTTCTACTGGATCTACCGGGATTCGCCGGAGCTGTTCAGCTTCGTGGCCGTGGTGATGACAGCCATCCTGCCGTTGTCGCTGATGTTCATCGTCTCCTCGGTGACCATGCAGCGCGAACGGGCCAACGGCACCCTCGAGCGGCTGTGGACCACGCGCCTGCACCGGGTGGACCTCATCGGCGGTTACGCCCTGGCCTTCGGGATTCTCGCCGTCGCGCAGGCGCTCATCCTGGTGCTGGTGATGGACCTGTCCATGGATGTCGAAACGCAGGCCGGCTGGTGGGTACTGGCGCTCATCGCCGGGGTCACGGGGCTGGCAGGTCTGTCCCTCGGTCTGCTCGGCTCGGCCTTCGCGCGTTCCGAATTCCAGGCCGTGCAGCTCATGCCCGTGCTCATCATCCCGCAGGTCCTGCTGTGCGGGCTGCTGGTCCCCCGCGAGGAGCTGCCGGATCTGCTGCGCTGGATCTCGGAGGCGCTGCCGCTCTCGCATGCCGTCGACGCCGTCACGGTGGCGGCCCGCTCCGGTGTCACCGGCGAGGTGGTCGCGGACACCACCCTGTGTCTGGCCTTCGCGGTGGTATTCCTGGCTCTGGCCGCGGTGACCATGCCGCGACAGAGCCGCTGAATCCGGCGGCTACAGGTCGCCGGCGTCGGTGCGCAGCATCTGCTCCACGGCCACGGCCATCCGGTAGGCCCCGGCGGCCTCCACCAGGGTGCCCTCGGTGATGCCGGCGCGCGGGTGGACGTCGACCCGCTCGGTGAGCCACTGCGGATCCAGGCCGAGGCGCTCCCAGAAACGGGCGACAGCCACGGCCCGCTCGCGGGGGCGCTCCAGCAGTTCATCGACGGTGTCGCCCGGCCCGGTCACACCCAGCCCGATACGGGTACCGGCGCTGACGGTGTGGCCGAAGCCGTCGTACTGCTCCGTACCCTGCACCCGGTCGAGGCTGACCAGCACGGTGCCGGCGCCACAGTCCCGCGCCACCTCCCACAGGGGTTCATAACCGGTCTGGTTGAGCAGGACGTCCTCGGCCCCGAGACCGTCGACGACATGAGCCAGGCGCTCGGCCAGGTCCTTCGGGTTGATCGCACGGACGGGGTTGAAGTCGGTGGCCCCGGCCAGCCCGCGGGCGATGGCGGGCAGGTCCGGTTCGTCGAGCTGCACGGTGATCTTCGAGCGGAAGCGGGTGGCCAGGTGGCGGGCGTGCTGGTTGACGCCCTCGATGAGGGCGTCGGTGAGGTCGCGCAGGGCACCGCGGTCGGTGATCACGCGGTGGCCGTTGCCCAGTTCGATGCCGGCTGCCAGGGTCCAGGGGCCGGTGACCTGGATCTTCAGCTCCGGGATGGTGGTGCCCCAGGCCTCCTCGACCTCGTCGAGGTCGCGGTGGAGGCGGTCCCAGGTCCGCCGGGTGAGCAGCTGGGGGCGGTCCGTCATGATCCAGGAGCGCGGCCCGCGGTCGACGGTCACAGCCTCCAGGAGGCAGGCGGTACGGCCGATGGGATCGGAGCCGAGACCGCGGGCGGGCAGGTCGGGCAGGTGGGGCAGGTCGCCGGTCTCCGAGAGGATGACATCGGCGGCCTCAGGGACCGAGGTGCCCGGCAGGGGGCCGAGTCCGTAGGCGCTCACGCGGACTCCGTCCCGCAGATCGTGCCGGAGCCCAGGACCACATCCCCCTCCCCGTCGGGGTCAGGCAGGTAGAGTACGGCGGCCTGGCCGCGGGCCACACCCTGGAGGGGTTCACGCAGGTGCAGCGTCATCTCATCGCCGCTGATCTGGGCGTGGCAGGAGGTGATGCCGCCATGGGCGCGGACCTGGACATGGGCGTCGAAGGAACCGGTCATCGCCGGGTGGAGCACCTTGAGGCGGTCGGCGTGGATGGTGGTCACGGACAACGCGGAGCGGGGGCCGACGGTGACGGTGCCGGTGGAGGCGTCGATGTCGGTGACGTAGCGCGGGCGGCCGTCGGCCGCGGGGTTGCGCAGGTCCAGCCCCTTGCGCTGGCCGATGGTGAAATTCCAGGCGCCGTCGTGATCGCGCAGCTGCGCACCGTCCTGGTCGACGACCATGCCGGGGCGCAGGCCGATGCGGGAGCCGAGGAAGGCCTGGGTGTTGCCGTCGGGGATGAAACAGATGTCGTAGGAGTCCGGCTTGGATGCGACGGAGAAGCCGTGGCGGGCGGCCTCCTCCCGGATCTGCGGTTTGGGGGTGTCGCCGACGGGGAAGAGGCAGCGGTCGAGCTCCTCGCGGGTGAGCACACCGAGGACATAGGACTGGTCCTTGTCCGGGTCGGCGGAACGGCGCATATGGCCGTCGGAGTCGATCAGCGCGTAATGCCCCGTGGCCACGGCGTCGAATCCGAGCGCCACGGCACGGTCGAGCAGCGCGGCGAACTTGATCTTCTCGTTGCAGCGCAGGCAGGGGTTGGGGGTCTCGCCGCGGGCGTAGGAATCGACGAAATCATCGATGACATCGGCCTGGAAGCGGTCGGAGAAGTCCCACACGTAGAAGGGGATACCAAGTTTGTCGCAGACCCGGCGCGCATCCGCGGAGTCCTCGAGCGAGCAGCAGCCGCGGGAGGATTCACGCACGGCCTGCGGGTCGCGGGACAGGGCCAGGTGGACGCCGACGACCTCGTGTCCGGCCTCCACCATCCTCGCTGCCGCCACGGCCGAGTCGACCCCGCCGCTCATCGCCGCCAGTACGCGCATGTGCTTCCTCCCTCTTCTCCTCATTCCAACAGTCAATCCTGCAGCGTAATCCCGAAGCGCACCGATCTGAAACCACGGTGAGGTTCTCAAGGATCTAAACCGGCCCCCGAGTTCTAAAGGATCTAAACTGTGCGGCTCCGGGATTCCTCTGCCTCCGGTCATGACCGTATGGTGAGGGAGGCTTCCGCCACCGTCCACCCGTCCTCTTGAGAGCCCAGAAACACCCGGTAGAACATGTCCCGTCGTCAACGCACCTCCCCTGATACCCCGACCACCGGCGCCGCCGCCGGCAGCTACGAGATCGACTCCGGCATCGCCGAGCTTGTCCCCGACACCTTCCTGCCGGACGCCTGGACGCTGATGATCAACGGGGTGCCCTCCTCCCATGTGCAGATCGGCCGCCCCGACGTCCTCGAATTCGAGTACATGCGCTGGATCGCGGCGATCGTGGAGCAGCAGGTGGCCGCACACCACGATCCGTCGACCCTGCGCGTGACACACCTGGGAGGTGCGGCCTGCACCATGGCGCGCTACTTCGCCGACCTGTGGCCGAAGTCGCGGCACACCGTCGTGGAGCTGGACAGCGAGCTGGCGCAGTATGTGCGCCAGTGGTTCGACATCCCGCGCTCCCCGACCGTGAAGATCCGCGTCGGCGAGGCCGGGGAGGTCACCGCCGGTTTCCACCCCGCCAGCCGCGACGTGATCATCCGCGACGCCTTCGCCGGAGCCCGGGTCCCCCTGCACCTGACCACACCCGATTTCTTCCGCGATGTGCAGAACGCGCTGGCCCCGGGCGGGCTCTACGTGGCCAACTGCGGCGACTTCCACAGCCTGATCGCCACGAAAACGGAGCTGGCCGGCATGGCCGAGGTCTTCGCCCATGTGGCGGTCATCGCCGATCCCCCGATGCTCAAGGGCCGCCGCTCTGGCAACATGATCCTCATCGGCAGCGACCATGAGCTGCCGGAGGAGGGCTCCCCGGAGGCTGCCGGGCTCGCACGCGTGCTGCTGGGTGGCGCCGTGCCGGCCCACTACAAGGACGAGCGCTGGACCCGGGACCTGTTCTCCGGCACCGCGCCGCGCCGCCTGGATAACCGGCACGATCATGCCGATGGCAGTACCATCTCGCTCTTGGAGGGCCCGGAAGGGGTCTGATCGGCGCGATCGTGCCGATAGTGGGGCTATTGCCCCTCATGCGCCTGTAGACTTGCGCCTAACGGCACGATCGCGCCGATTGAAAGAGGCAGGATGACACCCGCAGAGCTGGGCGAGGCAGCCCGTGCACGCCGTATTGAACTCGGCCTGCGCCAGCAGGACCTGGCAGCCCTGGCCGGAGTGTCCGAACGCCTCATCCGGGAGATCGAGAAAGGCAAACCCAGTCTCCGGCTGGACACGCTGCTGCAGGTGCTCGATGTCCTCGGTTTCCGCATTGCGCTGACTGAGTTCGACGCCCTCCGCCCGGATGACCCCTCCCAGGGACGAATCTCTCCCTGACGCCCGGGACAGCGGAACGGACTACCCTCGTATGGTGAGAGTCACCTGCCGATCCAGGAGAGGGAGTTCCCGTGCCGGAGTGGCTGCTTGCCGGAGGTGCCGGACTGATGGCTGGCGCCGCGCTGCTGCTGGGCAGTGCTGTCGCCTGGTTCATGTCTGTGCCTGCCAGGCTGGTCGCGGTGGTGATGGCCTTCGGTTCCGGGGTACTGATCTCCGCACTGGCATTTGAGCTGGTGCAGGAGGCGGTGGAGCAGGGTGGACTGGCCGCCACTGCCCTGGGTTTTCTCGTGGGCGCCGTCGTGTACGTCGGCCTGAACCTCGTGCTGGCCTGGCAGGGGGCCCGACACCGCAAGCGGTCCGGTGACCAGCAACCCGATGCCGATGAAGGCGGTGGGGCGGCGATCGCGGTGGGCGCACTGATCGACGGAATTCCGGAATCGATGGTGCTGGGGTTGAGTTTCCTCACCGGGGGCGGACTGAGCATTCCGATGCTGGCCGCGGTGTTCATCTCCAACGTCCCGGAGGGCCTGTCCAGCACAGCGGGGATGAAGAGGTCCGGCCGCAGCGCCGGCTATGTCTTCGGGATCTGGGGTGGGATCGCCATGGCCTCGGGCCTGGCGGCACTGGCCGGCTACCTCCTGCTGGACGGCGCCTCCCCGGTGACACTGGCATTCGTCAACGCGCTGGCCGCGGGGGCGATCCTGGCCATGATCACAGACACGATGATCCCGGAGGCCTTCGAGAAGGCCTCCCTCTACTCCGGGCTGATCGCCACCCTGGGCTTCCTCGCGGCGTTCAGCATCCACTCACTCGGTTGATCGCTCAGCCCGCGTTGTTGAGCAGGATGAGCAGGTCACCGATGGAATAGTCGGGGTTCTCCACCATCACCAGCAGGTCATCGACGGGCAGCTCCCCGGATTCCAGGAGCTGGCCGACGCGGCCGGCGATGTCACCGGCCAGGGCCGGGTCAATGCCCGCCCGCTCGGCGGCACCGGCCAGCGCACCCTCGGGCAGGAGACCGGATTCCGCGGCGAGGATCAGGCCCGCCAGGGCGGCGTTGTCGCCACCCAGGGAGTCGAGGATGTCGGGACCGGGGACGGTGTCGAGGAGCCCGCCGAGGTCGACGTGACGGCCGGCGACGAAATCACCCAGCTGTGCGTCGGTGCCGTTGAAGAGGTTGAGGTCGACGGGTCCGTTGATGCCCGCGACGCGGCCGGCATCGGAACGCTGCCAGAAGGTGAGGTTGTCCCAGCCACCGACGCTCTCAGGCACGGTGTTCTGGTAGGCCGCCAGCCAGAGCGGGTAGCGGGTGAAGGCGTTGCTGTCGGCCATGTGCTCGCGCCAGAAATAGCGGTAGGTGTAGACCATCGGGGCCCGGCCGGTGAGGCGTTCGGTCTCGGTGAGGAAGTCCCGGGTCCAGGCCTGCAGCTGCACCGGGGACAGGCCCTCGTCGACCTCGATGTCGAGCACCGGGGGCAGGGAGGTCGCCGGGGCGGTGGCCAGTGCGGCGGCATAGTGGGCGGCCTGGGTGCGGGCGTCCTTGGCGGGACGGGCGTAATGGTAGGTGCCCACGAGCAGTCCGGCCTGGTGCGCGGCGTGGACATCCTCCAGGTAGTGCGGGTTGAGCCAGCCCTCCCCCTCGGTGGCCTTGACGAAGACGAAGCGTTGCCCGTCGGCGGCGACCTCACGCCAGTGGATGGGGGTGCCGTTGTCGCGCTGGTGTCCCGAGACGTCCACACCGGAGGGCGCCAGCGGTGAGAAGGCGGTGGCGGGGACGGCGGAGAGGGTGAGGGCGAGAGTGGCGGAGGTCAGGACAGCGGTCAGCCGGGGAAGAACATTCATGGTTGAGAACGCTAATCCATGTAGTCACATAAGTCCCATGAATCACATGAGAAACTCCTGTCACGCCATGCCGGCGGCGCGTGCCCTCGCCACCACCTCGGCGATCACCGCCAGGACGGCTTCCACGTCCTCCCCCGTACTGGTGTGGCCGAGGGTGAACCGCACCGCCCCGCGGGCGTCCCGCTCGCCCACACCCTGGGCCAGCAGCACGTGGCTGGCACGGTTGACACCGCTGGCGCAGGCGGAGCCGGTGGAGGCCTCGATGCCGGCGGCGTCGAGAAGCATGATCAGGCTGTCGCCCTCCGCGCCGGGGAAGGACAGGTGCAGGTGTCCGGGCAGGGCAGGCTCCATGGTGTGGACCAGGACATCGTCGACGCGGGCGAGGATCCCTGCGCGCAGGGTGTCGCGCAGAGCCGCCAGACGCGTGGTCTCCTCGGAGATCTCCCCCACCGCCTCCGCCAGCGCGGCGGCGGTGGCGGCGGCCGTGGCGACGTCGAGGGTGCCCGGGCGGATACCCCGCTCCTGACCCCCGCCGTGCAATACCGGGGCCGGCGCCGGGGAACGCCGGGCCAGCAGCAGGCCGGAGCTGCGCGGACCACCGAATTTATGGGCGCTGGCCGCCAGCGTGGTGGCACCGAGGGTACGGAAATCCACCGGCAGATGACCGACGACCTGCACCGCGTCGACATGCACCGGCGTGCCGGCGGCGCAGGCGCGGGCGATGACCTCATCGATCGGCTGGATCGCGCCGGTCTCGTTGTTGGCCCACATGCAGCACGCGACCGCGGCGGGGGTGTCCAGGGCGGACAGATCCGAGACGCGACCGTCCGGGCCCACCGGCAGCAGCTCAGCGGCCGTACCAAGGGCCTTGACCGGTTCAAGTACCGCCGGGTGCTCGATCGGGGTGGAGACGATGCGCTCCAGCTCCGAGGCCCGGTACAGACCCGTCACCGCGAGGTTGTCGGCCTCCGTGCCGGAGGCGGTGAAGACGACCTCCACCGGGTCGGCACCGAGGAGGCGGGCGATGAGCTCGCGGGCGTCATCAAGCACCCGGCGGGCGGCACGGCCGGAGCCGTACTGCCCACCGGGGTTGAGCGCGCCGGCGTGCTCAACCCAGGCGTCGATGGCGACCTGACGCATCGGGGTGGTCGCCGCATGGTCGAGGTACCGGCGGGCGTGCTGCATCTACTGGCGCTGGTTGATCTCGTCGATGAGCGCCGGGACGACGTCGAAGAGGTCACCGACCACACCGAGGTCGGCGATCTGGAAGATCGGGGCATCCTCGTCATTGTTGACCACGACGATCTTCTTCGCGGTCTGCATGCCGGAGGTGTGCTGGATGGCACCGGAGACACCCAGGCCGATGTAGAGGTCCGGGGAGACGGTGACACCGGTCTGCCCCACCTGGTAGGCGCCGTCGTAGTAGCCCAGGTCGACGATGTCGCGGGTGACACCCACCGCACCGCCGAGTGCGTCGGCGAGCTGCTCGGCCAGGGCCATCCCCTCGGCCGAACCGATGCCGCGCCCGACCGCCACCACGACCTTGGCCGCAGGCAGGTCCGGGCGGGAACCGCGCTGGGCCGGGGTGAATCCGGTGACGGTGACGTCCTTGACGGTGGCGGCCGGCAGGGCCACGGAGGTGACGGTGCCCGCAGCGGCCACCGGAGCGGGATCGATGACACCGGGGCGCAGGGTGTAGATCGGGCTGGCACCGCCGACGGCAGCGGAAACCTGGATCTGGTCACCGAAGACGGACTGGGCGGCAGTGCGGTCGGCGTTGATGCCCACCACATCGCAGAGCACGCCGGAGGCCAGGCGGGCGGCCAGGCGGCCGGCGACCTCGTTGCCGGAGACCCCGGCGGAGATGACGATGGGGCCCGGGTTGGTGGCGGCCAGCGTGGCCAGGGCGTCGACCTTGGGCAGCACGAGGCGCTGGTCGGCATCGGCGGACTCAGCGGCGACGACGGTCGCGGCCCCGAGCTCCGCGAGAGCGGGGGCGAGCTGCTGGGTGACACCCGGGGTGCCGACGACCACGGCGGCGACCTCACCCAGCGGGCGGGCGGCGGTGATCAGTTCGGCGGTGGTGGCGGCGAGCTCGGAACCGTTGTGCTCGACCAGGACATAGACAGTGGACATGTGGTGCTTTCCTAACAGGGGGTCGAGTGGATCAGAGGAACTTCTCGGCGGCGAGGAACTCCGCGACGGTGCCCGCGGCGGCGGTCCCGTCAGAGCCGTTGATCACGTCGCCGGACCCGCGGGCGGGGCGGGTGTTCGCTGCGGTCACGGCGGTGGCGGCATGCGCCAGACCGACCTGTTCGGGGGCCACACCGATGGCGGCCAGGTCCAGGACGGTCACGTCGTGCTTCTTTGCGGCCATCAGCCCCTTGAAGTTGGGGAAACGCGGTTTCGGCGCCTTGTCGGTGACGGAGACGATCGCCGGCAGCTGCGCGGAGAGCTCGAAACGGCCCTCAGCGGTCTCACGGACAGCGGCGATGGTCTGGCCCTGGAGCGCCACAGAACGCACGTTGGTCAGGGCCGGGACCTGGCGGTACTCGGCCAGGATGCCCGGCAGGGCACCCATCGCGCCGTCGGAGGAGGCGTTCCCCGCGACGATGAGTGCCACGTCCCCGACGGTGTTGATGGCGTTGGTGAGCACCCAGGTGGTGCCCAGCAGGTCGGAACCGGCGATGGCGTCGTCGAGGATGTGGACGGCGTCGTCCGCGCCCATGGCCAGGGCCTTGCGCAGGGTCTCGTCGGCGCCGGCTGCACCGACGGTCAGGGCGATGACGCGGTAACCGGCGTCCGGGTTGTCGTCCCGCAGCTGGAGTGCCTGCTCCATGGCGAACTCGTTGATTTCGTCGATGACGGAATCAACGTTGACCCGGTCCAGTGTGTTGTCGGCCTCGAGGGCCTTCTGGGACCAGGTGTCCGGAACATGCTTGACGAGTACCACGATGGCGGGCATCGGCAGTCACCTTTCGACGGGGTTGGGGGAATTCTGCAGAAAGTCTACTCTAAGGCGTTGTCAGCCCGGTCAGGCAACACTTAGTTTCCGGGCTCCATGGCCTGCCGGGGGCCGCAGATCAGGGCCACACCCTGGGTGCCGATCCGGGTGCACACCACCGCCATCGCCGCCTTCCCCTTCAGCTTCAGCTTCCTGCGCAGGGCATCCGGATCAACATCCACCCCGCGCACGAGGATCTCCAGGGCACCGGCATCATGGCTGTTCAGGGCAGCCCTGAGCTTCTTCAGCGGCACGATCTCGCGGATCTCGAAGCCGGTGCGGCCCGCCGGGATCACGTCCCCGGTCAGATAGGCGATGCGCTCATCGAGCATCCACAGCCCCTCCCGGTGGGCGTAGTGGCGCACCAGTCCGGCGCGCACGACCGCGCCGTCCGGGTCGATGAGGAAACGGCCCGGTTCACCCGCATCAGTACCGTCCGGTTCAGAATCCGTGATCCGATCGGTCTTCCCGCCGGAGATGACGACCGCCTCCCGGCTGACCCCCTCCGCCAGTCCCGGAGTGTAGAGGCAGGCCTCCTTCACACCGCCGTCGACGCTGACCAGGCTGACCAGCCCCTCCCAGTCCGAGAAATCCAGGCCCGGGGCGCATTTGACCGCCAGCTCCTTACCCGGCCAGGCGGCCAACAGGTCCGGCAGCGGCGGCAGCAGCTGGTCGGGCCGGGTGATGCGCCGTCCCCCGGCCCGGCGCGCGGGGTCGGCGACGACAACGTCGGCCCCGCTGCTCACCGGGGCGGTGGCGTCGGCGCGCACGAGCCAGGCGGCGGGGCCGAGGTTGTGGCGCGCCATGAGCAGGCGGGTGTGGTCGAGGTCGCTGCCCAGGTACCCCAGGCCTTCCGCGACTGTCGACGCCCCCTCCGTGCCCACCGAGCAGGTCACGTCATGGACCAGGGTGTCCGGTCCGAGGGTGCGGCGCAGACGGGCGGCACGTTCGGCGGCCACGACCTGCGGGGTGGCCTGCTGGGCGGCGTCGAGGTCGGTGAGCCAGTCGGCGGGGAATTTCCCGTTCGTCACCGCCGAGCGGCGGGCCTGCGCGAGTTCTGTCACCGCGCGGCCATGCTCCCCGAAGCGTTGACGCAGGGCGGCGGTGTCGGCGAGCAGGCTCTTCCGGGTGAGCGGGAGGTCTGTGGTGGCCTCGGCGATCTCCTGCGTGTGGGCCGCCAGGAAGGCGACCTCGTCGCGTGTGTAGGCCATCAGCGTGTCGGGCGGATCCGGTCGACCCAGGCGGCGTTGAAGTATTCGGCGTAGCGCGGGTCATCGACCGGGTCGCCGACGACAGGGCTGAGGTCCGCGGCGTCGGCGGCGGCCAGGGCCTGCGCCGTGGTGGGGAACTGGGCGAGGAAGGACAACTGGGCCCAGGTGGGGATGGCGAGGCGGACGAGGCCGTGCCGCCAGCCGTCGAGAAGCAGCTGCGGGGAGAACCAGCCTGCGTCGTCGGCCTCGGAGGTGTCGCCGTCGGGTGACTGCCCTTCCGGGGCGACGGCGACGAAGGAGATGGTGTCGAACCAGTGGAGGTCCTTCCACCCGCCCACCCACCGGGCCCAGGGGCGCAGGCCGTGGGTGCAGACCCGCAGGTCACGCCCGGTGAGCATCTCCGTCAGAGAGATGCGGTGGGAGATGAGGTCGACGCGGTCCCGGTGGTAGGGCGTGACATCGGCGATCGTTGAACCGTCCGCGTGGTAGGCCAGCAGGGTGCCGGTCTCCTCGAAGAGTTCGCGGACTGCGGCGAAGACGACGGCGTGGGTCTGCTCGGGGCTCAGGCCCAGCCGGACGGCGAAATCCTCGACGGGTTCGCCGGTCCACAGCGCGGAGGTGTCCCCGACGGGCAGGTCACGCTGGTCCACTCCCCCACCCGGGAAGACGGTCATGCCGGGATAGTTGCGCATCGTGGAGACCCGTTCCTGGGCCCACACCTGCAGTCCCTCCCCGGAATCCCGGACCAGGATGACCGTGGTGGACAGGCGGGCCTGGCCATAGCCGGTGGGCGCCTGACGTTGGGTCACGGCCGATTCACCTCCACAGTTCACTCTGGTCGGACCTCTTACACCGATAGTCTAGGCCCCACTCAGCGGCGGTGGGTGCCGGGGCGGCGCGTCCGGCGGGCGAAGTAGCGTTCGCCGATGCGGGAGACCTCGATGGGCTGGTGGAAGGTCGTGGAGAGGTTCTCGCTGGTCAGGACATTGTCGATGAGTCCCTGGGCGACCACCTTGCCCTCGTCGAGAAGCATGGCGTGGGTGAAGCCGAAAGGGATCTCCTCCACGTGGTGGGTGATCATGACGATGGCGGGGGCATCCGGATCCAGGGCCAGATCCCCGAGATAACCGACGAGGTCCTCCCGGCCGCCGAGATCCATGCCGGCGCCCGGCTCATCCAGGATGAGCAGCTCCGGGTTGGTCATCAGGGCACGCGCGACGAGGACACGCTTGCGTTCCCCCTCGGAGAGGGTGCCCCAGGTGCGGTCGATGAGGTGGTACGCGCCGACCAGGTCGAGGATCTCGTGGGCCTGCTCGAAGTCGATCGCCTCGTACTCCTCGCGCCAGCGGCCGAGCACGGCATAACCGGCGGAGACGACGAGATCCCCCACGGTCTCGTTGTCGGGGATGCGGTTGCCCAGCGCGGCAGAGGAGACACCGATCATGGAGCGCAGGTCCCGCATGTCGGTGCGTCCCAGCTGCTCCCCCATGACGAAGGCCCGGCCGGTGCTGGGGAACTCCTCGGCGGCGGCCATGCGGATGAGGGTGGTCTTTCCCGCGCCGTTGGGGCCGATGATCACCCACCGCTCATCGAGTTCGACCTGCCAGGTGACGGGGCCAACGAGGTCCCGTCCCCCACGCCGGAAGGTCACGTCACGGAAATCGAGCAGGAGGTCCTCGTTGGTCTCGTCATTGAAGTCAGTCACATCCCCCATTGTGGCCGATTAGCCGCGCCCCCTGTGGAACTGACACAGCTGCACTAGGCTCGTCAGGGTAATTCCAACCCCTATGTCGAAGGTGAAACACATGACAGGTCGACTCGGTATTGATGACGTCCGCCCGCAGATCTCCGGGCGACTATTCCCCGCCAAGGCCGTGGTGGGCGAGGTCCTGCCGGTCACCGCGCTGGCCTGGCGCGAAGGACATGACGCCATCGCCGCGACCCTGAATGTCACCCCGCCAGGTGGGGAGACAGTGGGTCTCCACATGACCACGGACCCGCACAACCAGGACCGTGTCCACGGGGTCTTCGTGCCGGACACCCCCGGCGTGTGGACCTTCCGGGTGGACGCCTGGTCGGATGCGTTCGCCACCTGGCGCAACGCGGTGACCAAGAAGATGGACGCCGGGCAGTCCGCCGCCGAGCTGGCCAATGACCTCGCCCACGGCGCGGCGCTCTTCGACCGCGCCGCGGCCCAGGCCCCGGACTCCGTCTCCGGCGTGCTTGTCGACGCCGCGAGCGCCCTGCGCCGCACCGACGGCGACGTCACCGACCGCGTCCGCATCGCGATGTCCGAGGTCGTCACCGCCGTGCTGCACGACCACCCGCTGCGCGACCTGCTCACCCACGGCCCGATCTGCGAGGTCAAGGTGGAGCGCCGCGACGCCCTGTTCAACTCCTGGTACGAACTCTTCCCGCGCTCCACCGGCGGACGGGACCAGGAGGGCCGCCCGGTCCACGGCACCTTCGCCACCACCGCGAAGGCACTCGAGCGGGTCGCCGCCATGGGTTTCGACACCGTCTACTTCCCCCCGATCCACCCCGTCGGCGAGGTCAACCGCAAGGGCCGCAACAACACCCTCACCCCCGAGCCGGGCGACGTCGGCTCCCCCTGGGCCATCGGTTCGAAGGACGGCGGCCACGACGCGGTCCACCCGGAGCTGGGCACCGTCGCGGATTTCCAGGCGCTGCTGGCCCGCGCGGAGGAACTCGGCCTGGAGATCGCGCTCGACCTGGCGCTGCAGGCCGCCCCGGACCACCCCTGGGCCACCGACCACCGTGACTTCTTCACCGAGCTCGCCGACGGCACCATCGCCTACGCCGAGAACCCGCCGAAGAAGTACCAGGACATCTACCCCATCAACTTCGACAACAACCCCACCGCGATCTACGACGAGGTCCACCGCGTGGTCAAGTACTGGGTCGATCTGGGTGTACGGACCTTCCGGGTGGACAACCCGCACACCAAACCCGCCAACTTCTGGCAGTGGCTCATCGCCCGGATCCACGAGACCGACCCGGACGTCATCTTCCTCGCCGAGGCCTTCACCCGCGCCCCGCGCCTCTACGGGCTGGCCAAGCTGGGCTTCTCACAGTCCTACACCTACTTCACCTGGAAGACGAGCAAGCACGAGCTGACCGAGTTCGCCTCCGAGATCCGCGACGCCGCGGACTACTCCCGCCCGAACCTCTTCGTCAACACCCCCGACATCCTCCACGAGTCCCTGCAGGTCGGCGGGCCCGCCGTGTTCGCCATCCGGGCCACCCTCGCCGCGACGATGTCCCCGCTGTGGGGTGTCTACTCCGGTTATGAGCTCTACGAGCACGTCCCCGTCAAGAAGGGTTCCGAGGAGTACCTCGACTCCGAGAAGTACGAGCTACGGCCCCGCGACTTCGAGGCGGCCCGCGCCGCCGGGAACTCCCTCGAGCCCTACCTCGCCCTGCTCAACCACATCCGCCGGGAGAACCCCGCGCTCCAGCAGCTGCGCAACCTGCACTTCCATGAGGTGGACAACGACCAGATCCTGGCCTACTCCAAGCTCGACCCGGTCACCGGCAACATCGTCCTCATGGTGGTCAACCTCGACCCGCATCACACGCAGGCCGGCACCGTGCATCTGGACCTGAAGGCCCTCGGCCAGCACCCCGGTGCCAGCTTCCCCGTCCACGACGCCATCACCGGCGCCACCTGGACCTGGCACCAGAGCAATTTCGTGCAGCTGGTGCCCGAGGTCGACGTCGCCCATGTGCTCATCCTGCCGAACGTCCCGGCCGACCGGCGGGAGCCGCTCTCCTGGCGCCAGGTCACCGACTACCGGGCCTGATCCGGCCGCCTCCGCCCGACCCGTTCCTGTAGCGTCAGGAACGTGACCGGGCGGAGCAACTCCCCCTGACAAAAACGCATCAACCGCATTCACCTTCCCCCTGTGAGGTCCAGCCATGCACGACGCCCACGACGGCATCGACCAGAATCTGCTCATCCCCGACACGGACATGGAGCGGCTGTACAACTGCAGCCATCACGCACCCCATGACTTCTACGGCTGGCACGCCGTGCAGGGCGGCTCCGTCATCCGCACCCGCCAGCCGGGTGCCCTCCGCGTCGATGTCCTCATCCACAACGAGTCGCGTGAGGCCACCCCCATCGGCAACGATGTGTGGGTGCTGGGACTGCCGGACATCTACACCCCGGACTACCGCCTGCGCGTCACCTGGCCGGACACCGGTGAGGCCGTCATCGCCGATCCATACGCCTTCCTGCCCACGCTGGGCAACCTGGACATCCACCTGATCTCCGAGGGCCGCCACGAGCGCCTCTGGGATGTCCTCGGCGCCAACGTCCGTTCCTACGAGACCGCCCTGGGCACCGTCAAGGGAACCTCCTTCGCGGTGTGGGCACCCAACGCCATCGGCGTGGCCGTCGTCGGTGACTTCTGCGGCTGGAACGCCGGCCACTTCCCGATGCGTTCGCTGGGTTCCAGCGGCGTGTGGGAGCTGTTCATCCCGGACATCGGCGAGGGTGAGGTGTACAAATTCGCCATCCAGACCAAGGAGGGCCACCGCCGCGACAAGGCCGATCCGCTGGCCAAGGCTGCCCAGTGCCCGCCGGAGACCGCCTCCATCGTCGTGGACTCCCGCTACGAGTGGAACGACGGTGAGTGGATGCGTAACCGCGCCTCCGCGGACCTGCTCAACCAGCCGATGTCGATCTACGAGGTGCACCTCGGTTCCTGGAAGATCGGCAAGGGGTACAAGGAGCTGACCACCGAGCTGGTCGACTACGTCGCCGAACAGGGTTTCACCCACGTGGAGCTCATGCCCGTCTCCGAGCACCCCTTCGGTGGTTCCTGGGGCTACCAGGTCTCCGGCTACTACGCCCCGACCGCCCGCTGGGGCAGCCCGGATGAGCTGCGCGGCCTGATCGAGGCCTTCCACAACCGCGGCATCGGCGTCCTCATGGACTGGGTCCCGGCCCACTTCCCGAAGGATGACTGGGCGCTGGCGCGTTTCGACGGCCCCGCCCTCTACGAGCACGCCGACTGGCGCCGCGGCGAGCAGATGGACTGGGGCACCTACGTCTTCGACTTCGGCCGCAACGAGGTCCGCAACTTCCTCGTCGCCAACGCCCTGTACTGGATCGAGGAGTTCCACATCGACGGCCTGCGCGTCGACGCCGTGGCCTCCATGCTCTACCTCGACTACTCCCGCGAGGAAGGTCAGTGGGAGCCCAACCAGTTCGGTGGCCGCGAGAACCTCGAGGCCGTGCAGTTCCTCCAGGAGATGAACGCCACCGTCCACCGCACGCACCCGGGTGTGCTCACCATCGCCGAGGAATCCACCTCCTGGACTGGGGTCACCGCCCCCACCGAGCAGGGCGGGCTGGGCTTCTCCCTCAAGTGGAACATGGGCTGGATGAACGACACCCTCGAGTACTTCAAGCTCGACCCGATCCACCGCGGGTACCACCACAACGAGATCACCTTCTCGATGATCTACGCCTACTCCGAGAAGTACGTCCTGCCCTTCTCCCACGACGAGGTCGTCCACGGCAAGGGTTCCCTGTGGGGACGCATGCCGGGTGATGACTGGAACAAGGCTGCCGGCCTGCGTGCCCTCTACGGCTACATGTTCTCCCACCCGGGCAAGAAGCTGCTGTTCATGGGCCAGGAGTTCGGCCAGACCGGCGAATGGGACGAGGCCCACTCCGTCGACTGGTCCAACCTGGAGGGCTGGGGCCACGAGTACCACGAGGGCATCCAGAATCTGGTGCGTGACATGCACCGGATCTACCGGGACTCCCCCGCCCTGTACTCCCAGGACCACGACTACCGGGGTTTCCAGTGGCTCAAGAGCGATGATGCCGCCAACAACATCCTCGCCTACCTGCGCTGGGGCAACGACGATTCCGCGCTGCTCGCGGTGGTCAACCTCTCCGGCACCTCCCAGCAGAGCTACCCGCTGGGCATCCCCCGGGCCGGTGACTGGGAGCTGGTGCTCAACACCGATGACGCGAAGTACCAGGGAGCCGGCAACGAACTCCCGGAGGTCGTGAGCACCACGGACACCGGCTGGGACGGCCAGGAGCACTCCCTGGAGCTGCAGATCCCCGCCAACTCCGTGCAGTGGTACCGCCACCGCGGCTGATCCCCTGCTTCTCGACGCCGGCGGCGCCCGACCCCTGAGCTCAGGGGTCGGGCGCCGTCGGTGTTTTAGGGTCGGTCCGGCTAGAAGAGGACGGAGGCCATCCGCGTGCGGGCCCCGGTGACGCGGGGGTCGGCGGCATCGAAGAGCGCGAAGAGCTCGACGAGGCGGTCACGCACGCGCAGCTTCTCCCCCGGTACGGCGACCATGAGTGCCAGCAGCCTGTCGAAGGCACGCTCGGGAGCCCCGGCGACCACCTCCGCGTCGGCGGCGGTGAACTGCTTCTCCACGTCCGTCGGGTCGGCGTCCGCGGCGGCGACCGGGTCCTCGGTGCGGGAGGCCGGGTCGAGGCGCTGCAGCAGCTTCGCGGTGTCGCGGGCCTGGACGATGTCCTGGTCACCGGGGGTCTCGGCGAGGATCTCGTCGTAGACCGCGATTGCCACGTCGAAGTCGCCGGCGTTCAGGGCCGCCAGCGCCTGGCCCAGGCGCGGATCCTCCGGGGCGTCCTCTTCCGCGGGTGCCGCCTGCAGTCCGGAGAGCTGCGGGCCGACCTGGGTGACCAGGGCGTCGAGCCAGGTCCGCAGGGCGTCGGCGGGCTGGCCGCCCTCGAACTGGGTGACGGGGCGACCACCGCCGAGGGCGATGACGGTGGGCAGGACCTGCACGCCGAAGGCCTGCGCGACCTCGGGGGTGGCGTCAGCGTCGACGTAGCCGACGATGTAGCTCAGGCCCGCCCCCTCTGCCAGCTGCTGCAGGTCAGCGCGCAGCTGCTCGGATTCGGGGCTGCGCGGGGTGCCGACGAGCACCACGACCGGCACCTCGAGGGAACGGCGGACGACGTCGTTCTCGAAGTTCTGCGGGGTGACGGTCAGGTACGGGGCCGGTCCGGTGCCGGTGGCCACCTGCTGGGCGGCCTGATCGCGGGCCTCCGCCCGTGCCTTCACCTCGCCGAGGTCGATGGCTCCGGAGACGTAGCGGTGTGGGGTGTTCAAGTGGTGTTCTCCTTAGAAGTGCTTCTCGAGGGATTCGACCTTCTGGTGCAGCTGGTCCGGGTAACCGGGCCGGATATCGGCCTTGAGCACCAGGGACACACGCGGTGAGACGGCGCAGACTGCCTCGGTGGCCCGTTTGACCACGTCCATGACCTCGTCCCACTCCCCCTCGACGAGGGTGAACATGGCGTTGGTCTCGTTCGGCAGGCCGGAATCGCGGACGATCCTCACGGCCTCGGCTACGGCGGCGGACATTTCGGCGTCGGGGGTGGCGGTGACGGTCGGTGCCACGGAGAAGGCGATGATCATGCGTTCCAGGTTACCTGCGGTCCCAGCAGTGGCGGTGCCAGTGCCGCCGGTCATCGGCGCCACGTCCGGTGTCGCGGGGCCAGGCGACGATGTGGGCGACCCCCGGCGGGATGTTCTGGTTGCAGCCCGGGCACACGTAGAATTTCTTCGCCGAATGCGAACCCATGTGCCGGAACTGGTACAACTCCCCCTGGGTCCACGAGGGCCCCTCGACAGTCTGGGTGCCGTAGAAGGCGGTGCCGTCGCGGGGCAGCTCCCTGGGCACCACCGCTTCCCGACGCCCGCCTCTGCACGGGCGCTGCGGTCTGTTCCTGCGCGGCACTGCTAGAACAACCGCAGTTCGTCGGTCTCGATGCCGCGCAGCTCCTGGTAGTCCAGGGTCAGGCAGCGGATGCCACGGTCCTCGGCCAGGGTGCGGGCCTGGGGTTTGATCTCCTGGGCGGCGAAGACGCCACGGACCGGCCGCAGCAGTTCGTCGCGGTTGAGCAGATCGAGGTAACGGCTCAGCTGCTCGACGCCGTCGATACCGCCGCGGCGCTTGATCTCCACGGCCACGGTCCCGCCGGCCCCGTCACGGGCCAGGAGGTCCACCGGGCCGATGGCGGTGGGGTACTCGCGGCGTACGAGGCTGTAGCCCTCACCGAGGGTGTCGATGTGCTCCGCCAGCAGCTCCTGAAGGTGGGCCTCCACCCCGTCCTTGACCAGGCCGGGATCCTGGCCGAGCTCATGGGTGGTCTCGTGGTGGACCTGCTCGATGGTGATGCGGAGCTGCTCCCCCTTCGAGTTCTCCACGATCCACAGCTGCTCGCCGGTGTCCTCACCGTCGATGTCGGTGATGGCTGTCTCGGTGAGCGCGCACGGCGGAGTCATCCAGTTGAGGGGTTTGTAGGCGCGGTCGTCGGCGTGCACTGACACCGAACCGTCGGCTTTGATCATGAGCAGACGGTCAGCCATGGGCAGGTGCGCCTCCAGGCGGCCGACATAGTCCACGGAACAACGGGCGATGACTAAACGCATGCGTTCCAGACTAGCCCGTGGTCACTTTCCGTTCTGACCCCGGGTGATCCTGCTGCGCAGACGGTGATGGTCGATGCGCTCCTGCCGCTCGTGCGGAGCGGACTCGATCCAGGAGGTCAGCGCCGTGAGACTATGCGGGTCAAGCGCCATCTCGTAGTGGGTGCCGCCGTCGCACAGGGTCGCCACCGACAGGCCCTCGGCCATGAAGGCGACCTCCCCCGGGGTCAGCTGCCGGGGCTCGTGGAAGTCCAGGCGCTGCCGGTTGAACACCTGGTCCGCCATCGGTGAGATGGACCGCAGCTTGAAGTACTCGAGGTCGTCACCGTTGTAGCGGATCGTGCCGTGGCGCCAGCCGTGGACGCCGGAGGCCGGAAGGCGACGCAGGAGGATCGTCGTGCCGCGCGAACGCAGGGTGAGGAAGCGCCAGACGGCGAGCAGAACCGCAAGCACGGCAAACACGATCAGTACCCAGGTCACGATCTCCACGGCACGTTCCCCTTCCGGACGGTTGTCGGCTCATTCTATAGCCCGCGCCTGCAATTGCCCAACGACAGCGCATGCCCGCAGGAACAACCGTTTGCCCTTCCCCCGCCGATACCGGAAAAACTGACACCCGCTGCCCTGGTGGGCAGCGGGTGTCAGTCTGAGAGAGGAAGAGGCGGTGCCTCGGGAGCCGGTCACCCGGCCCCCCGTTTATTAAGCCTCGGCCTTACGGCGCACGGCGCTCAGTTCCGCCTCCGCACGGAGACGGGTGAACTCGTCGGCGTCCTGCAGCTGAGACTCGGCCAGCGAGGTGTCGACCTCATCGGCCCAGATCGCGTAGTCCGCGAGGATGGTGACCTTCTCCGGGGTAACGGAGAGGAAGCCACCGTGTACGGCGGCGACGAGCCTGTCGCCCTCGACCGGACGGATGGTCACGACGCCGTTCTCGCGCAGCTGCCCGAGCATCGGCTCGTGACCGGACAGCACGCCGATCTCACCCTCAGTGGTCTGCGCGGTGACGATGCTGGCCGAACCCGACCAGAGCATGCGCTCCACGGAGACCAGTTCAACGGTGATGTCAGCCATGTGCGTCTCCTCTTACTTGCCGGTGAGCTTCTTGTAGGCGGCCTCGACATCGTCCAGGCCACCGAGGCCGTTGAAGGCCTGCTCCGGGTAGTGGTCAAACTCGCCGTCGCAGATGCGCTCGAATGCCTCGATGGTGTGCTCCAGCGGGACATAGGATCCCGGCAGACCGGTGAACTTCTCAGCGACGAAGAAGTTCTGGCCCAGGAAGCGCTCGAGACGACGTGCGCGCAGGACGGTGATCTTGTCCTCTTCGCCGAGCTCGTCCATACCGAGGATGGCGATGATGTCCTGCAGTTCCTTGTTCTTCTGCAGGATGCCGATGACACGCTGTGCCACGGCGTAGTGACGCTCGCCGACGATCGACGGCTCGAGGATACGAGAAGTCGAGGACAGCGGGTTCACGGCCGGGTAGATACCCTTGGACGCGATCGAGCGGTCAAGCTCGGTGGTGGCATCCAGGTGGGCGAACACGGTGGCCGGGGCGGGGTCGGTGTAGTCATCGGCGGGCACGTAGACGGCCTGCAGAGAGGTGATCGACTTACCCTTGGTCGAGGTGATTCGCTCCTGGAGGACACCCATCTCGTCAGCCAGGGTGGGCTGGTAGCCCACGGCGGAGGGCATACGACCCAGCAGGGTCGAGACCTCGGAGCCGGCCTGGGTGAAACGGAAGATGTTGTCGATGAACAGCAGAACGTCCTGGTTCTGCACGTCGCGGAAGTACTCGGCCATGGTCAGGCCGGACAGTGCGACACGCATACGGACTCCCGGCGGCTCATCCATCTGGCCGAACACGAGGGCGGTGTCCTGGAGAACACCCATCTCCTCCATCTCGAGGAAGAGGTCGGTGCCCTCACGGGTGCGCTCGCCGACACCGGCGAACACGGAGGTACCGGAGAACTCACGCGCGATACGGGTGATCATCTCCTGGATCAGAACGGTCTTGCCGACACCGGCACCACCGAACAGACCGATCTTGCCACCCTTGACGTACGGGGTCAGCAGGTCGATGACCTTGATGCCGGTCTCCAGGATCTCGGTCTTACCTTCGAGCTCGGAGAAGGGCGGCGGGTCGCGGTGGATGCCCCACTGCTCACCGTCGCGGCCGAGGCCCGGCTCGTCGAGGCAGTCACCGAGGGCGTTGAAGACGTGGCCCTTGACGACGTCACCGACCGGAACGGAGATCGGCTTACCCGAGTCCACGACCTGGGCGCCGCGGACGAGGCCGTCGGTCGGGGCCATGGAGACTGCACGGACGAGGTTGTCACCGAGGTGCTGGGCAACCTCGAGGGTGATGGTCTTGGCGACTGCTTCGAGGGTGACCTCGACAGTCAGTGCGTTGTACAGGGCCGGCATCGCGCCGCGCGGGAACTCCACGTCGACGACCGGACCAATGACACGCACGACACGGCCGGCGCTGGACGCCTGCTGTGCGTTCTGCTCTGCGAGAGCTGTAGTCATTTTCTAGTCACTTTCTCCGCTATCGGCGAGCGCACCCGCGCCACCGACAATCTCTGTGATTTCCTGGGTGATCTGTGCCTGACGGGCCTGGTTGGCCACGCGCGAGAGGTCCTTGACCAGCTCGGTTGCGTTGTCAGTCGCAGACTTCATCGCGTTACGGCGGGATGCCGACTCGGCGGCGGACGCCTCGAGGAACATCGCGTACAGGCGACGGGACACGTACTTCGGGAGCAGCGCATCCATCAGGGTGTCCGCGTCCGGCTCGAAATCGACGTCCGGGGTGAGCTCGTTGCCGGATTCCAGCATCGACTCGCCGGTGTCCAGCTCATCCTCACGGATGACAGGCTCGATCGGCAGCAGCTGGTGTGCCACCGGAACCTGGGACAGCATCGAGACGAACTCGGTGTACACGACGTGCACCTGATCGAAACCACGGATCGCAGCGCCCTCGGAGTTGAGGCCGTCGCGGTACTTGGCCTCACCCTTCGAGCTTGCGTTGAAGCCATCGATGAGGTGGTGACGGACATGGTGGGTGGATTCCCAGGACGGGTCCTGGGAGAATCCGGTCCACTGTCCGGCGATCTCTGCGTCGCGGAACTTGTAGAAGCCGACGGCCTTACCGCCCGTGACGTAACGGACGACCTCGTAGCCGGCCTCCTCCAGCATCTTCTCCAGCTCTGCAGCCTTCTTGAAGACGTTGTGGTTGTAGCCACCGGCCATACCACGGTCCGAGGACACGATCAGGATGGCGGCGACGTTGCCGTCCTCGCGCTCGTGCAGCATCGGGTGGTCGAGGGAGCTCGCCTCAGAGAGGCGCTCCATCACGTTGGACAGCTCCTGTGCGTACGGCAGGGAAGCCTCGACCTTGGCCTGGGCCTTGGTGATGCGCGAGGTGGCGATCAGCTCCTGAGCCTTGGTGATCTTCTTGGTCGAGTTGACGGACCGGATACGGTCACGCAATTCGCGAAGATTAGCCATGGTTCACAATCCTCCCTTCGTTGTTGTTGACGGATTCAAAGTTGGGCATGGAGGCCCTTACTTCTTGGCCGTCTTGCGGGGGACGGTGAGCTGGGTCTTCTTGTGCTGGTCGCTGGACAGCGCATCAACCTCGGGCTCGTTGATGACCGGGCGACCGTCAGTGGTCTGGAAGGTCTTCGCGAACTCGTCGTTGGCGGCCAGCAGGGCAGCCTGCGACTCGTCCGACAGGGCCTTGCCGCCGTCGATCTGAGCGTAGGCGTCCGCGACGTTGGCGCGGAGGTACTCGTGCAGCTCGGACTCGTAGCGACGGACGTCCTCGACGGGAACGACGTCAAAGGCGCCCTCACCGGCGAGCCAGATCGAGATGATCTGGTATTCGACGGCCTGCGGGGAGTTCTCGGCCTGCTTGAGCAGCTCGACGAGGCGCTGGCCACGCTCCAGCTGAGCCTTGGATGCGGCATCCAGGTCAGAGGCGAAGGTGGCGAAAGCCTCGAGGTCACGGTAGGCGGCGAGGTCCAGACGCAGGGAACCTGCGACCTTCTTCATGCCCTTGGTCTGGGCGGCGCCACCGACACGGGAGACGGAGACACCGACGTTGATGGCCGGGCGGACACCCTGGTTGAACAGGTCGGACTCAAGGAAGACCTGGCCGTCGGTGATGGAGATGACGTTGGTCGGAATGAAGGCCGACACGTCGTTCGCCTTGGTCTCGATGATGGGCAGTGCGGTGATCGAACCGGCACCGAGCTCATCGTTGAGCTTCGCGGCACGCTCCAGCAGACGGGAGTGCAGGTAGAACACGTCACCCGGGTAGGCCTCACGGCCCGGCGGGCGGCGCAGCAGCAGGGAGATCGCACGGTAGGCCTCGGCCTGCTTGGTCAGGTCGTCGTAGATGACGAGGACGTGGTTGCCCTCGTACATCCACTGCTGGGCCAGGGCTGCACCGGTGAACGGGGCGAGCCACTTGAAGCCGGCGGAGTCGGATGCCGGAGCAGCCACGATGGTGGTGTACTCCAGGGCGCCGTGCTCCTCCAGGGTCTTCCGGACCGCCGCGATGGTGGAGCCCTTCTGACCGATGGCGACGTAGACACAGCGGACCTGCCTGGTCTTGTCGCCGGAGTCCCAGTTGGCCTTCTGGTTGAGGATGGTGTCGATGCAGACCGCGGTCTTGCCGGTCTTACGGTCACCAATGATCAGCTGTCGCTGTCCGCGGCCGATCGGGGTCATCGCGTCGATGGCCTTGATGCCGGTGGCCAGGGGCTCCTCGACGGGCTGACGGTCCAGCACGCCCGGAGCCTGCAGCTCCAGCACGCGGGTCTTGTCGGACTCGATGACTCCCAGGCCGTCAATCGGCTCAGCGAGGGGGTTGATTACTCGGCCGAGGAACTTCTCGCCGACCGGGATCGAGAGGACCTCGCCGGTCCGCTTGACCTCGTCGCCCTCCGCCAGGGACTCGAAGTTACCCAGCACGACGACACCCACGGTGTCGGTTTCAAGGTTCTGTGCGACGCCGATGACGCCGCCGGGGAACTCAAGCAGCTCATTCGCCATGACCGACGGGAGGCCCGAAACCTGGGCAATACCGTCAGCTGCCG
Source organism: Corynebacterium lemuris (assembly GCF_024919295.1). Taxonomy (GTDB): domain Bacteria; phylum Actinomycetota; class Actinomycetes; order Mycobacteriales; family Mycobacteriaceae; genus Corynebacterium; species Corynebacterium lemuris. Next base: position 339,895 of record NZ_JANWTC010000002.1, on the reverse strand, counting down.
AAATGACCACGCCGACCTCCTCACGGGAGGCCTCCGCGGAGTAGCTCGAGGTGTAGTTCGCTATCGCGCTACGGATCTCATCGGAGGAGATCGTCAGCTCCGCCATGTTCTTCCTGCTCTCGGTTGTATCTTCCAGCATATTTATAGTTCGTCTGTAGTCGTGTCTCAGGAGAGGTTCGTCCGCAGCTTGGCGAGCTTGCCCGCCAGGCTGCCGTCGATGATCTCGTCCTTGACGCGGATGGTCACGCCACCGAGGAGGCTGGGGTCAACCTCAGAGTGGATGGACATCGCACGACCGTAAATTCGTCCCAGCTTGTCGGCGAGCGCCGCCTGCTGGCCTGCGTTCAACTGCTCGGCCACGACGACGTGTGCGACGGACCGGCCCTGCAGCTGCGCGGCTGCCTCAACCAGGTTCGTCATGTCGTCGATCGGGTTCTTCTCCGGACGGCCGATCACCTGCAGCGCGAGCGCCTCGGTGAACATGTTGACCTTGCCGTAGAGAACGCCGGCCAGCAGGCCACGCTTGCGTGCCGGGTCCGTCGTCTTGTCGGAGAGGAGCTGGGTCAGCTCACCCTCACGGTCCAGGACACGGGAGAGTCGGAACAGCTCGTCCTCGACCTGTCCCAGCTGACCCTGCTCCTCGGCGCCACGCAGGAAAGCGCGGCGGCCGAGGGCCACCAGACCTGCGCGGAACTCGCGGGGGGTGGACCAGGTGTTGGCGGCGGCCTCGTTGAGCACCGAGAGGGTGCTGTCGGAGACCTTGCCGCCGAACACGGTCCGGATCAGGCCCGTGCGCTGCTCCGGCGTGGCGGAGGCCTCGGCGACCGCGACACGCAGGGCGCGGTCACCGTCGAGAACCTCGACGACGTCGAAAAGCTCGGTGCCCGTCTGGGCGGCGACGGCGACGGCCTTGCCCGAACCCCGGACGAGACCGTCCAGGTGGGACTCAACCGTTGCTAGTGCTTCGCGGCTCGCTGCGTGCATGGCGCTCACTTTCCTGCCGGTGCGACGGTGTCGAGCTCGGACAGGAACGAGTCAATCGTGCCGGAACGCTTGGTGGCGTCGGAAAGCTCGCCACCGAGCAGACGCTCGGCCAGGTTGATCGAGTTCTGTCCCATCTCCTGGCGAAGCTCTGCGACGACCTGCTCACGCTGGGCCGACAGCTGCTTCTCACCGGATGCGATGATGCGGTTGCTCTCCTCGGCGGCCTGCGCCTTCATCTCAGCCTCGATGAGCTTGCCCTTCTCGCGGGCCTGCTCACGGATCTCGGCTGCTTCGGCACGGGCCTCGGCGAGCTGCGCGTTGTACTTCTCAAGTGCGGCCTTTGCCTCGGCCTGTGCGGCCTCGGCACGCTGAATGCCACCCTTGATCCGGTCCTCACGCTCAGTCAGGACCTCCTGGAACTTCGGAAGAACGAACTTCCAGAAGATCAGCAGGATAACGACGAGCGGAATGATGGACCAGACGATGTCGTATGCCTTGGGCAGAAGGATCGAGTTCCCGCCCTCGAGGGGAAGGGTCTCAGCCTCCTGCGCAAGGTAGTAAATGACGTTCGTCATGAGTCTCCAGTCTTAAAGGGGTGTGTTTCCGCTCGAAATTAGAACAGGAAGCCGGCGACCAGGCCGATGAGGGCGAGGGCCTCAACGAAGGCGATACCCAGGAACATGGTGGTACGGAGCTGGCCGGCCATCTCGGGCTGGCGTGCCATGCCCTCGAGGGCCTTGCCGACGAGGATACCGATGCCCAGGCCCGGGCCGATGGTGGCGAGGCCGTAGCCGATGGTGCCGAGGCCGCCGATGGTGGACTCGGTTGCCTGAGCCAGGATGATCTCGTTCATGAAAGTCGTTCCCTTTCTTGGTGCCCGGTCAGGGGGTTAGACCGGGACTTCAGGTGGTGATTGAAGTGGGGTTATTCAGTTGGCCGCGAGGTTCGCGACTTGTCAGTGGGAGTCCGCGTGCAACGACAGCTCGATGTACACAGCAACCAGCAGGGCGAAGATGTACGCCTGCAGGAAGATGATGATGACCTCGTAGAGCGTGAACGCGATAGCGGCGATGATGGTCACACCAGACAGTGCGGTCCAACCGTTCAGCTGCCAGAAGAAGAAGTTCGTGGCGGAGTACAGGAGGACCAGAATGAGGTGTCCCGCGAGGAAGTTCGCCATGAGACGAAGCGCGAGAGTGACCGGCCGCATGATGAACGTCGAGAAGAACTCGATCGGCACGACAAGGATGTGCAGTGCCGGTGGAAGATTCGGGATGACCACCGAGGACTTGATGAACTTACCGAAGCCGTAACGCTTGGCTCCGGCGTAGATCATCGTGATGTAGCCCAGGATCGCCAGCGCGATCGGCATGCCGATACGCGCGTTGGGCGAGATGTTCAGCCCCGGAATGATCGTCGGGAGGTTGAATGCCAGGACGGCGAAGAAGATGGTGGCGATGATCGGCAGGAACCGACGCCCCTCCTTCTTGCCCAGGATGTCCTCGGCGATGTGCACCCGGACGAAATCCAGTGCGAGTTCTGCGAAGTTCTGCAGGCCTGACGGAATCAGCTTGGTGTTCCGGAAGGCGACAAGGAAAAGGACCGCCAGAATGATCGTCATCAGAATGCGGACGAGCATCAGTCGGTCCAGTGCGAACCATCCGTTTGCGAAATCCTCAAACAGGATGTGGCCGTAGTATTGCCCCGGGAAAAATTCAGGATCCAGTTCGGGTGCGTGGAATTCGCCCCTCATGGCCAGTGTTGTAACGCTCAGCGTTCTCTCCCGTGTTCGGGCCGTATGCGGAGTGTCATTTCCCATACGGTGCGATGGACGTCTGAAAATCTCTTTCCGCCACCACCTCGGACTCCGTCGCACATCAGCGAAGGCGGTGACTGGGGATGTACCGCAGCCCTGTACGGCGTCACCGTGTTTCCACAGGTGCCGCTTCCACATGCCGGGGTAACCCGCAGGACAGCTTATCAGGGTGGTTCTGAATTCTCCCACGGGGCCCGGAAATGTTTGCTGACGTGGCGCGATACGCCCCGCGTCACGCCCCTAATATGCCCTGTATCGGCAGCTTTGGGGGCGGCTGTAAGGTCCGTCACATGCGGTCGATCCGCCCGCCCCGCGGGGGTGATCACCCCCGTTTTCCGCCCCCGATGCGGCGGTCCCGCCGCCTGCCGACGCCCCCGTCGCAGCTCTTCCCCAGCCCTTCTGCAGGTGAACCGGATTTAGTTGACGTAGGTGACCCGCGCGGTGATCACGCCCCACACCTCGGTGGCCAGGACGATGATGAGCGCCAGGACCGTGGTCACCAGCAGCGCGGTGCGGTCGTAGAAGGTCAGGTCCCGGATCAGGGCCAGGACGATGATGAGCACCACGATCTTGAGCAGCCAGCTGCCCAGGACCACCGCACCGGTGGTGGCCGGGTTGGTCGAGGAGGTGAACAGGACGCTCGCCGCGGTCAGCAGGACGAAACCGCCGCCGATGGCCGCCCCGATCAGCACGCCCCAGATGCCGGGGAGCTCGCGCACGCCACCCCAGACCGCCAGCGAGATGATCGTGATGGCGACGAGCGCGATGGTGCCGAAGCGCACCGCCCGCAGGAGGGGGCGGCGGGGGTCGTCGAATTCCGAGCGCGGGGCGCTCTCCGGTGCATTATCAGGAGTAGTCACGACTCCGGATCCTACCCGGCGGCCCGGGGCCTCAACCTGTGGGATCGGTGTGGGCGACCACGTGGGTCGGCGGGGTCCGCCGGCCCAGTTTGCCGGCGCGCAGCGGGATGAGGGTGACCAGGAACGCCACGACCAGCGCCACCAGCGTCAGGGCGACCGCCACCCGCACCGGCACCACGGAGAAGCTCACCGCCCCGAAGGCCACCACGCTGACCCACAGGTAGAGCACGAGCACGGTACGCCGGTGGGTGTGCCCCAGGGAGAGCAGCCGGTGGTGCAGGTGGAGTTTATCGGCGGCGAACGGCGAGGTGCCCTTGGCCAGTCGGCGCACCACCGCCAGAACCAGGTCCAGCACCGGAACGAAGATCGCCGCGGCCACCACGATGATGGGGCTCATCAGCGCCACCATGTCCGCGGTGCCGTAGAGGGACATGTTGATCTTGCCGGAGGCCGAGGTGGAGGCGGCGGCCAGCAGCAGGCCGATGAGCATGGAACCGGAGTCCCCCATGAAAATGCGGGAGGGCTCGAAGTTGTGGGGCAGGAATCCCAGGCAGATGCCCACCAGTCCGGCCGCGATGATGGCCGGCGGGTAGGCGGAGACCGCCCCACCCTGGTCGTGGAGGACGGTCAGGGAGAAGAGCAGGATCGCGCCACCGGCGATCATGCCCAGGCCGGCGGCCAGCCCGTCGAGGCCGTCGACGAAGTTGATGGCGTTGATCAGCGCGACGGTGAAGATGGTGGTGACGATCGTCGCCTGCAGCTGGTCGAGTACCACGGTCGTGCCGTCGCCGAAAGGCAGGTAGAGCAGTGTCCAGGACAGGCCGAGAACGCTGAGGATGACTGCGGAGAGCACCTGGCCGATGAGTTTGGTGATGGCGTCGAGTTCGAAGAGGTCATCGAGCACGCCGACGAGCACGATGGCGAAGGCCGCCCACACCACAGCGTTCATCTCCGGGGTGATCGGCATGAATCCCCTGGTCAACGCGGGCAGTTGGTTGGCCAGGAAGACGGCGGCGAGGAAACCGGAGCACATCGCCACCCCACCCAGCCGCGGGGTGGGCTGGGTGTGGACGTCGCGTTGCCGGATCTCGGCGATCCGGCCCGAACGCACCATGAGGGAGCGGATGACACCCGTGGCGAGGTAGGTGACCGCGGCCGCCACGAGGATCACCAGGCCGAGTTCACGCAGTGGGACACCAGCGCCCATGGTGGACCCCTCCCCTTCTAGGCCCTGCTCCGCAGCAGTTCCGGCTCCACGCCGATGACCTCGCCGATCGTCTCCGCCGAGATCGCGCCCTCCCGCAGGATGCGCGGGGCGGGGCCGGAGAGGTCGATGATGGTGGAGGGCTTCCCCACCGGGGTTTCGCCGCCGTCGAGGTAGACGGTCACGGCGGTGCCCAGCTGCTGTTTCGCGGCGATGGCGGTGGTGGGCGGCTCCTGGCCGGAGATGTTCGCGCTGGACACGGCCATGGGGCCGACCTCGCGGAGCAGTTCGATGGCCACGGGGTGCAGCGGCATGCGCAGCATCACGGTGCCGCGGGTGTCACCGAGGTTCCACGGCAGCGAGGGCGCCTGGGGGACGACCAGCGAGAGCCCACCCGGCCAGAAGGCCTCCACGAGGGCCTGCGCCTGGGGGGTGAACTCGCGGACAAGGCCACGGATGGTGTCCCAGGAGCCGACGAGTACCGGCACCGGCATATCGGGGCCGCGGTGTTTGGTGGCCAGGAGATTGGCCACCGCCTGGTTGTCGAAGGCGTCGCAGCCCAGCCCGTAGAGGGTGTCGGTGGGCATGACGACCAGGCGGCCGCCGCGGGCGGCGTCGACGGCGGCGCGGATACCTTCGGCGCGTTCGGTCTCGTCGGCACAGTTGTAGATGCGGCTCATGGGGCTACACCTTACTCGCGGTGACGAAGCGGGCCCGACCGGTCAGGTCGTGCAGCACCGCGATGTCGCGGAAACCGCCGTGAGCTGCCAGAACATCCTGCACCTCCGGGGAGGTGGTGTCGTCGTGTTCGATGCCCACCGCTCCCCCGGGCCGCAGCAGCGCGTGGATGGCCGGCGCCATCGCCTCAATGACGTCCATGCCGGATTCGCCGGCGAAGACCGCCTGCGGCGGATCGGCGTACACCTCCACGTCCAGGTCCGGTGTCAGCGGGACATAGGGCGGGTTGGTCAGCACGAGGTCGACCGTCCCGTGCCAGCGGCTGAGCAGCTGCGGATCCGTGACATCACCCCGGATCATCTCCACACCGGTGCCCTCCGCGTTGCGGCGGGCCCAGGCCAGGGCCTCCTCGTGCTTCTCGACGCCCACCACCTCCGCCCCCGGCACCTCATGTCCGACGTAGAGCGCCAGGGCACCGGAGCCGGTGCACAGGTCCACCACGCGGGGTGAGAGGCTGCCGGCGAGCTGGCGCACGCCCCAGTCGGCCAGGACCTCCGTCTCGGGCCGCGGGATGAACACCCCGGGCCCGACGTGCAGGTCCAGCGCCCCGAAGGGGGCCAGGCCGAGGATGTGCTGGAGCGGCTCACGCGCCTCCCGGCGGGCGACCATTCCCTCGAAACCGTCCGGCACTCCGTCACGCGAGCGCAGGGCGACCTCCATGGGGCCGACCTGCAGCAGGTGTGCGGCAATGAGGCGGGCGTCGACCTCCGGGGAGGGCACGCCTGCGGACGCGAAACGCTCCGCGGCGTCGGCAAGCGCGTCGCGGAGCGTACGGTGGGGACTCATCCCTTACTCGGCCTCGAGACGTTCGGCGCGCTCGGCCGCCCGTAGGGCGGTGAACAGGTCGTCAAGGTTGCCGTCGAGGACGTTGTCGAGGTTGTTGGCCTTGAAACCGATGCGGTGGTCGCTGATGCGGTTCTCCGGCCAGTTGTAGGTGCGGATGCGCTCGGAACGGTCCATGGTGCGCACCTGCGCGGCACGGCCCTCTGCGGCCTCGGCATCGGCCTTCTCGCGCTCCATCGCCTCCAGGCGGGCCTGCAGGACCTGCAGGGCACGCGCCTTGTTCTGGATCTGCGAACGCTCCTTCTGGCACGTGACCACGATGCCGGTGGGCAGGTGCGTCAGGCGCACTGCGGAGTCGGTGGTGTTCACGCCCTGGCCGCCCTTGCCGGAGGAACGGTAGACGTCGACGCGCAGATCCTTCTCGTCGATCTCGACGGCGCCGGGCTCATCGGTCTCCGGGAAGACCATGACTCCGGCAGCGGAGGTCTGGATGCGGCCCTGCGACTCGGTCACGGGGATGCGCTGCACGCGGTGCACGCCGCCCTCGAACTTGAGGACACTCCACGCACCGTCCCGGGACGGGGTCTTTGAACGGATGGACAAGGTCATGTCCTTGACTCCGCCGAGATCCGACTCGGAGAGGCCCAGAACCTCCCAGGTCAGACCGTGCTTGGCGGCGTAGCGCTCGTACATGCGCGCCAGGTCAGCGGCGAACAGGGCCGCCTCCTCACCACCGGCACCGGCCTTGATCTCCATGATGACGTCATCGGCGTCATGCGGGTCACGCGGGGCCAGCAGATCCGCCAGCTGTTCCTCGAGCTCCACCCGACGGGCCTCCAGGCGCTCGGCCTCGGCGGCGAACTCCTTGTCCTCATGGGCCATCTCGCGGGCGTCCGCGAGGTCCTCACGGGTGCTCACCAGCTCTTTGTTGACCTTGATGATGGGCTGCAGCTCCGAATAGCGCTTCGACAGCTTGCGGAACAGCGCCTGGTCACCGGCCGTGGCCGGGTCGGACATCTGCGCCTCGATGCCCTGGTACTCGGAGACGATGTCGTCTACCGCGGAGACATGTCCTGCCATTTAGGAGTAGTCCTCCTCATCCTTGTCGGCGGCCATCGGGGCGGAAGATGCGACCTGCAGGAGGAACTCACCGTTGCTCTTGGTCTTCTTCAGCTGCCTGATCAGCAGATCGATGGCCTGCTGGGGGTCCAGTGCAGACAGGATACGGCGCAGCTTGTGCATGACGCGAGCCTCATCCGGGGCGAGCAGCAGCTCGTCCTTGCGGGTGCCGGAGGGGTTGACGTCCACGGCCGGGAAGACCCGGCGCTCGGAGATCTTGCGGTCCAGCTTGAGCTCCGCGTTACCGGTGCCCTTGAACTCCTCGAAGATGACGGTGTCACCGGCAGAACCGGTCTCCACCATGGCGGTGGCCACGATGGTCAGGGAACCGCCGTTCTCGATGTTGCGGGCGGCACCCAGGAAGCGCTTCGGCGGGTACAGGGCGTTGGAGTCCACACCACCGGAGAGGATACGGCCCGAGGCGGGTGAGGAGTTGTTGTATGCACGGCCCAGACGGGTGATGGAGTCCAGCAGGACGACGACGTCCTTGCCCTGCTCCACCAGGCGCTTCGCCCGCTCGATGGCGAGCTCGGCGACCGCGGTGTGCTCTCCCGGCGGGCGGTCGAAGGTGGAGGCGATGACCTCACCGTTGACCGAACGCTGCATGTCGGTGACCTCCTCCGGGCGCTCATCCACCAGCACCACCATGAGGTAGCACTCGGGGTTGTTCGTGGAGATCGCGTTGGCGATGTTCTGCAGGATCGTCGTCTTACCGGCCTTCGGCGGGGAGACGATCAGCGCACGCTGGCCCTTGCCGATCGGCATGATCAGGTCGATGACACGCGTGGTCAGGATCTTCGGGTCCGTCTCCAGGCGCAGACGCTGGTTCGGGTACAGCGGGGTCAGCTTGGCGAAGTCCGGGCGGTTGCGCGCCTCATCGACGCTCAGACCGTTGACGGTGTCGACGCTGACGAGCTGGTTGTACTTCTGGCGGTTGCGGCCCTGGCCGTGGGTCTGGCCGCCACCCATACGGACCTTGCCGGTCACGGCATCGCCGGCGCGCAGGCCGGAACGGCGGATCAGCTGGTTGGGGACGAAGACGTCCGCCGGGGAGGCGTGGTAACCGGTGGTGCGCACAAAGGCGACGTTGCTGTCCACGATGTCGAGGATGCCGGCGACATCGTGCAGGTCAGAGGAGTCCTGCTGCTGATCCTGGTGCTGCTGCTGACCACCATCGTGCTGGTCTCCCGCACGACCGCGACGGTTGCGGCGGCTGCGGCGACCGCGGCGGCCCTCCCCGTCACCATTGTCGCCGCGCTGCTCGCGGTGATCACGCTGGTCCCCGCGCTGGCCACGCTGACTGCGCTGCTCACGGTGGCCCTGCTCACGCTGGCCACGCTGCTGCTGGCCATGCTCCTGCTGGTCCTGCCCGGAGTCCTGCGACTGTTCCTGCTCCTGGCGCGGCTGTTCCTGGCGCGGCTGCTCCTGAGCGGCAGCGGAGTCCTGTGACTGCTGCTGGTTCTGCTCCTGCTGGTCCTGGCCGGGTTCCTGATCACGCTGGCTGTGACGGGCACGGTTGCGGCGGGCACGGCGGGCAGCGGAACGGGACTCGTAGCGTGGCTCCTCGGAACCGCCCTCCTGGGCGGTTTCAGTGGCCTCAGCAGAGGCCCCCGCCGGAGCAGCCTGCTCCTGCGCGGTCTCACGGGTCCGGCGGGCCGGGGCGGTCTTCTCCGCCTTCTCTTCCTGCTCCGCCGGTTCCGGTGCGGCAACCGGGGCGGCCTGCTCGGCCGGGGCAGCTGCACGGGAACGGGGCGGGACAGCACCAGTCTGGATGGCGGTGATCAGATCACTCTTCCGCAGGCCGGAGACCCCCTTGAGGCCCTTGTCCGCGGCGAGCTTGCGCAGCTCAGGGATCTTCAGCGACGCGAGGTCGGCCGGAGCGGCAGCGGTGGCGGTGTCCGTATCGGTCACGGATGTCCTTTCGTTGCTTGACCAGACCCTGGTGTGCCGTGGGTGAATGCGTCATGCACCAGGCTGGAAGCCTTCTGTGGAGTTGAGCAACTCGACGTCGCCCGCCACCCCAGGGCATATGTGCCTCGGGCGGCATGAACGGGGACGGAGCCGTACTTCGGTGGAGATCAGACCGGGCCGGACCGTGAAGGACCGCACCCTTCCAGGCCACGGCAACCGGCAGGCTGCACAGCAACAGAAGGTGGGTGGACGCGTGGGTCCGGGCGGACTGGAGGCCTGTGTGGAAAATCCCAGACCCCCGTCGATCTCCAGCCATTGTAGCGTATGCCGCTGACACAACCGCATTGACCCTCCGGGCTAGAGTATTGGGCATGCTCTCCACCATGCAGAACGTGCCGCTGTCGATCTCCCGGATCCTCCAGTACGGTTCCACCGCGCATGCCACCACGAAGGTGACCACGTGGCGCACCGACAGTGCCGAGGAGACCACGTTCGATGAGATCCACGCCCGGGCCGCGGCCTTCGCCCACGCACTGCACGACGATCTGGGGATCACGGGCGACCAGCGGGTCGGTTCCTTCATGCACAACTGCGCCGAGCACCTGGAGGTGCAGTTCGCGGTGTCCAGCATGGGGGCGATCTTCGCCCCGTTGAACAAGCAGCTGATGAGCGACCAGGTCCAGCACATCATCAACCACGCCGAGATCGAGGTCATTGTCTGCGATCCCCGGCTGGCCGGGCTGCTGGGTAAGGCACTGGTGGACTGCCCCTCGGTGCAGGCGGTGGTCTTCACCGGCCTCGGCCCCCTGGCCCCGGTGATGGCGGAGCTTCCCGACGGCATCGCGGTCCACTCCTATGAGGCGCTGCTCGACGGCCGTTCCACCGTCTACGACTGGCCTGTCCTGGACGAGAACACCACCGCCGCGATCTGCTATTCCACCGGCACCTCCGGCCCGCCGAAGGGCGTGGCCTATTCGCACCGTTCGATCTACCTGCAGGCGATGGCCCTGCGCACCACTGACTCCCTGGCCGTCTCCCACGGCGAGTCCTTCCTGTGCTGCGTGCCCATCTACCACGTCCTGTCCTGGGGGGTTCCCTACGCGGCCTTCATGTCGGGCACTCCCCTGGTCTTCCCCGATTCAGACGTCTCCGCCCCGACGCTCGCCCGCCTCATCGCGGCGGTGCACCCCCGGGTGGCGCACGGCGTGCCCACCCTGTGGATCCAGCTCATCGTGCACTACCTGCACAATCCGCCGGAGCGGATGTCGCTGACGGAGATCTACGTCGGCGGCTCCCCTGCCCCACCGATCCTCATCGAACTGTGGGAGGAGCGCTACGGCGTCGACATCATCCACGTGTGGGGTATGACGGAGACGTCCTCGGTCGGCACCGTCGCGCGGCCACCGTCCGGTTCCTCGGGCGAGGCCCGCTGGACCTACCGCGTCAGCCAGGGGCGGTTCTCCAACCTGCTGGAGTACCGGGTGGTCAACGACGGTGAGGTCGTCTCCTCCACCGACCGCAACCAGGGGGAGATCCAGGTGCGCGGCAACATCGTCACCGGCTCCTACTACCACTCCCCCACGGAGATCGGCGACGGCACCGCCAGCGAATTCCGGGGCCGGGAGGTGACCGACGCAGATGAGCTGTTCACCGACGACGGCTGGCTGCGCACCGGCGACGTAGGTTCCGTCACTGCCGACGGTTTCCTCACGGTCTCCGACCGCGCCCGCGACGTGATCCGTTCCGGTGGTGAGTGGATCTACTCCGCCATGCTGGAGAACATCATCATGAACGAGCCGGAGGTCGTGGAGTGCGCCGTCATCGGCTACCCCGACGAGAAGTGGGGTGAGCGCCCGCTCGCGGTGACCGTGCTGCACGAGGACATCGCACAGACGGAACAGACCGCCGAGCAACTCCGCGACGCCCTGCGTTCCGCCCTCCCGGGCTGGATGCTGCCGGAGTACTGGACCTTCGTCCGGGACATCGACAAGACCTCGGTGGGCAAATTCGACAAGAAGGATCTGCGCAAGCACCTGGCCGAAGGAGAGTTCAGGATCATCGCGCTCAAGGGTCCGGGACAGCCGAAGGACCCCCGGCCGGAGAACTGATCCTGGCATCCTGCGGCCCAGGTTCCTAAGATATAAGGAACATGACGACGCAACTTCCTCTGCCGGGCTTTCCTGGGCGAGGCGGGCCAGGCACACCCCCACCGCCGCGGATCGACGGCGCCCGCGAACTCGTCGACACCTACGGCCGGGTCGCCCGGGATCTGCGCGTCAGTCTCACCGACCGCTGCAACCTGCGCTGCACCTACTGCATGCCCGCTGAGGGGTTGGAGTGGCTGCCCACAGAGGCCTCCCTCACCGATGAGGAGGTCATCCGGCTGATCACCATCGCGGTCACCCGCCTGGGTATCCGCCAGATCCGTTTCACCGGCGGGGAGCCGCTGCTGCGGAAATCGCTGGAGAAGATCATCGCCGCCACCACGGCGCTGCGCACCGACGAGGGCCGACGCGTGTCCACCGCTCTGACCACCAACGGGCTGGGGCTGCCACGCCGGCTCCCCGGCCTGCAGGAGGCGGGGCTGGAGCGGGTCAACATCTCCCTGGACACCCTCGACCGGGAACGCTACACCCGCCTGACCCGCCGGGACCGGCTGCCGGATGTCCTGGCGGCCATCGACGCCGCCGTGGCCGCCGGGATGCACCCGGTCAAGGTCAACTCGGTGATCATGCCCGGCGTCAACGAGGCCGACATCGTCCCGCTGGCCGAGTACTGCCTGGCCCGGGGCGCGCAGCTGCGCTTCATCGAGCAGATGCCCCTGGGGCCGCGCGATCAATGGCGGCGGGAGGACATGGTCACCGCCGAGCAGATACTGGAACAACTGCGCACCGCCTTCGTGCTCAGCCCAGCCGAGGAGCCCCGGGGGGCGGCCCCGGCGGCGCTGTGGGAGGCACGGGGCGTCGATAAGCAGGAGCTGCACGGCAGCATCGGCGTGATCGCCTCGGTGACCCGGCCCTTCTGCGGCGACTGCGACCGCACCCGGCTGACCACCGACGGGGCGATCCGCACCTGCCTGTTCTCCCGCACCGAGACCTCCCTGCGGGAACTGATCCGCGGGGGTGCCGGGGACGCGGAGCTCGCCGCCATCTGGGCCGGGGCGATGTGGGGCAAACTACCCGGCCACGGCATCGACGATCCTGGTTTCCTCCAGCCGGACCGCCCCATGTCCGCCATCGGTGGCTAATCTCGTCTCCATGCGGTCCATCACCGAACATCTGGCAGCACTCCTTGACCTCGACCTGGCCTCCCCCGGCGAGCCCGTGAGCGTCGCCCCCGTCGACGCCCCGGGACTGGTGCTCGCCGCCGATGCCGTCGCGGTGCTGCCGGTCCCGCCGTTCTCCAATTCCGCCATGGACGGTTTCCTCGTGCGCGACGGCGACCTCGACGGCCCCGGCCCGTGGACGCTGCCCGTTTCCGGCGAGATCCCCGCCGGCGGTGTGGCCGCCGATGTCCCGGCCGGTACGGCCCTGCGGATCATGACCGGTGCCCCCGTCGGCGAGCACCACGGTGACCTGCGGGTCATCCCCGTCGAGGACACCGACATCCCCGGTGGCCCGCAGCCCCTCCCCGGTTCGGTGACCATCCGGTCCGTGCGCCCGGAACGCCGGCACATCCGCGCGCTGGCGGAGAACATCACCCCCGGTGAGGTCGTCGTCCCCGCCGGCACCCGCGTCGACCCGGGCGCCGTCGCGGCGCTGATCTCCGCGGGCCTGCCCCGGGTGACCGCCTTCCCCCGCCCCCGCGTGGCGGTCCTGTCCTCCGGCGACGAGCTGGTCGAGCCGGGCATGCGCCCGGGTCCGGGGCAGCTGCCGGACTCGAACCGGCCGATGCTCGCGGCCCTGTTCGCCGAGCAGGGTATCGAGGTCACGCAGGTCCATTCCGGTGACCGGCCCCTTGATTTCCGGGCGGTGCTCGACCGGCTGTGCGCCACCCATGACCTGGTGGTCACCACCGGCGGGGTCTCCGTCGGGGCCTTCGATGTGGTGCGGGAGGCCACCTCGGGCGAGGGCGTGTGGTTCGGCACCGTGGCACAGCGCCCGGGCTCACCGCAGGGGCTGGGCACCCGTGGGCGGGCGGTGCTGATGTGCCTGCCGGGCAACCCGGTCGCAGCCTTCGTCTCCTGGCTCCTGTACGTGCCGCCGCTGCTGGCGGCGCTCTCCGGTACCGTCCCGACCCGGGGGTTGTGGGAGCGCCCGCATATCCGCGCCACCGTCGCGGAGGGGGTAAGTTTTCCGGCCTCCCCGGAGCGCACCTTCCTCGCCCCGGTCCACCTCGACTGGTCCGGCGGCCGGCCTGTCGCAGCCCCCTTCAACCGGCACAGCACCGGTTCCCATCTGGTGGCCTCCCTGGCCGGCACGGACGGGGTCGCACTCATCGAGCCGGGTACCGGTCGGCTGCAGGGCGGCGATACCGTCGGTGTCCTGCTGCGCCGCATCTGACCGCGCCCAGTTAGTTCCTGAAGAAAGGTAACCATGAAGTTCACCCATCTCGACGCCGCTGGTGCGGCCCACATGGTCGACGTGACCGCCAAGAACCCGACCGTGCGTGCGGCCACCGCCCGCGGCGAGGTCGCCTGCTCCCCGGAGGTGCTGGCCGCGCTGCGCGACGGGACCGTCCCCAAGGGCGATGTCCTGGCCGTCGCCCGGATCGCGGGCATCTCGGCGGCGAAGAAGGTGCCGGATCTGCTGCCGCTGGCCCATACCATCGGCGTGCACGGCTGCGTGGTCGATCTGGAGATCCTCGACGACCACGTCGTCATCGAGGCCACTGTGCGTACCGCCGACCGCACCGGCGTGGAGATGGAGGCCCTGACCGCCGTGACGGTCGCCGCGCTCGCGATCATCGACATGGTCAAGGGTGTGGACCGTTCCGCCTACCTGCGCACCTGCGGCATCACCGCGAAATCGGGCGGGCGTTCGGGCGACTGGTCCCGCGAGCTGCCGCGCTGATGCCTGCCGTCATCGTCCTGGCGGGCGGGCGCGGCCAGCGCATGGGCGGGGTGGACAAGGCGCAGGTCACCCTCGACGGTGTCCGCCTGGTCGACCATCTCCTGGCGGCACTGTCCGACCACGAGGTGGTGGTCGTCTCTCCGCAACCGGATCTGGGGGTGGCCGTGCCCGTGGTCAGCGAGGACCCGCCCTTCGGTGGCCCCGTGGCCGGCATCGCCGCCGGTTTCCAGACGTTGGAGGGGGCTGATCTCGTCGCCGTGCTCTCCGTCGACGCGCCGGACTCACCCGCCCTGCTGTCCCTGCTCATCGACGCCCTGGCCCACCACCCCGCAGCCGACGCCGCTGTCGTGCGCGCCGCCGACGGGCATGTCCAGCCCCTGTGCGCGGTGTGGCGGGCGGCGGGGCTGGAGCGTGCGCTGGGCCGGCTGGACACCGTGCGTGATCAGGCGGCGAAGAAGCTGTTGCGGGCCGCCGACCTGGTCATCGAGGTCGACGGCGACGGCACGGAACGCGACTACGACACCCCCGGCGAACTGGCCGAACGCGGTGAGGTCGGCATCACCGGACGATGATGGTGCCGTGCTGCCCCCTCTCCCCTTCCGTCATGATGTGGTTGACGAAGGTGTAGGTGCCCGGCTCGTCGAAGGTCACCTCCACGAAACCGCCCTGGGCCGGCAGCAGCGGCAGCACCTGCGCACCGGTGGACTCCCCCAGCCCGGCGCGCACGGAGTAGCTGCCCTCACTGAATACGGTGTCGAAGACGGCGCCGACGATGTGGAAGCTCAGCGGGTTGTCGGGGCCGATGTTGAGGACCCAGAACCGTACCCGCTGCCCGGCGGTGATCTCCAGGGGGCGCAGGTCGTACTGGTTGGGGTAGCCGTTGAAACCGGCCAGGTCGTGGCGGCCGGCGTTGACGCGTTCGGCGTCGGCGCCGGTGTCGCGCTGGCCGAGGAAGATCTCGTGAGCGAGCAGCGTGTACTCGTGGCCGACCTCGTCGAGGCCTTCCGGTGGGTCGATGATGACGGCGCCGGCCATGCCGTTGGCGATGTGCAGGCTCATGGGGGCGGTGGCGCAGTGGTACATCCAGATCCCCCAGCGGCGGGCGACGAATTCATAGACCAGGCTCTCCCCCGGTGAGATGGTGGCCATGGGGGCGTCGGGGCTGACCTCCCCGGCGTGGAAGTCGACGGAGTGTCCCATGGTGCCGTCGTTGATGAGCGTGATGCGGAAGGTGTCGCCGACCTTCCCGCGCAGCGTGGGCCCGGGGGCCTGGCCGTTGAACAGCCACTGGGCCTGCTGGTGGCCGGGGGCGACCTCCCGGATCTCCTCGGAGACGGTGAACGCCAGCTCGTGGACGGTGCCGGTGGGCGCGGGCGGGAGGGCGGGGTCGTACCAGGCATCCTCCGGGAGGTCGGCGGCCAGGCGGGTGGCGGGACTGGGCACGTCGGCGAAGGGGTTCACGTCCGTCACCTGGTTCTGCTCCGAGGCCGTCGCCTGAGCGGAAGTGTCGGTGGCGCCGGTGACCACGACGTTGAAGACCATCCCCTGCGCCCGGTGCCCGGCGATGGTGCACCACCCTTCCGTGTCCGCGGTGAACACACCGGCGTCGAAGGTGGCGGAGCCACCCGGGTCGATCAGTTCGGTGGTGAAGCCGTTGAGGGTGAGGTCGTGCGGCTGACTGTCCCCGTTGACCAGCTCCAGGACGAGTCGGCTGCCGGCGGGGATCTCCACCCGGTTGGGGTGGTAGGACATGCCCTCGATGCGGATGGTCTGCGTGACGGTCTCCCCGGTCTGGGTGGTCCCGGCCGGGGCCTGTGCCCGCTGGGGGCCTGGCCCGGTGCTCAGGGTGACGCCGAGGACGATGACGGCTGCGATGGCCAGGCCGATCACCAGCCAGGAGGCCCAGCCGGTCTGCGCCTCCGGGCCGGGCTCTGGGCGGTTGTCTGGGGTGGGGGCGCCCACGGGAATGGTCAACGGGACTCCTTCCGGTGCTGGCCGGCGACAGCCGGGATGAGGAACAGGACGTGGGAGGCCAGGCCGAGCCCGATCATGATCAGCCCGGCCGTGCGTGCCGGCCCGTCCGGGGCGAGCAGGGTGAACACGGCCCCGAGGTTGAGCAGCAGCACCCGGGCCACACCCGCCCTGTCGGCCATACTCCGGGACCGCAGGACCTGCTCCCGGCCGCCGCCGATGAGGGTGGGCAGCAGGTGGTGCAGGACGCCGGTGATCAGCTGGACCAGGCCGGCCCCCAGGAAGGCGGGGGCCAGCAGGGCGGTGACCTGCCGGGCATCGGCGGCCAGCAGGGTGCTCACGGCATCCGCGGCACACACCGCAATCAACCACAGCAGGCCGGCGGTGACGCTGAGGGTCGCGGTGGACCAGTGCGCCCGCTGGCCGAGGACACCGGCGAACACCGGCTGGATGACCAGCAGCGCAGCCACGACGACCAGCAGCTGAAGTGCTCCGGCCAGCACCGGCTGGCCGAGCAGGTGCGCGATGAGCACGCCGAGCAGGGCCGCACAGTGGAGGATCAGCGCCCGGGTGCAGCGGCGCCGGGCGGTGTCACTGATCCGGGTGCCGGAGATCGTGGGCAGGAGCGTGACCACGGTGCCCAGCACGGTGAGGAAGGCGAAGCCCCAGATGGCCGCGCGGGAGTGCCCGGCGATCATGCCGGTGTAGTCACCGGCGCCGCGGCCGGCGAAATTGCCGATCAGCCCCGCCAGCACGAGGAAGGCGGCGGCCGCGAGGTAGAAGGGAACGGTGGCGGCGAACTGCCCGGACAGGCTGCTGCGCAGGTGCGAGAACACGACGGCCATGTGCCACAGCCCCGCCCAGATGACCAGGGTGGCGGCGAAATCAGCGAGCGCACCCCAGTCGTAACCGGCCTTACCCACGACGAGCAGGACCAGGCCGACCTGGACGAGGATGATCCGGGTGACCACACCGCGGTAGCCGCCGGCGGCCGTGCGGGTCAACGCCTCGGTGAAGTGGGTCGAGTAGATGAGGATCGCGGTGGTGACCACCCCGAGGGTGAAGGCGTGGACCGTCACCCACCAGCTGACCGGCGCGCCGAGCGCCCGGGCGAGGATGATGCCCAACCCGATGAGCAGCCAGCTGCCCACCGTCGCGGCAGCCAGCGTGTGGTAGCGGCCGCGTCGGCGCAGGGAGACGTCGGCGAGTGGGAACTCAGACACGGGCGGCCCTCCGTGCCCGCGCCTGCTCCCGGGCGATGCGGCGGCGTTTATCGGTGGCGATCAGCGTCACGGCGGTGGCCATGAACAACAGCACGGCGGCGACGTTGAGGACTCCCCCGCCCACCCAGGCGAGGTCGGCGGCCCGCAGGTCCGCGACGACCCGCAGGACCAGCCCGGCGTGGAGCAGGGCCACCGGGGCATAGAGGGTGGCGTGGTAGGGGATGGATCTGCGGATGACCCCACCGAGGATGAAGGGGGCGTGGGCGAAGATCATGGAGACCACGAATCCGAGGAAGACGGAGTGGACGGCGGCATCGTGGAGGTGCCCGGCGCGGGTGTGCCCGAAACCCAGCCACAGCAGCCCCGCAGCGATGAGCCAGCCGTAGCCGGCGAGCATGCAGATCGCGGTGTATTTCGGCAGTTTCCCGGCGTGGATGAGGCGGCGGGCGGCGTCGACACGCACGGTGACCACGGCGACCGCGATCAGCAGTGCTCCCATGAGCGCGAAGCCGAGCTGCGGCTGCACCGCGAAGAGCAGCGCCGCTGCGACCAGGGCGAGAACGAGGGCGGTGATGGTGGTCTCCGCGACGGTGCCGGCGAAGGAGACCCGGGCCAGTTCCATGCGTTCCCCGATGATGGTGGCCACGGCGAAGACGACGGCATAGGGGACGATGTCGGCGAAGTCCGCTCCCCCGCCCCACCAGACGGTGGCGAAGACCACCCCGATCACCCCGACCGCCTGGACCAGGACGGAGTAGGTGGCCTGGCGGCGGTGGATGAGTACATACACCGCGCCCAGCACGAGGAAGGCCACGGTGAAGGCCGTGGCCGGGACCAGCCGCGGGGCGCCGGCCAGGAGCGTGACCACGCCGAGGGCGTTGGCCACCGGACCAGCCCAGGCCCAGCGGGTCCTCGCCGCGACGGTGCGTTCCATCCCGATTGCCCCGCCGACGAAACCGAAGACCATGAGGGCACCGTGGTCGGTGCCCAGGGAGGCGAGCGGAGTGCCCGCCCAGAGGCCGAGGAGGGTGAGCCCGGCGAGCATGCCGGTGAGCAGGGAGACCCCCGCGAACATCAGCAGCAGGCCCCGGGGCCACACGGCGGACTTCTTTTTTGCCACGGTTTATATCGTACTATTTGGGTGACAGGCCTGAGCCGGTTCCGCTTCCCCGATCCCGGAGGACCATCCACCATGAATATGCAGCTGCCGCTCTCCGACGCCCGCGAAGTGGACGAGGCACCCGTCCTCAACGCGGCCATCATCCCGCATGCGCTCCGCCACGGGGCCATCCACGGCGCCCTGGGTTCGCGCCGGGTCGGCGAGTCGATGATCCTCATCGCCCCGCACAACCCCCTCCCCCTGCTTGATGAGGTCAAGGCCAGGGCCGGGACCTTCGAGGTGACCTACCTGCAGGAGGGACCCCGCGACTGGCGCCTGAAGTTCACGCGAACCGCCTGAAAAGCCCTGTAGAAAGGTTAGAATCGGGGTATGCCCTCCCCATCGGTACGTCACGGCGTCCGCCTCGTCTGGCAGGGCATGGACAGCCCCCACCCGCAGACCCCCGCACAGCTGGGCCCCCTGCACCGGCACCACCGCTCCGGCACCGAGCCGGTCGCGGCCCTGGGCGCGCACGACAACCTCATCCTGCGCGGTGACAACCTGCCCGCGCTGCAGGCGCTGGCCCCGCTACTCAGTGGCACGGTGCGGCTGGCCTACATCGATCCGCCCTACAACACGGGCAGTTCGGACTACCTCTATACCGACCGGCGCAGCCGGGCGGACTGGCTGAGTTTCATGCACGAGCGGATCGGGGCCGCCCTGCCCCTGCTCCGCGACGACGCCGTCTTCATCCTCCAGTGCAGCTTCCACCAGTCCGCCTACCTCGAGGTGATGCTCGACCAGTTCGAGGGACTGCACAAGGTCGCCGTCCTCCACGCCCTGGTCCGCCACCCCGACCGGACACTGACAGCGGACAAACAGTTCCACGACGTCGTCGAGCAGATCCTCGTCTACTCCCGCGACCCCGACTTCCGCATGCCCGGCCGACGGCGGGAACGCGACCTGAGCGACTACCGCTGGCGGGTCGAGGTCACCGGCCCCGGCACACCGACCGTCCTCGGCGGGCGAGAATGCACCATCTACCCGCCGGAGGCCTGGCGCAAGGTCGACGTCACGCCCGGGGAGGGGATGTTCCGCACCCACTCCATCCGGGGTTCCCTGCGGGAGAAGAACTCCTCGGGGCGCTTCTGGGTCGCCCACCTGGAGCCGCTCGACCTGGCCCCGATGACACTCATCGAGGTCCCCGGCATCGGCGCGGACGGCCTGGGCCGCCGCTACTTCCACACCCCGCGTAACGGCAACCGCAACGGCTCCTACTTCCAGGGCGTGCCGCTCTCTCCGGACCACACGTGCCTGCCCCACCCCAATTTCCTCGATGTCCACGCGGCCTATAACCGGGTCGCCGCGGAAGGCGGGGTCAGCTTCCGCAACGGCAAGAAACCGGAGGCGCTGCTGCGGCTGCTCATCGAACGCTTCACGGAGCCGGGCGACACGGTGCTGGACTACCACCTGGGTTCGGGCACCACCTCGGCGGTGGCCCATAAGCTCGGGCGCCGCCACATCGGCATCGAGCAGCGCGAGTGGGCCGAGACCGTCGCCCTGCGGCGGCTGCGCGGGGTCATCGGGGGTGAACAGTCCGGCATCTCCGCCGATGTGGGCTGGGCCGGCGGGGGCAGCGTGGTCTACGGCGAGCTGGCGCGGGACTGATTCAGCCGAGGCGTTCGAAGATGTTCGGCAGCAGGGGGCAGACCACGCCGAGAGTGTCGCGGACCCCGCCGGTGGAGCCAGGGGAATTGATGATCAGCGCATCCGTCGGACCCCGGCCGGTCAACCCGATCAGCGCCCGGGACAGGCCCGCCTGATGGGTGGACGCCAGCCCCTGGATGAGCACCTGGGTGACCAGCCCGTCGAGACGGACCTCAAGCAGCGGGGCGGTGGCCTCCGGGGCCTGGTTGCGGGGTCCGAGGCCGGTGCCGCCCACGGTGACGATGACGCGGTGGGTGGCGACGCGGGCGTCAGCAAGCGCCCGGGATACAGCCTGCACCCCCTCCTCGACCACAACGATCCCGGCCGGAACCCCGGCCTCCGCGAGCAGCCCACAGGCCAGCGGGCCGGCGGTGTCCCTGCGTTCCCCGCTGAGGATGCGGTCGGAGGTGACGATGACCATACCGGTCAGGCGGGAGGTCATATCCAGTCCTTTCTACAGCACGGCAGTGTGATCCGTGCCATAGTGTAGGGCAGGGGTACGGGCCCCCGGCCACGGGGTGCCCGGACCACCGGTGACATTGTTAAACATAAGGAAATGGGGCGCCCCTCCGTCTCCAATTAAACATCAGAAAACCTGCGCGAACCGCTGAAAACGCAGGACAAAGGTTATACCGTCGTATTTAGCACAGATTTTCCTTGAATAAACGCCCCCTGTTCAGTGAGGATCAGCAATGAGTACAACGCTCGACACGCAAGGCAGGGTCCTGCACGGCTGGGACCCTGAGAACGAAGAGACCTGGGACTCCTCCATCGCGTGGCGCACCCTGTGGATCTCCACGATCATCCTCTTCATCGGCTTCGCCACCTGGTACCTGGTCTCCGCCATCGCCCCGGTCCTCAACTCGATCGGCTTCGACCTCTCCACCACCCAGCTCTACTGGCTGACCTCCATCCCGGGTCTGGCCTGCGGCCTGTTCCGCCTCGTATTCATGTTCCTGCCCGCCACCATGGGCACCCGCCGCCTGGTCACGATGTCCTCGCTGCTGTTCATCATCCCCATGCTCGGCTGGTACTTCGCCGTCCAGAACACCAACACCCCCTACTGGTGGCTGCTCGTCCTCGCCTTCCTCACCGGTATCGGCGGCGGCGTGTTCTCCGGCTTCATGCCCTCCACCGGCTACTTCTTCCCCAGGCGCCTCTCCGGCACCGCCCTGGGTCTGCAGGCCGGGCTGGGCAACTTCGGCATGTCCTTCATCATGCTCGTCGCCCCGTGGCTGATGGGTGTCACCCTCCTGGGCATCGGCTTCGTGGCCCCGCAGCGCTCCGGCGAAGGCGAGGCGCTGTTCGTCCACAACCCGGCCATCCTCATGGTCCCCTGGGCGGTCGTCATGGCCGCCGTTGCCTGGATCTACCTCAAGGACGTTCCGGTCAAGGCGAATTTCCGCGAGCAGATCGACATCTTCAGCAACCGCAACACCTGGTTTCTGACCATCATCTACCTGATGACCTTCGGTGCCTTCTCCGGATTCGCGGCCCAGCTCGCGCTGATCATCAACAATGTCTTCGGCTCCGGTTCCGAATTCGCCGCCACCTACGCCGCCGAGGACCTGCCCCGCGGCGCGACCTACGCCTTCATCGGCCCCTTCATCGGTGCGCTCGTCCGCGCCCTGTGGGGCCCGTTGTGCGATAAATTCGGCGGCGCGATCTGGACCTTCATCGGCGGTGTGGGTATGACCATCTTCACCGCGATCGCCGCCCTCTTCCTCACCCCGGATTCGCCGGACGAGTACATCTGGTTCCTCGGCTCGATGCTCATCATGTTCTTCTTCACCGGCCTGGGCAACGCCGGCACCTTCAAGCAGATGCCGATGATCCTGCCCAAGCGGCAGTCCGGCGGCGTGATCGGCTGGACCGGCGCAGTGGGTGCCTTCGGCCCCTTCATCGTCGGTGTCCTGCTGTCCCTGATAGCACCCGTCATCTTCTTCTGGGGCTGCGTCGTCTTCTTCGCCTTCGCCACCGCCCTCACCTGGATCTTCTACGCCCGCCCCAACGCCCCGCACCCTGGCTGACCGCCCCCACCGCACGAAGTACCACGAGACCAAGCGCAAAGGATCACCCCATGACCACCACGACCGCAAACCCGCTGTTCAAGTTCGGGAGCTTCCTGCGTAAAGGCCAGATGACCGACAGTGGCCAGCAGCTGTTCCTCAAGGGAGGCCGCCAGGCGGACATCTTCTACCGCAACCGCTGGTCCTTCGACAAGATGGTGCGGTCCACCCACGGGGTGAACTGCACCGGCTCCTGCTCCTGGAAGGTCTACGTCAAGGACGGCGTGATCACCTGGGAATCCCAGGCCGTGGACTATCCCTCGACCGGACCGGACATGCCCGACTACGAGCCCCGCGGTTGCCCCCGCGGCGCCTCCTTCTCCTGGTACACCTACTCCCCGACCCGTGTCCGCTACCCCTATGCCCGCGGCGTGCTGGTGGACATGTACCGGGAGGCCAGGGCCCGGCTGGGTGATCCGGTGCTGGCCTGGCGCGAGATCGTGGAGACGCCTGAGAAGCGCGAGGCGTACGTCTCCCAGCGCGGCAAGGGCGGGCTGATCCGCATCAACTATGAGGAGGCCATCGAGATCGCGGCGGCCGCCCACACCTACACCATCCGCCAGTACGGCCCCGACCGGATCGCAGGTTTCACGGTCATTCCGGCGATGTCACAGGTCTCCTACGGTGCCGGCACCCGCTTCCTGCAGATGATCGGCGGGGTGGCCCTGTCCTTCTACGACTGGTATGCGGACCTGCCGCCGGCCTCCCCGCAGACCTTCGGTGACCAGACCGACGTCCCGGAGTCAGGTGACTGGTACAACTCCTCCTACCTGATGATGTGGGGCTCGAACATCCCGGTCACCCGCACCCCGGACTCCCACTTCATGGTGGAGACCCGCTACAACGGCACCAAGGTGGTCGTTGTCTCCCCCGATTTCGCCGACAACACCAAATTCGCCGACGAGTGGATGCGGATCAACCCCGGCACCGACGCCGCCCTGGCCTTCGCCATGGGCCATGTCATCCTCTCCGAGTTCCACGTGGGCAAGAAGACCCCGTACTTCATCGACTACATGCGCAAATACACCGACGCCCCCTTCCTCATCACCCTGGACGAGCGGGGGGACGGCACGGTGACGCCGGGCAAATTCCTCACCGCCTCGCTTCTCGACGCCGACGGCACCCATGCCGGTCTGCAGGGCTCCGCCAACGCCACCCACCGCCTGCTCACCATGCAGCCCGACGGCACCGTGGCCGATCCTGGCGGCACCATTGCCGACCGTTACGGCGAGGACGGGGTGGGCAAATGGAACCTGCGCCAGGACGGCGTCGAATCCGTCATGTCCGTGGCCGACACCGGTACCTTCGACACCGCGGAGGTGCTCTTCCCCCGCTTCGACCTCGACGCGGACCCCGAGGATGTCCAGGGCACCGGCCCCATCGGCGCCGGCATCGTCCACCGCGGCGTGCCCTACCGGGTGGTCGACGGGAAGAAGGTCACCACCGTCTTCGACCTCATGCTCGCCCACTACGGTGTCGCCCGCCCGGAGCTCAACCTGCCGGGCCAGTGGCCCACCGACTTCCACGACGTGAGCTCCCCGGGCACCCCCGCCTGGCAGGAGGAGCTGACCGGTGTGCCCGCCAACGCCGCAATCCGCATCGGCCGGGAATTCGCCCAGAACGCGGACGACTCGCAGGGCCGCAGCCAGATCATCATGGGCGCCGGCGTCAACCACTATTTCCACGCCGACAACATCTACCGCACCTTCCTGGCCCTGACCTCAATGTGCGGCACCCAGGGCGTCAACGGCGGCGGCTGGGCCCACTACGTCGGCCAGGAGAAGCTGCGCCCGATGAACGGCTGGTCCCAGTACGCCTTCGCCCTGGACTGGCAACGCCCGCCGCGCCAGATGATCACCACCGGCTTCTTCTACCTGACCACCGACCAGTGGCGCTACGACAACTCGAAGGCCTCCCGCCTGGCCTCCCCGCTGGCCAACCGCGGCGTGGTCGGCGACAAGATGCTCTCCGACACGCTCATCGAGTCGATGAAACGCGGCTGGATGCCCGCCTACCCGCAGTTCAACCGCAACGTGCTTCTGCTGGCCGATGAGGCCGAGGCCAAGGGCATGGACATCAAGGATTATGTGGTCTCTGAGCTGGAGAGCGGCAACATGCAGTTCGCCGCTGAGGACCCGGACGCCCCGGAGAACTGGCCCCGCATCCTGCTCAACTGGCGCACCAACCTCATGGGTTCCTCAGCCAAGGGCACGGAGTTCTTCCTGCGCCACATGCTCGGCGTGGACTCCGACGCCACCGCGACAGAGCTCGAGGAACATGAGCGTCCCGAATCGATCAGATGGCGGGAGGAGGCCCCCACCGGCAAGCTCGACCTGATGCTGACCACGGACTTCCGCAACACGTCAACGACGCTGGTCTCCGACATCGTCCTGCCGGCAGCCACCTGGTACGAGAAGCACGACCTGTCCACCACGGACATGCACCCGTTCATCCACTCCTTCAACGCGGCGATCAACCCGCCCTGGGAGGCCCGCACCGACTTCGAGGTCTTCCGGGACCTCTCACGCGCCGTCTCAGAGCAGGCGGTGCGCTGGCTGGGCACCCAGACCGACATCATCACCGCGCCTCTGGGTCACGACTCCCCCGACGAGCTCAGCATGCCCAACGGCGTCGTCCCGGATCTGGCGGAGACCGGGCTGGTCCCGGGCCAGACAATGGCCAAGCTCATCCCCGTCGAACGCGACTACACCCGCATCCACGAGAAGTGGCTGCACCTGGGCCCGCTGACCGGTGAAAAGGGTACCGGTGTGCACGGCACGCCCTACAACGTGGCCAAACAGGTCGAGGAGCTCGCCGTGAAGAACGGCACCTCCGAGACCCTCTCGGCCGGGGAACGCCCCGACCTGGACACCGACATCAAGGTCATCGAGATGATCCTGCACCTGTCGGGGGTGTCCAACGGTGAGGTCGCCGCGGAGGGCTTCCGCAACCAGGGGGCGCGTGTGGGCACCGACATGTCGGACCTCATCGCCGGCCACGAGGGAACGCGCATCGACTGGGACCGGGTGAAGGAACGCCCGGTGGAGGTGATCACCTCACCGGAGTGGAGCGGTGACAAACGCAACGGCCGCCGCTACACGGCCTTCTCCATCAACATCGAGTATGACAAGCCCTTCCACACCCTGTCGGGGCGCATGCACTACTACCTCGATCACGACTGGTTCCTCGATTACGGCGAGGCTCTGCCCGTCTTCCGTCCGCCCCTGGACCGGCTCCACCTCAACGGGGAGACCAACCCGGGCCAGCTGGTCACCGGTGAGGACGGCAACCCCGAGGTCACCGTCCGCTACCTCACCCCGCACAACAAGTGGTCGATCCACTCGCAGTACTTCGACAACCTGCATGTGCTGTCGATCTCCCGTGGCGGCCAGGTGGTGTGGATGTCGAACAAGGACGCCGAGAAGGTCGGCATCGCCGACAACGAGTGGATCGAGCTCTACAACCGTAACGGTATCGTCTCCGCCCGCGCGATCGTCTCCCACCGCATCCCGGAGGGCACGGCGATCATGAACCACGCGCAGGAGCGCACCGTCGGCACCCCGCTCAATGAGGGGACCGGCCGCCGCGGCGGCACCCACAACTCCCTGACCCGAATCATGATCAAACCGGTGCACGTGGCGGGCGGCTACGGCCATCTGACCTACGGCTTCAACTACATCGGCCCCACCGGAAACAACCGCGACGAGGTCACCCGGATCCGTCGCCGCTCCCAGGAGGTGCAGTTCTAATGAAGGTTATGGCCCAGATCGCCATGGTCATGAACCTGGACAAGTGCATCGGCTGCCATACCTGTTCGGTCACCTGCAAGCAGGCCTGGACCAACCGCGAAGGCACCGAGTACATCTGGTTCAACAACGTCGAGACCCGCCCCGGAGTCGGTTATCCCCGGGGCTGGGAGGACCAGGACAAATGGGAGGGCGGCTGGGTCCGCACCTCCTCCGGGAAGCTCAAGCCCCGGGCGGGCGGGCGCCTGTCCAAGCTGTTCAACATCTTCCACAACCCGAAACTGCCGACCATCCACGACTACTACGAGCCGTGGACCTACGAATACGACAAGCTGCTGGCGGTGCCGGGCAACCAGAACACCCAGCCCACCGCCCGGCCGGTCTCCCAGCTCGACGGCCGGGAGATGAACACGATCAGCTGGTCCTCCAACTGGGACGACAACCTCGGCGGCTCCACCGCCACCCTGGACGAGGACCCGGTCCTGCACCAGATGAACCTGGACGTGCGCAAGGAGATCGAGGACTCCTACATGTTCTACCTTCCGCGCATCTGCGAGCACTGCATCAACCCGACGTGTGTGTCCTCCTGCCCCTCCGGTGCGATGTACAAGCGTGCCGAGGACGGCATCGTCCTGGTCGACCAGGACCAGTGCCGCGGCTGGCGCATGTGCGTGTCCGGCTGCCCGTACAAGAAGGTCTATTTCAACCACAAGTCCGGCAAGGCCGAGAAGTGCACCCTGTGTTACCCGCGCATCGAGGTCGGCCAGCCGACCGTGTGCTCGGAGACCTGCGTCGGCCGCCTGCGTTACCTGGGTGTGCTGCTCTACGACGCCGACCGCGTCGCCGAGGCTGCGGCCACCGAAAATCCGCAGGACCTCTTCGAGGCGCAGAAGGACATCCTGCTCGACCCGCACGACCCCCGGGTCGTGGCCGCCGCACAGCAGGCCGGCATCCCGCACTCGTGGATCGACGCCGCGCAGCAGTCCCCCATCTGGGACCTCATCTTCACCTACGAGGTCGCGCTGCCGCTGCACCCGGAGTACCGCACCCTGCCCATGGTCTGGTACATCCCGCCGCTGTCCCCGGTCGTCGACGCCGTCACCGCCTCCGGCAACGACGGCGAGGACGACAAGGTGCTGTTCACGGCCCTGTCCACGATGCGCATCCCGCTCGAGTACCTCGCCGGGTTGTTCACCGCCGGTGACACCGCACCCGTCGAACGCTCGCTGCGGCGCCTGGTGGCGATGCGTTCCTACATGCGCGACATCAACCTGGGCAACGAACCGCAGGAACGCATCGCGGAGGCCGTCGGGATGACGGGCAAACAGATCCGGAAGATGTACCGCCTGCTGGGCATCGCCAAATACGATGACCGCTACGTCATCCCCACCGCCTCCCCGGAGTCCCCGCGCGGCATCACCTCGCTCGACCCCTTCGGCGACATCGACCCGGCGGATGCCTTCCTCGACATGCCCGACCTGGGCGAGGGCGCCCCGGAGGCCTGCACCAGCCACGCCGCGGAGCCGGCGGGCAAGGTCTCCCTGCTCAGCTGGACCGGCGACCGACCGGAGGGGATGTTCCCGCCCCGCAGGGACGGCAAACCCCACACCACCAAGGACTGATCGCGATGGCACGCAACCACGTCGGGCCCATCCCCGACGACATCACCCGCCCGGTGCGGGTGAGTGATAACCAGCGCCGCACCGTGGCCATGGCCGCCTCCCTGCTGCTGGACTACCCGAGCGAGGACTTCGGCGAGAAGATCGCGGCCGTCGACACGCATCTCGAGCAACTGCCTCCGGCCATCGCGGAGCAGTTCGCGGCCTTCACCGACGCCGCCCGCGCCATGGGGCGCCGCGGGGTGGAGGAGCACTACGTGGAGACCTTCGACCAGCGCCGGCGCTGTTCCCTGTTCCTGTCCTACTACTCCGTCGGCGACACCCGCACCCGCGGCACCGCCATCCTCGCCTTCCGGCAGGCGCTGGAACAGCTCGGCTTCCAGGAGCAGCGGGAGGAACTCCCCGACCACCTCTGCGTGGTGCTCGAGGCCGTCGCCCTGTCGGAGGGGAGGCAGCACGCCCAGACCGTGGAACTGCTCGCCGCCCACCGCGACGGCCTTGAGGTCCTGCGCACGGCGCTGACCACCTTCAACTCCCCCTTCGCGCACCTCATCATCGCCGTGGCGATGGCGCTGCCGAAAATCGACGCGGAGACCACCCACAGCTACCTCGATCTCATTCGTTCGGGGCCGCCGGCGGAACTCGTCGGCATCGGCACCCCCCTGCCCTTCCCCACCGCTCAACCGGATATCCCCTAGGACACAACCATGGACAATTTCGATGTTTTCCTGTGGGTGGCCTTCCCCTGGCTGGCGATCGCGGCCTTCGTCATCGGCATCATCTGGCGTTGGCGCACCGACCAGTTCGGCTGGACCACCCATTCCTCGCAGATCTACGAATCAAAGCTCCTCCGACTGTCGTCCCCGCTGTTCCACTGGGGCATCGTCTTCGTCATCATCGGCCACCTCATGGGCCTGGCCATCCCGAAGTCCTGGACCCAGGCCGTGGGCATCAGCGACGCCACCTACCACCTCATCGCCACCTACCCGGGCACCCTGGCCGGCATCGCCGCGCTGCTGGGCCTGGCGGGGCTGATCTACCGGCGGGTGGTCAACCGGACGGTCTTTCTGGCCACGTCCCGCTCCGACAAGGTCATGTACCTGCTGCTCGGCGCGGCGCTGGTCTCCGGGTTCTTCGCCACGGTCACCCTCCAGCTCTTCGGCAGCGCACACGGCTACGACTACCGTGAGACCATCTCGCCGTGGCTGCGCCAGCTGCTGGTCTTCCAGGCCCAGCCCGAGCTCATGGCCGATGTGCCGTGGCAGTTCAAGGTCCACGTCATCGCCGGTTTCACCATCATCGCGGTGTGGCCGTTCACCCGCCTGGTGCACGCCTTCTCCGCGCCGGTCGGCTACGTCACCCGCCCCTACGTGGTCTACCGCTCGCGCGACACCCGCACCGGCCCGGTGAAGGAGCACGTCGCCTGGGAGCCGGTCCGTTCCCACACCGAGCAGCTCGACGAGCGCAACCAGACCCCCTCCCGCGGGGCCTGAGCGGCACAGACCTGCAGCACATCAGGGGCCGGTACGTTAACGTCTGACGTACCGGCCCCTGAACTATTCCCACCTGAAAGGTGCCCTCATGCGTCTGCCCCGTGCCGCCGGCCTCATCGCTCCCGCCGCCGGCCTGCTGCTGGTCAGCTGCGCCACCGACTCGGATTCCGAGGCCGGGGCGGACTCCCTGACCGTCCTCGGCGCCTCCTCCACCCGCGTGCTCAACGATGATTTCCAGACGCTGACTGATGCGGAGCTGGACTTCGTCAACGCCGGTTCCTCCACCCTCGTCCAGCAGCTGGCGGACGGCTCCCCGGGTGATGTCCTCATCACCGCCGACCGCGCGAACATGGACAGAGCCGTGGAACAGGGACTGGTCGGGGATCCGCGCGCCGTGGCCGTGAACACCCTGGTCATGGTCGTGCCCGCAGGCAACCCCGCGGACATCGGCTCCGTGGACGATCTGGCGGGCACCACCTTCGTCCTCTGTGACCCGCAGGTCCCCTGCGGTGCGGCATCCGGGGCCATCATCGCGGACACCGGCATCGTGGCTGAACCCGCCTCCCTGGAGCACCAGGTCGCCGACGTGCTGGGCAAGGTCGTCTCCGGTGAGGCCGACGCCGGCTGGGTCTACCGCACCGACGCCCTCTCCGCGGGCGCGGATGTCGAGGTCATCGAGATCCCCGGCAGCGGGGACCAGCCCAACGCGGTCGTCGCCGCGGTGACCACCGCAGGCGCGGACAAGCAGGCCGCCACCGATTTCGTCGACGCCCTGGCTGACGACGAGATGGTCGACATCTGGACCGGGCACGGGTGGACCCCGGCCAACTGAACGTGAAACCCGCCCCCACCCGCACACCGGTCGCGGTGACGCTGCTCGCCGTCACCGCCCTCGTCCTCATCCTCGGCCCCATCCTCGCGCTGGGCGTCCGCGTCCCCTGGGAACGCTTCGGTGAGGTGCTCACCAGCCCCACCACCGCCGAGCTGCTCCGTGTCACGCTGCTCTCTGCGGTGTGGGCCACCGTGCTGACCACCCTGCTTGGTGTGCCGCTGGCGCTGGCGATCCAGGGCTGGCCGCGCGGGGGCAGGCTCATTCGGCTGCTGGTCATGCTGCCGTTGGCGATGCCACCGGTGGTCGCCGGCCTGGCGCTCACCGCGGCGGTGGGCAGACGCGGGATCACCGCCCCGCTTCTTGACGCCCTCGGCCTCCAGTTCGCCTTCGCCTTCCCCGGCGTCGTGCTCTCCCACATTTTCATCGCCCTGCCTTTTGTCGTGGTCACCGTCGATTCAGCGCTGCGCCAGATCGACCCGGAGATCCCGGCGAGTGCGGCCGGCCTGGGTATGCGGCCCCGGGAGATCCTCCGGAAAGTCACCCTGCCTGCCGTCGCCCCGGCCGTGGCCACCGGCGCCGGCCTGGCTTTCGCCCGTTCCCTGGGGGAATTCGGCACCACACTGACCTTCGCCGGATCCATGCCCGGCGTCACCCGCACCATGCCGCTGGGTATCTACCTGGAACGCGAGACCGATCCGGGCAGCGCCAACGCCCTCGGCGCGATCCTCATCTTCCTCGCCGTCCTCGTCCTCGCACTCGCTGCCCTGCCTGCCGCCCTGCGGCGCACACCGCAGCCCTGCGCCCGGCGGATCGGGGAACTCGACACCGATGAGCTGCGTATCCTCACCGCTCCCGGGTCCGGTGGGGTACCCGTCACCGCCGACGGCACCGTCTTCCCCGCCGAGCGCATCACCGCCGTCGTCGGACCCAACGGCTCGGGCAAGACCACACTGATGGGGATGATCGCCGGGCGGCTGCGGGGCGTGGAGATCTCCGTCGGTGACCGTCCCGTCGACGGCCGACGCTTCGTGCCGGCCGCCGAACGCGGCGTGGTGCTGCTGACCCAGCGCCCCGGCCTACCGCGGACCACCACCGTCGCGGGTGCGGTGACCATGGCCACCCGCGACCCCGTGTTGACCGGGAAACTCCTGTCGGCGGCCGGGTTGGCTGAGCTGGCGGAGGTCTCCGTGCCGGCGCTCTCCGGGGGGCAGGCCGCCCAGGTTGCCCTGGTCCGCGCCCTGGGGACCCGACCGGCGGTGCTCATCCTCGATGAGCCGCTGGCCGCCATCGACGTCGCCTCCGCCACCCGCTGGCGCCGGCTGCTGCGTGCCGCCGCGCAGGACCGCACCACCCTGCTGGTCACCCACGATGCCGTCGACGTGGCCACCCTCTCCGAGCATCTGGTGGTCCTCGAACGGGGTGAGGTCGCCGCCGCCGGCCCCACCGCGGAGCTTCTCGACGTCCCACCCAATGATTTCCTCGCTGAGCTGGCCGGACTGTCCCGGATAGTCGGCACCGTCACGGCCCGGGAGGTTGACACGGTCACTATCCAGGGGACAGAATTGACCGTGACAGGTACTTTTGCCGGTGCGGTGGACGATGAGCTGCAGCCGGGTGATCCGGCGGTCGCGGTGTTCCCGCCCGAGGCCACCGCCCTGCGGCTACCCGCTGGTGGCGGGGAGCCGCAGGAATCAACACGTAACATCTGGCGTGGGCGGGTCGATTCAGTAGTTGCCTCGACCACCCGGACAGGGACGATGGTGACGGTCTCGATCGGCACCACCCGGCTCCACGTGCCGGTCACGCGTCGCTCCGCGCTCACGCTCGGTCTGGAACCGGGCACGGCCGTCGACTGCGTGACCAAGGCCCTGGCCGTACGTGTTCATCCGGCCAACCGGAGATAACAGGAGGAAGATCCCACATGGTGGACGCACCAGCACCGCGCCCGTCCGTCGAGCTGTTCTCGGACGCGCTGCCGCTCAGCGTCAAACAGCGGGAGGTCCTCGACGTGCTGCAGACCTTCCCGCACGGAGCCCGCTCCGCCGAACTCGCGGAAAAACTGGGGATGCACGTCAACACCGCCCGCGGCCACCTCGATGAGCTGGTCAGCCGCGGCGCGGTCCGGGTCGCCACCACCCAGTCCGAAGGGCGCGGCCGGCCCTCCCTCGTCTTCCAGGTCCGGGTCCCCGACAACCGGGCCGTGGTCAACGAATACGTCTCCCTGGTGGAGGTCCTCACCAGCGCCCTGGCGGGCACCGGTTCCCTCACCCCGGAGATCCTCGAGCAGGCCCGGCAGCTCGGCCGGGACTGGGCCCGCCGGATGAACGAGGAGGGACGTACCCCCGCCAACGAGGCGGATATCCTCCAACAGCTCTACATCAAGCTCCGCGACATGGGTTTCGATCCCACGGTCGCCCGCCCGGCTGATGCATCGGACGGCCTCGGCCAGCTCTCCCTGCACTCCTGCCCCTTCGTCACCGAGGGCAAACCCCGCCCGAGTGCTTTCATCTGCGCCCTCCACGAGGGTTTCCTGCAGGAGGCCACGGGTTCCGGACCCGGCCGGGAATCAGGACCGGTCTTCCTGACGCTGCTGCCCTACGCCGACAACGGGGCCTGCGTGGTGCGCGTGAACCAGGAGGACGGGGCCACGCCGGAAGGCTGAGAGCCTCCCAGGCTGTTCCTGATAATCGCCGGTGATTCCGTCGCTGACCACCACTTTCATGTCATGATGAAAGCAGCCGTCCCCATCCGGGGCACCGCTGCTGTTCCAGTTCCAGAATCAGACGCGACAGTGAGGAACGAGGCTGCTCCCCTCCCCCCGCTCCTCGCGTGAGGAGAACCGATGTCGGACACGATTGAAGGCAGGGAAGAATCACTGTGGACGGCCACCACGCCGCGCACGGACTATCCGGAGCTGGCGGGTGATGACACCGTCTATGACCTGGCCGTGGTCGGCGGCGGGATCACCGGCATCGTCGCGGCCCACCATGCGCAGCGGCGCGGGCTGCGGACCGTGCTCATTGACAAGGCCCGGCTGGCCGAGTGGACGACCGGTGGCACCACCGCAAAGCTGACCTCCCAGCACTACCTCATCTACGACCATCTCATCGCCCGCCACGGTAAAGAGGTCGCACAGGCCTACGCGGACGCCAATCAGCGGGGCATCGACCGGGTCGAGGCCATCAGCGCGGAGCTCGGCATCGACTGTGAGTTCTCCCGCCGGGATGCCTTCGTCTACAGCCGGCGGGAGGAACGCATCCCCGAGCTGCATGCTGAAGTCGAGGCCGCGGTCTCGCTCGGTCTGCCGGCCAGCTTCGAGACGGAGACCGGGCTGCCCTTCGACATCGCCGGGGCGGTGAAATTCGCCGGGCAGGCCCAGTTCCACCCCAGGAAATTCCTGCTCCCACTCGCGGAGGAGTTCCGTAGTCGTGGCGGGGTGATCTACGAGGAGACGAAGGCCACCGACATCATCCCCGGGGAGCCGCACACCGTCCCCACGGACAAGGGGGACCTGAAGGCACGGCATGTGCTGCAGGCCAGCGGCGAACCCTTCTGGCGCCGGGACCTCTTCGAGGGTTTCATGTGGCTGAAGATGTCCTATGCCCTGGCGGTGCAGTTGAAGGAGGGCAGTGACTACCCCGCAGGCATGTATGTGACCACCGAGGAGCCGATGCGCACCATCCGCACCGCCTACCACGAGGACAGGCCGGTCCTGGTCTTCGGTGGCGAGAGCCACGAATACGACGACGACACCTTCGACATGGATGCCCGCCACCGCACCCTCATCGAGGACGTCCGCGAACGCTATGACGTGGAACAGGTGCTCTACCGTTGGCTGGCCGGCGACTACATGCCCTACGACCGGATGCCCTACATCGGTGCCCTACCCGGCCACCCGAACATCCACGTGATCACCGGCTACCGGGCCTGGGGGCTGGCCTGGGCATTGTCCGCCGCGGAGGCCGTGGTGGCCGACATCGCCGGAGAACCCGAGGACTGGGTCGCGCCCTTCAGCCCCGCCCGGCTGGCGGAGCCGATCCCCGAATCCGAACGCACCCACGGGTTCTGAGAAGGCTCAGGCCCGCGACGACTCCACGCGGACCGGGCCGGCGACCTCCAGCTCGTGGATCTTGAGGCCGGCCTCGCGTGCCTGGTCGAGGATCTTCTCGGAGACAGGCTCGGTGGACAGCACCATGATGGTCGGGCCGGCACCGGAGAGGTAGGCGGCGTAGCCGCGGTTGCGCAGACGGTTGACCCACTCTGCGGTGACCGGCAGGACATCGGCCCGGTAGGGCTGGTGGAGCCGGTCGCGGGTGCCCTCCCAGAGCAGTTCGGGGTGCTTCTGCAGGGCCACGGTCATCACGGCCACCCGCGACACGTTGAAGCGGGCATCGGTGTGGGTGACGTGGCTGGGCAGGACCCGGCGCACGGCCTGCGTGGAGGCGTGGAAGTCCGGGACCAGCGCAGTCGCGCGGATCCGCGGGTCGACCTCGACGGCGACCGCCTTGTAACCCGGCTGCGAGCCGTCGACGGGGGTGGTGGTCCAGGAGACCACGGCGGAACCGAGGACGGAGGCTGCAGCATTGTCCGGGTGGCCCTCGAAGGCGGAGGACAGCTGCACCACCTGGTCGGTGGTCAGCGGGTTACCGGCCAGCGCATTCGCGGCGACCACCCCCGCCACGGCGGCCGCGGCGGAGGAACCGAGCCCACGGGACTGCGGGATGGCGTTGGTGCAGACCACGCGCAGGCCCGGGGCCTGGGCCCCGGCGGCGTTGAGGCCCGACCGGATGGCCTTGACCACCAGGTGGGAACCGTCGCGGGGCAGGTCATCCTCACCCTCCCCGTAGACCTCGACCTCGAGGCCACCCTCGGTGACCTCGACCTCGACGGTGTCGTAGAGGCCGACGGCCAGGCCCAGGGTGTCGAAACCGGGTCCCAGGTTGGCTGAGGAACCGGGGACGGTGACGGTGGCCCGGGTGCCCACCTCGAGCTCGATGCTCATGAGTGTTCTGTCCTTTGTCTGTAGTGCTAGATCAGTCGGATGACGCTGTTGACGGCCTTGACCGCGGAGGTCTGCTTCAGCTCCTGGACGGTGGCGTCGAGGTCGGCCTCGCGCGCCGAGTGGGTGACCACGATGAGGCGGGCGTTCTCCCCGGACTCCTCCTGGCGGACGGTCTTGAGGGAGATGTTGCGGGCCGCGAAGATGGCGGAGAGCTCGGCGAGGACACCGGTGCGGTCCTCGACCTCCATGTCGATGTGGTAGCGGGTGGTCACGTCGCCGAAGTCCGCGATGGGCAGGTTGGCGTAGGTGTTCTCTCCCGGGGCGCGGCCGCCGTGGACCTTGTTGCGGGCAGCGCCGACGAGGTCACCGAGCACGGCGGAGGCGGTCGGGGCGCCACCGGCACCGTTGCCGTAGAACATGAGGCGGCCGGCTGCCTCAGCCTCGACGAAGATGGCGTTGTAGGACTCGTTGACCGAGGCCAGCGGGTGGTCGGCCGGCACGAGCGTCGGGTGGACGCTGGCGGCGACGGACTCGACTCCGGCCTCGTCGGCGACGCGCTCGCAGATGGCCAGCAGCTTGATCACGTAGCCGGCGTTGCGGGCGGCCTCGATGTCCTCGGCGGTGATCTTGGTGATGCCCTCGCAGTGGACGTCGTCGAACTTCACACGGGTGTGGAAGCCGAGGGAGGCGAGGATGGCGGCCTTGGATGCGGCGTCGTGGCCCTCGACGTCGGCGGTCGGGTCGGCCTCGGCGTAGCCCAGGCGGGTGGCCTCGGCGAGCGCGTCCCCGTAGGTGGCGCCGGTGGACTCCATGGCATCGAGGATGAAGTTGGTGGTGCCGTTGACGATGCCGGAGATGCGCAGGATGTTGTCGCCCGCCAGGGAACGGCGCAGCATGCCCACCACCGGGATGGCGGCGGCGACGGCGGCCTCGAAATAGAGGTCGACGTTGGCGGCGTCGGCGGCGTCGGCAAGCTCATCGGCGTGCGCGGCGACCAGGGCCTTGTTGGCGGTGACGACGGACTTGCCGGCGCGCAGGGCCGCGAGCACGAGCTCACGCGGGTAGTCGATGCCGCCGATGACCTCGACGACGATGTCGACGTCCTCGCGGTTGATCAGGCTCATCGCGTCATCGGTGAGCAGGGCGGCGTCCACCCCCTCACGCGGCTTGGACAGATCCGATACGGCCACACCCTTGAGCTCCAGCGGACCGCCGATACGGTGCGCCAGAGCATCCGAGTACTCACCCATGAGACGCAGCACCTCAGAACCGACGGTGCCGTGGCCGAGGATGGCGACACCAACCGGCTCGCCGACTCCCTTGCCGGGGTTGTACGTGGGCTGCTTGTTCTGGGTCATTGTTCTCCTGGGTCGTGTCGCAAGTCCGTGACGGAAACTTTCCTGGTCCAGCCTAGCGGGGCCGGTACCGTTCCTCAGTGCCCGGGCACCGGTGCCGGGGCATACCGGGCCAGTCTAGTCCACCCCGGTCAGCGGTCACGATCGTGGCACAGTTGGCATGGAGCACTCGACGGGACATTCACATTCTCTTATGCTGAGGAAATATCAGGTGTGTTCTACGTCGGGAAGGGGCCACGTGTCAGTCCGTTCTTTTTTTGCTGCGGCCCTCCTCCTCAGCCTCCCGCTCATGAACGTCCCCTCCGCCGCCGCCTCCGAGGTCGTCGTCGCGGGAGATTCCTGCACCGTGATCCACACCCCCGCAGAACACGAGGAGGTCCTCGCCCTCACCGGTGTGTTCGCCGCGAACTGGTCCGCCGAGATCCTCCGCGACATCCCCGCCACCCGCGATGACATGGCCACTGCCCGCAGCTGGCACGCCGACAAGGCCTCCGACGAACTCGCGGACATGCCCGGGCACATCCGCGCCGCCGTTGACCGGGTCAACCTCGCCGGCCAGCGGGTGGGATACCGGGACGATGAAGCCACCGCTCCCCTGCGCGTGCTCGTCGACCGCAATGACGAGCGGGCCGCGGGCATCACCTGGGGGACCTTCACTGCCGTGGAGGCACGTCAGCGTCTGGCCGCCGCCCGCAGCACCGGTGCCCCCGCCATGCTCAGCGGCACCCGGGAGAACCTCTCCGTCCCCGCCGATGAATCATGGCGGCGCGCCTGGGAACGCACACCGGGTGCCCGGGCCGAGGCCGACGCCTCCCACACGGAACTTCGCATGTGCATCGGCCAGACCTCCGGCACCGTGGACCGCACCACCGCAAAGGCCATGGACACTGAGGCCCCGGTGACTTCCATGGTCCTCGGGGTGCCCACCGGCAGGATCCACAGCCTCACCGTCCTGCGCCTGCTTGAGGAGGTCACCGGCATCCTGCCGTGACTCCCGGGGAGCCCCGGGTGGCTCTCTCCTCTTAACCGGCTCAGGCCTCGAGCGCGAGGATGTCCTCGACGGTCTCGCGGCGCAGCATGAGCTTGGTCTTGCCGGCGCGGACGGCGATGACGGGCGGGCGACCGAAGGCGTTGTAGCGGCTGGACATCGCGTAGGCGTAGGCACCGGTGGCGGCCATGGCCATCAGGTCGCCGGTCTCGATGTCGGAGGGGAACTGCGCGTCGCGGACCAGGATGTCACCGGATTCGCAGTGGGAGCCGACGAGGCGGGAGGGGATGCCCGGGGCCTCGGTGAAGCGGCTGACCACGCGGGCGTCGTAACGCGAGTCGTAGAGCGCGGGGCGGATGTTGTCGGACATACCGCCGTCGACGGAGAGATAGCGGCGGGTGACACCCTCGTCGACGGTGACGTCCTTGACGGTGCCGACCTCGTAGACGGTGACGGTGCCGGGGCCGGCGATGGCGCGGCCGGGTTCGACGAGGACGGTGGGGGCGTCGATACCCAGCTCGGCGGCGGTCTTGGCCACGGCGGTGAGCAGATCGTGGGCGACCTCGTCGACGTCGAGGGCCTCCTCGTCCTCGGTGTAGGCGATGCCGTAGCCGCCGCCGAGGTCGAGTTCGGGCAGCTGGACGCCGAGCTCGCGGTGGATCCGCGAGTAGAGGGCCAGGACGCGGTCGGCGGCCATGGTGAAGCCGGTGGCGTCGAAGACCTGGGAGCCGACGTGGCAGTGGAGGCCGACAAGCTCGAGGTTCGGGGCCCGCACGGCGGCCTCGGCGGCGCGGAAGGCCGAACCGGAGGCCAGGGAGAAGCCGAACTTCTGGTCCTCGTGGCTGGTGGCGATGGCCTCGTGGGTGTGGGCCTCGATGCCCGGCTTCACGCGGATCATCACCTGCTGCACACGCTGCTCAGCGGCGGCGATGCAGTCGAGGAGGACGAGTTCCTGCTCGGAGTCGAGGACGACGTGGCCCACACCTGCCTGCACGCAGGCGCGCAGGAAGTCCGCGCCCTTGTTGTTGCCGTGGGCGGTGATGCGCCCGGCCGGGAAATCGGCGGCCTGGGCGATCTTCAGCTCGTTGAGGGAGGCGACGTCCAGGGACAACCCCTCCTCGTCGACCCAGCGGGCGATGGTGCGGGTGAGGAAGGCCTTGGAGGCGTAGTGGACGTTCTCCGGGCCGCCGAAGGCGCGAGCCATGTCCTGGCAGCGGGAACGGAAGTCGTCCTCGTCGACGACGAAGACGGGGGTGCCGTACTCCTCGGCGATCTCCGGCAGGGGCACCCCGGCGATGGTGACCACGCCGTCCTCCTGGCGGACGGCGTTGCGGGGCCAGACGTGTGCCGGCAGATCGTTGAAGTCGGTCATCAACTACATCCTCTCCGGTGCCGTGACACCGACCAGGCCGAGCGCGTTGGCCAGGGTCTGGCGGGTTGCCGCGGCGAGTGCCAGGCGGGCGGGGTGGATCGGGGCGGCCTCTTCGTCGGCCTTGGGCAGGATCTGGCAGTTGTCGTAGAAGCGGTGGAAGACACCCGCCAGTTCCTCGGCGTAACGGGCGATACGGTGCGGTTCGCGCAGTTCGGCGGCAGCCAGCACGACGGCCGGGAACTCACCCAGGGTGCGGATGAGGTCGCCCTCGCGCTCGTGTGTGAGCAGGAAGTAGTCGGCGTTCTCGTAGGTCACGCCCACTTCGGCGGCCTTGCGGGCGATGGAGCACAGGCGTGCGTGTCCGTACTGCACATAGTAGACGGGGTTGTCGGAGGACTGGGAGGCCCACAGCGCCAGGTCGATGTCCAGGGAGGAGTCGACCGAGGAACGGATGAGCGAGTAGCGGGCGGCGTCGATGCCGATCGCCTCCACCAGGTCGTCGAGGGTGATCACGGTGCCGGCGCGCTTGGACATGCGCACG
This sequence comes from Corynebacterium lemuris, assembly GCF_024919295.1. GTDB lineage: Bacteria > Actinomycetota > Actinomycetes > Mycobacteriales > Mycobacteriaceae > Corynebacterium > Corynebacterium lemuris. The sequence goes on along the minus strand of NZ_JANWTC010000002.1, from coordinate 300,451 downwards.
GCCTGTCCGTCGCGCAGCAGGTTGACCATCTGGCCGATCATGACCTCAACCTGGTCCGGGTCGTAGCCCAGCGCTGCGGCCGCGGCCTTGAGGCGGGCGACGTAACCGTGGTGGTCAGCACCCAGCATGTAGATGCACAGGGTGTGGCCGCGGTCGAATTTATCGGCGACATACGCGATGTCACCGGCGATGTAGGCGGCCTCACCGTCGGACTTGATCACGACGCGGTCCTTGTCGTCACCGAAGTTGGTGGAACGCAGCCACCAGGCGCCCTCGGATTCGTAGAGGTTGCCGTTGTCCTTGAGCGTCTGCACGGCCTTGTCCACCGCGCCGGACTCGAAGAGGGAATTCTCGTGGAAGTAGACGTCGAAGTCGGTGCCGAACTCGTGGAGGGATTCCCGGATGTGCCCGAACATCATCTCCACGCCGATGGCGCGGAAGGTCTCCTGCGGGTCCCCGGTGCTCAGCGCATCCGGCTGCTTCTCGACGACCGCCGCAGCGATCTCGCCGATGTAGTCCCCGCCGTAGCCGTCCTCCGGGGTGGGCTCACCCTTGGCGGCGGCCAGCAGGGAGCGGGCGAAGCGGTCGATCTGGCCACCGTGGTCGTTGAAGTAGTACTCGCGGGTGACCTCCGCACCGGCGGCGGTGAGCACCCGGCCCAGGGAATCGCCGACGGCGGCCCAGCGGGTGCCACCGAGGTGGATGGGGCCGGTCGGGTTGGCGGAGACGAACTCCAGGTTGATCTTCTCGCCGGCGAAGCGGTCCACGTGGCCGAAGCGCTCCCCCGCCTCGAGGATCTTCGCCACGATCTCACCCTGCGCGGCGGCGGCCAACCGGATGTTGAGGAAACCCGGGCCGGCGATCTCGGCGGAGTCGACGGCTGCGTCGGCCACGAGGGCCTCGGCAAGCCAGGTCGCCAGCTCACGCGGGTTGGTGCCCACCTTCTTGGCCACCTGCAGGGCCAGGTTGGTGGCGTAATCGCCGTGCTCGGGGTTGCGGGGGCGCTCGACCACGACCTGCTCGGGTAAGACAGAAATATCGAGGTCGCGGGACGCCAGCACTTCGGTGGCGGTCTCCCGGATGAGGGACGCAAGATCAGCAGGTGTCATGGGCAGAAAGTGTAGTGCACTGACAGGAGGCTCTCATATTCCGCTCACCCGCCGGGTGTCCGGCTTTTCACAGTTCGCAGACATGCACCCCGGGTTAGGATGTTCCCCTGCCAGATTTTCCCCCGTCCGCCGCCACCGGAGAGTTGATGCCCGCATGCGCGCCCTGATCCGCCCCCTCGCCGCCGCCCTGGGTGCCGCGGCGCTCCTCTCCTCGGCCCCGGCAGTGGTCGCCGCCCCGACCCCGCAGATCACGTGGGAGGAGTGCCCCGATCTGGTCAGCGACAGCAACGCTGAATGCGGGCGTATCGGTGTCCCCATGAACCACGCCGAGCCCGATGGCGCCCAGATCTCCGTCGGTTTCGTCCGCATCCCGGCGGTCGACCCCACCGCCCGGCGCGGCACGCTCTTCGGCAACCCCGGTGGCCCCGGCGCGGAGGCCTACTCCTTCTTCAACAACGACGGCGGCATCTGGCCCGTGGCCATCATGGCCGAATGGGACCGGGTGGCGGTCCAGCCCCGTGGTCTGACCGGCTCCACCCCCGTCAACTGTGGGGAGGAGGAACCCAGCTCGCTGGGCATGCACGTGCGTCGCGGCGGATTTCTCCGCGAACTGTGTGGACAGCATTCGCCCGGTTACCCCACGTCCCTGACCACCAGCAACACCATCGACGACTGGGAGCTGGTCCGGCAGGCTCTGGAGGAGGAGCAGATCTCCCTCCTGGGGGTGTCCTACGGCACCTTCCTCGCCTCCGGCTACGCCACCCGCTATCCGGAGCACACCGACCGGGTCGTTCTTGACTCAGTGATGAACCCTGAGTTGGCCTGGAACGGCATCCTCGGCGCCCAGCAGGAAGGCTACGAGGACTCCCTCCACGACTTCATGGCCTGGGTCGCTTCCAATAATGACGTCTACGGCCTCGGTGACACCCCGCGCGGTGTCCACGGGGCATGGGCGCGGCAGGTCTTCGCTGAGACGGGCACCACCCCCACGGTCGCCGCCCCGGCCGCCACCGCCGGTGACCTGCCGCCGGGACTCGGCTTCACCGGCGGCTTCGGGGTCGGTGTCATGAACGCCACCAGTTCCTTCAACTCCTTCTTCCGGGGCCTGGCCTCCCAGGTGTTCACCGGTGGTGACCAGTCCGATTCCCTCACCCTCAACACCACCCGCGAACTACTGCCCGACGTCGCGCAGTGGGACTTCCTCGCCCAGGTGATCAACGGCGAGGAACCTCTCGAGGACTACTACTACACCGCCTACGAGGAGGTGGAGGAGGAACTGACCGAGGAGGAACTCGCGGAGGAACGTGACTCGATGATCGGCGAGCAGATGCAGCTGCTGCTCATCTGCAACGAAAACCACCAGCCGGGATCACTGCGCCATCTCCCCCGCTACGCCTGGGCCCAGTACGTCACCGGTGACATCTTCACCTACCCCAACGCGCGTTTCGCCTCCGGGGCGGTCTGCTCCGGTGCCGATCCCGTGACGGACCTGCCGCCCATCGACGGCTCCCCGTTGGCCACCCGCCCCCTCGTCGTCCAGGGCACCGGCGACCCGCAGACCCCCCATTCCCTTCACGGCCCCCTGTCCGAGGCAATGAATGCCCAGGTCCTCACCGTTCACGGCAACGGCCACGGGCACGTCGCCTGGGGCAACGAGGCCGTCGACGAGGTTGTCGTCGACTACCTGCGCACCGGGAGGGTGGAGACCACCGACGTGCCGGGCCTGAACGGCTGAGTGGGGTGATTTGGGTCCCGGCACCGGGCAGGTGCTACACTTTCATCGTTGCCATCCCGCATGGGATGGCCGCGCTGTCTCCGTAGCTCAGTGGATAGAGCATTGGTTTCCGGTACCAAAGGTCGCACGTTCGAATCGTGTCGGGGACACAACAGAAGACACCGTTCCACCCCTCTCTCCGGGGTCGGACCGGTGTCATTTTTCATCTCCAAGCCGGGCCCAACCAGCCCGGGGCCCCTGCGGTCGAAAAATTCTTTGCGGGGCCATTGCCAACAGAAGTGAGCTGGGTTACACTTCAGGTAGTGCTTCACCGAACAAAAGAAAACACAGAAGCTACTCGATCGGATGTCACGAGAGTGCCGGAAGAGACAGTAGGAACAGTGCAGGTTCGACTGAAGCCGCAGATCCCGGGTCACCGTCGCGAAGACGGAGCCCGGGATCTGAATTTTTGCACCCTACCGGGCCCCGCCTCACTGAGGTCACGCCCCACCCCTGAACCCACAAGCGATTTTCTGCAGAGTTGGTCAGAAAAATAGCTGCCAGCCCCCAGGCAGCGGCAGATGGAGCATGCGGGAAGTCACGGTCGCGGCGCCCCAGTGCAGCTCAGGTGGGGACAAGCTGGGGCGCAGACGATGAACCCAATCCACGCTCATGAGTGGTCCGTACGATCCCGCAGTCCATGGGTGAGCAGGTAGTCAGCAGCACCGGATGCCTCCCCGTAGATGTAGGCAGGCGACAGAAGATCATGGAATGTCGCCGGCACCCGACCAGCTCCCCACGCTCACGCAGGCTGCAGCAGCAATCCGGGCCCGAACCCCGCCCAGGCTGGATGAACACGACTACGATGTGAACCATGTCACCCAACATCGATGACCTTCTGTCCAAGCTGCCCGTCGACCGCATCGCCAACCAGCTCGGGGAGGATCCGGCGAATATCCGCCAGGCTGCCGAGAACGTCCTGCCCGCCCTGTTGATGGGGATGGGCGCCAATGCCCAGGCCCCGGAGGGCCGGGATTCACTGGCCACCGCCCTGGGCAAGCATGACCCCTCCCTCGCGGAGGGCGAGGTGGATGTCGAGGCCATCGACACCGACGACGGCGCCAAGATCGCCCACCACATCTTCGGCTCTCAGGAGGACCAGGTGGTCAGCCAGCTCGGCGGTGTGGCCGGCGGCAACGACCTGGTGAAGAAGCTGCTGCCACTGCTCGCACCGATCGTCATGTCCTGGCTGGCTGGTCGGCTGCAGCAGCGCGGCACCACGGAGGCGGCCTCCTCGCAGGGCGGGATGCTCGAGCAGATTCTCGGCCAGGTGCTCGGCGGCGGCGGAGGCCAGGCTGCCCCGGGCGGTGGCATCTTCGGTGACCTGCTGGGCGGGCTGCTGGGCGGGGGACGTCGATAAGCAGGGAGAACCAGCCGCAACTCATGGCGGAAGTGTTCCAGGTCACGTACGTTGGGAAATGAGGGCGTCCGCAGAGCACGGGCGCCGCTCCCCATGAGAAATTGACGAGCAACCTGGAGGTGCCCATGGCCGGAATCCCCGGAGAAGCTCGCCCCTGAGTACCTTCCCCCGCCCCATCCCCGACCGTTTCCCGAGTGGTTGAGCACCCCCTCCGCCACACCCTGTCCCATCACGGTGCGGCGCTCTGATGAAGGGGCAGCCACTCATCACATGAGAGGTATGGCCCGTTATGAGCACGAACAGTTTCAACACCCGCGATCAGCTGAGAGTGGGTGACACCGATTACGAGATCTTCCGCCTGGACAAGGTGGAGACCACATCCCGCCTGCCCTACAGCCTCAAGATTCTCCTGGAGAACCTGCTGCGCAACGAGGACGGCCGCCTGGTCACCCGGGAGCAGATCGACGCCCTGGTCAACTGGACTCCGGAGGACACCTCCGAACGGGAGATCCAGTACTCCCCCGCCCGCGTCCTCATGCAGGACTTCACCGGCGTGCCCTGTGTGGTCGACCTGGTGGCCATGCGCGACGCGATGACCGACCTGGGCGGCGACCCGAAGAAGATCAACCCGCTGATCCCCGGTGAGCTGGTCATCGACCACTCGCTGATCGCCGACGCCTTCGGTACCCCGGAGGCCCTGGGCATCAACGCGCAACTGGAGTTCGAGCGCAACGAGGAGCGCTACCAGCTGCTGCGCTGGGCGCAGGAGTCCTTCAGTGATTTCGTGGTGGTCCCGCCGGACACCGGCATCTGCCACCAGGTCAACCTCGAGTACCTCTCGCGGGTGGTGTTCACCCGGGAGCGCGACGGCGTGACCCAGGCCTACCCGGACACCCTCGTCGGCACCGACTCGCACACCCCCATGGTCAACGGCCTCGGTGTGCTCGGCTGGGGCGTGGGTGGCATCGAGGCGGAGGCCGCCATGCTCGGCCAGCCCGCCAGCCTGCTCATCCCCGAGGTCGTGGGACTGAAGCTGACCGGTGAACTACCCACCGGCACCACCGCCACCGACCTCGTGCTCACCGTGGTCGAGCTGCTGCGTGAGACCCGGGTGGTGGGCAAATTCGTCGAGTTCTTCGGCCCCGGCGTCGCCAGTGTCCCACTGGCCAACCGCGCCACCCTGGGTAACATGAGCCCGGAGTACGGTGCGACGGTCGCGATCTTCCCCATCGACGACGAGACCCTGGACTACATGCGCCTGACCGGCCGCGCGGAGCAACAGATCAAGCTGGTCGAGGCCTACGCGAAGCAGCAGGGCCTGTGGCACGATCCGGAGAACCCGGCCCAGTACACGCAGGTCGTGGAGCTGGACCTGGCCACCGTCGAGCCCTCCATCGCCGGGCCGAAGCGCCCCCAGGACCGGATCCCGCTGGGTGATGCCCCTGCGACGGTCCTGGGTCTGCTCGCCGGCGAGCGATCCATCTACGAGCCGGCCGACGGTGGCGTGGACGACGCCTCCGCGGATTCCTTCCCGGCCAGTGACCCGGTCTCCCTGACGACGGGCCCCCGGAAGGATCCGCCGCCGCGGAAGCTCACCCGGGAGCAGCTGACCGCCAACGCGAAGCTGGGTTGGCCCAGTGACCCGGTGGATGTGACCATCGGTGGGACACCGGCGATCATCGATCACGGCGACGTGGTCATCGCGGCGATCACCTCGTGCACCAACACCTCCAACCCCTCGGTCATGCTGGGCGCGGCTCTGCTGGCCAAGAAGGCGGTGGAGAAGGGCCTGCAGACCCGCCCCTGGGTGAAGACGACCCTGGCGCCGGGTTCCCGCGTGGTCACGGACTACCTGGAGCGTGCGGGGTTGACGGAGTACCTCGACGCCCTGGGCTTCAACAACATCGGTTACGGCTGCACCACCTGTATCGGCAACTCCGGGCCGCTGATCCCGGAGGTCAGTCAGGCGGCCACCGGCAACGACCTCAACGTGGCCTCGGTGCTCTCGGGCAACCGTAACTTCGAGGGCCGGATCCACCCGGAGGTCAAGATGAACTTCCTGGCCTCCCCGCCGCTGGTCATCGCCTATGCGCTGGCCGGCAGCCTGCACACGGACCTGCTCACCGAGCCGCTGGCGAAGAACGCCGACGGCGAGGACGTCTACCTGCGGGACATCTGGCCCTCCGACGAGGAGATCCGCGAGGTGGTCGGCGAGAACGTCCGCTCCGAGATGTTCGAGGAGGGCTACGCGGATGTCTTCACCGGTGACGAGAACTGGCGCGGCATGGACGTACCGGAGGGCGACAAGTACGCCTGGAGCGGGGAGTCCACCTACATCCGCAAGCCCCCCTATTTCGACGGGATGGGTGCGGAACCGGAGCCGGTCACCGATGTCACGGGTGCCCGCGTGCTGGCGCTGCTGGGCGATTCCGTCACCACCGACCACATCTCCCCGGCCGGCAACATCAACCCGAACTCCCCGGCCGGCCGTTACCTGCAGGAGCAGGGCGTGGCACCGAAGGACTTCAACTCCTACGGTTCGCGCCGCGGCAACCACCACGTGATGGTGCGCGGCACCTTCGCCAACGTGCGTCTGCGCAATCTGCTGGCCCCGGGCACGGAGGGCGGCGTGACCCGCCACTTCCCGGACGGGGAGCAGACCTCGATCTATGAGGCGGCGATGCAGTACGCGGAGGAGAGGGTTCCGCTGGTGGTCATCGCGGGCACCGAATACGGTTCCGGTTCCTCCCGTGACTGGGCGGCCAAGGGCACCACGCTGCTGGGTGTGCGTGCGGTGATCGCGCAGTCCTTTGAGCGCATCCACCGCTCCAACCTGGTGGGTATGGGTGTGCTGCCGCTGCAGTTCCCGGAGGGTGAGTCCGCGGAGAGTCTGGGTATCACCGGTGAGGAGGTCTTCTCCATCACGGGCCTGGAGGGCCGGGAGGACTTCCCGGAGACAGTCACCGTACGGGGTGAGGCCGATGACGGCCGCACCATCGAGTTCGAGGCGGTCGTGCGTGTGGACACCCCGGCGGAGGAGGCCTACTACCAGCACGGCGGCATCCTGCCGTATGTGCTGCGTCAGCTCCTCTGACGCACCAGCAGCCCATGCCCGGCGGGAGGTTTCGGCACCCGCAGGGCATGGGCTAGCCTGTGGGGCATGACTGAGCCTCTTGCGAATCCTGAGACGACCGACGAGCCTCCCAGTATCCGTGCTGCCGCGCCCGCCCCGAAAAACCGGTGGTGGGCGACGGGCGGACTGATCCTGGCGGTGGCGCTCCTGCTCATCTTCGTCATCGGGGTGTTGTAGCAGGGTGCCGTGGGCGCAGGTAGGGTGAGGAATCGTCTGTACCCACGATCATGAAAGGCCGCGCAATGCTGTTTCTGGCACGCATGGATGTCACGTTCCCCGATTCCCTCACCCCTGAGCAGGTCGCCGATTTCCAGGTCCGGGAGAAGGAGTACTCCGGCAACCTCCAGAAGGAGGGCGTGATGAAGGGTATCTGGCGCGTGGTCGGCGAGTACGCCAACTACTCCATCTACGATGTGCGCGACAACGATCACCTGCATGAGGTGCTCTCCGGTTTCCCGATGTACAAGTACATGGACATCAAGGTCACCCCGCTGGCGCAGCACCCGAACGCCACCCGAGAGGACTTCTTCTAGGTCTCTACGCTTAGCAAGCGGAACACCGCCCGTCCCCCACGTTCTCACGTGGGGGACGGGCGATGTTTTCAGCCCTGCGGCATGATGAACCAGGCGATGATGTACGCCAGGATCTGGGGGCCGGGCAGGAGGAAGGAGGCCACGAAGATCAGGCGGACCAGGGTGGGGTTCCAGCCGTAGGTTTCGGCGATGCCGCCGAGGACACCGCCGACGAAGCGCTCGGTGCTGGAACGGTGGAGGCGTCGCTGGTGCATCGGGGTGTTGAAGTCGTTCATGTCAGGCTCCTCAGGTCTGTTTCTCTGTCAACTCCCATTGTGTCAGCCCGGCGGGGTGAAGAACATGGGGAAAGGCCCTGAGGAAACCCTGACTCTCCAGCCGGTTCAGCAGTCGGAGTCGGTGTCTGCGTCGGCGGGTTCCGTGAGGGAGCCGCAGAAGTCCGGGTGGCCCGGCACGTTGCTCACCGCGACGACACCTTCCATGAAGGCCCTGACGTGGGTCAGCTGCTCCGGCGTCATGTGGTCGAAGACGACCCGGCGGACGCTCTCCACGTGCTCGGGGGCGGCGGCGCGCAGCCGGCGCATGCCGTCGTCGGTGAGTGAGACGATGACGCCGCGGGCGTCGCCCTCGCTCTTGCGTTTGGTCACCAGTCCGCGGCGTTCCATGCGGGTGATCTGGTGGGAGGTGCGCGAACGGTCCCAGTCCAGTCCGGCGCAGAGGTCACGCAGGCGCAGCGCCTGGTCCTCCGCCTCGGAGAGGGACACCAGCACGGAGAACTCGGAGCTGGAGAGGTCGCTGCAGCTCAGCAGGGTCTCATCCAACACCCGGTCGATCTTGCGCATGCCGGCGAGGATGAGCCGCCACACCGCCTGTTCTTCATCGTTGAGCCAACGAGCCTCGGTTGCCATGTCATCGACTATAACCCCGTCATAGGTTGCATCAATAATCGCGGGTGCCGGATCGGTACTTGCACTCATCTGTGTCCACTCCTGTGGTTAGGGTCCATGACCTGCTTTTTTCTTATTCGTTGAAACTAATCATACACCACATGTTGACAAGTCATCAACATTTGTTAGAGTGGTCATCACACCGCACCACGGCAGGCCCACCGGGCAGTCCGGGGAGCGGTCGAGAATTTTAGCGACAGCACACACCAACTCAAGGAGATCAAGAAATGACTGACTACAACGGCACCTGGGTCCTGGACACCACCCACACCGAGATCGGTTTCACCGCCCGCCACGCCATGGTCACCAAGGTGCGCGGCAAGTTCGAGGACTTCGAGGCCTCGGCGGTCGTCGACACCGCGAACCAGCAGAACTCCGTGGTCAAGGCCACCATCAGGACCGCCTCCGTGAACACCGGCAACGCCGACCGTGACGGCCACGTCCGCGGCGACGACTTCTTCGCCGTCGAGCAGTTCCCGGAGATGACCTTCGAGTCCACCTCCTTTGATGTCCACGGCAACTCCGGTACCGTCACCGGCGACCTGACCCTCAAGGGCATCACCAAGCCGGTCACCCTGGACGTCGAGGTCTTCGGCGTCGAGGAGGATCCGTTCGGCAACACCCGTATCGGCTTCGAGGCCACCACCAAGATCAACCGCAAGGACTTCGGCGTCGACTTCCAGGCCCCGCTGGGCTCCGGTGGCGTGCTGGTCTCCGAGCAGATCACCATCGAGATTGACGGCTCCGGCATCAAGCAGGCCTAAGACCCCGGAGGCCGGAAGGCCTCTCCCCCAGTTCCACCCCCGCACCCACTCTCCTCGAGGTGCGGGGGTTCTGGCGTCCTGCGGCTCTCCTAGAGCAGCATCCCGCTCGATTTGAGGTCCTCGATGGCGTATTCGGTGCGCCCGACGACCCGGTTGTAACGCTGGGGTTCACACGTGAGGACGATCACCTGGCTGGTCCGGCCCATCTGGCTGAACAGCGTGGCCATCAGACCGAGGCGCCCCTGGTCGGTGGAGCCGAGGGCGTCGTCGATGATCACGGGGACGGGCACCGTGCCGTCGACGCTCTCCCGGGAGGTCAGGCCTGCGATGGCGAAGCGGGTGAGGATCGCCAGCTGCTCCTTCGCCCCTGCCGACAGCCCGTCCACCGGCACCGTGTCCGCGCCGATGCTGCGCTGGGTGACCTCGAGGTCCTCAGAGAGCGAGAACTCCACCTGCGGGCCGAAAACGGTGCGCGCCAGGCTGGTCAGCTGCTCGGCGAAGGGCCGGGCGTAGCGGGCGCGCGCGGCGTCCCGGTGCCGGTGGAGGGTGCCGCGCAGCAGGCGCACGGCTTCTGCCCGGCGGCTGACCGAGCCGAACTGGTGCTGCGCCGCCGCCAGTGCCGCGGCCGCCTTGTCCAGGCGTTCCGCGGCACCGGTGGCCTGTTCGATCCGCCCCTGCAGCTCGCGGAGGGTCAGCTCGGCCTCGCTTATCGACGCCTCCAGCGACTCCACCCGTTCCTGCGCCCCCAGGTGGAGACTCTCGGCCAGCTCCGGATCCACGGCGGCGACCTCGGCCTCCGCATCCCGGGAACGCGCCTCCGCCCCCTCCCGGACCTTCCCGCACTCGAGCAGAGCGGTCTCCAGGATCTCGTCCCCGGCGCGGTCGACCGCCTCTGCCAGACTCTGCTGCGCGGCGGCGAGGTTCGCCTCGGCGGCCTCGATCCGCACACTCAGGGTGGTCAGGGTGGTCTGGGCCTTGCGTTCCTGCCAGGGGGCGAGGTCGGCGCCCAGGACGTCGATGAGTTTCCGCGCCTCCTCCTCGGCCTGTTCCGCATCCTCGACCGCGCGGGCGGCCGCGGCGGCGTCGATTTCCGGCAGCTCCACCTCGGCCAGTTCCTGGTCGAGGCGCGCCAGCTCAGCCGCGAGTGTCTCCTCATCCGCCCCGCCGAGCAGGCCGGTGCGCTCCCGCAGCAGCTGGGCCAGTTCCTCGGCGGCGGTGCGGGCCTGCTCACGGGCAGCCCGCACGGCCGGCAGGTCCGGCAGCCCCAGCTCCGCCAGCAGGTCGGCGAGCCGGGCCCCGGCCGCGGCGACCGGATCGGTGCCGGAGGTCTCGTCGCGGCCGGGCAGGTAGCGGGCGGTGATCTCCCCGAGGGTCAGCTCTGTGCCCTGGGCGAGTTCGACGTGGAGGGGGGCGCTGTCAAACGTGCGGGACTCCCCGTCCACGGTGATCTGGGTGCCGGCCGGGGCGCCCAGCTCAAGCTTCGCGGCGGTCTGCTCGCGCAGGCGGCGCTGCAGGGTCACCTCCGTGGTGGCCTCCTCCACGGCGGTGACATCAGCGTCGGTGAGCTGCCGGCCTCCGGCCTGTTCCCGCAGCGCACGGACCCGCTCGTTGAGTTCGCCGACCTGGCTGAGCTGTGCGGACAGCTCGGCCCGGCGCGCGGCGGCCGTCACCAGGCGCTGGTGGCGGCGTGCTTCCCGCAACTGCCCGGCGGTCTTCTCCAGATCGAGCTTCGCGGCGGCGAGCTGTTCCCCCAGCTGCTGCAGCTGGGTGTGCTCCTGTTCCGCGGCGTGCTGTGCCTCCTCCAGCCCGCGGCTGCGAAGTTCGAGCTCCTCCTCGGCCTGCGTCACGGCCAGGCGCAGGCGGCCGCGCTGGGCCACGGCCTCCCCGGCGCGCTGGTGGGCCTCGGTGGCCAGCTGGAGTTCCCGGCGCAGGTGGGTCGCCTTCTCGTGGGCCTGCCTGGCCACTTCCGACTTCTGCGCGAGCTCCGTCTCCTCGGCCTCAGCCCCGGGCAGGGCTGCGGCGTCGCGGTCACGCCGTTCGGAGACCCGGTCGTGGCGGTCGACGAAGCCCTGCAGTTCGCGGTGCCCGGCCTGGGCGGCCGTGTGCTCGGTCCGGGCGTCCTCGCAGGCCCGGTGGGCATTCTTGAGGTCGTTGGCAGCGTCGCCGCGTTTAGCCGACCAGTAGCGGGTGTACTCCTTCTCCACGGCGGCGAGCAGGGCGGTGTCCTCGGTCCCGGCATCGGCTTCCCCACCGTCGTCGCCGTAGCCGTCGAGTGCCTTCGTCAGGGAGGGGATGCCCACGGCGCTGATGGTCTCGCCGAGGTCCTCCTGACTCATGAACAGTACCTGCAGCAGATTTTCGTCCAGGTGCTCACGGATGATCTCCTCGAGGCGTTCATCCGCCTCCCGGCCGGTGTGGTTCTCCCGTCGGGGCGTGCTGATGTTCAGCTCCGACTTGGCACGGCGCAGCCAGTTCTTGGTGATGGTGAAGGTGTGCGGGCCGATCGTGGCGTGCAGGGTGACGGTGGGGGATTCGTCCCGGCCCACCGGTTGGAGGGCCTTGACCTCCTTCCTTGTGGTTCCGTGCTTCTCCATCAGCACGGTGCGCAGGGCCTCCACGGTGGTGGACTTGCCCTGTTCGTTGTCGCCGTGGATGACGATGACGCCGGTCTCGGGAAGGCCGGACAGGTCCAGCTGTTCGATGCCGCGGACGTTGCGGATGCTCAGGGAGTGGATACGCATGGGGGCTAGTTCTCCTTGGCCAGGCGGAAGAAGAGGTTGACGGCGTCGCGGGCGGTGGGGTCCGTCCCGGCGGATTCGACCAGCTCGCCCAGCGCGGTGGCGGCGAAACCGGTGAGCCCCAGGGAGTCGAGTTCCTCCGGGCCCGGTTCCAGGTGCAGGTCGGTCAGGCGGGCCCGTTCCCGGAGGGAGGCGAAGACGGGTTCGCGCTGCGCGATGCCCTCCTCGAGCAGCCGGGTGGCGGACATGTCCAGTGTTCCGCGCAGGCCGTATTTGATCACGGTGCGTTCCTTGTCCGGGTAGGCGTCGAGGGCGGCGAGGAATTCCGCCACGTCCTCCTCCCCGCCCAGTTCCCGGTCGAGGGCCTCGAAGGTCCACTGGCCGGTGGTGACCTCCGCCACCTGCACGGCGGTGTCGGTGGCGGTGGTCTTCTCCACTTTCACCACCAGGGCCTTGCCGGAGTTGGTCTCCCCACCCCCGGCGGTGGCGTGGTCGCGGAAGTCGGTGGTCTCGGGGGCGCCGGAGAACCACACCCGCCCGGAGGTACCCACCGGCTGGGCGGAGTGGGTGTCGCCGAGCGCGAGGTAGTCGATGGTGCCCTCCGCCAGGCGGGACTCGGCATGCGCCAGGTCGATGAGGTCGGGGGTGTGTTCGTTGCTGCGGGCCTCGGCCTGGCCGTGGGCGACCATGATGCGGATCTTCTCCGTCGGTTCCAGGCCGTCGAGGGCCTGCCGGACCAGGTCGGTGGTGGCCTTGCGTGCCAGCAGGGGTGCGCCGAGCAGCTCCACGCCTTCGGTCACCGCCACCACCTGGGAGTCGGCGAGGACATGGACACCGGGCAGGTCGAGACGCCGGAAGACCGAGTCCGCCACCAGGGGGTCATGGTTGCCGGGCAGGAGATACACCGGGACGGGTAACCGCCGCAGTTCCTCCAGTGCCCGGCCCGTGGTCTGCGCCGAGAGCGAGTTCGAGTCGAAGACGTCACCGGCGATGACGATGAACTCCGCCCCGTGTTCGAGCGCGACCTCCCCCAGGCGGCGGAGGGTGGCCAGGCGGGCGGCGTCGAAACGCGCCTGCGCCTCCCCTGCCAGGAACCAGCGGGTCATGCCCAGCTGCAGGTCAGAGGTGTGGATGAAGGTTGTCGCGGTCATGACTCTCTGTCTATCACGGCCTCCCGGCACAGGGCGTCGTAGAGATCCTCGATGTCGGAGACCGCGCGCAGCTGGTCGACGTTGGTGTAGGAGATCGAACGCATCGCCTTGTGCAGCAGATCCAGGTCGGAATCATCCAGCGCCGGCGCCACCCGCGGTTCGGGCAGCCCGGGCAGCTGGCGGCCGGTCCAGAACAGCTCCGGGTCGTTCTCCGCCTCGCGGGAGGCGTCCCTGGCCTGTGACATCACCGCCTCCTCCAGGGAGGTCAGGTCCAGACCACGGAAGGTGAACAGGGCCAGCGGATCGGCGTCAATCTTCGCGGCGAGCTTCTCCAGCACAGCGACCTCATGTTTGCACACCGGGGCGGGGTCGGGGCAGTCGCAGGACAGGCGGATGTCGTTGATGTCGTCGGTGAGCAGCACCTCCAGCAGGTGCTGCGACACCTCACCCTGCCGTGCGTGGCGCATGCCGTCGGGGGTGCGCGCCAGTTCCGCGGCGACCACGGCGAGATCATCCGTCGAACGGTAAGGCAGCTGGACGGTGACGGCGAAGGGCTCGTTCTGGGAACCGGCGACCCGGGCGTGCGCCCGCCCGGCGCGGATGTCCAGGGAGATGACGTGCCCGGCGTCGGCGTACCGGCGGCCACGGCTGAGCCGGCCGGAGTCGGTGCGGGAGGTGGCGACGTCGGCAAGCAGCTGGGCCGCAGGTGAGAGCGTGGCGCGGCGGCGCTTCGGCGGGGAGCTGACCTCGCCGGGGCCGCTGACGCGGGTGCGGGCGCCGAAGTTGGCGTAGATGACGTTGTCGTCGCTGGGGCGCTGCGGCATCTAGTTCTCCCTCCCGCGGTAGCTCATGAGCTGGGCCAGCTCCTCCGGGCCCAGCTCGGTGATCCAGCCCTCGCCCTCGCCGATGACCGCACCGGCGAGCTCTGTCTTGCCGTCGAGGATGTCCTGGATGGATTCCTCCAGCGTACCGGCGGTGATCATCTTGTACACCGCCACGTCCTTCTGCTGCCCGATGCGGAAGGCCCGGTCGGTGGCCTGGTTCTCCACAGCCGGGTTCCACCAGCGGTCCATGTGCACGACCATGCTCGCGGCGGTGAGGTTCAGCCCTGTGCCGCCGGCCTTGAGGGAGAGGATCATCGCGCGTGGGCCCTCAGCGGACTGGAAGTCAGCGACCATCTGGTCCCGGCCCGTCTTGGTCACCCCGCCGTGGAGGAAGGGCACCTTCTCGCCGAGACGCTCCGACAGGTAGGGCACGAGGATGTCTCCGAAGGCCTTGTACTGGGTGAAGATGAGCACGCGCTGGTCGGTCTCGATGGCCTCATCCAGCAGGCGCATGAGCTCCTCCACCTTGCCGGAACGGTGCCGGCCCCGGATGGTCACCGGGGAGCCGTCGCCGAGGTACTGGGCGGGGTGGTTGCAGATCTGCTTGATGCGCGTGATGGTGGCCAGCACCAGGCCGCGCCGGGCGATGCCCTCGCGTTCCGCGAGGCGTTTCTGCACGTCCTCGACCAGGGCCTTGTAGAGGGCGGCCTGTTCGGCGGACATCTCGACGGTGATGATCTCCTCGCTCTTCTCCGGCAGGTCGTCGATGATGGTGGGGTCCGTCTTCAGCCGGCGCAGGATGAACGGGGCGGTGAGCAGGCGCAGCCGCTCGGTCATCACCTCGTCGTGTTCGCGTTCGATGGCCTTGGCGAAGTGGTTGCGGAAGAAGCTCGTCGAACCGAGGACGCCGGGGTTGCAGAAGTCGAGGATGGAGCGCATCTCCGAGAGGCGGTTCTCCACGGGGGTGCCGGTCAGGGCGATGCGGTGGCGGCTGGGCAGGGAACGCACCGCCTTCGAGGCCCGGGTCGTGGAGTTCTTGATGGCCTGCGCCTCATCCAGCACCACCCGCTCCCAGCCGAGCTGGCCCAGCTCGTCGAAGTCGCGGCCGACGACGCCGTAGCTGGTGATCACCAGGTCCGATTCCGCGACCCGCTGGATCAGTTCCGCGTCGTGGAACCGGTCGGAGCCGTGGTGGACGAGCACCCGCAGGGAGGGCACGAATTTCGCGGCCTCCCTCGCCCAGTTGCCCACCACCGAGGTCGGCGCGACCACCAGGGTGGGGCCTCCGGCCTCCCCACGTTCGTGTTCGACGGCCAGCAGCGCCAGCAGCTGCAGCGTCTTGCCCAGCCCCATGTCATCGGCCAGGACCGCACCGAGGTTGTTGCGCGACATCCAGTACAGCCAGTCCACGCCGCGGCGCTGGTACAGGCGCAGCTCCGCATGGACCGTGTCGGGGATCTCCACGCGGTGCGGGGCCTCGTTGATGAGTGACTCCGGCCCACCGAGCAGCGCCGTATGCCAGGTCGAGCCGGTGAACTCCACCGGCTCCTGCGTCATCGACTCCAGGGCGAGCTGGCGCAGCTCCGCCAGGGTCACCTCGCCGCCACCGGCAGGATCGGCATGGTCGCGGTTGAACTCCGAGCGCCGGCGTTCGACGTCGGCGACGAGCTCCTCCCAGCCGGGCTGTTCCAGGGCGCGCGCCCGTTCAGCCAGGGCGGCGGCCTGTTCGAGTTCTCTGCGGCGCCGCTTCCGCGACGTCTCCGCCAGCTCGTCCATGTAGGAGCTGATCCTGCCCAGCGCGGAGGTGTCCGCCAGGACCCACTCGCCGCGCAACCGGATCAGGCCGGATTTGGAGCGGACGAGTTCATCCATCTCCTCGTCGGTGAGCTCGACATCACCCACGGACAGGCGCCAGTTGTACTCGATGAGGCGGTCCAGCCCGAAATGCGACTGGGTGGCTCCGACCGCCGGGTCGGTGACCTCGGAGGTCTCCAGGCGGGCCTTCGTCTCGAAAGCGGACCAGGCCTTGGGCAGCATGACGGTGAAGCCCTTGGCCTGCAGCTGCGGCACGGCCGTGGTGATGAAGTCGACGATCTCGCCGGTGGACAGGTGGACATCCCAGTCGCCGTTGCGTTCCTCCTGCCGCGGCGCGGAACGGGTGCGCTGGTCCGGGTCGAGCAGCTCCGTGACGGCGATGGCGCGGCGCTGCGCGAGCCGCAGCTTCTCCACGCTCGAGCGGTCCAGTTCCTCTGCCCGGATGGGCACGGGCGCATCCGTGCCCGAGCGGACCTGGACGCGGACCGGCCAGCTCGCGTCGTCGGGATCACCGCGGACCTCGGAGGCGGGGTCATCGCGCGGGGGTTCCTCCACGATGAGGACCATCTGCAGGTCGACGGCGGTGATGGAGTCCTTCCAGTCGTTCATCGCCCGCAGCAGGCCCGGCCCGCCGCGGCGCAGCGGGGTGGAGTTGAGCAGGGAACCGGCGAAATCGTGCCAGGGGTAGGGGCGGGTGGACTCCCCCAGGTCGGTGAGGATGTCCGAGGCGATCCAGTGCACGAGGTGGTCGGCGATCTCCTCCAGCGCCCGGTTATTCGCGGTGAGGATGCCCGGTGCCGCGGCGATCATCTCCGCGAGCCAGCCCCGCTCCCCCAACCCGGAGGCCAGCTGCCAGTGCGGCCACCACTGGTTGTCCTCGAAGACGAGCTTGGGCACCACCCGGCCGGCGCGCACGAATCGGGTCAGGCCGGCGTTGAGGTGGATGAGCCAGACCAGGTCCGGGGCGATGGCCGCGATCTGCCCCTTCGTCGCCGCGGCATCGGGGCGCAGCAGGAAGGACAGCTGTTTGAGCACGTCGACGGCGTGCTCGGGGGCGTAGGCCGCGGTGGGGATGCGCAGCTTCACGGAGCGGCCGCGCGGGGTGCGCAGCTCGGTCTCGAGGCGGTGGCGGAAGGAACGGTCGTCGAGAAGCGAACGGGCCGCGGGCGGGAAGGCCTCCTCGGGTGCCGATGACGGGAGCACCACCCGGTGTCCCGCGGTCTGCTCGACCCACAGATGCAGCCCGGAAGGCATCCAGAGACCGTGCAGGAGGAACGAAGGCATAAGGACAGTTCTACCATCAGCTGATGATCGTTACCCTTTTGTTAGGTACCGGTCCGCTGCAGGTTGCCCCACAGAAAAGGCCGTAACATGATCCAGATCACAGTAAGATAGGGGTCTGTGTGGTTTGGGTCGCACCGGTAACTGCCCTAGGTTGCCGTTGGACCCGTCAATGGAAAGGACCCCGACCAGTGTCACAGACAACCTGGTTCATCATCGCCATCGTCATCTACATGGCGACGATGCTGGCGATCGGTTACTGGAGCTATCTCAAGACCGACAAATACGACGACTACGTGCTCGCCGACCGTGGACTCAACCCCTTTGTGGCGGCGATGTCCGCCGGCGCCTCGGACATGTCCGGCTGGCTGCTCATGGGTCTGCCCGGCGCGCTGTTCGTCACCGGACTCTCCGAACTGTGGATCGCCATCGGCCTGCTCGTCGGCGCCTGGGCGAACTGGAAGTGGGTGGCACCCCGGCTGCGCTCCTACTCCGAGGTGGCGAACAACTCGATCACCCTGCCGAGTTTCTTCGAGAACCGGCTGCGCGACAGGTCCCGCGCCCTGCGGATCATCTCCGCGCTGATCATCATCTTCTTCTTCACCTTCTACGTCTCCTCCGGCATGGTCGCCGGCGGCCGCTACTTCGAGGCCACCTTCGGCGGCGAGTACCTCAGCGGCATGCTCATCGTTGCGGCCGTCACCGTCGCCTACACCTTCGTCGGCGGCTTCCTCGCGGTCTCCTACACCGACGTCGTGCAGGGCACGATCATGTTCGCCTCCCTGATCCTCGTGCCCGTCATGGCCCTGATCGCCCTGGACAACCCCTCCGACATCTGGACCTGGGCGTCCAGCAACGACTACGGTCCCTACACCGACGGCATCGGCAACCCGACCTACTTCAACATGGTCGCCGGGGTCTCCGCCGCGGCGATCATCGGCAACCTCGCCTGGGGCCTGGGCTATTTCGGCCAGCCCCACATCGTCGTCCGCTTCATGGCGCTGCGCACCCCCGCGGAAGCCAAGCAGGGCCGGTGGATCGGCATCGGCTGGATGTTCCTGTGCATCGTCGGCGCCACCATGACCGCCCTGGTGGGCACCGTCTTCTTCTCCCAGAACCCGGACATCGCCGTCACCGACCGCTTTGCCTTCGAGACGATCTTCCTGGACATGGGACGGCTCCTCTTCCACCCGCTGATCGCCGGTCTCGTGCTCACCGCCGTGCTCGCCGCGATCATGTCGACCATGTCCTCCCAGCTGCTGGTCGTCTCCTCCTCGCTCATCGAGGACCTGTACAAGATCGTGGCCAGGCGCCTGCCCGCCGAGAAGGTGCTGATCAACCTCTCGCGCGGCGCCGTCGTCGCCATCGCCCTGATCGCCGGTGTCCTGGCCATCAACCCCTCCGACTCCATCCTGGGTCTGGTCGGCTTCGCCTGGGCCGGCTTCGGTTCCGCCTTCGGCCCGCTCATGCTGGCGGCGCTGTACTGGAAGCGCCTCAACGCCGCCGGTGCCATCGCCGGTATGGTCACCGGCGCAGCCGTGGTCTTCGCCTGGGGCACCTTCGGTGGCTCCGACATCATCTACGAGATGGTCCCGGGCTTCATCGCCGCCACCGTGGTCATGGTCGTGGTCACCCTGCTGACCTCCCCGCCTGCCGAGGAGATCACCTCCGAATTCGACCAGGCGGTCCGCCTCGTCGAGGTCCTGCGCACCGACGAGGACGTGGACATCGAGACCGCGGCCGCCAAGGTGAGGGGCGGCAGCGAGGCCTGATCCGCACACCCTCGGGAACCTGAAGGGCCTCACGCCAGTCCAATACTGGTGTGAGGCCCTTCCGCATCTATCTGCTGCTGCTCATCTGCGCCACGCTGTTCGCCGCGTGGCCACCCACCCCACGGCAGGAAGCCGGTCTGCCGCCGCTCGAGGACCTGCTCCCCCACATCACGCAGGTGCCGCAACGTCCGCGCGTGCTCGGTTACGAACGCCACCTCTTCGGCACCGGCTGGGCCCCGGCCGGGGGTTGCACCGTGCGGGAGGCCACGCTTGCCGACGCCGGCGGCCACCTCAGTGACTGCCGTGTCACCGGCGGCACCGGCACCGACCCCTACACCGGGGACCCCCTCAACCTGGGCCGGCAGGTGGAGATTGACCACATCCTCCCCCTGTCCGCCGCCTGGGACCTCGGTGCCCACCGTTGGGACAGCGCCCGCCGGGAGGCCTTCGCCAACGACCCACTCAACCTCGTGGCCACCTCACGCGCCGCCAACCGGGAGAAATCCGACCACCTGCCCACCGGCTGGCTGCCCGGGGACCGCGGCGCACACTGCTGGTACGCCCGGCGCCTGGCACTGGTCGCCGCCACCTGGGAGATTCCCCTGCCCGCCGCGGAACTGAAGGCGATGCGCCGGGCCTGTCAGTCGCGCGTGCCGGGCGGGGACTGGTTAGGGTTGTCTCCGGACCCTTGATCATCCCCTATCCCCGGAGAAAGGTGCTGACCCCTGCCGTGACCACGATCCTCATCGCCCTGCATGTCCTGGCCGCCGTCCTGTTCATCGGCCCCGTCACAGTCGCCGTCTCCCTCTTCCAGGGCCAGGCACTCCAGGCCCGCGGCGGTGATGCCCGGGCCGCCGGCGCGGCCAAGGTCCTGCACCGGTTGAGCAGCACCTACGGCGTGCTCGCCGCCCTGGTGCCGCTGCTGGGCGTGGCGGTCATGTTCACCGACGGGGCATACTTCAGCCAGAGCCAGTACCTCTTCGCCATCGGCGCCGCCGTCATCGCATGGATCATCCTCCTGATCCTCATCATCCCCCGCCAGAAGAAGATGATGGGCGCACTCGGCCTGCTCGACCCGGATGACCTCGACCCGGAGAGCGACACCCTCGCCGAGGACGAATGGGAGGGGACGAAGAAGCAGCTGTCCATCTTCGGCGGCCTCTTCGCCCTGCTCTGGCTGATCATGTTCGTGCTGATGTACGTCTGAGCGGATCAGCCGCCGAAACCGTTGAGGGTGTTCTCCACCGTCGCGGCCGTGCGGAAGACCGCACCCCAGCGCAGGGGCGGGGCTCCGGCGTCGCGGCCAAAGGCCTGCTCCACCAGCCCGCAGGTCTCGTACTCGACACCGAGACGTCGGGCCACGATGTGGCTGACCAACGCGATCTCCCATTTCGGGGCGTCTTCGTCGATGCCGGTCTCCGGATCCTGGGCCAGCGACCGCAGCACCAACTCCTCGATGGCCGCCAGGGTCAGGCTCTGCCCCGCCACGGGGATGACCTCCAACCGGTGGTGCGCCTGCCCCCCGGCCTCCGGGGTACCCGGCTCCGCACCCGGCAGATAGGGGATGATCCGCTCACGCCACAGGTTGCGCAGCATCTCCACTTCCCGCCGGGGGATGCGCCCCTCGAACTGCGGCAGAGCGGGGGCATCCGCCGGTCCGGGCCGGAAGAGCGCGAGGTTCTCCGGCTCCGGTTCCGCCTCTGACTCCAGGGCGGAGAGCCGGTCGGCGACGACGACATCATCACGCAGGAGATAGTCGACCGCCCGCCCCTGGGAGCTGGGCACCACCATCGCCTGGGCGTCCGGGCGGGGCACCCAGCCACGGACCTGCCACTCCTCCACCGAACGCAGCTCGATGGTCCCCACCCAGGAACTGCGCGAAGGATCCCCGACCACAGCACTCCCCCACCGGCGGTAGAGCGCCCAGCCCAGCGCCAGCGCGGTGGGCAACGGGAACCGGCCGTTGGCGGCCACGAAATCCACCATCCACCGCTCGACCACCTCCTGCTCCGCGGCGGTCTGGCTGTCGGCCAGTTCCTGGTCAATCTCCCGGTAGGGGTCCCTGACCAGCACCGGTGGGGCGACACGCGTGTGCCCGGTCGTGGCGGCCACCGGGAAAGCGGGATTCGGCAGGCCCTGCAGCAGATCCTCCATCACCTGGGCGGTCTCCAGGGCCCGGCTCCAGTCGATCTCGTCCGGGACCGCCAGGTCCTCGGTGTCCTGCGGGACGCCGAGTCCCAGGCGGAGCCCGGCAAGGTGGCTGACCACCGCGACCTCCGTGTCCGGGATCTGCTCGACGAGTCCGCTGCCCCGGGAAATGCCCTCCCGGCGGCCCTGGATGAGCGCACCCAGCAACCGGGCCAGGAGAACGAGCACCCGGTGCACCACAGCCGGGCCCTCAAGATCGCGGCTGATGATGATCCGGTGGCAGGCCCCGTCACGGTCGAGCTCTGGGACAGGCTGACACTGGTGGTCGGGTCCCGTGCCCTCAATCCACCCCGCCGAGGTATGCCCGCTGCCCTCCGCCCACTCCAGTACTGTGCCGATACGCCACAGGTAGGACAGTGCCGACCGTTCCCGCCTGCCCAGGTGCGGTGCGAACTCCACCAGCGTGGGGGCCAGCTCATGCGGCTGTGCGGGCTCGGCCACCGCAGTGTGGTCGATGGTGCCGACCAGCTCCTCGTCGGCGAGTTCGACGTCGAAGAGCAGGAAGAGTTCCAGCCGGCAGCCGTCGATGGTGTTGAGCACGATGGGGCGGGTGCCCTCCGGCACGCGGTGGCCGTCAGCCTCCCACTCCTCCCGGGTGGCGGGCAACGGATTCGTGGCCCACGTCTCGCCGTGGCTCTCCCGGAGGATGTCGGTGCCCCAGCGGCCGATCAGCTGATCCCCGATCTGCGCGGCCGCCGTCACCGGGAAACGCGGATTGGACACGAGGAATTCGAGCAACCACCGACGCACCAGCACCCGGTCCTCGGGATGGAGGAAGTGGTTCAGGTGTGAGCTGATAGCGTCGTAGGGTTTCAACAGTTCTCCTAGTAGCCGTGGTTTATATGCTTAGTTCAACATAAGAGACCGACATATTTAAGCTGAATACCGAAGACCACACCCCGGCTACCCCCTGCACGGGGTCAATCGTTGACCTGATAACGGTGGCCCAGCAGCGTTCCCTCCACGGCACCGGCGACATCAAAGACCAGCGCCCACCGCAACCCCTCCGGGACAGGCATGTCCGGCAGGCTCAACCACACCGCCACACCCAGGCCCGGGGGTACCTCCAGCCGCAGCCGGCGGGCCGCCAGCCAGGCGGCCATCTCCAGCTCCAGCGGACTGGCCACGTCCATCGCATGGGGCAGCTCCACCTCCGGGTCCTCCAGGGTCCCGGTCAGGTAGAGGACGAGCAGATGTGTCACCATTTCCAGCACCCGGTCCATCACCTCACGCTGCATGAGGAAGGGGTTGAGGTTGAGGTGGAAGAAGATCTCCCCGCCGTAGATC
Organism: Corynebacterium lemuris; assembly: GCF_024919295.1. Classification (GTDB taxonomy): domain Bacteria; phylum Actinomycetota; class Actinomycetes; order Mycobacteriales; family Mycobacteriaceae; genus Corynebacterium; species Corynebacterium lemuris. Next base: position 277,758 of record NZ_JANWTC010000002.1, on the reverse strand, counting down.
TCGGTCTCCTCCGGATCCTCCAGATCAAGGTGGCGGTCGAGATCATCCGGCAGGTCCGGTTCCCACCGCACCAGTCCATGGACCTCCGTGATCCGGCCGAACATCGCCCGCTCCCGCTCCCCGACATGACCGGCGAACTCCGCGAAATCAGGTACCGGGCACTCCGGCTCCCCGACCTCCCGGTACTCCACCGGCGCCACCCGCTCCGCCAGGCAGGCACCGGGGACATCCTCCGGCAGGAACAGTTCGATCTCCGCCCCGTGGGAGCCGGGCACGGTGACCGGCCGGGCGAAATCAGCCGGGAAGAGCCCGTCAAGGGACCATTCCAGTTCCGTGCGCAGCGGGACCCGGCACAACCGGTCCCAGTTGCGTTCATCGGCGATCGCCCAGTGTCCGTAACGGCGCGCCAGCTGTTCTCCGGCCACCACCGCCTGGGTGGTGTCCAGCTGGACGTTGACCGCCACAAATTCCAGCAGCCACCGTTCCACCACCCGCCGGTGCTCCGGATCCGTGATCTGCCGGATCTCACGGGCGGTGAGGACGAGGTGCCTGATGGGATTCATGGCAGTTATTCCACCACAGGAATCCCGGTGGAGATGACGAACACCCCCGTCTCCACCACGAAGGGGAGAACGGGGGTGTCAGTCAGGCAGTGTTAGTCGCGCCCGCCGCGGAAACCACCACGGTCGCCGCCACGGTCGTCACGGTCGCGCCCGCCGCGGAAACCGCCACGGTCGTCACGGTCGCGCCCGCCACGGTAACCACCGCGGCCGCCGCCACGGTCATCACGGTCACGGCCACCGCGGAAACCGCCACGGTCATCGCGGTCGCGCCCGCCACGGTAACCACCACGGTCGCCGCCGCGGTCATCGCGACGCGGCGGACGGCCACCGGTGTCCGGCTCAATGTTGATCAGCTGGCCGGAGATGCGGGTGTCGGACAGACGGTCCAGAACACCCGGATCCATGTTCTTCGGCAGCTCGACCAGAGTGTGGTCGATGGCGATGGTGATGCGGCCGAAGTCCTTGCTGGACAGGCCACCCTCGTTGGCCAGGGCGCCGACGATGGCACCCGGACGGACGTGCTGACGCTTGCCCACCGCGAGGCGGTAGGTGGTGAAGTCACCGTCGCGCTCGAAGCGGGAACCGCGGTCGCCACGGTCCTCGGAACGTCCACCACGACGGTCGTCGCGACGATCACCGCGCTCAAAGCGGTCGTTACGCTCGCGACGACGCTCCGGCGGCAGATCCTTCATCAGGAAGTCGGCGCCAGCCTGGGCCTGGGCGGCCAGGGCTGCGGCAACGTCCTCGAGCGGAACGTCCTTCTCTTCGGCATAACGCTTGATCATCTTGCGGAACACGTCCAGCTGATCAGACTCGAGGGCCTCGGTGATGCTGTCGGCGAACTTGGCCTTGCGGGCCTCGTTGACGTCATCGACCGAAGGCAGCTCCATCTCGGTGAGCGGTGCCTTGGTGGCGCGCTCGATGGCGCTGAGCATGCGACGCTCACGCGGGGTGACGAAGAGGATCGCCTCGCCGGTACGTCCTGCACGGCCGGTGCGGCCGATGCGGTGGACGTAGGACTCGGTGTCATTCGGGATGTCGAAGTTGAACACGTGGCTGATGCGCTCGACGTCCAGGCCGCGGGCCGCGACGTCGGTGGCAACCAGGATGTCCAGTCGACCGTCCTTGAGCTGATCGACCGTGCGCTCACGCTGGGCCTGGGCGATGTCACCGTTGATGGCGGCGGCGGAGAATCCGCGGGCGCGCAGCTTCTCGGCGATCTCCTCGGTCTCGTGGCGGGTGCGCACGAAGACGATCATGGCCTCGAACTCGGTGACCTCGAGGATGCGGGTGATCGCATCCAGCTTGTTGCGGTGTGCAACGTTGAGGTAGCGCTGGGTGATGTTGGTTGCGGTCCGGGTCTCGGACTTGACCGTGATCTCCTGCGGGTCGTTCAGGTACTGCTTGGAGATGCGGCGGATGCCGTTGGGCATCGTCGCGGAGAACAGCGCGACCTGCTTCTCGTCCGGGGTGTCCCGGAGAATGCGCTCGACATCCTCCTGGAAGCCCATGTTGAGCATCTCGTCCGCCTCGTCGAGGACGAGGAAGCGCAGACGGGAGATGTCCAGGGAGCCCTTCTCCAGGTGGTCGATGACCCGACCCGGGGTGCCCACGATGATCTGGGCGCCACGGCGGAGACCGGAGAGCTGGATACCGTAGGCCTGACCACCGTAAATCGGCAGGACGTTGATCCGGCCCAGGTGGTCGGCGAAGGACTGGAAAGAATCCGCAACCTGGAGCGCGAGCTCACGGGTCGGTGCCAGGACCAGCGCCTGCGGCGAACGGTCCTCGATGTCGATGCGTGCCAGGACGGGCAGCGCGAAAGCCGCCGTCTTGCCGGTACCGGTCTGTGCGAGACCGACCACATCGTTGCCCTCCATGAGGACAGGAATGGTTTGAGCCTGAATGGCGGAGGGGGTTTCGAAACCCACCTTCTCCACCGCACGGAGGACAGCGTCGGGCAGGCCCAGGTTCGCGAACCCGTTGCCCTCACCCTTCTCCCCTGAGGCTTCTTTGTTATCTGCGTCAGCAGTCTTTTCGTTGTCAGCGTTGTCCGGGACCTCGATGTCGGTCCCGGAGTCGGCAGCCTCAGAATTATCCGCGTCCCTGGTGTCCTGATCCGCCTTGGCCGGCGCGTCGGGATCAACAACATCCTCGACAGTCAGCGGCCCGGTGGAGGCGGATGCAGCTTGCGCTGCGTCACCTTGCGGGTTTTCCTGAGATTCCGACAGATTCATGTCATCCGGCTCGTTCACGCCGCCGGTGGCGTTATCGGTAATGCTCATTGCCTGCCCAGCGTACTCGACTCCAGTCCAAAAAACCATTTCATGAGGGGTGTTCTGCGTCGCATAAGCGACTGGTGACATGTCCGCTCACCACAGCCGCTTATCGACGCCGCCGGGCCCCCACTTTCCGCCCTAACCGCGGCGTGCTCCCCGGGGGAGGGATGCAGCCCCGGTTCCCCGCGGCACCAGCCTGCTCAGCTGGGTGACGTGCCGGGGTCCGAGTTCCGCCAGTTCGGAGACCTGGAGCAGCTGCATGGTCCGGCGGATCTGTTCGCTGAGGATGTCAATGGTCCGTTCCACCCCGGCCTCACCGCCGGCCATGAGGCCGTAGAGGTAGGCGCGGCCGATGAACGTGAATTTCGCACCCAGGGCAATCGCCGCGACGATGTCCGCGCCGTGCATGATGCCGGTGTCCATGGTGACGTCGATGTCATCACCCACTTCACGGGCCACCGCCGGCAGCAGGTGGAAGGGGACGGGCGCCCGGTCGAGCTGACGGCCGCCGTGGTTGGACAGGACAATGCCGTCCACACCCAGGTCGGTGAGCTGCTTCGCGTCCTCCAGTGTCTGCACTCCCTTGACCACCAGTTTCCCGGGCCACAGGGCACGGATCTCCGTCAGATCGGAGAACTGGATCGAGGGGTCCATCGCCGAGTTGAGCAGTTCCCCCACCGTGCCGCCGGTCGACGACAGGGAGGCGAAGCTCAACGGTGGGGTGGTCAGGAAGTCCCACCACCACCAGGGCCGCGGGATGGCATCCAGCACGGTGCCCAGCGAGAGCTGCGGCGGGATGGAGAAACCGTTGCGTTTATCCCGCAGGCGGGCCCCGGCCACCGGGGCGTCCACGGTGAACAGCAGGGTGTCGAAGCCGGCGCGGGCGGCGCGCTCGACCAGGCCGAAGGAGATCTCCCGTTCTCGCATCACATAGAGCTGGAAGAAGTTGCGGCCCTGCGGATTCGCGGCGCGGACGTCCTCGATGGAGGTGGTGCCCAGCGTCGATAAGCAGAAGGGGATCCCGGCGCGGCCCGCTCCCCCTCCGTCTGCATGAGGCGGGTGAAACCGGTGGGCGCGATGCCGAAAGGTAGTGCGGAGGGACCGCCGAAGACCTCACAGCTGGTGTCCACCCGGGAGACGTCCCGCAGGATTGAGGGGTGGAATTCGATGTCCTGGAAGGCCTGGCGGGACCGGGCCATGGAGATCTCCTCATCGGCCGCACCGTCGGTGTAGTCGAAGGCGGCGGCCGGGGTGCGCCAGCGGGCCAGGTCCCGGAGGTCCTCGATGGACTGGGCGTTGCGCAGGCGGGTCTGCCCCACGCGGAGGGAGGGGCGCCGGAATTTCAGCAGCTGGAAGAGCTCGCTGGGTTGCGGTAACTGGCGCTGCATCCTGACCATGACGGGTTCCTTCCCTGGAGAATAACGTCTACCAGGATCCTAGAGGTCCACGAGGATCAGCGTGGCCGGGTAGAGCGGTCGCGCTCCTCGAGCGCAGACTTTTGAGAGGAACCTCCGCGCAGGGTCTGGGCGGATTCTCTTCCACCGTCCCCAGGTCTAAGGTGTTACCTGGCTTTTCCCCTCTTTCCCAGTACCGGCAAAGGACCTGTCCATGACCGAAACTCCGACGGCGACGTCCACGACCGTCGTCAAGCGGCCCGGCCTCAAGGCCCGGCACATCCACTTCATCGCGCTGGGTTCGGCCATCGGCACGGGCCTGTTCTACGGCTCGGCCGGCGCGATCCAGGCCGCCGGCCCCTCGGTGCTGCTGGTCTACCTGCTCGGTGGCGCGGTGGTGTACTTCATGCTCCGCGCGCTGGGTGAGATGGCCGTGCGCATGCCCGTCACCGGTTCCTTCGCCGAGTACACCCGCGCCCACCTGGGCGGTTGGGCCGGCTACATCACCGGCTGGATGTTCGCCTTCGAGATGATGATCGTGTGTCTGGCGGACCTCACGGCCATCGCCATCTACATGCGCTTCTGGTTCCCCGACACCCAGCAGTGGATCTGGGTGGCGGCCACCCTGCTCATCGTGGGTGCGGCGAACCTGGCGAGTGTGCGCAGCTTCGGCGAGCTGGAGTTCATCTTCACCATCATCAAGGTCACCGCCGTGGTGGGCATGATCATCGGTGGTGCCGCCATCCTCGCCTTCGGGCTGGGCGATTCCGCGCACAACGTCGGCCTGGACAACCTGGTCAATGACGGCGGCTTCTTCCCCAACGGTTTCGAGGGCATGATCGCCGCCTTCATCCTCGTGCTCTTCGCCTTCGGCGGCACGGAGATCATCGGCGTGGCCGGCACGGAGGCGGAGGACCCGGAGAAGGCGATCCCGAAGGCCGTGAACACCGTGCCGGTGCGCATCCTGCTCTTCTACGTCGGCGCGATCCTGGTCATCCTGGCGCTCAACCCCTGGCGCACGATCACGGGTGAGGAATCGCCCTTCGTGCAGATCTTCTCCGCCCTCGGCGTGAACTGGGCCGCGGCCCTGCTCAACGTCGTGGTCATCACCGCAGCGCTCTCCGCCATCAACGCGGACCTCTTCGGCGCCGGCCGCGTGCTCACCGGCCTGGCGAAGCAGAACCTCGCCCCGCGGGTCATGGCGAAGACCCTGCGCGGCATCCCCGTGATGACCACCGCCATCCTCCTGCTCACCCTCGTCGTGGGCACCGCGCTCAACGCCATCCTGCCGGAGCGGGTCTTCGAGATCGTCGCGGCGCTGGCCACCTTCGCCACCATCTACGTGTGGCTGATGATCCTGCTGGCGCAGGTCGCCTCCAGGCGCCGCATGTCCCCCACCGAGGTCGCCGAGCTGAAGTTCCCGGTCCCCTTCTGGCCCTACGGGCAGTTCTTCGCCATCGCCTTCATCATCTTCACCTTCGGCATCATGATCTGGCTGGACCAGTACCACCTGGCGCTGGGTGTGGGCGTCGGCTTCCTCATCCTCATGACCACGCTCTACTACGCCACCGGCCGGCCCAAGGTCCAGGGGATGGCCCTGTGAGCGCGAAGAAGTCCGGGCAGGATCTGAGCGAGGCGAAGGCCTGGCTGGAGCAGGTCTCCGGGGAACTCGGCCTGTCACCGGCGGTCATCGAGGAACTGCTCCATGACCTGCTGGATCTGACCCGCGATGTGGCCCACGGCCCCTCCCGACCCGCGGCACCCCTGACCGCCTTCCTCGTGGGCCTGGCCAGTGGCCGCGCCCTGGCGGCGGACGCCCCGGATGAGGGGACCGTGGCTGAGTCCCGCGAGAACATCGCCCGGGTCCTCGAACTGCTGGACAAGCTCTCTACATAGCCCCATTCGGCGGCTACCATGGATTCATGGTCACTCCGCATCAGGTTTCCGCCGTCAACCCCGTCGCCAATGAATTCGACAACCCGAAGGTCACGAAGCGATCGAAGTCCGCCGCCGGACTGCCCGGTGTCTACCACGCGATGCAGCACGCCATCCCGGCGCGCGGCCTGCTGCCGCTGCTGACGATGAACAAGCACGGTGGCGTGGACTGTCCGGGTTGTGCCTGGCCCGAGCCTGCCCAGGGGGACATCGGGGTGGTGGAGTTCTGCGAGAACGGCGCGAAGGCCATCGCGGAGGAGACCACCCCGGACCGCGCCGGCGTGGATTTCTGGGCGCAGCACACCGTGCAGGAGCTGCGGGAGAAGACCGACCACTGGCTGGGCAAGCAGGGGCGGATCACCGCCCCCATGCTCTATGACCGTTCCAGCGGGGATGAGCACTACCGTCCGGTCAGCTGGGAGGAGGCCTACCGGATCATCGCGGAGCAGCTGAAGGAGACGGAGCCGGAGGAGGCCATCTGGTACACCTCGGGGCGTGCCTCCAATGAGGCGGCGTACATGTTCGGCCTGCTGGCCCGACGCCACGGCAGCAACAACCTGCCCGACTGCGGCAACATGTGCCACGAGTCCACCGGCTCCGCCCTCGGTGAGACGCTCGGCCTGGGCAAGGGCTCGGTGACCATGAACGATTTCTACATCACCGACCTGATGATCTCCGTGGGGCAGAACCCGGGCACCAACCACCCGCGCGCGCTGACCGCCTTCCAGAAGTGCAAGGAGAACGGCGGGAAGATCCTCGCCATCAACCCGATCCCGGAGACCGGCCTCATGGCCTTCTCCGAGCCGCAGTCCGTCAAGGGTGCGCTGGGTATCTCGGAGAAGCTGGCGGATGAGTACCTGCAGATCCGTCTCGACGGCGACCGCGCCTTCTTCCAGGCCCTCAACCGCGAGCTGATCCGCCGCGACGCCATCGACCATGAGTTCCTGGACAAGTTCTGCTCCGGCGTGGAGGAGACCATCGCGCACCTGGACAGCCTCGATGATGCGGAGCTGCTGCGCGGCTGCGGGCTGACCATGGCGGAGATCAAGAAGGCCGCGGACATGGTGGAGAAGTCCCGCAGCGTGATCGTCAGCTGGACCCTGGGCGTGACCCAGCACAAGAACGCCGTCTACACCATCCGGGAGATGGTCAACTTCCTGCTGCTGACGGGCAACATCGGCAAGCCCGGTGCCGGTACCGCTCCCCTGCGCGGCCACTCCAACGTCCAGGGCAACCGCACGGTGGGCATCTGGGAGAAGATGCCGGAGCGCTTCCTGCAGGCACTGGAGGACCACTTCGGTTTCGATGTCCCGCGCGAGGACGGCCTCGACACCGTTGATGCCCTGCGCGCCATGTGGGAGGGCAAGACCAAGTTCTTCATGTCGCTGGGCGGCAACCTGGTGCGCGTCGCCTCAGACACCACCCGCCTGGAATCGGCCATGAGCCAGCAGGAACTGACCGTCCATCTGTCCACCAAGCCCAACGGCTCGCATGCCTGGCCCGGTGAGAAGTCCCTGATCCTGCCGGTCAAGGCGCGTACCGACGAGGACGTCCAGGCCTCCGGCCGCCAGCAGATCACCGTGGAGAACTCCGTGGGCATCGTCTCCGCATCGGTGGGCAAGCGCCGCGCCAACAAGGACCTGGACCTGCAGGCCGAGCCGGAGATCATCGGCAGGATCGGCCACCACACCTTCGGCGATGACTTCTGGATGCCCATGGTCAACGACTACGGCGTGGTCCGCGACCACATCGAGGCCACCATCCCCGGCTTCGAGGACTACAACCGCCGTATTGAGGAGCCGGGCGGCTTCGCCCTGCCCAACGGCCCCCGCGAACGGATCTTCCACACCACCACCGGCAAGGCGCAGCTGACCGTCAACCAGACCGACGTCATCGAGCTGCCCGAGGGCCATCTGCTGCTGCAGACCGTCCGCTCCCATGACCAGTTCAACTCCACCATCTACGGCCTCGACGACCGCTACCGCGGGATCAAGAACGGCCGCCGCGTGGTCTTCGTCAACCCCGAGGACGCCCGCGAGCGGGGGCTGCGCGACGGCGACCTGGTCGACATCGTCTCCGTCTTCCGGGGCGAGGAACGCCGCGCTCCCAGCTTCCGGGTCGTGGAGTACCCCTCCGCCCGCGACTGCGTGACCACCTACTTCCCCGAGGCCAACGTGCTGGTGCCCATGGATTCCGTGGCCGAGCTGTCCAACACCCCGGTCTCCAAGTCCGTGATCGTGCGCCTGGAACCCCTGGGCACGCGGGCGGAAGATTTCGCTCCGGAAAAGGCGGAGGCGAAGTAGATGGGGCGGATCACCCGCGACTTCGCGGTCACCCGCGTGAATGTGGAAGCCGACGGCACCTGGTCCACCGACACGCGTGCCGACACCGTCGCCGGTGAGGAACCACTGGAGCTGCAGGTCAACGGCACCACGCTGACCACCACCATGCGCACCCCGGGCCATGACATCGAGCTCATCCACGGTTTCCTCCACGGCGAAGGCCTCATCCAGGGGAAAGCGGATGTGGCGGAGGCCCGCTACTGCTCCGGCACGGACGCCTCCGGACAGAACACCTACAACCTGCTCGAGGTGGAACTCGCCCACGGGGTGGCCACCCCGGGCCCCGAATCCGTCCGCGCCGTGACCACCACCTCCGCCTGCGGAGTGTGCGGTTCCAGCTCCATCGAGCAGATCATGGGCAAGCAGACCCACCCGATTAAGCCGATCGAGCTCGACCCCCGCGTGGTCATCTCCCTGCCGGAGAAGCTCCGCGCGGGGCAGAAAGCTTTTCGACGCACCGGCGGCATCCACGCCGCCGGCGCCTTCACCCTCGAGGGCGAGCCGGTGGTCATCCGCGAGGACATCGGCCGGCACAACGCCGCCGACAAGGTCATCGGTTCCCTCCTGCTGGCCGACCGGCTACCCGCCGAGGATCTGATCCTGGTGATGAGCAGCCGCGCCTCCTTCGAGCTGGTGCAGAAGGCCGTCATGGCCGGCTTCCCGGCCCTGGTGGCCGTGTCCGCAGCCAGTTCCCTGGCCGTGGACCTGGCCCGGGAGGCCGGGATGGCGCTGACCGGTTTCACCCGGGACCAGCGCTTCAACCTCTATTCAGGGGCACTCAAGCCGGCGCCTCAGGCCACCCTCTCCGCGCCCCGGTAGGTCCGCCAGGTCAGGGGCATGCCCGGTCGGTAGGCCAGGTCGATGGTGTGGGCGGTGTCCAGCACGTGCAGGTCCGCTGCCGCGCCGACCGCGAGGGTGCCCTTGGCTGGCCGGCCGTTACTGTCCAGCCCGCCGCCGACATCATGGCGCCGTAGTGCGCGCGCTCCACCGACGGTGGCGGCGTGGATGGCCTCCTCCAGGGAGAGGAACTGCTGCAGCACCGCGGTGCCGACGCAGAAATTCATCGAGGACGTGTATGAGGTGCCCGGGTTGAGGTTGGAGGCCAGGGCGATGTGCGCGCCGGCGTCCAGAAGCTGTCTGGCCGGGGCCAGGGGTTGGCGGGTGGACAGATCGCAGGCCGGCAGCAGCGTGGCCACCGTCTCCGATCCGGCCAGGGCCTCCACGTCGGCGTCGGTGATGTAGTTGACGTGGTCGACGCTGGCGGCACCGAGCTCGACAGCCAGCTGGACACCGGGTCCGTCGCCGAGCTGGTTGCCGTGCACCCGCAGGCCCAGGCCGCGTTTTCTGCCCGCTTCGAGCACCCGGCGCGACTGCGCTTCGTCGAAGGCCCCACGCTCGCAGAACACGTCGATCCAGCCGACGTGGGGGGCGACGGCGTCGAGCATCTCGCCGACGACGAGGTCGAGGTAGTCACCGGTCTGCGCACCCGGGGGGACGAGGTGGGCGCCGAGGAAGGTGATCTCGTCGACGTGACGGGCGGCGATCTCGGCTGACAACCGCTCGGAGGCGACGTCCAGGCCGTAGCCGGTCTTGGTCTCCAGGGTGGTGGTGCCCCCGGCATGCGCCGCGCGGATGCGTTCGAGGAGCAGCTGTTCCAGGCGCTGCTCCCCTGCCTGACGGGTGGCGGACATGGTCACGGCGATGCCGCCCGCGGCGTAGTCCGCGCCCGCCATGCGGGCCTCGAACTCGCCGGAGCGGTCGCCGTCGAAGATCATGTGGGTGTGGGAGTCCACCCAGCCGGGCAGGACAGCGCGGCCGCCCAGATCCACCTCCTCATCGGCCGCCGGGGCGGTTGCGGCCTCCCCCACCCAGGTGACCTGACCGTTCTCAGCGAGCAGTGCCGCGTCGTGGAGGGTGCCCAGCTCGGAGACGGTGCGCAGTTCCGAGATGCCGGTGAACAGGACGGCCGTCATCTCAGCTCTCCCGGGACTTGAAGGCCATGGGCACGCGCACGCCCCGCTCTTCGGCGACCTCGGCGGCACGGTCATAACCGGCGTCGAAGTGTCGGATCACGCCCATGCCGGGGTCGTTGGTGAGCACTGCCTGAAGCTTTGCGGCAGCCAGCTCGGTACCGTCGGCGACGCTGACCTGGCCGGCATGGATGGAGCGGCCGATGCCCACGCCGCCGCCGTGGTGGATGGAGACCCAGGTGGCGCCGGAGGAGGCGGCGGTCAGGGCGTTGAGCAGGGGCCAGTCGGCGATGGCGTCGGAGCCGTCGAGCATGGCCTCGGTCTCGCGGTAGGGGGAGGCGACGGAACCGGAGTCGAGGTGGTCGCGGCCGATGACGATGGGTGCCTTGACCTTGCCCTCGGCGACGAGCTTGTTGAACAGCAGTCCGGCCTTGGCGCGGTCACCGTAACCGAGCCAGGCGATGCGCGCCGGCAGACCCTCGAATTCGACGTACTCGCCGGCGGCGTCGATCCAGCGGTGCAGGTGCTCGTTGTCGGGGAAGAGCTCCTTGATTGCCTCATCGGTGACACGGATGTCCTCCGGGTCACCGGACAGGGCCACCCAGCGGAAGGGGCCCAGGCCCTCGCAGAACAGCGGGCGGATGTAGGCGGGGACGAAGCCGGGGAATTCGAAGGCGCGGTCGTAGCCGGCGTGGCGGGCCTCGTCGCGGATGGAGTTTCCGTAGTCGAAGACCTCGGAGCCCTCGTCCTGGAACTCGACCATGGCCTTCACCTGCGCGGCCATGGATTCGCGCGCCTTGACGGTGAAGGCCTCCGGGTCGGCGTCGGCCTCGCGCTGCCAGTCCTCCAGGGTGACACCAAGCGGCAGGTAGGCCAGCGGGTCGTGGGCGGAGGTCTGGTCGGTGACCACGTCGACGTGGATGTCGCCGGCGCGGTGACGGCGCAGCAGCTCGGGGAAGATCTCGGCGGCGTTGCCCACCACGCCGATGGACACGGCCTCGCCGGCGGCCTTGGCCTCGTTGGCGCGGGTGACGGCGGCGTCGAGGTCAGCGGCGATCTCGTGGAGGTAGCGCTTGGCCTGGCGGCGTTCGAGGCGGGTGCGGTCGACGTCGACGACGATGCAGACACCTCCGTTGAGGGTCACGGCCAGCGGCTGGGCACCGCCCATGCCGCCACAACCACCGGTCAGGGTGATGGTGCCCTGCAGAGTGCCGTCGAAACGCTTGCGGCCCACGGCGGCGAAGGTCTCGTAGGTGCCCTGGAGGATGCCCTGGGTGGCGATGTAGATCCAGGAGCCGGCGGTCATCTGGCCGTACATCATCAGGCCCTCGGCCTCGAGGCGGCGGAACTCGGGCCAGTTGGCCCAGTCGCCGACGAGGTTGGAGTTGGCCAGCAGCACGCGCGGCGCCCAGACATTGGTGCGGAAAACGCCGACCGGCTTGCCGGACTGCACCAGCAAGGTCTCGTCCTCCTCGAGATCGCGGAGCGTATCGACGATCGCGTCATAGGCCTCCCAGGACCGTGCGGCACGACCCGTGCCGCCGTAGACCACGAGGTCCTCGGGGCGCTCGGCGACCTCGGGGTCGAGGTTGTTCATCAGCATGCGCAGGGGTGCCTCGGTCTGCCAGCTCTTGGCGGAAAGCTCGGTGCCGCGGGCGGCGCGCACGAGTCGGGTGGAGGTCGTCATGAAGGGGATCCTTTCGGGTTCGGGCAACCGTTCCGGCAGGTGTCCTCCCCGTCGATCCGGCCGGGGCCGGGGCTGTCATCGAGCGGTGGGGATCATCTGCCGGGCTGTGCTGCCTGCCATGTTCCTGCGCTCAGAGTAAGGCGGATCACATGCCGAATCGACAGGGAAAACTACCTCAGTGTCCGGGATACGAGACTCCTCCACCGGGCTTCAGCGGCCGTAGATCCGCCCGGACAGGTGCCGTGCGGTGCGTGCCAGATGCGCCGCGAGCTCGGCCTTTGTCGTTTCATCGACGTCCCGGGAGACGGGGTAAGTCACCGTCAGCGCTGCCGCCGGGCGGGAGAGGTGGTCGAGCACCGGCACCGCCAGGCTGCGTTGCCCGCGGCTGACCTCCTCGATCTCCTCCGCGAAACCCTGCTCCCGTACACGGGCCAACTCCGCCCGGAAATCCCGCCAGGTGCGCGTGCCGGTCTCCGCGGTGGCGAAGGCGGCCCGGGCCTCCACCTCCGGCAGCGCCGCGAGCATCGCCTTTCCCGAGGCCGTGCGGTGGGCCTGCAGCCGCACCCCGATGTCCGTGACCAGGGAGACCGCTCCCGGGCTGCGGTGCTCGTACAGGTAGACGATCTCGGAGCCCGACATCCGGGCGATGTGGCCGGAGCCCTGCACCAGCTCCGCGGCCGTGTCCACCAGCTTCGAACCGAGCCGGACCAGCGGCTGCTGGGTGGTGTACGCGTTGGCCATGGCATAGGCCGCCAGCCCCAGGCCGAAGGTCTGCTCCTCCGGCAGGCGCACCACATAACCTGCCGTCTCCATCTCCGCGAGCAGGTGGTAGGTGGTCGAACGCGGCAGATCCAGCTCGGCGCGGATCCGCGCCGCGGAGATCGGCACCCCCACCGTGGTCAGCAATGTGAGAATGCGCAGCGTGTTGCGCGCCGCCGGTACCTGCGTCATCAGCCAGTCCCCTTTCCTGCCGGAGTCTCGGGAGCCGGACCGGGCCCCGGCCGGGGCGGTGCCGGACCGCTCCATCCCCTCGTATCCTACGAGGCATGACCTCCATCAACAGAGATTTCCCCGCCAGTGCCTGGACCGGCCGCGACGACGGTCCGGGCCCCGAACACGCCCGCTGGCACTCCGTGATCGGCCCGCTTGCTGGCACCCCCGGCGTGGCCCTGCTGGGTTTCGCCTCCGAGGAGGGCGTACGCCGCAACAACGGCCGCCTCGGCGCGGCCGAAGGGCCCGCCGCCATCCGCTCCGCCCTGGCCTCACTCGCCGTCCATGACGGCATCCCCCGCTACGATGCCGGCACCATCACCGTCGAGGGCGAGGACCTCGAGGGCGGACACGACGCCCTGAGCGATGCCGTGGCCGAACTCAGCCGGGCGGGCCACCTCGTGGTTGTTCTCGGCGGCGGACACGAAACCGCCTACGGCACCCACCGCGGACTGCGGGAGGGACTGGGTGCCGCCCCCACCATCGTCAACCTTGATGCCCACTTCGACCTGCGCGCCGCCGAACGCCCCAGCTCAGGCACCCCCTTCCGCCAGCTCGCCGAACTCGCCGGACCGGAATTCTCCTATGCCGTGCTCGGCATCTCCCGACCCAACAACACCCGCGCGCTCTTCGATACCGCCGTCGAACTCGGGGTGCGGGTGGTCACCGATGAGGAACTGATGTCGCTGTCCCCCGCCCAGGCCGCTGAACAGGCGCTGCAGGCGGTGGCAGGCCACGAACACATCCACCTGAGCATCGACCTGGACGTCCTGCCCGCCGACATCGCACCGGGCGTGAGCGCCCCGGCGGCATTCGGTGTGGACATGCCGCGCATCCAGGCGATCACCCGGGCACTGGCCGCCACCGGCCGGCTGCGGCTCATCGACGTCGTCGAGCTCAACCCCCGCTTCGATGTCGATGCCCGCACCGCCCGTGCTGCCGCCCGGTTGATCGAGGATGCCGTGCACGCCCTGCCGCGTTAGCCCGCGGACGCGAGAAGACCGGCTCCCTGTGGCAGGGAGCCGGTCTTTTCCGTGTGCCGGACCGTCAGAACAGCAGATGGGCGATCGGGGTGGTGATGAGGATGGTCAGGGCGACCCGCTCGAACCAGAGGATCACCATGTGGGAGACCTTCAGCGGGATGCGGGTGGCCATGATGCAGGGCACCATCGCGGAGAAGAAGATGATGGCGCTGATACAGACCACGCCGATGACGAAGCGCAGGACCATGGACTCCTGGTCGGCGACAATGCCTGCGGGCAGGAACATCTCGGCGATGCCGACGGCGGCAGCCTTGCCGGCCAGCAGCGGCTCCGGCAGGCGGACAATCCAGGCGAAGGGGTAGAAGAGGTAGCCCAGCCAGTCGAAGATCGGGGTGAACTTGGCCAGGAGCAGGCCACCGAGGCCGATGGACATGATCGACGGCGTGATCGCCGAAGCCATCCGGATGCCATCGCGCAGGTTGAGCAGGACGGCGTCCTTGAGCGAGGGGGCGGCGCGCAGGACCGCGAGCGATTCATCCCAGGCGGCCCGGAAACGGTTGCCGGTGACCTTCTTCTCCGGCTCCGGGGTCGCTCCCGGGAAGTAATCGTCCGGGATGATGCTCAGGGGAGGGATTCGGACCGTGATGGCGGTGACCAGGAAGGTCACGAACAGGGAGACGAAGAAGTAGGTCAGCCAGTGCTCCATCAGGCCGAGGGAGTTGGCGACGATGACCATGAAGGCGGCCGAGACGGTGGAGAAGCCGGTGGCCACGATCGCGGCCTCCCGGGCGGTGTAGCGTCCGGCCTGGTACACGCGGTCGGTGATGAGCAGGCCGATGGAGTAGCTGCCGACGAAGCTGGCTACGGCATCGATGGCCGAGCGGCCCGGCGTCTTCCAGATCGGGCGCATGATCGGCTGCATGAACACGCCGACGAACTCGAGTAGACCGTAGCTGACCAGCAGCGCCAGGAAGACGGAGCCGATGGGGACGATCAGACCGACCGGAACCGCGATGGAGTTCCAGAGGAAGGGCGCCAGGTCCGGCTCCGCCAGGAAGGCGGGCAGCGCGTCAAAGACGATCATCAGGGCGACGATGAGGCCGAAGACGTTGGCCACCGTGAACACAGCCGCCATCGGACCGTTGCGCCAGTTGCGGTTGATGATCCCCCTGGCAGTGCCGTAGATGACCAGGGCGAGAATGAACCACGGGACCAGCGGTCCCAGGTACTCCCGGACCATGGTGACCATGTGGTCCAGCGGGATGGAGCTCTTCCCCTGGTAGGTCATCGGGAAGAAGAACACCACGATGCCGATTGCGCTGTAGACGAACAGACGCCAGATACCGCGCGGCTTCGCGGTGGCCTCGTGGGTGCCCTCGATACGGGTGTCAGCGGGAGTCGTCATCGTGACCACCGGCCGAGAGAAGAGGGATATGACCAACGCATTGGGGGTCTCCTGCAAGGAATGGGAGATGTCCGGGTGACTGTCATGAGCGCAGCGCACGGCAACAAGGCCATGTTCACCGGGAGCGAATCTCCGGGAATGGTTAGTGCGAACTTCTTGTGCGCCCACGCGACAGCCTGCGTAGGTGGCTCAAACTTAGCGCGACCTGACAGATATGTCCAGCGTCACAAGGCGCCGCCGCTCATGGAGCGGGTCACCGCCAGTCCCCACCTCTGCGCTGTGACAAGACCCCTGTGCTCACCGGCGCAGTCCATGGTGCAGCGACGATAGAGACCATCTAAAGTGCGATTCCCCCGATACCAGCACCTGCCTGCTGGCATCGGGGGAAACTGACAGGACTCAACGTGTCAGTGCGTAGTCCTTGGACTCTCTCATCACCAGGCCCGTGACAAGGGTGAAGCCGGCGATGATGATCATGTAGATGATGAACCAATCTCCCCGACCGTTCTCCGTCAGCCAGGCATTCAGGTACGGGGCGGTGCCGCCGAAGAGTGCGGTCGACAGGGACAGCGTTCCAGCGACACCAGCAGCGCGGACATGGGTGGGGAGGGCCTCTGCCCACACCGCCCCGTTCACGCCGAAGAGCAGCGCCAAACCGGCCAGGGAGATGATCATCGCGGCCAGCAGTGCCGCAAAGCTCCCGTCCACCAGGTGATATACCGGCCAGGTAAGCACCACGAACACGGCGCCGAAGGCAATCACCAGCGGTCTTCTTCCGATCCTGTCCCCCAGCAGACCCGCCCCCAGGATCAGGAACAGGAAGGCGACCTGGGCGATCAGACCGGCGGTCAGCGAGCTTGTGGCGTCCTGACCGAACTCCACCCTGGAATACGTCGGGAGATAAATGAGCCAGGTGTAGAACATCAGGGAGCCACCTGCCGAAACCCCGAAGATGACGAACAGGCCTCGTCCGTAGGAGAGCAACCCGGCACGGTGCTTCGGTTCACCCGGCACCTCAGTCTTGCCCTCTGCAGCGACATCCTCGGCCTGCTCCTTGAAGGCGTCAGTTTCCACCAGGTTCCTGCGCAGATAGAGCGCGTACAGTCCCAGAGCTGCACCCACACCAAAGGCGATCCGCCATCCCCAGGACCCCATCTGCTCCTCGGAAAGCAGACCATTCATCAGCAGCCCCATGAGGGTCGCCAGGATTGTGCCGATCACAACGGAAACCCAGGAAGTGCTACCGAAAAATGCCCTTCGCCCCTTTGGAGCCCGTTCCACGAGATAGGTGACAGAAGTCCCCATCTCACCACCATGGGCCAGACCCTGGAGCAGACGTGCAGCCACCAGAATTGCGGAAGCGAAGATACCGATGTTCTCGTAGGTCGGGGTCACCGCGATGATGAGACTGCCCAGGGCAGTGAGCATCATGGCGACGAACAGCGCCTGCCGGCGTCCCACCCGGTCGGCGAAACTGCCGAAGAGGTAACCGCCAATAGGACGGGCCACGAAACCGACGGCGAAGACTGCGAGTGTTGCCAGGAACGCTGAGGTTGAGTCATCCGGGTTGAAGAATTGCACTGCGAAATAGGGCGCAAAGATGGTGTAGATATTCCAGTCATACCATTCGAGGGCATTGCCGAAATTTACCGCGAGAAGGTCACGGACCCGCCGTGACGTACGCGGCTTAGTCTCCACAGCTGGGACACTCATTTTGGTGTGCCTTCCAGTCCCAGCCGGGCGTCCGCATCGGCTCCGGGAACCCGCATTTCAAAAGTCTCCCTGACCACGGTGTAGTCGAAATATCCCAGCCTGGCGATCGGCTGAATCCGGGGAATATCCAGGCGTCCGTCCGGGGTGAGGGCGTCGTCGTCGATATGAATTTTCTCAACCCGGGCAAAGACGATATCGATGGATCCCACAGCAGAATCGCCCTTCAGGCGGTGGGTGGACAGGTACCGGCACTCAAATTTCACCGGGGATTCTTTCACCATGGGAATGGGGTGATTGTCGGCGTACTCCTTGGTCACATCGAGATGGTCCCACTCGCTCTCTCCCGGTCCCAGAGCCATCGCTGACTTGTTCACTTCTTCCCGCAGGTCCCAGGTCGCCATATTCCAGACGAACCAGCCTGTGCGCTCAGCATTGAGGACAGTGTCTTTCCGGCGTCCGTCGGGATACTGATTCGCTGAGAACATCACCATCGGGGGATCGAAGGTGAGATTCTGCCACTGACTGTAGGGGGCGATGTTTTCCAGACCGTCTTCGCTGACGCTGGAGAGCCACCCGATCGGCCGGGGGACAGTGCTGCTCTTGAAGGGAGAATAGGGCAGCCCCGAGGACTCCACACAAGGGTTGTACTTCACGATGCCTCCATTTGGTGATCCAGGACACTTACTGGAGATGACGCTACGTCGTATATCCAGAATATTCAATAGATATACGGAAAATATTGTTGGATCAGTCTGCGATCACCGACAATGGAAGGATGACGAAAGCTGATGATGCCTACGACTACCTGGCAGACCTGATCGAACAAGGGACCCTGGCCCCCGGGTCCTCCTACACCGAATCCGCCCTGATCGAGATGTCCGGCTACGGCCGCACCCCCCTCCGGGAGGCGGTGCAGAGGCTGACGCGCGACCACCTGGTCGCCACGAGTACGGGTGCCGGGATCGTGGTGCCCTCAATGAGTGTCGATGACCAGCTGGGCAGGTTAGAAATCCGACGTTCCCTGGAGGCTCTGGCCGTGGTCCTGGCTTCCCAACGAGGATCCGGGGATGAACTTGCCGG
The DNA here is from genome assembly GCF_024919295.1 of Corynebacterium lemuris. Taxonomy (GTDB): domain Bacteria; phylum Actinomycetota; class Actinomycetes; order Mycobacteriales; family Mycobacteriaceae; genus Corynebacterium; species Corynebacterium lemuris. The sequence goes on along the minus strand of NZ_JANWTC010000002.1, from coordinate 259,417 downwards.
ACTCAACTCGCTCAGGGAAAAGCTCACTGCCCAAACTGAGCCCCGAGGATACCTGGACACGCTTCGTCGAACCCACCAGCTGATGTGCGTGGCCGCCCATAACGATTATCTTGCGGAAATCATGCGCCCCCTGCACGTTTTATCCCGCCGTTTCTGGGGGGTGAATCTCACGGACGCCGCTACGGAGATTGACCAGGGAAAGACTCTCCACAAAGTGATTCTAGAAGCGGTAGCGCGTCGTGACGCAGCTGCTGCGCAGGAAGCCTCCATTAAGCTCAATGACTACCTCGTGGAATCAGCACTGGCTGTGGCTTCAAGACGCGCCCAGGAAGGACATATCGCCCCTGTAACCATGATCGGGAATGGTGTCGCAGGCTGAGGATCCTGAGAGTCGGAACATGGAAGCATCAGATCCCCGGTGATATTCTCGGATCGCAGTTCCCCGTGCACGGTCAGCCTGTGGCGACGGGGTGATGCCGTCGCAGCGAGGTGAGCTATCGCGACCTGAGAGGCATGAGGCCCCCAACCCGGCATGCCGGTTGACGACATCACGAGCTCCCGGCTCGTCCAGAGGGAAGCCCACAAGCCGCATCAACCCGCTTCTCGGCCCAGGAATGGGACCGGTCGCCGGGTCAGGAGAAGGGCGACGAAACCTTTCGCCGTGACCCACGGCCACCTAGCACGTTCCTCGAAGAACGCCGTGGAGCTGGCCCGCGAGGCCGGAAGGGCAATACCCCCACCCCACCCCGAATGATTGTCATAATGACCTGCCAAATATAGTGTGCACCTCATCACAGATGCGACTTTGCTGTGATGCATTTCCTCTAATGATTCCCCTCCCCCAAGGAACGTCCGTGGCTATTACACTCCGCAAGCTCTCCTCCGTGCTCACTGTCCCCGCCCTCGCCTTGAGTGCGCTCGTCGCCTTCTCCCCCGCCGCCCAGGCAGCCACCGTCAACGTCGACTGCAACGCCGGCGGCAACCTGGCGCAGGCGGTTCTCGGTGCCGCCGACGGCGACACCCTCCAGGTCTCCGGCACCTGCGACGAGACCGTATTCGTACCGCGTACCTCCACGAACCTGACCATCGATGGCGGCGGCACCGCGACCATCGCGGGCCCCGACGCCTCCGCCCCGCCGACCGGCCCCGCCTCCTTCACCTTCTTCGTGGAAGGCACCGGCCTGACCCTCAAGGGCATGACCATCACCGGCGGCGCGCACGCAGTCCATCTCTCCGGTCCAGCATCGGCCACCATCCTGGATAACACCATCACCGACAGTGCCGGTGCCATCCATCTGGACAAGGACTCCACCGGTCAGATCGGCGGCAACACCATCGTGAACAACCTCGGCTACGGCATCAACATCCAGGAGAACTCCTACGCCCGCATCGGCTTCACCGCCCCCACCCGCGGCCACCTGCCCAACGTGATCAAGGACAACCAGGGTCCCGGCATCATCGTCAAACAGTGGTCCGGCGCCTGGATCTCCGGCAACGAGATCACCGACAACGCCGGCCACGGCGTCGAGGTCGACCGCGGCTCCCACGCCGAGATCTACGATAACGACATCAGCAACAACGCCGGTGACGGTATCCGCGCCGCCAACGGCTCCGGCATCAACTTCGAGCCGATCAACAGCGAGGCCCCCTCCCAGGTGAAGGGCAACACCACCCACACACCGAACCGCGACCACGGCCTGGTCTGCAGCACCGGTGGCTACGTCGCCGGCGAGCGGGGCAGCCTCAACGGCAAGCGCGGCGCCGAGCTTATCGACGCCGGGTGCGTCACCGACCGCAAGACCGGACAGCCGGTCTTCGGGCTGTCTTCTTAACTGAAGCTTTACGCTCTGTACTGTTTTTCGACGCCTCATCCTTCTCATCTCAAAGGAGGAGGCATGGGGCGCATACGGCAGAGAGACTCTACTCTGCAAGAAAGAAACCCCTGCTCACCGTGTTAGCATAGGCCGATCCAGCTGTGTGAACCGAGGAGCAATGATGAAGAAGCGCATCAACGTAACAGGGGCAGTTCTGACTGACGGGGACAAGGTTCTCGCTGCTCGGCGGGGACCGGGGAAAGCACTTCCGGGTTTCTGGGAATTTCCGGGTGGCAAAATTGAATCCGGAGAAACTCCAGAAGAGTCACTTGCTCGGGAATTAGAAGAAGAATTGCTCTGCCAGGCGGCTGTAGGCGAATTCATCACCACTACAGAATATGAGTATGACTTCGGCATCGTCGTTCTCTCCACCTATTTCTGTACTCTTGTTGAAGGAGAACCACAGCTCACTGAGCATGAGGAGATTCGATGGGTCCCTGCAGCGGAGCTCCACACTCTGAACTGGGCTCCGGCCGATATCCCAGCAGTCAAAATCATTACTGAGCAGCTCGGGTAATGAGCCCGTTAAACACCGCGCTCGGTCAAGATACTGTCTTCGGCTTTCTTGACGCAGCTACCCACTCCGATCACCTTTTAAATCCTCTTCTTATCGCTAACAACGATGAAGAAAAAATGTTGCACGCGATACGGCAAGAGCTATCAAATGCAAAACATTTCGTATTCTCTGTCGCATTTATCAGCAGTCGAGGAATTGCGTTACTAAAGGAAGCCCTCCTCCAGTTCAAAGGAACTGGAGAAATCATCACCTCCAACTACTTGGACTTCAATGACCCTGTAGTCTTCCGTGAGCTCCTCTTGCTGAAAAACGTACGAACTTTCATTCACGAAGATGTTGATCGCGGATTTCATGCAAAAGGATACGTCTTTCATCGAGAAGACGCCGTCACAGCCATCGTAGGAAGTTCGAACCTCACCGATAATGCTCTTTTAGTTAATCAAGAGTGGAATCTCCGCTTTTCTGCGTTTCCTGACGGTGATATCGCTCTACAGTTGAACGACGCAGTTGACCGGCAAAAAGACCGTTCACAAGAGCTAACTGAAGACTGGATTTCCGACTATGAGCAACATCGAAAATTCCACCCTCAACTTTCCCACAGCACTAATTCTTCCCTCCAGGCTCCCCTTGCAGGGCAGATCTACCCGAATGACATGCAAATGCGAGCGCTCGAAGCAATTCAAGAACTCCGCAACCTCGGTGAAGATAAGGCAGTTATCATTTCTGCCACAGGAACAGGAAAAACGATCCTCGCAGCTTTAGCGGTCCGCGCCGCAGAACCGAAGCGAGTTCTTTTTATTGCACACCGGGAGCAAATCCTGAACAAAGCAATGATCGAATTCCAGCGAGTTCTGCAAGAAGGGGAGGATCGGTTTGGAAAGCTTGTCGGTTCCACTCGCCAGACAAGCCGAAAATATCTCTTCTCCACAGTACAGTCCTTATCTCGTGACGGAACCTTGGAAACATTTGCGCCAAATGCCTTCGACTACATCGTCATTGACGAAGTCCACCGCGCAGGCGCGGAGAGCTACCGTCGAATAATCGACCACTTCACGCCTTCATTCCTATTGGGTCTGACTGCGACACCTGAGCGTACCGATGGTTTCAACGTCTTCGAGCTTTTCGACTACAACGTCCCCTTCGAGATTCGCCTGCATGAGGCCCTTGAGGAAAAAATGCTCGTCCCGTTTCATTATTACGGCGTCACGGATTTCATCAATGATGACAACGAGACGATTGATGATGTTGCACAACTGTCCAACCTGGTTGCTGAAGAGCGCGTAAAACACATCTTAAAGATACTTCAGCGATACGGCCATCCCTCAAATGTTAGGGGACTGATGTTCTGCAGTAGGAAAGAAGAGGCTCACGAACTTTCCAGCTGGCTCAATCGTTCCCACCTCAATGGACGAGTACTGCGCACGAAGGTTCTCACCGGAGAAAATTCTTCAGAAGAACGCGAGCTCGTCATCCAGGAACTTGAAGATCGTGAGATCGACTACATCTTGACCGTTGACATTTTCAATGAAGGAATTGACATCCCTCCAGTCAATCAGGTGGTCATGCTCCGTGGAACTCAATCTAGCATCATTTTTACGCAGCAGCTTGGGCGCGGCCTTCGCAAAGCACCTGGCAAAGACCATCTGCGCGTTATAGATTTCATCGGTAACTACACAAATAATTACCTAATTCCTATCGCACTTTTTGGAGATAACTCACGAAACAAAGATTCAATTCGAAAGAATCTCCTAGATAATAACTCGACAAATACTATTGCCGGGGTCTCTAGCGTAAATTTTGATGCTATTGCTCAGGAGAGAATTCTAGAGTCTTTAAGTAAAGCACGTCTCATCGGAAAACAGATCTTCAAGCGCGATATTCAGCAACTTATCAATCGCTTAGGTCGCTTGCCCCAACTTTTCGACTTCGCACGCTTCGACACAGTTGACCCTGTTCTAATTGCCTCACAGTACGAAAATAGTTCTAAACCAAAGAGTTATTGGAGCCTTCTTAAAGATTTAAAGCTAGTACAGCAGGGTCCTACGCCCGAAGAAGCATCTCTCTTGCATTTCTTGTCAGACGAGATCCTGAATGGAAAGCGACCCCACGAGCTTCTACTCCTTCAACAACTCCTTGATCGAACTGCGCTAACGCGTAGCGAATTTTCCGAGTTGTTAGAGTCAAAAGGAGCGAAGTCAGATGATTTGACTCTCGATTCGGTAGAAAACATTCTTTCGCTTTCCTTCTATACTGATGCTCAAATAAAAAAGTTCGGCGGTTCACCCCTGATCGTTGCCAACCCTAACGGTTATCAGCTCAGCAGCACTTTCCGTCGTCTTTACGAAGCCACACCCTCACCTGGCTGCATACCGGAAGAGAGTTTCCAAGAACATGTCAACGACATTATCAAGACTGGCCTTTTTCTATCCCGGGAGCGAGGATACTGGTCTGGAGACCTCAAAGCAGGATCGATGTATTCTCGTCGCGAAGTCTGTCGGCTGCTTAATTGGCCCAAGAACCATGAAAGTACTTTGTACGGATACAAAAGAGACGACGTTTCTTCCACTTGTCCAATCTTTGTTACATATCATAAGGATGAAGACGTAACAGAAAGCACTAAGTACGGAGACGAGTTCATTAGTCCCCAAGCAATGCATTGGTATAGTAGAAGCAAACGCACGCTCCACAGTAACGAACTTAAACCGATTATCAATAATGAAGACGACCTTCATCTCTTTGTAAAGAAGGATGATGCCGAAGGAAAGGATTTCTACTATTTAGGGAGAGTCCAATCCAGTAACCACGAAGACCAGAAAATGCCCGGAGGTGAGGGAAGTATGCTGGATGTCGTAACAATGGATCTGAATCTAGTTAGCCCTGTAGAACAGAGTCTCTACGAATATCTGGTTCGAAGCTCTTAAACAGATAATCGTAGATCTACGACCCATAATCCTTCAGGTACACCTCAATTATTTCTACCGAGGTGATATCGGATAATGGTATATCACGGTAACGTCGATCTTCTAGCGAACGAATTCTGATGTGATTCGTAGATCGTGCCCAAGCCTGCCCCACATCAATTTGGGCCCCATCCGCATTCCTGCAGAAGATGCGGATGATCATCCCGGTGGCCAGCGCCTCGGCAAGCGTTTCTTCCATGCCACCTCACGGTAGCCGGCACCGATTCACACCAACCTCAGCTTCGCCGGCCGCGCAGCCACCTTCACCGTCGGCTCCGCACTACCCTCCCCCACCACGCGCAGCGCCGTGGAGAATGTCAACGCGTGTACCTCACCGGCAGGGAGACACAGCTCCGCTGCTGCGTCGGCAACCGAATAGCGCTTCGAACCGAAGACCTGGGGGAACACCCGGGAAGCCTCGTGGACCGGCATGCCTTCCGGCTCCCCGTTCCGGTAACCACGCCGTTCCAGCTCGGCGCAGTTCTGCCGGTAGGCCCAGTCGCTGAGCCACCCCACCTTATGAGAGGTGTAGGTCGCCGCCATCGCAGAGACACGGAAGGCGGTCTTGAACTCCATCAACTCGTCCACGGAGGGGTTCTGCGGGAGGTGCTCGATGATCGCGGTGCGGGGCATGAGGAATTCAGAGGCGAAGATATCGGCCTCCCGCTCGTGAACCGCAGCCACATCCTCATGCCTGTGGAGCGTCAGGTGCCCCAGCTCGTGTGCCACGTCGAAGCGGCTGCGCTCCGGGGTCTTGCGGCGGGCCAGGAAGACGAAGGGGGTCTGCCCCTGCCAGACGGAGTAGGCGTCGACTTCCTCCGCCAGGGCCGGCAGGCTGAACACCCGGATGCCGTGGAACTCAGAGAGCTGCACCAGGTTGGGCAGCGGTCCGGTTCCCAGCCCCCACGCCTCGCGGAGCATTCGCGCCGCCGTGCGGGGGTCATGGCCGCTGAGGTCCGGCAGGTTCGGGGCCCGCAGGCTGAAGCGCTGGGCGATCCAGTCGGCGACATCCATGGCGATGGCACCGGCCGCCTTCGCAGCCTTCCGCTGGATCGCGGTGGTGGCACGGCCGGCGCGGAAGTTGACCTCGGCGTCGGCAAGATCGGTGCAGTCGGCCAGGTGGAAGAAGCCGACCGGGAAGCTGAGTGCCCCGGAGAGGTCCGCTGCCCGGGACAGCGGTGCGCCATTGTTCTCGTAGGTGTTCACCGTCCGTGGGCTGACGCCGAGCTGGCGGGCCAGATCCGTCTTGGTCAGTCCGCGGCGCTGGCGGGCGATGGCGATCCGGTTCGGGGAGAGGAAACGGCTAGGCGGTGCGTCCCCGCTCCTCAACCGTGAACTCGACATCGTGTTCTCCCGCATCCAGTGGTCGCCTCATCGTGGTCTTGTAGTCAATGACCGGCAGGATCACCCTGATCCGCCAGCCGGTGAACCTGCCGTCCTTGATCCCCTCGGGGAGGGATATCTCAGAGCGCAGTTCACCATCGTCGCGGTAATAGATTAGGAACCAGGTTCCCGGTGGCGGGGCATCGGGGTCGGTTCGGTCAGACAGATATTCGACGATCTCGGGAAACGCCAGCTGGCCGCCCAGGACAAACTCCTCGGTGGCCCTCCCTTTGCGCTTCTGCACGTTGGGGCAGGCTGTCGGTGACTCCGAACCGGTCTCAGTGTTCCCCCCGAGAACCGAAAGTGTGTAGCTGTGCGTCAGGTGCCGCAGGTAGGGACGGTTCGACCTGTCCTCGGAACACCACTGGCCAGTACCCTGCAGCTTTTCACGAAGCGTGCCCACGGTATAGGACCAGCGGCTGAAACCCGGCGCGGTGACCGGGAAGAAAGAGGTCAGGTTCTGCGCGGCGAGTTCACCGCTGCCCAGGGCGTCCCGCACGGCGGCGGGGTCGATAGCCATATGGGCGAGGTAGTCCTCAGCCTCTTCATGCCCGATGATCTGCGGGAGGCCGGTCGGCTGGAAAAGCGATTCCATCGTGTCTCCTTCGCATGATCCATCTGTTCCTCAAATTATTGCATGGAACCGGAAGGTGGGGGAAGCGGGGCGCGAATAAGCAACGGAGCTGATTTCCTTCAGTAACCTCAAGGGCAGGAGCCAGGTAACCGGAGCCCGAAAGGTGGCAGCGCATAAGCAATGACCAGGACCTTTTTCCTCACCGAGGACCAGATCATCGAGGACTACAGCAACGCCGACAAGGAGGCGCTCGACCGCTTCTGGGACCTGGTCAGCAGGTTCGGCACCCCGATGCGGGAGCTCAACGGCGTGCGCACGACCTTCGTGTGGCGGGACATGGGCGCGAACGTGCCCATGCACCTGTACATGAACAGGATCACCGACAAGCAGAACTACGACGCCGGCCTGATGAAGCAGGTGCCGGGCACGGACATCCACGTCCTCACCCTGGAGCTCGCCTCCACCCTCCTCGCTTCCTACGGCTTCCAGCCGGCCGCCCCGGATGGGGAGCGACCGAAGGGCCCACCGCCGCACGACAGTTACCCCACCTACCTGGATACCCACAATCCCCGCGCGCTGGTGCGCAACGGAATCAATGGGCTGTCTCTGTTCGAGGGGCCCTTCAACCGCTTCCGGCGGGAGTGGCACTTCGATTCCGGGGACATCACCGGCACGCTGTTCAGCGAGGAAGTCCAGGTCGGCGATGCTTTGCGACGCCTCTGGCTCTACCTGCCCGCCGAGGCCGGCGAGGAGCTGCTGCCGCTGCTGACGCTTTTCGACGCGGAGACCTGGTTCGGGCGTCTGGATCTACCTGTCGCCCTGGAGAAGGCCGCCGCCGAGGGGAAGATCCCGTCGATGGCGGTGCTGGGTGTGTCCAATGTGGACCGGGCAGACCGGGTTGCCTCCCTGAGCGCCAACGAGGAGTTCCTGGGGGACGTCTCCGGTCCCGCCACCATCTGGGCCGTCACCCACGCGGCCTCCCGCGGGGCCACTCTCGCCGGCCCGGAAGGCCAGATCATCGCCGGTCAGAGCCTGGGTGGGCTCTCCGCTCTGGTGTCCGTCCTGGGGGAGCCGGAGCGCTACCGCTATGCCATCGCAGCCTCTCCCTCCTTGTGGTGGGAGCCGGGTGAGAAGCGCGCACCGGCGGACCTGGGCAGCCGCTCCGTCGACTGGATCACCGAGCAGTTCGGGACCAGCAAGGACCCGGAGATTGATACCAAGATCCTGCTCAGCGTCGGCGTCCGCGAGGGGCTCAGCGTGCCCCGTGTCCACCTGCTGGAGCAGACCATGCGCTACTTCCGCTGGGATGTAGGTCTCAACGTCTACGACGGCGGGCACGATTTCGCATGGTGGCGGGTGGCGCTCATTGATGATCTGGAGCGAATCTTCACGGGCTGATGTGGCCGGGCGTCGGGCATTCAACCGCCACCCCCGGTTGCGGTAGGTAAGCCTCACCTCAATAATGTGGTGGTTGTCATCCCCGCCGTTCCACTGCAAGGAACCCGCCCGGAAAGAGCCCCCACGATGTCCTCCCCGCCCACCTCCGTCGCCCCCGCGCCACCTCCCCGGTCCCGGCCCCGCCCGGAGCCGAACACCTGGGTCCGCTTCCTCGGCCTGGCGGCGGTCATCGTGGTGGCGGCGGCAGGCCTGATGGTCCTCAGCCTGCTGGTCGGGGCCCGGGCCACCGACGCAGGTGAGGTGCTGGCGGTGATCCCGCAGTCCCTGCGCTATGCCATGGACCCCGTCTTCGCTGCGACGATGCCCTTCAATGATCTGGTCATCCTCATCGGCGGCATGCGGGTGCCGCGGACCTTCCTCGCGCTCATCGCCGGAGCTGCGCTTGGCGCCGCCGGGGCACTCATCCAGGGTTTCACCCGCAACCCGCTGGCTGATCCCGGCATCCTGGGCATCAACGCCGGTGCCGCGGCTGCGGTGGCGATCTCCCTGGCGCTGGGCATCGTCTCCTCCCCCGACCACTTCGTCTGGCCGGCCCTCGTCGGTGCCGGTGCCGCCACGCTCGTGGTCTTCCTGCTGGCCTCCGCGGGGCCCATCGCCGACAGCCCACTGGGATACATCCTGGCGGGCATGGCGCTGAGCGCGCTGCTCATGTCGGTGGTCAACGCGCTGATGCTGAAAGATGCCGCGATCCTCGACGCTCTCCGCCTGTGGGCCACCGGCTCAGTGGCCAACCGGGACTTCAGCGTGGTCAAGGCCGTGCTGCCGCTGCTCATTCTCGGACTCATCCTCGCCCTGCTGCTGGGGCGCACCCTCAACCTGCTGAGCCTGGGCGATGAGGTCGCCGCCGCCCTCGGCATCAACGTCACCATCTCCCGCCTGGTGGGTATGTCCACCGTCGCGGTGCTCGGCGCGGTCGCGGTCGCCTGCGCCGGACCGGTGATGTTCATCGGTCTGGCCGCCCCGCACATGGTCCGGGCGGTCACCGGCCCCGACCACCGGGCGATCATCCCGCTGTCCATCGGCCTGGGGGCGTTGCTCGCGCTCAGCGCGGACATCCTCGGCCGGCTCATCGCCCGCCCGGGTGAGCTGCCCATGGGTATCGTCCTGGCCCTGATCGGTGTGCCCTTCTTCATCATGCTCATCCGGCGCGGCAGGCTGCGGGGTGCCCTGTGAGCACCACCGTCACCACTCCCGCCGTCCTGCGCACCGGTCTGGTCTCCTGGCAGTGGAACCTGCGGCTGGCCTTCTGGCTGGTGGTCACCGCCGTGGCCACCGTTCTGTTCATGGCGCTCGGCATCACCCTGGGCGACTACCCCCTCACGCTGACCGAGGTGCTCGCCGTCTTCGCCGGCGGGGGCACCGCCATCAAGCAGAAGGTCGTCCTCGACCTGCGGCTGGGCCGTGCCATCGTCGGCGCCGCCGTGGGTGCCTGCCTGGCCTTTTCCGGTGCGCTGACCCAGACGGTGGCGCGCAACCCGCTGGCCAGCCCGGACATCCTCGGCATCACCAACGGTGCCTCCCTGGCCGCGGTCGCGGCACTGATCCTCGGTGGTGCCGGAGCGGGCGGCACCCTCGGTGTCGGTGCGGAGGCGATGGTCTCGTCCCTCGGTGTTCCGGGTACGGCTGTGCTGGGCGCGCTGCTCATCGCGGTGCTCATCTGGTTCATCGCCGGTCCCGTGCGCGGCGACATGATGAGCCTGGTCCTCATCGGCGTCGGCTGCTCCATCCTGCTCTCCGCGCTGACCACGTGGCTGCTGGCCTGGGCGGAACTCGACCGCGCCGCGGAGGCCCGCATGTGGCTGACGGGCAGCCTCAACGGCCGGGACCTCAACCACGCCTGGGCACCGCTCGTGGTCGCACTGCTGGCGATCGCCGCCGCCGGCTGGCTGGCCTTCCAGCTCGCCGCGCTCTCCCTCGGGGAGACCACCGCGCACGTGCTGGGCCACAACGTGAAGATCACGCAGGTGATCCAGCTGCTCACCGCGGTCGTCCTCGCGGCGGTGGCGGTCTCTGCGGCCGGTCCCATCGGTTTCATCGCCTTCGTCACCCCGCAGATCGCGCGTCGGCTGGCCGGCACCGCCACTCCCCCGCTGGTGCTCTCCGCGTTCTGTGGGGCAGCGCTGCTCACCGGCGCCGACCTGTTCACCCGCACCATCGCGCCCTGGGAGCTGCCCGTCGGCGTGGTCACGGCCTTCTTCGGTGCGCCCGTGCTGCTGTATCTGATCATCTCGAACAACCGGAAAGTCAGGTGAGGGCCACCGTGTCCGCCGCCAAACTCACCCTGCGGGACGTCTCCGTCGGCTACGGCCAGCGCCAGGTGATCCACAACGTCGACCTGGACATCCCCGCCGGTGCCGTGACCACGCTCATCGGCCCGAACGGCTGCGGGAAATCCACCCTGCTCAAATCCATGTGCGCGCTGCTCGAGCACAGTGGACAGATTCTTCTCGACGACCGCGACCTCCACGCCTATCCCCGCCGCGAGCGCGCCCGCCTGCTGACCATGCTGCCGCAGACCCCCACCGCCCCGGAGGGTCTGACGGTGCGCCAGCTCATCGCCCGGGGGCGCCACCCCCACCAGTCCTGGTTGCAGCGCTGGTCGACCACGGATGAGCAGGCCGTCGAGGAGGCGGTGCGCGCCGCGGGGCTGGAGGAGCTGGTGGACCGCGCCGTCGGCACGCTCTCCGGGGGCCAGCGCCAGCGCGTGTGGATCGCGATGGTGCTCGCCCAGGGCACCGCGACGGTGCTTCTCGACGAACCCACCACCTACCTCGACCTCGCCCACAGCCTCAAAGTCCTTGAGCTGGTCGCCGATCTCCAGGCCACGGCCGGGCGCACCATCGTCATGGTGCTCCACGACCTCAACCTGGCCGCGCGTTTCTCCGACCACCTCGTCATCGTCGGCCCGGACGGGCGCATCGCCGCCACGGGTACCCCCGGACAGGTGTTGACCGAGGGGAATCTCGCGAAAGCTTTCGGCCTGAAAGCACTGGTCAGCGAGGATCCGGTCAGCGGCGGCCCACTGGTCATCCCCCGTTGAGCCCCACCACACCCATCTATTAGGTTAGGCTCTCCTATCGCAACCGTTCTCAACTCGATCCGGAGCCCTCATGAACCTCCCCCGTCTCGCCCCGTTCCGTCTCAACCGCCCGCTGGCCGCGGTCAGCGCCGCCGCCATCGCACTCGGTGGCCTGACCGCCTGCGCGGAGTCCGCGGACAACGGCAGCACCTCCACGACCGAGTCGACGAGCACCGCCACGGCCGATGACGCCGCCTGGCCGCGCACCATCGAGACCGTCGACGGTGAGGGCAACGACACCGAGGTCACCCTCGAGGCCGCACCCGAGCGGATCGTCTCCGCCTCCGTCACCCTCACCGGCTCCCTGCTCGCACTCGACGCACCCGTGGTCGGCTCCGGCGGCGGCCAGGGCTCCTCCCCGATCTTCACCGACGAGGAAGGCTTCGGCATCCAGTGGGCTGACATCGCCCTGGAGCGCGACGTCGAGCCGCTGTACCAGATCGAGCCGAACGTCGAGGCCATCCTCGCGCAGGACCCGGACCTGGTGGTCATGTCCAACGTCGGCCAGGACTCCGCCGTCGCCGTCTACGAGCAGCTCGCCGAGCTCGTCCCGGTCCTGGTCATCGACTACTCCAACCAGAGCTGGCAGGAGGTGACGACCTACCTCGGCGAGGCCACCGGCCGCGAGGATCAGGCCGCCGAGCTCATCGCCGGCTTCGAGGACAAGGTCTCCGAGGCGGCCGAGTCCATCACTCTCCCGCCGCAGCCGGTGAACATCATCTCCCTGGGACGGGAGGGCGGCATGAACTTCTTCACCACCGAATCCGCCCAGGGCCAGCTCTTCGCGGAACTCGGCTTCGACATCCTCATCCCCGCCGAGGACCTGGTGGGCACCACCGCCCAGGGCACCGACCGCGGCGACATCAAGGGTGTCAACCCGGAGAACATCGCCCCGGCCCTCGCGGGTGAGACCGTCTTCGCGCTCAACACCACCGGCGGCACCCCGGCCGAGGAGACCGTCCGCACCAACCCGGCACTCGCCGAGAACACCGCCGTCGCCGAGGACCGTGTCTACGGCCTGGCACCGGAGTTCTTCCGCCTGGACTACTTCTCCGCGACCAGGCTGGTGGAGTACCTCGACGAGGAGTTCTAGCCCGACAAAGATGAAACTCCCGCCCGGGCCCTGAAGAGGGGCCGGGCGGGAGTTTCCGCGCGATTTCCGACTGCCCACCCCCGGGAGGAATTATCCTGGAGGCTTGGAGGAGGAGTCTCATGTCCCGTGATTTTGGAGCAGCGTTTTCCCTGTTGAAAGAGCTGATCCCCTTTGATGCGGCCCAGCTTCTCAGGCTGGAGCAGGGCAAACGTCCGCAGGAGGTTTTTCGCACGGGGTACTCCTCCAACTCCGCTTGGGCTCTGGCGCATATGTTCCCGGTGAAGTACCCGGGCGGATTTACTCAATTCGCGAGCGCCGATGCTCCCCTGCCGCCGACCATCTCCACCGCAACAATCCGGGGTGAATTCACCCGCTCGGAACTGTTCCGCGATTACCTGGGGGCGGAAGGATACGCCGAGGGTATGACCTTGGAGCTATACACCGATTCCGGCCCCATCGGGATGGCGCATTTCTCCAGTCGCACTCCGCGTGCCTTCGAAGGGGCTCCCCGGAAGGCCGCACTCGCGGTGTCGGGGCTCCTCGGCCACCTGGTCGACATGGTTCCGGAGAGCGACTCTCCCGACTGGCCGGTGACGGTGGATGCCTCCCTCAAGGAGTCGCTGGAGCGGGATACGGAGTTTCAGGAGCATGTGCGGGAGTTCCAGAGATCTCCCCTTGCATTCGTGGAACACCTCTGGTGGCTGGACAACCAGCTGGTTTCCGTGGGCCTTGTACAACCCGGTCACGCCGAGGTCCGTGTGTCCACCGCCACGGAGACCGCAGGCCTCACCCGGCAGGAGATCCAGGTCCTGAGCATCCTGTGCTGCGGTGTCTCCGATGCGGAAATCGGGGCCCGTCTGCATCTGAGTGTGCGTACCGTCCAATCCCATGTGGGCTCCCTGCGTCGGAAACTGGGCGCAGAAAGTCGGCTTGAGGCTGCGATCATCGCCCTGGGGGCAGGAATCTATGCACCCCATCCGCGGTGGGCACCGCTGCGACAGATCGCGCGCGGGCGTCTACCCGATAGCTGACCGGTGGCGGAAAGCCGACCCGGAGTGATCCAGGCCGGCATTACGACTATTTAGCTGACGGACACCCGGTCAGCCGCCGGGACCTTGTCCACCAGCTTGGCGGCTTCCGCCACCTCATGCTTCTGGTGGTCGAAATAGTCATCGACTCCCTGGGTGGAGAACAGCGCCTGGAAGGGATCGCCGAAACCAGTTTCCACGCCGGTGAGGACCTCGAGTACGCCGAGTCCGCAGACCGGCAGGTAGTAGGGGCTGTAACCGCCCTCCTGGGCAAAGACGATTTTGCCGTCGCAGATCTCATCGGCGGCCTCGAGGATCAGCTCGGTCATGTTCTTGAAGCCCTGCTGGGTGACCATCTGACGCGCCAGGGGATCCATCACGGAAGCGTCAAAACCACTGGCAACGATGATGAGCTCAGGCTGGAACTTCTCCAGCGCAGGCACAACCACATCCCGCATCGCCGCCTCGTAGACAGCATTGCCACTGCCGGGCGGGAGCGGAATGTTCAGTGCCGTGCCTTCACCCGCACCTTCACCATTATGCTCGCGGAAACCAGATTCCGGCGGGTAGCACTTGTTCTGGTGGAGGGAGACGGTGAGAACCTCCGGATTGTCCCACCAGATGTCCTGGGTTCCGTTGCCGTGGTGGACATCCCAGTCGACGATGGCCACGCGGCTGATACCCAGTTCCTCGCGGGCGTAGGCTGCGGCGACAGAGCAGTTGTTGAAGAGACAGAAACCCATGCCGCGGGCCCGCTCGGCGTGGTGGCCGGGCGGGTTGACCAGGGCGTAGGCCGTGTCGACCTCACCCTCCAGCACCGCCCGGACCGCGCGTTTCACGCCACCTGCCGCCAGCCGGGCGATGTCGTATCCGCCCTTGCCGAAGGGGGTCGCACCGTCGCCGGCATCGCCACCCTTGTCCGTCTCCGACTGGGACTCGATCGAGTCCACCATCTCCGGGGTGTGCACGCGGAGGATGTCCTCCCTGGTGGCGTATTCGGCCTGCAGGACGGTCAGCTCATCGCGCAGCGGGGAGACCTGCACTGCCTCATGGAAACGACGCTTGGTGTCGGCATGGGCGACATGGTGTCCGATCGGCTGCAGACCCGCCCCGGGATCAGCTGGCGTGAAACCGCCGCTGCCTGTGTCCACCCAGCCGTACAGGGTGTCCCAGAGATATCCGACCTTGCGCTTGGTGCTCATGTGAAGTGCCTTCCTTGAAGGGTTGCCTGCTGAACACTGATCACCATATTGAGAGATGCCCCACATCCGATACCGCAAAACTACTGAACTTGTTTCTGCCCGAAAAATGACGAAACCTCCCACCCGGGCCCTGAAAGGGGCCGGGCGGGAGGCAGGCGTCGATAAGCGGTTTAGTTGCGCTTGGAGGCGGGCTCGCGGCCCTCGAAGACGTCGCGGGCGTCGTCGCGCGCCGGGGTGGAGAGGTAACGCTCGAGCGAGTCATCCAGCTCCAGCATCCACGGGGTGTGGTGCTGGGCAGCCTTGGTACCGGTCATCACCGAGGTGTAGGTGACGTCGCGGTAGTTGAGGATGTCATCGCGCTTGGACTGGATCCACTCCTTGAAGATGCCGCACACGGTGTCCAGGTCGAACATCGGGTAGTCGGTCTGCTCGATCAGGTCGCGGACATAAGCACCCTGGAAATCAACCTGGTCCTCCATGGAGTCCAGCTTGTCGAAACGCTCCAGCCACGCGTCGATGCTCTTGCGCTGCTCCTCCTTGGAGGGCAACTCGCGCTCACCGAGGATGACGTCACGGACGTACCAGGCCTGGGCGTCGAACATGTTGAAGGTGAACCACTGGTCCTGGGCGCCCAGGTAGAACATCTGGTTGTTCTTCTCCCACACGACACCGCGGTACAGGTTGTCCGGGTAGACGTTGTTCGGGGAATCCAGGGACAGGGACTCCGGCAGGAACGGGTAGTGGTGGATGTAGCCGGTGCACAGGATCACGGCGTCGAACTTGCGCTGCAGGCCGTTGGAGAAGTGCACGGTGTTGCCGTCGAACTTCTCGACGAGCGGCTGCTCCTCCATGCCCTCCGGCCAGTCGAAGCCCATGGGGGCGCTGCGGTAGGAGAAGGTCACGGAGCGGGCACCCATCTTGAAGGCCTGGGTTCCGATGTCTTCAGCGGAGTAGCTCGCGCCGATGAGCAGGATGTCCTTGTCGGCCAGGGCCTCGGCACCACGGAACTCGTGGGCGTGGACGATCTGACCCGGGAAGGTGTCGATGCCCTCGAAGTGCGGGACGTTCGGGAAGGTGAAGTGACCGGAGGCCACGATCACGTGGTCGAACTCGTTGGCCTCGGTCTCACCGGTGCGCAGGTTCTCCACATTCACGGTGAAGGTCTTGCTCTCCTCGTCGAAGTCGACCCAGCGTACGGCGTGGGCGAACTTCACGAACTTCTTGACGTCGGACTTCTCCGCGCGGCCGGCGATGTAGTCCCATAGGGCCTCACGCGGCGGGTAGGAGGAGACAGGGCGACCGAAGTGCTCATCGAAGGTGTACTCCGCGAACTCCAGGCCCTCCTTCGGGCCATTCGACCAGAGATTGCGGTACATCGAGGTGTGCACGGGCTCGCCGTACTGGTCGGTGCCGGTGCGCCAGGTGAAATTCCACTGGCCGCCCCAGTCGTCCTGCTTCTCGTAGCAGACGATCTCGGGCATCTCATGGCCCTTCTTCGCTGCGGACTCGAATGCGCGCAGCTGCGCCATTCCGCTCGGACCTGCCCCAATGATTGCAATACGCTTAGTCAAGCATGCCTTTCCGACCCGATCCCTCGGGCCACGGTTAATGCGTCGCGTTCCGGGGCAAGGGCCCAACCGGCAGGAGTGCCGGGGGCGCCGAGCCGCGCTGTACGCGGCGACTTCTCTCAAGTTGTCCAAATCATCAACGTGGCCTTCGGGGCGCACCTACAATGCACGTCCAACCGGGAGAATTCAGAGGGGCCGCCGCACCTTAAACGAGGTCTGCAGCAGCCAACATTCATAACCTAAAACTCTGAACCGGGCCACACCCAGGTCTAAAGGTTAACACATATTTGGCGAATGTGCATCTTTCACGATGAATGTGAAAGGTTGCGCCTGGCGTGCCTATCAATCAAAAAGCCTGTTCAGGGGACAGATTCAGCGGTCAGATATGTTCTCCAGAATTTAACGTGTCGGGGACTTGACAGCATTTTCAGTGAGGGTTCGCGGCGCGATACCCGGGGTGTTCCGGGGCGGTGCCGGCACAGCAGAACCTGTCCGCGGAGTACCGGGTGGTACTCCGCGGACAGGTTTCCCTCTCAACGCAGCAGCAGGCGCTCCAGCTCCCCGGCACGTCGGCCCCGCACCTGCTCCGGGATGAAACCCTCTGATTCCCCGAGATTCAGGAGCACCGTCGCCCGCCACAGATCCACCGCACGGTCCCACAGCAGCTGGGCCGGCGTGGTCTCGCTGCGGTTTTCCGTGTGGACCGGAGCAGACCACAGATGTTCCGGCAGGTCCCGCCACTCCACGTCCAGGTGCACCGCAGAATGCTGAAAGAGGTTGTGCAGCGCCTGCGGCGGCAGGGTGGCCCCGTACCTGATGACCTCCACCGGGACGGTGCGCAGCTGCACATCCGGCCCCTCTCCCCCACGGAGTCGGTCGCACAGCTGCGCGAACTCCCGGGCCTGGTGGCCCAGCAGTGAGATCACCTCCGCCCGGCTGACACCCGGCAGGATGGTCACTGCCGGGTAGTCCCCCGCCCGCATCTGGTGGAGGACCCGGAGGAAGTTGGCGGTGGCCCGGCGGGCAAGGTGCAGGTCCCCCTGGATCCGCGGATCAGTCGCCAGATCCAGACGCTCAGCCATCCCGGATCAGCCCCTGCTGCCCGGCAGGTAGTGCCCGGTCTCCGGGAGGTAGGCCCGCTGGAACTGCAGACGTTCCACGATCGGGGCATCCGAGAAGCGGAACAGATCCAGCTGGGACTCCGAACGCAGCGACCAGGAGGCCCAGGAGGGGACGACGAAGAGATCCCCCTTGGTCAGGCGGGTGACCTCGCCGTTGAGTTCCACCTCGCCGGTGCCCTCGAAGACCTGCCAGACCGAGGACCCGACCTCCCGGCGCGGGGCGGTGCGGGTCTCCGGGCGCAGGCGGTGGAACTCGCAGCGGATCGTCGGCAGGACGTCCCCACCGTTGGTGGGGTTGGTGTACTTGATGGCCGCATGGCCGGGTTCGACGGTGGCCGGGTAGCCCTCGTCCTCCAGGGCGAGCTGGTCTGTCAGAGCCTGGTCGGTGTACTCCCAGCGGTAGGCCGCGACCGGGGTCGCCACGGTGGAATCCTGGTGGGACAGCGGGGTCAGACCCGGGTGGGCCCACATCCGCTCGGCCCGGGAGGTCGCGGGTGTCGCCTCGTCGGTGACCCGCTCGGAGCCGTACTCGAAGAAGCCGAAGTCCATGTCGTGGACGAAGGGGGCGTCGAGGCCGTCGATCCAGGCCATCGGGTGGTCGGTGTCATTGTGGTGGCCGTGGAAGGACCAGCCCGGGGTCAGCAGCAGGTCTCCGCGGCGCATGGCCACCGGATCGCCGTTGACCACGGTCCACACCCCCTCCCCCTCCACGACGAAACGGAAGGCGTTCTGGGAGTGCCGGTGCTCGGGTGCGGTCTCGCCGGGGCCCAGCCACTGGATTGCGGCCCACAGGGTCGGGGTGGCATACGCCGTGGGCGCCAGGCCCGGGTTCTTGAGGCCGATGGCCCGGCGTTCGCCGCCGCGGCCCACCGGGACGAGTTCCCCGGAGCGCTGCGCGATCTTCTTCAGCTTCGCCCACTCCCACACGTAGGGCACGGCCGCTGGTTTCGGGTGCCCGGGCATGAGGTCACTCGTCTGCGTCCACAGGGGTGCCGTCGAGTTGGCCTCGAAGTCGGCGTAGAGGGCGTCGAGTTCCGGGCTCGGTTCCGGCTGGTTGGGTGCGGAGGTGATCACGGTGGGCTGGTTCGACATGGAGGTGCTCCTTGTGGCTGTTGGGGGTTCTAGGCTTTGGCGGTGACGGGCCGGGTGGGCTCGGACTGCTCGACGACCGTGGCTGTGGTCTCAGCCTTTCCCGTGAACCGGCGGTTGCCCAGGGGGACGATCACGCCGGCCGCGATGATCATCGGAACGAGGAACAGGTAGTAGAGGGAGTCGGCGGTCCAGCCGCCGTCGAGAAGCGCTCCGACGATGATCGGAGAGAGGATGGCGCCGATGCGGCCGGCGCCGATGACGAAGCCGACGGCTGCGGCCCGGACCTCTGCGGCGTAGAACTGGGGGCCGAGGGCGAACAGTCCGGCCATGCAGGCGCTGGTGATGAAGCCGAGGAAAGCTGCGGCCGTGATCGCGGTGGACAGGGAGAACAGGCTGGAGGCGAAGGCCACGAAGCCGGCGCCGGCGAGCAGGAAGGCGACGATGAGGCTCCGCTGGACCGTGAAGCGGGCGGCGACGGGGCCGAAAAGGACCGCACCGAAGATGCCGCCGAGGCTGAACATCGTGCCGGCCAGCACACCGTTCTCATCGGAGAAGCCGCTGACCACGATCAGGCGCGGGGTCCAGGAGTTGGCGAAGTAGAAGCCTGCCATGAGCATGAAGAACGCGGTGCTGATGAGGAGCGTGATCAGACCGGAACGACCCGCGAAAATCTGTCCCCAGCGGCCGGCGACGGACACGGCGGTCCGGGCGGTAGGCAGCTCCGGGATGGCGGACTGCCCGATCCGGGCCAGGATCCCGTTGATCTTCGCCAGCGCATGGTTGGGCCGGCGGGTGACCAGGTAGTCGATGGACTCGGGCACGTAGCGCAGGATGAAGGGGACGAGCGCGATGTTGATCACTGCGCCCAGCAGGAAAATGGCGCGCCAGCCGAACTCGCTGAGCAGCAGGGCTGCCACGAGACCACCGAGGACACCGCCGATGGGCTGGCCTGCGGTGTAGAGGCTGAGGGAGATGGGTCGACGCTTCGCCGAGGAGTACTCCGCGACGACCACGTTCAGGCAGGCCTGGAGGGTACCGATGGCCACGCCGGTGAGGATGCGCAGGATCAGCAGCATCTCGTAGCTGGTGGACATCGCCGCCAGCCCCATGCCCACGGCGATGAGGACGGTGCACCAGAGGATGGTGGCGCGGCGGCCGACGATGTCCGCGATCTGCGAGACGAAGATTGAGCCGGCGGCCATGCCGAAGAGCGCGGCGCTGAGCAGCAGACCCAGCTGGGCACCGGA
This sequence comes from Corynebacterium lemuris, assembly GCF_024919295.1. Lineage (GTDB taxonomy): Bacteria > Actinomycetota > Actinomycetes > Mycobacteriales > Mycobacteriaceae > Corynebacterium > Corynebacterium lemuris. The sequence continues at coordinate 239,221 of NZ_JANWTC010000002.1, read as the reverse complement.
GAGGTCCCACTCGTTGCTGATGGAACTGGCGCTGAAGGCCATGGCCAGGACGTCGAAGCCGTCCGACATGTTCAGGGCGACACAGACGCCGATGATCCAGAGTTGGGCCCGTGACATCGGGGCCGCGTCAATGCGGTTTCTCAGATCCATGATGTTCCTACTTCGCGGTCTCGATGAGAACCTGGACGCCGGGTCGGTCGGCGTAGGCGATGGCGTTGCTGGCGGAGGCCACGACGGAGAGAGTGCCGATGCCCTCGATGGTCACGCTGACAGGGGATCCGTCCTGGATGGGGCCGACGCCGGCCGGGGTGCCGGTGACGATGACATCGCCGGGGCAGAGCGTCATGACGGAGCTGGCGTAGGCGATCAGCTGGGGCACGTCGAAGATGAGCTCGGAGGTGTTGGTGTCCTGGCGCAGCTCACCGTTGACGTGGCTCTGAAGTGCCAGGTTCCCGGCGTCGGGCAGCTCGTCGGTCCGCACGATCCAGGGGCCGATCGGGGTGAAGGTGTCGTAGGACTTGCGGGTGGAGCGGTCCTCGGTGGAACGCACGGTCATGTCCAGGGAGGCGGTGTAACCGAAGACGTGGTCGAGGGCGTCCTCGCGGGAGATGTGGCGGCCGCCGCGGCCGATGATCACGGCCAGTTCGCCCTCCTGGTCGGTGCGCTTGTCGTGGTAGGGGATCTCCACGGTGTCGCCCTCACCGATCACGGAGGTGTTCGCCTTGAGGAAGACACCGTACTCGGCGATGGTCTTCTGCTCGGACATCTCGATCTTGTGGTCGATGTAGTTCACCGGGGCAGCGATGATCTTGCCGGGGCGGGCGATCGGCGCGGCCAGCGGGGTCGAGGCGAGGTCGACCTGCCTGAACTGATCCAGCTGAAGGGAATCCAGGAAGGAGTCGATCGTCTCCTCCTCGAACAGCGGCAGCCAGGGGCCGCCGTGGCGGGCCGGGGGAAACGGGAGCGCGCCGGTGACGTCATATGCGCGGTCCGCCACGATGACCAGGGCCCGGTTGTCCTTCGTTGCTGCGATCTTCATTGTGTGCCTTTCGTGAAATGGTGATGTGGTGCTGGTGGTGCGGGGTGGACGGGATCAGGCATAGGCGGCCTGCCGGGTCCTGGTGCCTTCGTCGATGAGGGGCTGGATGCGGTCCAGGTAGATCCAGTCGGCGTAGTTGAAGAGGTTGAGGTCCTCGCGCTTGAGCAGCTCGTTGCGCATCAGACGGGAGCCGCCGTCGGCGTGGCAGATCTCGCCGAACAGACGCGCGCGGGTCTGGACTTCTCCGGTGCGGGGAACACGGATCTCGGTGAAGTCGGAGATCACCTGGGGCCACGGGGTGGCGGTGCCGGTGCTGTGGCGGCCGGCCAGGACCTCCAGGGTCTTGGCATCCTCGAGTGCCTGGCAGCAGCCCTGCGCCAGGTACTGGAGCATCGGGTGTGCGGCATCGCCGAGAAGAACGACGCGTCCCTCACCCCAGAAGTCGGCAGGCTCGCGGTCAAACAGCGGCCACCGGCGCTGGCGGCCGATGTGCTCGACCGAGTGGCGGACACGGGGATGGCAGTCGGCGAAGACGGCATCGAGTTCCTCGACGTCACCGAAGTTCTCCTCGCCGCGCAGGAATTTCTGCGACTCGAAGACGGCGACGATGTTGAGGACCGCGCCGGCGCGCAGACGGTACTGCACGAGGTGACAGCCGGGGCCTGCCCAGACCACGACGTCGTTGAGGTTCTGCTCGTCCGCGATGGCATCGGCCGGAACTGTTCCGCGATACGCAACATATCCGGAAGGGACGACCTCGTCGCCCACGAACTCCTTGCGGAGGTTGGAGTGCAGGCCGTCGGCGCCGATGACGACGTCCGCCTCAAAGCGGCGGCCGTCCGCGGTCTGCGCGACGGTCCCCTCCGGCCCCTCGGCGACTACCTCGATGCGGGTGTCGGTGAGCAGCTGGGTACCGGCCGCGCGGCAGGCGTCGAGAAGGATGGCGTGCAGGTCCGTGCGGTGGATGACGATGTAGGGCGCGCCGTAACGTTCCTGGAACTCCTCACCCAGGGACATGCGGGTGATCTCTTCGCCGGTGAGAGCGTCCTTCATGATGATGTTCTCGGGGTGGAAACCGATCTCGGAGACCTTGTCCAGCAGTCCCCAGCTGTCCAGGATCCGGATGGCGTTCGGTCCGAGCTGCAGCCCGGCGCCGACCTCCCCGAAGGCCTCCGCCTGTTCGGCGACGGTGGTCTCGTAGCCCACCTTGGACAGTGCCAGGGCGGTGGCGAGTCCGCCGATGCCGCCGCCTACGACGAGGGCGTTTTCTCTGTGAGCATTCTCTGTGTGAGCCATGACACGAAGGTATTGCCTTTGTGCACCATTACTCAATATGATTCCGCCATGCGCAACAAACCTCTGCCGGAACGCCCCCAGGGGGCGGTGGGATCCCTCGACCGCGGGCTGCAGCTGCTGCAGGTGATCAGGGACTACGGAAGCCTCCGCGTCACCGACGCCGCCGCCCAACTGGGGGTGTCACGTTCCAGTGCACACCGCCTCCTGCAGACCCTGGTCTTCCGGGGATTCGCCACCCAGGGCGATGACCACGTCTACTATCCGGGCAGTGCCCTGGACGCCAGCCCCGCCCGGCGCGCCTGGATCGGCGAATTCCGCCGGATCTGCGAACCGCACATGGAGGTGCTCGCCCGGCGGAGCAATGAATCGGCGAACCTGATGATCCGGGTCGGCGGCAACGTCCGATTCCTGCAGACGACGCGGGCGTCGACGAAGCACGCCACCAACGACCGCACCGGCATCGTCATGCCGGCCCGGGCTTCCTCAGGAGGCAAGGCACTGCTGGCGGAGCTGTCCGATGTGGAACTGGAGAAGCTCTACCGGGACCCGCTGCTGGGTGAGAACACCAATTATCTGGACGAGGATGGGTTCGCCATTCTCCAGGAACAGCTGGTCACCATCCGGGAGCGGGGTTTCGCCGTCAACTTCGAGGAGACGGAGCGGGGGGTGGCCGCTGTGGGTGTGGCTCTCCACGACGGGAAGCAGCGCGGCATCGGGGCGTTGACCGTGTCCACGCAGACCGCCCGTTTCAGCGGCCAGATCCGTGCCTCGCTGCTGGATCTCATCATGACGGCAAAACGGGAGATCGAGCAGGATCTCCAGTTGACCGACCTGGGATTCAGTTCACAGGTCTAGGAGGGCCACCCACCGTGCTCTCGATCACCCGGTGCACGCCCCACTCCAGTGGGCCGCGGCGCAACCGCCGGCGCCACAGCGAGGCGAAGATGAGCAGGACCACCAGCTGGATACCGAACATCCACAACCAGTTGGGTTCCGGGCTGATGGCCGTATCGAGGGGCGTGTACATGGTCCAGCCGAAGTCCGCCCCGGGCACCGGCTGGAACTGACCGTCGTAGACGGTGTGCAGGCTGACCAGGTTGTCCCGGTACCAACCGGTGACGAGCACATGGGTGACGTAGACGGTCAAGGACATCGCCCCCAGCGCCCGGAGCGGGTAGCTGATCCACACCACGGCACCCACCCGGCAGAGCAGCAGGCAGAGACCTGTGACCATCATCGCTGCCCCGGCTGAGCCGATGACGTCAAGCAGGCCACCGGTGTGCGGCCCACCCTGCAGGTAGGCGCCGATCGGGTTGAGGATGTCCCCGGGGCCGACACGGAAATCGGTGGCCTCGATGATCAGCTGCACGGCAGCAAGCAGGAGCAGGCCGATGCCCGCCAGCCACACCTGCCGGGTCACCGCTGCCCCGGTGAGCACCAGCCGGTGGATGAGCAGTCCCACCGTGAGGTAGGCCAGCCAGGCCAGAAGCGGGTAGGTGCCGGTGAGCAGGTCCGCCACGGCAGGATCCCCCCAGTTGACCACGTAGTACGTGTCCACCGCGATGAGCAGCGGCCCGGCCGCCACGAGCACCGCCAGCAGCACGGCCAGGCGGCGGGCCGACCAGGCCACCACGGGCAGGAGCAGGACATAACTCAGGCCGATGGCGGTGAGCACCTCCACGATCCCGGTCTGGACCACAGAGAGCAGCAGTCCGAACCCGACCAGGATCACCCCGCGCAGCAGGAGGCGGAAGCGGGTGTCCGGCAGGTCCGCAGGGGTCCGGGCGGAGATGATGCCCATGGACACGCCCGCGAGCACGGCGAAGAGCACGGAGGGGTAGCCACCGGTGACGGGATAACCCGGCCCGAGGTGTGCCGCCATCATGCCGATGACCGCCAGCGCGCGGGCCAGGTCGAGTCCGTGGATACGGGTCATGGACCCAGCTTAAACTCCCCCGCCCCGCCCCTCCGCCTCCGCGATGACAGGCACCGTCTTCAGCACGGAATCCGGGTTCAGCGACATCGAGTCAATGCCCTGTCCCACGAGGAAGGCCGCGAAATCCGGGTAATTGCTCGGACCCTGCCCGCACAGGCCGACGGTGATCCCGGAGGCATGGGCCCGGGCGATCACGTCGGCGATCATGCGGGTCACCGCCGGGTCGCGTTCATCGAAGCTGGCGGCGAGGATCTCCGAGTCCCGGTCCACCCCGAGGGTGAGCTGGGTCAGGTCGTTGGAGCCGATGGAGAAGCCGTCGAAAAGCGGGGCGAAGTCCTCGGCGAGGATGACGTTGGAGGGCACCTCGCACATCATGTACAGCTGCAGGCCGTTCTCCCCGCGGACCAGTCCGTGGGCCGCCATCACCGCGAGCACCCGCTCCGCCTCCGGCACGGTGCGCACGAACGGCACCATCACCGCCAGGTTGGTGAAACCCAGCTGCTCCCGCACCCGTTTCAGCGCCAGACACTCCAGCTCGAAGCCGTCGCGGTAGCGGTCATCGTCATAGCGCGAGGCGCCGCGGAAGCCGAGCATCGGGTTCTCCTCCACCGGTTCGAAGGCCCGCCCGCCCAGCAGGTGGGCGTACTCGTTGGTCTTGAAGTCACTGAGACGCACGATCACCGGGCGCGGGTAGTACGGTGCGCACAGTTTGCCCAGCCCGGTGGCCAGCCGGTCGATGAAGTACTCGCGCGGATCCGCATAACCGGCGGTCAGCCCCTGGATCTGCGCCAGCTCCTCCGCGGACTCCACCCGGTCCGGGTGCACCAGCGCCATGGGGTGGACCTTGATCACATCCGCGATGAGAAACTCCAGCCGGGCCAGACCCACCCCGGCCACCGGCAGGCGCCACCAGCGGAAGGCCGCCGCCGGGCTGGCCACGTTGACCATCACGTGGGTGCGGGTCTCCGGCAGGGTCTCCAGATCCACCTGCTCCGTGCTCCACCGCAGCTGCCCCTCGTAGACATGGCCCTGCTCGCCCTCGGCGCAGGACAGGGTGATCTGCTGGCCGTCGGTAAGCTCCTTCGTCGCGGTGCCCGCCCCGACGATGGCCGGGACCCCGAGCTCGCGGCTGATGATCGCCGCGTGGCTGGTCGGCCCGCCGTGATCGGTGATGATGCCCGCGGCCCGCTTCATCACCGGACCCCAGTCCGGATCCGTCATCTCCGCCACGAGGATCGACCCGTCGCGGAAATCACCGATGTCCGCCACACTGCGGATCACACACACCTCGCCGGAGATGATCGCGTCCCCGATCGCCGACCCGGAGAGCAGCCGCTTCCCGGTCTCCTCCAGGTGGTGGAGGGTGAATTCCGTGGCACTGCGCCGCGACTGCACCGTCTCCGGGCGCGCCTGCACGATGTAGAGTTCCCCGCTCAGCCCGTCCCGGGCCCACTCGATGTCCAGGGGCCGGCCGTAGTGTTCCTCCAGGATGACGGACCAGCGCGCGAGTTCGAGTACTTCCGGGTCGCTGAGCACCAGCGCGGAGCGTTCGCTTTCGGCAGTGTCCACCAGCTCCGTGCCGGCCCCGCCGCCCGAGCTGTAGACCAGCTTGACCTCCTTGGCACCGACGGTGCGCTCGATGATCGGGGCCAGGGATTCGTCGGCGAGCAGGGGCTTGTAGACGACGTATTTATCCGGGTCCACCGTCCCCTGCACCACCGTCTCCCCCAGCCCCCAGGTGGCGCTGATGACCGTCGTGTCCGGGAAACCGCTCTCCGTGTCCAGGGTGAACATCACCCCGGAGGCCCCCACATCGGAACGCACCATCAGCTGCACACCGACGGAGAGGGCGACCTGGAGATCATCGAAACCCTTCAGCGCCCGGTAGGTGATGGCCCGGTCCGTGAACAAGGAGGCGAAACAGTTCCGGCAGGCCTGCAGCAGTGCCGCCTCCCCCACCACATTGAGGAAGGTCTCCTGCTGCCCGGCGAAACTCGCCTCCGGCAGGTCCTCCGCCGTCGCACTGCTGCGCACGGCCACCGCCGGTGCCTCCCCGCCGCTGCGCCGGGCCAGGTCCCGGTAGGCCTCGGTGATGGCCTGCTCGACGGGCGCGGGGAGGGAGGCCTCGAGAAACTCACGCCGCAGGCCCTGCCCCGCCTTCTCCAGGGGTGCGCCCTCCTCCCGGAACCGGCGCAGCGTGTCCCGGATCCTGTGCTCCAGCATGTTCTCCTCGACGAAGAGCCGGTAGGCGTCAGCCGTCAGCGCGAAACCACCGGGAACCCGCACCCCCTTCTCCGAGAGCTGGCCGATCATCTCGCCCAGCGAGGCGTTCTTACCGCCCACCCGGGGAAGATCCCCCAGACTGATGTCCTCGAACCACAGGATGTACGACTGTTCCACCGGTGCCTCCACTGCCCACGGACTGCGCTTGATACGCACTTGATTCCGAGGTTACGCCCGGGGAGCAGCAGGTCAAGGCCTCAGCGCATCGATTCGGCATCCTTTGGGGCAGACCGGAACCCCGACACCGCCAGCAGGCCGATGACCAGGAAGACCACCGGCAGGAGCAGGGCGTTGCCCATCGCCGCCCCGAAGCTGAGGTTCTGGGTGCCCATCTGCATGACCGCACCCAGGGCCGCGGCACCGATCACGGCACCGACCTGGCGGGAGGTGTTGTACACGCCGGAACCCGCCCCCACCAGATCCGCGGGCAGATCGCGCAGGGAGATGGTGGAGTTCGGGGCCCAGCACATGGAGTTGGCGAAGCCGAGCGCGACCACCGGCAGCAGCATCCACCAGGGGTTCAGATCCAGGTGCATGAACACTCCGAAGAGCGTCATCGCGGCGATCATGGACAGGAAGCCGATCCTGGAGATGCGTCCCGGTGCCACCCGGTCGGTCATCCTGCCGATCACGGGCGCCATGAACACGGAGATCACGCCCATTGGCACGAGCATGAGCCCGGCGAGTTCGGAGGGCATGCCCTGGCCGATCTGGAGGTAGAGCATGATCGGCAGGTTGACCGAGTAGACGGTGAAACCGAGGGTGGCCACGGCGGTGATGCCGAGGGCGAAGTTGCGGTGGCGGAAGAGCTCGAGCGGGACAAGGGCGTCGGTGCCGCGGGCAGTGGCGGTGCGCTGCAGGCGGATGAACAGCCACAGGGCCGCCAGGCCCCCGGCGAGGATGAGCCACAGCCACCAGGTCCAGCCCAGTTCCGGACCCTGCTGCAGGGAGAAGACCACGCCGAGCACCGCGATGAGGGAGACCAGGCCACTGAGCAGGTCGATGCGGCTGGCCCCGGTGGGCAGACGCGGCACGAAGCGGGCCACCATGAGCAGGGAGACCAGGCCGAGGGGGACATAGAGGAAGAAGACCCAGCGCCAGCCGACGGTGCCCACGACCACGCCGCCGATGACGGGGCCGAAGAGTCCTGCGGAGCTGGCCACCGCGCTCCAGATGCCGGTGGCGGCACCGCGCCGGTCACGGGCGAAGATGCGGTGGATGATGCTCAACGGCTGCGGGTTGATCAGCGATCCACCCAGCCCCTGGACGGCGCGCAGGAAGATGAGCCACTCGATGGTGGGGGCCATGGAACAGGCCAGGGCGGCCAGCGTGAAGATCGCCATGCCCGCCAGGTAGACGTTGCGCTGTCCGAAACGGTCACCCAGCCGGCCGGTGATCAGCAGCGGGACGGCGAAGGTGAGCAGGTAGACCGCGGAGACCCAGACGACCTGGTTGATGCTGGCGTCGAGCTCCTCCCGGATGCGCGGCAGGGACACCGCCACCAGGGACTGGTCGAGCAGGGTGACGAAGAGTCCGATGCTCAGCGCGGCCAGCGCCCACCAGGCCTGTTTTTCCGGGATGGGCGTCTGCGCCTGAGTTCCTGGGGTCTTCCCCGTCACTTGGCGGTCTCCTGCGCCTGCGCTGCCTCGCGGAGGGTGGGGCGGGTGTCGGCAAGCGTCTCGCGGCCGAAGGACCACACCACCGCAGCGGCCAGGCCGATGCCGCCGCAGATGAGGAAGCCGGTGGTGAAGCCGTAGGTCTCGGCGACCGCACCGATGAGGATGGGGCCGGTGATGGCGCCGAAGTCCTGGGCCATCTGGAAGTTGGCGAGCACCTTGCCGCCGGAGCGCTGGTTGCCCACGACATCCGCGAGCACCGCCTGCTGCGCCGGATTGAGCATGCCCGCGCCCGCACCCGCCAGCGCGGAGACGACCAGCAGCAGCCAGAAACTGTCGGCGAAGCCCATCGAACCGGTGAAGATCGCGTTGACCACCAGGCCGGTGATGATGAGGGGTTTGCGTCCCACCGTGTCGGCCAGCCGTCCGGAGAACTGCAGCACCACGGCGTTGCCGGCGGCGAAGGTCGCCATGGCCAGGCCGGCGATGGCACCGCCGTGCTCAAAGACGACGGCCGCGAAGAGCGGCAGCGTGGCCACCCGGACACCGAAGTTGATCCAGCCGAAGGCGAAACCGGAGACCAGGGCCGAACGGTAGGCGCTGTCGCGGAAGGCCTCGCCGAAACGCATCGGCGGTTCCTCGGACCTGCGGCGGGAAATATCGTCCTGGCGCGGCATCTTCCACCACACCACGAAGGCGGCCAGGCCCACGGAGATGCCGTAGATGACGAAGGGGGCGCGCATGCCGATCATGGACAGCGCCGCTCCGACGACAGGGCCGATGATGTTGCCCACGAGGAAGGCCGTGCCGTAGACCGCGGAGGCCCGGCCGCGGATCTCCGGTGGGGCGAGCCGGACAATGAGCCCCATCGCGGAGACGGTGAACATCGTCGAACCGATGCCGGCGATGCCGCGCAACAGCAGGATGTGCCAGTACTCCTGGGCGGCGGCGACGGCGGCGGTGGTCACCGCGACCGTGATCAGGCCGGTGAGATAGACCCGGCGCGAGCCGAGTCTGTCGATGAGCCGGCCGGAGACCGGAGCGAACAGCAGCCGGGAGGCGGCGAAGATGGAGATGACCGCGCTGGCAGCGGCCATGGAGACGTCGAAGCTGACGGCGAATTGCGGGATGATCGGCGCCACGAGCCCGTATCCCAGGGCGATGATGAAGGCGGCCGCCACCAGGACCCAGATCTCCGTGGGGATCCTGTGCTGCACCTTTTGTTGATCTGTCATATCGCCATAAAGACTATCCGCTCCCCCGGCAAACAGCCATTATCGTATACTTGTTCGAGATATCGAACAGATGTGTCGTCCCCGAGTCCTAGGTTGTAGCCCATGAACATCAACCACCTGAACACCCCGCCCGCCGTCGCCGCCACCCTGCGCACCCGGGAGGCCGGGACGCTGCGTGACCTCCACTCCATCCTCCACCACCCCCGTTCCCTGGCCCGGCCCACCGCCAACTGGCGGCCACCGAGCAAGGCCCTGCCGGGCGGGGACCTGACCATGACGCTCACCCGCCGCCGCGTCGGCGAGCGCGCGAAGGCCCGGGTCCTCGGTTACGGCGGGGAACGCGAACCCGTCTACCTGATCACGCTCCGCATCACCGACCCGCACCGCACGATCGACCCCGTGCTCGCGGAAGGCTGGGTCCGGGCACTCGTCGACGATGAGCTCATCGACTCCGTCCACGAGGTCCCCAGCGGGCACGCCGCCACCTTCGTCTGGCTGGTCGACCGCCACTTCGTCCCCGTCCCCTCCCCTGCTTCCCTGTTCATCGGCTTCACGCAGGCGGCCTGAGTGGTGCCGCGTAGGATTCCGTGGAGACCCTGCGAGGACGAACCTGTGAGGGCAGCCCTGCGACGACCCTGCCCGCGGGTTTCCGGCGGACGGGGCGGAATGGACAGGCGGGCGCAGAAACTACAGCGCGGCGAGATAGCGGTAGATCAGCTCAAAGGGGGACGTGTCCATCGAGTTGACTGAACCGGCGATGAACGCCGAACGCGCAGGGCAGAAGAAGGCGAAGGCCCCGTGGACACCGGTGTGTCCCAGGATCAGCGGGGCCGGGACCAGCGGGCTCAGCGGCCGCGACATTCCCATCGCCATCATCCCTGCGCCGTAGCGCAGCGGCCGGTGCTGGATCCGACGCAGCACCGGGTCCTGGATATGCGCCAGGTCGAAGATCTCCCCGGTGTGGAAGGCCCGGATGAAGGTCATCAGGTCCCGCGCGGTGGACACCACCCCACCGGAGGCCGGTGAGCTGGACAGGTAACGCGAGGACCACACCGGGTGTTTCCGGGTGTGCACCTCCGCATAGTCGCGGATGCCCGGCACCACGAAGGTCGTGTGCTCCAGGCCGAGCGGAGTGATGATGTAGCGGTTGGCCAGCTCCTGGAAGGTCCGGCCCGTGGTGTGCTGCGCCACCTGGGACAGCAGCTCAGCGTTGAGGTCGGAGTAGTGTGCTCTCCGGCCCTGCCCCGGGGGGAATTTCGCTCCCGCGCGGGCGGCGATCTCCATCTGTTCGTCGACGGTGACCACCCGGTCCCAGTCCACGATCTGCTCCAGCATGCTGCGCCCGCCGGGATCCCGGGTGTCCTCCCAGCTGGCCAGACCTGAGGTGTGGTCGATGAGGTGCCGGACCGTCAGGTCGGCGCTGTAGTCCTCACCCCGGATGACGTGCAGTCCCTCCAGCGAACCTGAGGCCACCCGGGAGGCGATGAGACTGTCGTAGCTCAACCGGCCGGCGTCGATGAGGTGGAAGATGATGGCGTGGGTGAACAGCTTGCTCACCGAACCCGCGGCGAAACGCGCATCGGGGTCGAGTGCGCCGGTGGTGTGGGTGTGGCGCAGCGTGCCGTCGGCACTCTCGAGCGCCACGGCGACCTCACCCAGCCTCGGCAGCTGGTCGACCTTCGCGTCCACCGCCGCCAGGCGTTCCGCCAGCGGCGGCCTCTCACGTAGCCGGGAGACCCGCTCCCGGACCTGGGACAGCACCATCTGCGGTGTCAGTCACTCGTCGCGGACGTCGTCATCCTCATCTTCATCCAGGTCGTCCAAGTCATCCTCGTCGTCCACGGAGTCGTCGTCCTCCTCATCCGCGCCGTAGAGGTCGTAGACGTCAGGCTCCTCGAACTCGTCCTCATCGAAGGGGGCGAGCTGCTCCTCCCAGTCCTCGGCGTGGTCGGCGGCGAGCGAGATGACGTCGAAGAGGCGGTCGAAATCGGTGAACACCCCGAGGTCGAGGACCTCCTCGTTGGCGAACTCCACGTCGGCGGAGATGTCAGCGAACATCCGCTGGCGGTCCTCCTCGCTCAGCTGGGCCTCCCCGTCCGATTCCCACAGCTCGTCGATGGCCTCGTCGATGAGGCCCTCGAAGGAGTCTCCGGCGGCGACGAACTGGACGAGGGCACTGGGCACGCCGTCGAGGACCTCGACGAGGACCTGCAGCTCGGAGTTCTGGCCGACTTCGGCGCACACCAGGTTGGCGTTGACGGCATCCTGGTAGAACTCCAGGTCGCCGATGCGTTCGTCGGTGCCCTCCAGGAGGTCACGCAGCACGGTGACCACCTGGTCGGTGGCGACGTGTCGGGCGACGGTGTCCACGGCATCCTCGACGGAGAACACCACGGAGACGAGCACGGCCTCGAAGTTCTCGTCATCCTCGTCGACGTCGGCGGCGGCGATGTAGACATTCGCGGCCGGCATGTGGGGGTCGATCTCCTGGAACTGGATCTCCAGGTCAGAGGTGATGGGCACGGACATGGTGTCATCGTGTACCCGCGACTCGATTCCCTCAGTGTCCAGGGCGGTGGCAATGTCCTCGAAGAAGCTCATGAGTGTTAGGTGTCCTTCCATGTGAACCCGGTTCTCTTATCGACGACCGCCAACGGCAGGCAATCCGCAACCAGCCTAGCCCCGTGACCGGCGCCGCGCCGACAACCCGCCCGGGGCCGCCCGAATTCCCGCTGTCCGCCCGGCCGGAGCAGGCATACTGGCCCCACAGACCCCTCCCGACTGCCCTGGAGACGCCATGTTGCACACCGCCACCGGACTGCTGCTGGCGGGTGGTCTGGCCGCCGCCCGCCTCCACCACACCACCCGCAACTATTACCGGGGGCCGGTCCACAAGGCCTACGCCGCCGGCGTGAGGACCCACCGCCGGGAGATCCGCCCGGGCGCCGTCCTCCATTACGCCCGCACCAGCGGCACCGGCAGGCCCGGTCTGCTGCTCATTCCCGGGCAGGGGTCACTGTGGCACGACTACGCCAAAGTTCTGCCCGATCTCAGTGCGGATTTCGATGTCGTCGCCGTCGACGTCCACGGTCACGGCGGCTCCTCCCGGAACAGGGCGGACTACTGCGCGACCGTCATCGCCGCTGACCTCGTCCTGCTCGGCCGGGAGCTTTTCGACGCCCCCTTCCTCGTCGCCGGACACTCCTCCGGCGGGTTGATCGCCGTGCAGATGGCGGCCGGTCACCCGGGTGACATCGCAGGTGTGCTCATCGAGGATGCACCCTTCTTCGCCACCGACCCCAACCGTGTGCCGGGCACGTTCGTCGGACAGGATCTGGACCTGTTGGCCGGCTACCTCGCCCAGGCGGAGAAACCGGACGGGGAGGAGGACTATCTCGCCCACGCACTGCCCGGCGCCTACATCGGCACGCTCTTCGGCGACCTCTGGCCGTTCATCTCCGGGCGGGTCATCGCCCAGCGGCGGCAGCACCCGCAGGACCCCCCGAACATCTGGTACCTGGGCCCGGCGATCAACCGGATCTGGGAATCGATCTCCCATCCTTTTGACCGCTGGTGGTCACACGCCTTCTTCATCTCCCGGAGCTGGCACAGGAATTTCGATCAGGCCACCGCACTGCGCTCCGTCACCGCACCCACGACCTTCCTCAAGGCGGGCACCAGTTACGGCGCAGACGGGGTCCTGCTGGCCGCCCTCACCGACGAGGACCTGGCGCGGGTGGAGAAGCTGCTGGTGGATAACCGGACCGTCCACGTCAGAGCCGGGCATGACATCCACTTCGAGAAACCCGCTGTCTTCACCCGGGCGCTGCGCGAACTGGCGGAGCGGAGCAGGCACCGGTTGCGCTAGCGGCCCAGCTCGGCGCTGATGAGCAGTCCCAGCTCCGCGAGCAGCTCCGGGCGCCCGTTGCCCCATTCGGTCATGTCGTAGTCGACCCAGGCGCGCCGCTTGCGGGCCTTCGGGTCGAACTCCACGTGTGGGGGCGAGTCGAAGACCATGGTCGCCCGCGCCGGTGCGGTGTCGGTCGGGGGCCGGTAGGCGGGCCACTCCGCACCGGGACAACCGTGGTGGATGAACCGGCCCCAGTGGTGCTGCATCTCGTCGGTCAGCTCCGCCATGCCCTCCATCCCGCCGAAGCGGGAGAGCCCGGAGGTTCTCGACGCCCCCGGGTCCCCGAAGATCACCGACAGCTCCAGCGAGTGCATCGCCCCCAGGCCCAACCAGCGCAGGGCTGCCGGGGCGTAGTCGAAGCGGTACATCCAGGTCGGGGCGAGCGGGTTGTGGTCGGTGGCCAGACGCACGGACGGTGCCCAGAAGAGGGCGTCGGCAAGCAGGTCGGCGAACTGGGCGCGGTCGAGGGCCCCGTCATAGGCGGAGAGCACGAAGGATGCCTCCTCCGGGTCGAAGGCGCTGAGCAGCCGCATGGCGGCACGCGAGCGGGCGGAGTTACGCATGTAGAAGAACTTGGAGAAGCTCGCCTCATCCGAGTTCGTGCCCACCAGCATCGGCACCTGCATCTGCTGCCCGGCCTCGAAGACCTTCAGCGGGTGGTCGAGCAGCAGCGTGCCGTCGACCGTGGGCGCGTAGGTGGTGTTCAGGTGCTGCAGTTCCCGGCCGCGCCACATCATCGACTGTCCGGCGCGTACCAGGTCGTGGGGGTGTTCGGCACGCAGGTCCTTGAGTGTGGTCTGCCGCGGCAGGGCCATCTGGTAGACCAGCTCCCGGGCCCACAGGGTGGCCTGGGCGCGGGAGTGCACCATGGTCATCGGCGGGGACTGGACGATCGCCCGGTGGAAGAGTCCCTCGGCGGCGGGTACGGCCATGAGGGTGGCCACCGCCGCCCCACCGGCGGATTCCCCCATGAGGGTGACCTGGTCGGAGTCACCGCCGAACTGGGCGATGTTCGCCTGCACCCACTGCAGCGCCAGCAGCTGGTCGCGCAGGGCCGGGTTGGCCACACAGTCCTCGCCGAGGCTGCGCAGGTCCAGATAACCCAGCGCGCCGAGGCGGAAGTTCACGGAGACGTAGACGCAGTTGACGGCCGTGGCGAACTGGTAGCCGCGCAGCATCGGCTCGTGTGAGGAACCCATGATGAAGGAGCCGCCGTGGAGGTAGACCACCACGGGCAGTTCCTCGTCGGTGTCGGGGCGCACGATGTCCAGGTGGAGACAGTTCTCCGAGCCGATGACCCGGTCGGTCCACGAGTAGGTCGGTTGCGGGGCGACGGGACCGAAATTCGTCGCGTCGCGCACGCCGCGCCAGTGCCGGGGGCGGCGGGGGGCGCGGAAGCGGTTGTCACCGCCGGTGCTCGCTCCGAAGGGCACTCCGCGCCAGGTCCGGATTCCCAGCTGCTGGTCCACGAGCCCCCGCACCACCCCGGCGGTGGTGCGGACCTGAGGTCCGGGGATGTCAGACGTGCCCATACCCACTACGGTAGTGAGCTATGGTGAACTACGTCGACCGCGAAACCGTACTGTGTATCTCGCTGGCCGCCCGGCCCAGCAACCACGGGGTGCGGTTCCACAACTGGCTGTACCACGAGCTCGGCCTCAACTACCTCTACAAGGCGGTTGCCCCGACCGACATCACGGCGGCCGTCGCCGGCATCCGGGGGCTGGGGATCCGGGGGGCGGGTGTGTCCATGCCCTATAAGCAGGACGTCATCCCCCTGATCGACGAGCTCGACCCCTCCGCCGCACGCATCCAGGCGGTGAACACGATCGTCAACACCGACGGTGAACTCGTCGGATACAACACCGATTACGTGGCGGTGGCCTCCCTGCTGCAGAGCCATGGGGTGGACCCGGACCTGCCGGTCGCGGTGCGCGGTTCCGGTGGGATGGCCGGTGCGGTGGTCGCGGCCCTGGCCGACCACGGCATGACGGGCACCATCGTCGCCCGCAACGCCGAGACCGGCGCGGCCCTGGCCGAGCGCCACGACTGGGCCTATTCCGCGGAGGTGCCCGCCGAGGCCCGCCTGCTGGTCAACGTCACCCCGCTGGGCATGCACGGTTCCGAGGAACGCGTGCAGGCCTTCGCCGATGATTCGATCGCCGCGGCCGAGCTCGTCTTCGACGTCGTGGCCTATCCCGTGCGCACCCCGCTGATCGAGGCGGCCGAGCGACTGGGGGTGCCCACCATCAACGGCGGCGAAGTGGTGGCCCTCCAGGCCGCCGAGCAGTTCGTCCTCTACACCGGGGTGCGCCCCACGCAAAAGCAGGTCGAGGCGGCCGAGGCCTACGCCGACCGGGACTGAGGACAGCGGTGGCAGGGAACCATCCGCAGCTCCGGGGCGTTTATTCTGGAGTAGTTGAAAGGAGCAGCCATGGCCCTCGCCAAGTCCAATAATTCCCGGGGTGATTCGGGGCAGCAGGTCATCCTCGACGGCCTGGGCTCCGACCCGTCGGTGCTGGAGACCAACATCGGCCCCGCCGGACGCCTGTTCATCTCCGCGCTGGAGAAGGCCGTCTCCGTGCAGGCCGCGGCCATCGCCGGCTATGTCGAGCACCTGCGCAAGCGGCGGCCGGAGGCCTCCCCGCGGGAGATCCAGGAGACCATCGACCAGCATTTCCTGCGCCTGACCACCAGCTCCGGCGCGGGTGCCGGAGCGGCCGCCACCATCCCGGGCATCGGTTTCTTCCTCGGGGCCGCGGCCATCGGCGCAGAATCCCTCGTCTTCCTCGACGCCGCCGCCTGGTACACCCTGGCCAGCGCACAACTGCGCGGCATCGACATCACCGATGAGAACCGGCGCAAGACACTCATCCTCGTGGCGCTGCTCGGGGCGAAGGGCTCCGCGGTCGTCGACACGTTCGTGGGCGATGTCGGCTCGACGAAGGGCGTGCCCACGATGACCACCGTGGCGCGTTTCACCGCCCCGAAGCTCACCGAGATGAACAACCGACTCATCCGCACGGCCCTGAAGTACATGACCCGGAAGTTCCGGCGCGCGTGGTTCGGCAAGATCCTGCCGCTGGGCATCGGCGCGATCGCCGGCACGGTGGCCAACCGGAGGTTGGCGAAGTCCGTCATCGCCAACGTGCGCGAATCCCTCGGGGTGGTCCCCGCCCGGTTCACCGACCCGGTGAAGTAGGTGGCGGGCCACTCCGGCGTCCGCGAACTGACCGCCGCGCTGCGGGAGCGCCGCGGCATCACCGCCGTCACCCTGCTCACCACCGTCGCGGCCGTCATCTTCGAGGTGCTCATCCCGCTGCTGACCGGTTCCGCGGTGGACGTGGCCACCGGGGCGGCGACAGAGTCCCCCGCCACCCGGGTGTTACCGCAGTTCGAGCCCCTGTACGCCATCATCGCGGTGCTCATCGGGGTGGCGGTGGCGCGCTACCTCACCCAGTTCCTGCGCCGGTACCTCGCGGGCCGGTTGTCCATCGACACCCAGCACACGCTGCGGGTGCGTATCCTCGACCGGCTCCAGCTTCTCGACGGCCCAGGCCAGGACCGCATCGTCACCGGCCAGGTGGTCTCCCGCTCAATCTCCGACCTCAACGCCACCCAGGGCATGATCGCCATGGGTCCCTGGGCCCTGGGCATGCTGGTGCAGCTGCTGATCACCATCGGCGTCATGCTGTGGGTCTCCCCGCTGCTCACCGTCATCGCCCTGGCCTTCATGCCCGTCATCGTCGGCGTGGCGGTGGCCTCCCGGCGTTCCATGTACGCCGCGACGTGGGTGGCGCAGCAGACCACCGCCGACCTGGCCACGCACGTCGAGCAGACCGTCACCGGGGTGCGGGTGGTCAAGGCCTTCGCCCAGGAGGAACGCGAGACCGACCACCTGGACGGCCTGGGCCGGACGCTCTACGCCGCGAAGATGCGGGCCGCGAAACTGCAGTCCCGCTTCCAGCCGCTGCTGCGCAACCTGCCCCAGGTCGCGCTGGTGATCAACATCCTGCTCGGTGGCTGGCTGGTGCTGCGCGGGGAGATCACCGTGGGCACCTTCTTCGCCTTCTCCGTCTACCTGACCTCGCTGACGCAGATCGTCGGGATGCTCTCCTCGATGATCGTCACCTTCCAGATGGGCCTGGCCTCCCTCGACCGGATCACCGAGATCCTGGACATGCGCCCGCAGGACCCGGACCCGGCAGACCCCGTCGACCTTCCCGGAGGACCCCTGGGTCTGAAGCTGGTGGGGGTGGAGTTCAACACCGACGGCCACCGGGTGCTCGACGGCACCACCCTGCACATCACCCCGGGTGAGACCCTCGCGCTCATCGGACCGGCCGGCTCCGGCAAGTCCATGGCCGTGCAGCTGGCGGGCGGCTTCTACCGCCCGGACGCCGGCACCCTCGCCCTGACCACCCCCGACGGCCGGGACATCAACTACCGCGACCTGCGGCGCGCCGACCTGCGCAGCGCCGTCACCTGTGTCTTCGATGAGGCCTTCCTCTACTCCACCACGATCCGCGGGAACATCGCCATGGGCTCCGGCGCCACCGACGAACAGGTCCGCCACGCCGCGGACCTGGCCCAGGCCACCGAGTTCATCGACCGCCTGCCCGCAGGCATGGACACCGTCGTCGGCGAACGCGGCCTGACCCTGTCCGGCGGCCAACGCCAGCGCATCGCCCTGGCCCGCGCACTGCTCGCCCGTCCCCGCGTGCTCATCCTCGACGACGCCACCTCCGCCATCGACGCCACCACCGAGGCCCGCATCCTCGCCGGTCTGCGCGCCGAACTGGCCGACGTCACCGTGCTGGCCATCGCCCACCGCCAGTCCACCCTCGACCTGGCCGAGCGCGTCGCCATCATCGACGCCGGCCGCATCACCGTCACCGGCACCCCGGAGACCCTGGCGGAGGACCCCCGCTTCACCGCCATCATGGACCCCTCCCCCGCCGCCCTGCCCGACCGCAGCACCCTGCCGGAACCGGAACGCGCACAGTTGTGGCCGGAGGACCTGCCGGCTGAGCGCACCGAGCACGTCGCCGACGTCTCCGGCGCCATCGGCGGGCGGGGTGGCGGGGGCGGGGGTGGTCCGGCCGCGATCACCGCGACGCCGGAACTGCTGGCGCGCGTCGACAAGCTCCCGCCGGCGGACGAGCAGCCACGCATCGACACCACCCGGCTGCGCTCCGACCGCAGCGGATTCCGGGTGCGCGACCTCTTCCGCGTGGTCCGCTTTCTCATCCTCGCCGTCATCGGCCTGCTGCTTATCGGAGTGGCCACCGACCTCGTCTTCCCCACCCTCATGCGCTGGGCCGTCGACGACGGCGTCGGCCAGCGCTCCCTGGACACCCTGTGGTGGATCGCCGGCGGCGGCCTGCTGGTTGTCGCGGTGAGCTGGGCCGCGGCCACCGCACTGGTGGTCCTCACCGCGCGCACCGGTGAACGTCTCCTCTACGGCCTGCGGCTGCGCAGCTACGCCCACCTGCAGCGGCTGTCCATGAGCTACTACGAGACGACCCAGTCCGGGCGCATCATGACGCGGATGACCACCGACATCGACACCCTCAGCTCCTTCCTGCAGACCGGCCTGGCCCAGTCCATCGTCTCCGTGGGCACCCTCGTCGGCATCATCGGGATGCTCGCCTGGACCGACGCCGGACTCTCCCTCGTCGCCGTCGCCGCCATCCCCCTCATCGTGGTGGTCACCCTCATCTTCCGGCGGATCTCCTCCCGCCTCTACACCCGCGCCCGCGAACAGGTCAGCACCGTCAACGCCGCCTTCCAGGAGAACATCAACGGACTACGCACCGCCCAGATGCACGGCCGCACAGACGGCGCGCTCGAGGAGTTCCGGGCGGAATCCGAACGCTACCGCCGCCTGCGCGTCAATTCCCAGCTGGCCGTCGCACTCTACTTCCCCGGCGTCAACGCCATCTCCCAGATCACCACCGCAATCGTCCTCGGCGTCGGCGCCACCCGCGTCGCCGACGGCCAGCTGACCGCCGGTGTACTCGTCGCCTTCGTCATGTACCTCGCCCAGCTCTACGGGCCCATCCAGCAGCTGGGCCAGATCTTCGACTCCTGGCAGCAGGCCGCCGTCGGATTCCGCCGCATCACCGACCTGCTCGCCCAACGACCCACCGTCGCCGACACCGGCCCGCAGGAGCGTGACGACGCCGCCACCGCAGCCCGCGGCACCCTCGCCCTGGAGAACGTCTCCTTCGCCTACAGCCCCGACAGCCAGCTGGTGGCCGCCGGGATGGACATGACCATCGCGCCGGGCAGCACCGTCGCCCTGGTCGGCCCCACCGGGGCGGGCAAATCAACCGTGGTGAAGCTGCTGGCCCGCTTCTACGACCCCGTCGAGGGACGCGTCACGGCGGCGGGCACCGACATCCGGGAGTTCCCACTCAGCGGGTGGCGGCGGGCGATCGCGCAGGTCCCGCAGGAGGCGCACCTGTTCATCGGCACCGTCGCCGAGAACATCGCCTACGGTGACCCCTCCGCGACCGAAGACGACATCGAGGAGGCGGTGCGGCGCATCGGTGCACTCGACATCATCGCCGGCATCCCGGGCGGCTTCCGGCACAGTGTGGGCGAGCGCGGCCGGGGTCTGTCCTCCGGTCAGCGCCAGCTCATCGCCCTGGCCCGCGCCGAACTGCTCCACCCTGATGTGATGCTGCTCGATGAGGCCACCGCGACCCTCGACCCGGCCACCGAGGCAGCCGTCCTGGACGCCTCGGACCGTATCACCCGGGGGCGCACCTCCGTGGTCGTGGCGCACCGTCTGGCGACCGCCGCGCGGGCCGACCGAATCCTCGTCATCGATGATGGACGTATCATCGAAGACGGATCCCACCCGGAACTGCTGGACCGGCAGGGTGTGTACTCCGCCCTGTGGCGGGCACACTCCTGACGGGGGTGGAGGAAACGCCCCCAGCGGTGATGGGTGCAGAGTGGCGACACGCTACCCTGTAGTGGACGATTATTGTCAGCTAGACGACTGCACCAAGGAAGCAACGAAATGAGGCGAGCATCTGCCGTGAGCAGCGCAAGTACTTTCGGCCCGAATGAGTGGCTGGTAGACGAGATGTTCCAGCAGTTCCAGAAGGACCCCCAGTCCGTGGACAAGGAATGGCGGGAGCTGTTCGAGAAGAACGGCGCCCCGGTGTCCGCTGCAGCTACACCCCAGGCAGAGCAGGTTAAGGCCAAGGCTCCGACGAAGGCAAACGCTGAGCCCGTCTCCGTCCCCTCTGCGGGCCCCATCGGATCTGATAAGCCGCAGAAGCGGGAGACCGCGGTGACGGAGGAGGCGAAGAAGGCGGCCCCGGCACCGAAGGGCCGGAAGAAGCCGGTCTCCCCCATCGACCGTGCCGCAGCCACCCCGAAGCCGGAGGCCGGTGCCAAGCCGCTGCGCGGCATGTTCAAGGCCATCGCCAAGAACATGGATGAGTCGCTCGAGGTCCCCACCGCGACCTCCGTGCGCGACATGCCGGTCAAGCTGATGTTCGAGAACCGTGCCATGGTCAACGACCACCTGGCCCGCACCCGTGGCGGCAAGATCTCCTTCACCCACATCATCGGCTACGCCATGGCCAAGGCAATCAAGGCCCACCCGGACATGAACGTCTCCTACGACGTCATCGACGGCAAGCCCTCCGTGGTCACCCCGGACCACATCAACATCGGTCTGGCCATCGACCTCCCGCAGAAGGACGGCTCCCGCGCACTCGTGGTCGCCGCCATCAAGAAGACCGAATCCATGGCCTTCGACGAGTTCGTCGAGGCCTACGAGGACATCGTCGCCCGCTCGCGCATCGGCAAGCTGACCCTCGACGACTACCAGGGCGTCACCGTCTCGTTGACCAACCCGGGCGGCATCGGCACCCGCCACTCCGTCCCGCGCCTGACCAAGGGCCAGGGCACCATCATCGGTGTCGGTTCCATGGACTACCCGGCCGAGTTCGCCGGCGCCTCCGAGGACCGCCTCGCCGAGCTGGGCGTGGGCAAGCTCGTCACCATCACCTCCACCTACGACCACCGCGTCATCCAGGGTGCAGAGTCCGGAGAGTTCCTGCGCACCATGTCGCAGCTGCTCACCGACGACAAGTTCTGGGACCACATCTTCGACCGGATGAACGTCCCCTACGCCCCGATGCGCTGGGCGCAGGACCTGCCGAACCGCGGCCTCGACAAGAACACCCGCGTCATGCAGCTGATCGAGGCCTACCGCTCCCGCGGCCACCTCATCGCCGACACCAACCCGCTGCAGTGGCACCAGCCGGGTATGCCCGTCCCGGACCACCGTGACCTCGACATCGAGACCCACGGCCTGACCATCTGGGACCTCGACCGCATCTTCCACGTCGGTGGTTTCGGCGGCAAGGAGACCATGACCCTGCGCGAGGTGCTCTCCCGCCTGCGCGCCGCCTACACCCTCAAGGTCGGCACAGAGTACACCCACATCCTCGACCGCGATGAGCGCGAGTGGCTGCAGGACCGCCTCGAGGCGGGCATGCCCAAGCCCACCAACGCCGAGCAGAAGTACATCCTGCAGAAGCTCAACGCCGCCGAGGCCTTCGAGAACTTCCTGCAGACCAAGTACGTCGGCCAGAAGCGGTTCTCCCTGGAGGGTGCCGAGGCACTCATCCCGCTCATGGACGCCGCCATCGACACGGCCGCCGGCCAGGGCCTCGACGAGGTCGTCATCGGCATGCCGCACCGTGGCCGCCTCAACGTCCTGTTCAACATCGTGGGCAAGCCGCTGGCGACGATCTTCAACGAGTTCGAGGGCAACATGACCCAGGGCCAGATCGGTGGCTCCGGTGACGTGAAGTACCACCTCGGCTCCGAGGGCCGCCACATCCAGATGTTCGGCGACGGGGAGATCAAGGTCTCCCTGACCGCCAACCCCTCCCACCTCGAGGCCGTCGACCCGGTCGTGGTGGGCATCGCCCGCGCCAAGCAGGACATCCTGGACAAGGGCGACGACGGCTACACCGTCGTCCCGATGATGCTCCACGGCGACGCCTCTTTCGCGGGCCTGGGCATCGTCCAGGAGACCATCAACATCGCCGGCCTGCGCGGCTACACCGTGGGCGGCACCATCCACATCGTGGTGAACAACCAGATCGGCTTCACCACCACCCCGGACTCCTCACGCTCCACCCACTACGCCACCGACCTGGCCAAGGGCTTCGACACCCCGGTCTTCCACGTCAACGGTGACGACCCGGAGGCTGTGGTGTGGGTCGGCCAGCTGGCCACCGAGTACCGCCGCCGCTTCGGCAAGGACGTCTTCATCGACCTCATCTGCTACCGCCGCCGCGGCCACAACGAGGCCGACGACCCGTCGATGACCCAGCCGCAGATGTACGAGATCATCACCGACCGCAAGTCCGTCCGTGCCCGCTACACCGACGACCTCGTCGGCCGTGGCGACCTCTCCGCCGAGGACGCGGAGAAGGCGGCACGTGACTTCCACGACCAGATGGAGTCCGTCTTCAACGAGGTCAAGGAATCCGAGAAGGGCGGCCCGCAGGAGCAGACCGGCATCACCTCCTCCCAGGAGCTGACCCGTGGTCTGGACACCTCCATCACCCGCGAGGAGCTGCTGGAGATCGGCCAGGCCTACTCCACCCCGCCGGAGGACTTCGAGTTCCACCCGCGTGTGGCACCGGTGGCCAAGCGCCGCGCCGCCTCCGTCCGCGAGGGTGGCATCGACTGGGGTTGGGGCGAGCTCATCGCCTTCTCCTCCCTGGCCAACACCGGCAGGCTCGTCCGCCTCGCCGGCGAGGACTCCCGCCGCGGTACCTTCACCCAGCGTCACGCCGTCCCGATCGACCCGCGCACCGGTGAGGAGTACAACCCGCTGCACGCCCTGGCCCAGTCCAAGGGTGAAGGCAAGTTCATGGTGTACAACTCTGCGCTGACCGAATTCGCCGGCATGGGCTTCGAATACGGCTACACCGTGGGCAACCAGGACGCCGTCGTCGCATGGGAGGCACAGTTCGGTGACTTCGCCAACGGTGCGCAGACCATCATCGACGAGTACGTCTCCTCCGGTGAGGCCAAGTGGGGCGAGACCTCCGGCCTGATCCTCCTCCTGCCGCACGGCTACGAGGGCCAGGGACCGGACCACTCCTCCGCCCGCATCGAACGCTTCCTGCAGCTGTGCGCCGAGGGTTCCATGACCGTGGCCCAGCCGACCACCCCGGCGAACCACTTCCACCTGCTGCGCCGCCACGCGCTGGGCACCATGAAGCGCCCGCTGGTCGTCTTCACCCCGAAGTCGATGCTGCGTCTCAAGGATGCCGCCTCCGCAGTGGAGGACTTCACCGACATCACCAGCTTCCAGTCGGTCTACAACGACCCGCGTCTGGTTGATCTGGAGGGCAACAAGGTCGGTGACACCGACAAGGTGACCACCATCATGCTCTGCTCCGGCAAGATCTACTACGAGCTGGAGAAGCGCCGCGCCAAGGACAACCGCGATGACATCGCGATCGTCCGTGTGGAGATGCTGCACCCGATCCCGTTCAACCGTCTGCGTGACGCGTTCGAGCACTTCCCGAACGCCACCGAGATCCGTTTCGTCCAGGACGAGCCCGCCAACCAGGGCCCGTGGCCGTTCTACAACGAGCACCTGCGCAACCTGATCCCGGACATGCCGGAGATGCGCCGCATCTCCCGCCGCGCGCAGTCCTCGACCGCGACCGGTGTGGCCAAGGTCCACCAGCTGGAGCAGGCCCAGCTGCTCGACGAGGCATTCGACTAACCGCTGCCCTGTCTGAGAACACCGCCCCCGCCCGGTTCACACCGGACGGGGGCGGTCCCCTTTCTGCGGGAGGTGCTCAGCCGAGCCAGGCGGCGACTGCGCGGGAGGCGGAGGACTCCTCGGCCGCCGACTCAATGAGGGTGGCGATGTCCTCGGTCGTGAGCAGCCTGGTGACAGCGGTCAGTTCCACGAGCTCCGTCCGGTCGAACAGCTCCCGCTTGTACACAGGCACCACCGACCGCGGCAGGTCCGGCGCCTGTTTCTCCCGTGCCTCCTCCGCGCAGGCCTGCGCGGAGGAGGGGTCCGGGGAGGTGATGTTGCCGGGCAGGGCACCGATGAACTCGCGGTAGGCCTCGTCGAAGGGGTCCTCGACCTCATCGGCGGCGATCTCCCCCGCCAGTTCCTCCGCCCGGACCGGGTCAAGGGTGTGGAGGAAGACCCCGGTGCAGCCGATGATCATGTCCGCCTCCCCCGAGCGCAACCGGTCCAGCCGGTTGGTGGCGTGGGGAGTTTCGACGATGCTCAGATTCGTCGAACGGCCCAGCTCCCGGAGCGTCTGGGCGTAGACCTCACCGAGGATCAGCTGTTCCGGCGAGTTGGCGGACACCGAGATCTCCACGGCTTTGGTGTGGTTCGGATTGGGGTCACGCCCCGGCTCCGCGGCGGTACACGCACTCAGGGACAGCAGTCCCACGAGGCCGAGTGCGGGCAGTGCTGCGCGGGTGAGGAGGCGGTTCATGACTGGAAAGTTTACCCGCCGGAACCCGCCTGCCGCGTCAACCCGGAACGGGCGATGATGTCTCGTGCCTCGGTGGCCCGGGCCGGGTCCGCCAGCACGTCGTAGCGGCCGGCGACGATCTGGGTCCGGGAGGTGAAGTCGCGGCGGCCCGCCGACATCGCGTAGGGCACCGCGGCACTGACGATGCCGAATACCACACCGATGGCGATGCCCAGCAGCAGAGGAGTGAGGAATCCGCCGCCGAGCAGACCGAACAGCAGCCCGAAGAACAGGCCGATCCACGCACCGGACAGCGCACCACCGCCGATGACCCGCCCCCAGGTCAGCCGACCCGTGACGCGTTCCACCTCCATCAGGTCCACCCCCACGATGGTGAGGTCCTGCACCGGGAACTGCATGTCCGAGAGCTTATCGACGGCCGCCTGCGCATCCTCGTAGGATCCGAAGCTGCCGATCGGCCAGCCCGTCGGGCGGGGACGTAAAGGAGCACTCATACCCGTTCAACGTTCCGGAGGGGTGTTTGGTTCCGGTCTACACTTGTGCCCATGAGTGCTGTCTCCCGTGTGTACGCAGGTCGCATGGTCGGTCTGCAGGTCCGGGGTCCGGATCTGGACCCGATCGGGCGTGTCCGCGACGTCGTGGTCAACATCCGCCCCCACGGCCGGCAGTCGCGTGCCCTGGGGGTCGTCATCGAACTGGTCAACCGCCGCCGTATCTTCGTGCCCATGCTGCGCATCGCCGCGATCGAACCGGGTGACATCACCCTGGCGACGGGTTCGGTGTCCATGCGCGCCTTCCAGGTCCGCTCCGGTGAGCTGACCGTCATGGGGGACCTGGTGGGTTCGAAGGTGCACACCGATGCCCCGGAGCACCCGCAGCTGCACGGCCGGGCCGTCGAGATCGCCGATGTCGAACTCGAGCGCTCCCGCACCCGTGACTGGGTGATCACCCGCGCCGCGGTCTTCGGTTCCCGGCCGAAATTCGGCCGCTCCCCGAAACTGATCCCGGTCCCCTGGTCCCATATCCACGGCGTGACCGCTGCCGGCGTGGGACAGTCCGACACCATCGCCGAGACCATCGCCGCCTTCGACCGGATGCGCCCGGCGGACGTGGCCAACTACCTCCACGAACTGCCGACCAGCCAGCGGCACCGCCTGGCCAACGAACTCGACGACGAACGCCTCGCCGACATCCTCCAGGAACTGCCCGAGGACCACCAGGCCGAGCTGCTGGAGACCCTCGACATTGAACGCGCCGCGGACGTCCTCGAGGAGATGGACCCGGACGACGCCGCCGACATCCTCCAGGAACTGCCCGGCAATAAGGCGGAGGTGCTGCTCGAGCTCATGGATCCGGAGGAATCCGCCCCGGTGCGCCGGCTCATGAGTTTCTCCCCCGACACCGTCGGCGCCCTGATGACCCCGGAGCCGTTGGTGCTCACCCCCCAGACCACCGTCGCCGAGGCCCTCGCCCTGGCCCGCGACCCCGATCTGCCGACCTCTCTGGCCTCCCTGATCTTCATCGTCCGCCCACCGACCGCGACGCCGACCGGCAAATACCTCGGCTGCGTCCATCTGCAGAAACTGCTGCGTGAACCACCCTCGACGCTGGTCGGGGGCATCCTCGACCCGGATCTGCCGCCGCTCTACGCCGATGACGACCAGGAGACCGCCGCCCGCTACTTCGCCACCTACAACCTCGTGTGTGGACCTGTCCTCGACGAGGACCACCACCTCCTCGGGGCGGTGGCCGTCGACGACCTCCTCGATCACCTCCTGCCCGAGGATTGGCGTTCGGAGGGCGTACGCCCGGCGGGGCGCAGGGGCGTGGAGAAGCAGGTGGACCGTGGCTGAATACAGACGCGTTGACCTGGACACCCCCGTCGGTGGCCGGCGCAGGCTCCCGCGTTTCGACGACGACGCCGTGGGCGCCGGCGCCGAGAAAGTCGCCCGTTTCTTCGGCACCGGCCAGTACCTGGTGTGGCAGACCATCATCGTCATCGTGTGGATCGCGCTCAACGCCGGCGGCTGGTTCATCTGGAAATGGGACCCCTACCCTTTCATCCTGCTCAACCTCGCCTTCTCCACCCAGGCCGCTTACGCCGCACCCCTGATCCTGCTGGCGCAGAACCGGCAGGAGGACCGTGACAAGGTCACCGTCAGCGCCGACCGGCGGCGCGCCGAACAGACCAAGGCCGACACCGAATTCCTCGCCCGGGAACTCGCCGGGGTGCGCCTGGCCGTCGGTGAGATGGTCTCCCGCGACTATCTGCGCCACGAGCTCGACGACCTGCGCGGGCTGCTGGAGCGGCTGGAGGCCAAACTTGACGACGTCTCCGCCGATGTCAGCGATTCCGCGGGGGACCTCTCCGAGCCGATCCAGGGTGACCTGGCCGAAGACCCTGATCGTTGACATGCCTACTACGATGGGTGTGCCATGTCTGTTATCACCGAATCCGCTGTTCGCAGCGCGCTGTCCCGCGTAGAGGATCCTGAAATCGGCAAGCCCCTCACCGAGCTGGGGATGGTCAAGTCAATCAACGTCTCCGGCCCGGACGTCGCGGTCGAGATCTACCTCACCATCGCCGGCTGCCCGATGAAATCCACCATCACCGGCAACGCGCAGGCCGCCCTGGAGGAACTCGACGGCGTGGGTGCCGTCACCGTCACCACTGACGTCATGAGCGATGAGCAGCGCCGCGAACTGCGCGTATCCCTGCGCGGCGGTGCCGAGGAACCCACCATCCCCTTCGCCGAGCCCGATTCCACCACCCGCGTCTACGCGGTGGCCTCCGGCAAGGGCGGCGTGGGCAAATCCTCCATGACCGTGAACCTCGCCGTCGCACTAGCCGCCCGGGGCTTCAAGGTCGGCGTCCTCGACGCCGACATCTACGGCCACTCCGTGCCCGGTCTCCTCGGCTCCGAGCAGCGCCCCACCGCCGTCGACGACATGATCATGCCGCCGATCGCCCACGGTGTGAAGCTCATCTCCATCGGCCACTTCGTCGACGGCAACGCCCCCGTCGTCTGGCGTGGGCCCATGCTCCACCGCGCGATCCAGCAGTTCCTCGCCGACGTCTTCTGGGGCGACCTGGACTTCCTGTTCATGGACCTGCCGCCCGGAACCGGCGACGTGGCCATCTCCGTGGCCCAGCTGGTGCCCAATGCCGAGCTGCTCATCGTGACCACCCCGCAGGCCGCGGCCGCCGAGGTCGCGGAGCGGGCCGGCTCCATCACACAGCAGACCCGCCAGCGCGTCGCCGGCGTCATCGAGAACATGGCCGCCATGGTGCTTCCCGACGGCTCCACCCTCGACGTCTTCGGGGCCGGCGGCGGCGAGCACGTCGCTGAACGTCTCTCCGTCCTCACCGGCGGGGAGGTCCCCCTCCTCGGCCAGATCCCCCTGGACCCGCAGCTGCGCGTCCACGGTGATGACGGCAACCCCATCGCCGTCTCAGAGCCGGACTCCCCCGCCGGGGTGGCCATCGCCGCGATCGCCGAGCAGCTGATGACCCGCCGGGACTCCCTCGCCGGGAAGTCTCTCGGCCTGGGTGTGAGCCGGAAGTAGTCCGCTCCCTCAGGTGATGTCCGCCCAGGAGAAACCGCCCCCGGTCCCGTAATCGCCCTTCCCGCCCTCCTGACCACCCCGGTCGGGCTGGCCTGGATACTGCGGGCCGGAAGTGCGTGCCTGCCGCGCCTGCTGCTGGGAAGGCTGCGGTTGCGGGGTCCGCGGATCCTCCTCCATCATCTTCTTCGGGTCGAAGTCGTCGAGGGCGGAATCGTCGCCGTCGAAGAGCGCCTTCGTGATGGCGCCCCGCGGCCCCAGGCGCGTGTACTCGGCAACCTGTTCCATCGGTTTACGGAACTGCTCGAATTCCTCGCCGAGCTCACCGTTGAGCTCCTTTTTGGCATTGTTGATCGCGCGACGTGCCGCGAAGATCGCGGCGCGCACATCCTCGATCAGACCGGGCAGACGCTCCGGCCCTACAACGATGAGTGCCACGATCACCAGCGTGAAGATCTCCAGCCAACCGATACTCTGAAACACATATCCACCTTAGCCCCACCGCACGGTGGGGACCGGCCTAGAGTCCCTGGTTGCGCCTGA
This sequence comes from Corynebacterium lemuris, assembly GCF_024919295.1. Lineage (GTDB taxonomy): Bacteria > Actinomycetota > Actinomycetes > Mycobacteriales > Mycobacteriaceae > Corynebacterium > Corynebacterium lemuris. The sequence continues at coordinate 210,274 of NZ_JANWTC010000002.1, read as the reverse complement.
CCGCCCGCAGCATCATCTCCACCTTGTCCAGCAGGCACTCCGGACCGGGGGTGGGGGTGGACTCCGCATCGGGCCCCGCCTTCACGGGGCCGCTGGCGATGCCCGTCAACCTGGCGAGCAGGTCATGGGGTGCGCGGACGTCCGCCCCGATATTGGAACCGCGCAGCCACTCCGAGGCACCCCGCTGCCTCTCGATCTCATTACGGCACTCCCCGCAGTGCACGAGGTGCACGCGGGCGCGGTGCGTCGCGGGGTCCGTGAGTTCTCCGTCCACGAAAGCTGCGACGGCCTCCGGACTCAGATGCTCGACAGAGGCGAACTCCCGGCGCCCACGCGGTCGGCGCGGAAAGCGCGACAGGTTGGGACGGATCATCGATACCACTGGCCTCCTCACATTCTTCTCCCGCCAGAATACTCGCGAAAGGCTCAGCGGGTCCGCAGCAGCAGCTGGGCGCCCTCATCTTTCTGGGCGGCGGCCTCCAGGCTGGACCGCAGCTGGGTCCGGCCGCGGTGGATGCGGGAGCGGACGGTACCCATCTTCACGCCGAGGGTGGCGGCGATCTCGTCGTAGGACATGCCCACCACATCACACAGCACCACGGCCACCCGGAAATCAGGGCTGAGGCTGTCCAGTGCGGCCTGGAGGGCGGGATCGAGGTTGGCCACGTTATAGGCCTGCTCCGGCGTCATGTCGGTGCCGGGGAGACGGTCGTAGTCCTCCGGCAGGGCCTCCATGCGGATCTTGCTGCGGTGGCGGACCATGTCCAGGAAGAGGTTGGTGGTGATGCGGTGGAGCCACCCCTCGAAGGTGCCGGGCTGATAGTGCTTGAGGGAACGGAACACGCGCATGAAGGTCTCCTGGGTGAGATCATCGGCGTCGTGCGGGTTACCCGAGAGGCGGAAGGCGAGGCGGTAGACACTGTCGGCGTGTTCCGCCACCAGCTCTCCCCAGCCGGGCATCTCCCCCTGTCCGGCATCGAACGCGGCAGTACCGGTGAGGTCGTCGGCCTGGTTCTGGTCGTCGTATCCTGTGGTGCGCGTCATGGTATCCATCGTGCTACATCGGGCTGCGGAACACTACACAATGAACTGGCAACCTTCTGTGAAGACCCCCGGAAGGGCCCCACTGGCCACATCCGTCACAAACTCGCGGGTCCGGGGAAAACAGTCCCGCGGCAACCTAGACTGGTCAATTGTGACTGACACGGCTTATTACGCATTGCGCTCCTACATCGAATCAACCTCGGAGAATCCCGACGCCCTCGCCGCGGCCCGACGCGACGCCGAGGAGTTCGGGCTCTCCGTCCCCGACGAGATGACCGGACAGCTCCTGGCCACCCTCGCGGCTTCCGCCGGATCCGAGAAGTCCACCGGAGCCGTCGCCGTAACCCCCGCCGCCGGGGTCGTCGGCCTGTACGTCCTCCGTGGCCTGGGCCCCCGCGCGACAATGACGTGCATTGACCCCGAGGTCGAGCATCAGACCCAGGCCCGCGCCGTCTTCCGCGAGGCCGGCTACGCCCCCTCCCGGGTCCGTTTCCTCCCCTCGCGCCCCCTCGACGTGATGAGTCGCCTGGCGGCCGGCTCCTACCATCTGGTCTACGCCGAGGTCCCGCCGGTCGAACTCCCCGCCGTCCTTGAGGCCGCCTGGCCGCTGCTCACCTCCGGCGGCACGCTGGTCCTGGCGGACTCGCTTCTCGACGGCACCCTCTCCGACGACTCCCGCCGCGACCGCGCCACCACGGCCGCCCGGGAAACCGATGAGCTTGCCCATAACCTGGAGGGCGCCCTAGTCACCCGTCTGGCACTGGGCTCCGGGCTGACGCTGATCACCCGGCTGGGGTAGGGCGGGCGTCGGGAAGCGGGCCGGGGGCGTTCACTCAGCTGACGCCCCCGGCCCGCCGGTTCCTGCTAGACGACCTCGTTCTTGCCCACCACGACGACACCGCCGGAGGAGATCTTGAAGCGGGCCTCGTCGCGGCCGCGGTCGACGCCGACGATCTCGCCTTCGCGGACGTAGACGTTCTTGTCCAGGATCGCGTGGCGCACGACGGCCCCCCGGCCGATGCGCACGCCCGGCAGCAGCACAGAACCCTCGACAGTTGCGCCCTCGGCGACATGGACGTCACCGGCCAGCACCGAGTTTCGGACCGTGCCGCCGGAGATGATCGAACCCGGGGCCACCATCGAGGACTGGGCGATGCCGCCCTGGGTGAACTTCGCGGGCGGGAAGTTCTGGTCGTCGGTGGAGTGGATCGGCCACATGCGGTTGTACAGGTTGAACACCGGGTGGACGGAGATCAGGTCCATGTGAGCCTCGTAGTAGGCGTCGATGGTGCCGACGTCACGCCAGTAACCCTGGTCACGCTCCGTGGCACCCGGTACCTCGTTGCGCGAGAAATCGTAGACGTGGGCGTCACCGCGGTTGACGAAGTACGGGATGATGTCGCCGCCCATGTCATGGTCGGAGTCCTCGTTCTTCTCGTCCTCCAGCAGCGCCTGGATCAGGGCGTCCGTGGTGAACACGTAGTTGCCCATGGAGGCGAAGGTGACGTCCGGGTCATCCGGGGTGCCGGGCGGATCGGCCGGCTTCTCCAGGAACTCGGTGATGTTGCCCTCGTCGTCGGCTTCGATGACACCGAAGGCGGTGGCGTCAGCCCGCGGGACACGGATGCCCGCGACCGAACAGGACTTGCCGGAGGCGATGTGGTCCTCGACCATCTGCGAGGGGTCCATGCGGTAGACGTGGTCCGCACCGAAGACGATGACGTAGTCCGGCTTCTCGTCATAGATCAGGTTCAGGGACTGGACGATGGCGTCCGCGGAACCGGTGAACCAGCGCTTGCCGCGGCGCTGCTGGGCAGGCACCGAGGCGATGTACTGGCTGACCGGACCGTGCAACGCCCAGGCCTGGGAGATGTGGCGGTCCAGCGAGTGCGACTTGTACTGGGTCAACACCGCGATCTTGTGGTAGCCCGCGTTGACCAGGTTCGACAGAACGAAGTCGATGAGACGGTAGCTACCCCCGAACGGCACCGCGGGCTTGGCGCGGTCCTCGGTGAGCGGGAACAGTCGTTTACCCTCGCCGCCGGCGAGAACAATGGATAGAACATTCGGCTGAGTCTTCACGAATCCCAATCTAGGTGCTCGTGGGGGTTTTCGCCGGGGAAGGTGATATTCATTTCCCCGGTGGCCCCCGGGTGGGGTGACCTTGCATTACCCGCGGATCACCCGCTACCCCCGACACCCCCTGCAGCCGGGGAGCTGCGTGGCTACCCTTGACTGTCATGAGAGTCGGAATGTTGACCAGAGAATATCCCCCGGAGGTCTACGGCGGTGCCGGAGTCCACGTCACGGAGCTGACCCGGTTCATGCGTGAGATCACGGAGGTGGACGTCCACTGCATGGGGGCACCCCGCGACATGGCGGGTGTGTACGTCCACGGGGTTGACCCGGCACTCGAGGACGCCAACCCGGCGATCAGGACGCTGTCCACCGGACTGCGTATGGCCGAGGCTGCAGCAGACGTCGACGTCGTCCACTCCCACACCTGGTACGCAGGCCTCGGCGGCCACCTCGCCGCCCGCCTGCACGGCATCCCGCACGTGGCCACCGCCCATTCCCTGGAGCCGCACCGCCCCTGGAAGCGCGAGCAGCTCGCCGGCGGCTACGAGGTCTCCTCCTGGTCGGAGAAGAACGCCATGGAGTACGCCGACGCCGTCATCGCCGTCTCCGCCCGGATGAAGGACTCCATCCTCGACGCCTACCCGCGCATCGAACCCGACCGAGTCCACGTCGTGCTCAACGGCATCGACACCCAGTTGTGGCAGCCGCGCCCCACCTTCGGGCAGGCCGAGGAATCCGTCCTCACCGAACTGGGCGTGGACCCGGACCGCCCCATCGTCGCCTTCGTCGGCCGCATCACCCGCCAGAAGGGCGTGGAGCACCTGGTCAAGGCCGCCGCCCACTTCGATGAAGGTGTACAGCTGGTGCTGTGCGCCGGAGCGCCGGACACCCCGGAGATCGCCGCCCGCACCACCGCACTGGTCGAGGATCTGCAGTCCCGCCGCGACGGCATCTTCTGGGTCCAGAACATGCTCGACCGCGACCGGATCCAGGAGATCCTCACCGCCGCGGATACCTTCGTCTGCCCCTCAATCTACGAACCGCTGGGCATCGTCAACCTCGAGGCCATGGCCTGCGGCACCGCGGTCGTCGCCTCCGACGTCGGCGGTATCCCCGAGGTCGTCGTCGACGGCGAGACCGGTACCCTCGTCCACTACGATGAGAACGACCCGGAGACCTTCGAACGCGACATCGCCGCCCAGGTCAACGCCATGGTCTCTGATCCCGCACGCGCCAAGGCCTTCGGCGAGGCCGGCCGCCAGCGTGCCGTCGACGCCTTCTCCTGGGCCACCATCGCCCAGCAGACCGTCGACATCTACCAGTCGCTGCGCTAGGAGGACATCAATCCCGTGAGCCCCAGTCACCACCGCCCTGAACTGCACGTCACGCCGGAATCCGGCGTCCTGGACGCCCCCGCCGGGGTGCTCCTCGACGGGGAGACCTGGCACCTGTTCCACCAGTACCGCCCCACCCCCGCATCCCCCGCCCGTTGGGCCCACGTCATCTCCGAGGACGGACCCTTCGACTGGGAGATCTGCGACGACGCCCTCGTGCCCGTCGGCGGGGAGACCGCCCTGCGTGCGGGTGCGGTGGTGGCCAACGGGGAGGGGATGGACCTCTACTTCACCTCCGTCACCGCCGCCGGCACCTCCATCCAGGTCGCACACCTGGCGGGGCTCGGTGAAGGCTGCCCCGTCGCCGACGACGAATTCGCGATGGACGAGCGCGTCCAGCGGATCGGCGACGTGGTCAGCGACATCGACGGCCACAGCCGCTTCCGTTCCCCGTGTGTCGTCCCCGACTGGGAGACCGCCGACGACCGGCACCTGGGACATGCCGGCTGGCTCATGCTCGCCGTGACCGGCCACGGGGACTCCCCCACCCCGGTCGTGCTCACCAGCCCGGACGGGCGTTCCTGGGATTTCACCGGAGCGCTGGAATTCGAGGGGGCCCCGGGTTTCGACGCCGCCACCATCATCGTCGGCCCCCGCATTCTGCGGCTGCGTGACGAGGTCGACGGCAACATCTACGACATCCTGCTGGTGACCCTGGAATCCGGGGGGATCGACATCGCCGGCTACCTCGTGGGCACACTGCGGGAGGCGACCTTCACAGTGCGGACCCCCTTCACCCGTCTCGACCACGGCCACGACTTCACCCGGCCACGCAACACCAACGTCACCCCGGGCACAGTGCCCGAGGAGAACCGTTACCAGCAGTCGGTCATCTTCGGCCTGCTCAACGGCGTGGGCCGCAGGGATGATCCGAACCGCCACCCCTCCCTGGCCGCGGAGAACTGGGCCAACACCCTGTCCCTGCCGCGGGTGGTCACCCTGCAGGGTGGACTGCTCTTCCAGACCCCGCCGGCCGGCCTGCCCGACGCGATCAGCCGCACCGACGGCGCCCGCTCGTGGACCGGGCTGTGCGAGATCCCCGTGGGCAGCAGCCTGACGGCCACGCTTCTCGACGCCGCCGGCAACCCTGCCGCCGTGGTCACCCACGCCGGTGACCGGCTCAGCCTGGACCGGTCGATGAACGCCCGGCACGCCGGGGACCCGGTGGCCGGCACCGGCCTGGCCGAGGTGGACACCGATTCGTTGTCCATCTTCGTCGACGGCTCCACCGTGGAGGTCTTCGCCGACGGCGGTGCCGTCACCATGGCCAGCCGCGTCTACTTCGAGGGCGGCTGCTCAGCCATCCGCGTCGAGACCGACGGGGAGGCTGTCCTGGAACGTTACTGGGAGCGCGGGCCCGTCTCCTCCGGGGACCTGCCGCACTACGATAACTAGGTTTCTACGCCCGGCTCATACGCAGCAGGTGGGCCCGGGCGGTGACGGTCATCGTCTCCGGCAGCTCCGCGATGCGCGCGGCCAGCTCAGCCGATTCGATATGGCGCGCGGAGGGGCTCATCCCGATCTGCGCGGCGATGGCCTCCCGGTCCAGCTCCATCGGGAACTCAATGAGGACGGGTTCAGTGACCGGGCGGAGATGCCCTCCGGCCTGATCGATGAGCCGGTCGATTTTACCCTCCTCCACGTCCAGGATGCCCAGCGGACCGCGCAGCTCAGCGAGGTGGCCGCGGTCGGCGGTGAGGAAGATCGCCTGCCCGCCGGGGGTGAGCACGCGGGCGAACTCAGCAGCGTTGCGCGGGGCGAAGACGACGGTGATCACGTCGATCGAGGAGTCCCGTACCGGCAGCCGCTCCCACACGTCAGCGACGACCGCACCCACCCGGTGGTGGCACTTGGCCAGCTGGCGGGCGGCGTGGACGGAGATGTCCAGCCCCAGTCCCCGGGAGCCCTCGACCGAATCGAGGGCATGGGAAAGGTAGTAACCGGTGCCGGCGCCGATCTCCGCGATGACGGGGCGGGCGGTGTCGGGGACGGCGGCGTCGTCAAGCGCATCGTGCACGCCTGCCGCGACCGCCTCCACGAAGGGTGCAAAATGCCCGCGGGACAGGAATGTCTCGCGGGCACGCACCATTTCCATGCTGTCACCCTGATGGCGCAGACCCGCGCCTGCGGCGAGGGTCACGTACCCCTGACGGGCCACATCAAAGGAGTGGCCCGACTCGGAGACCAGTCGGGTGTAGTCGTCCACGCCGGACAGCGGAGTGCCGTCGGCGGGATCAGCGAGCACGTCGATGATGTCGGAGAGCATGCAGTTGAGCATACCCTCACAGATGGTGGGCCTATTCAGCCGCGGCGGTGAGCAGAGCGCCGAGCTCGGCGGCCTCCTCCTTGCTCATCTCCACAACCAGGCGACCTCCCCCGTCAGACGGGATGCGCATCACGATCTTCCGGTTTTCCTCAACCGCTTCCATGGGACCGTTACCGGTACGCGGCTTCATAGCTGCCATATTGAGTTGGCTCCTTCTTCTCGGATGGTTTACCCTGACCAGTTTAGTCAATTTTCGGTGAAGAGAGCCGGGTGATCGTTTTCTCCGCCTCCGCCAGGCGCCGGTGGAGCTGGTCGAGGACATCATCAACCTGCTCCGGACGGTAGCCGCGGTGGACGATCTCGAACTGCACCGAGTTGAGGTCACCGGCAGCCACAGCCTGCTCATTCCTGTCCCGCGTGTTGTCCGCGTCCAGGGGCGGCAGCACCTCACCCCGGCCGAAGACCGCACCCCAGAACCAGATGCCCACCGCGATGAGCGCCAGCAGGACAATAATCAGCAGCAGCCAGGAGAACATGGCTAGAGAATACCGGACAGGGGTGGCCGCGTCCCGACGCCCACCTCACCCACCCCGGCCCGCTCCAGCAGGGTGGCGGCCACGACATCGGCCATCGGCCCCAGCTCCGTGAGCGGCCGGTTGCGGTGCCGGCGCACCCCCAGGTCGACCTGCCGGACGGAGGTCGCGCCGTGGCGGTCGGCGACGTCGACAAGCAGTCCCGCCTCCACCCCGTAACCGGCAGCGAAGGGCAGCGCCAGGGCAGTGGCCCGGCGGATCGCGTACTCGCCTGCCAGCGGCTGTCTGATGTGTGCCAGATCCGGGAAGAGCAGGCGCAGCAGGGGACGGGCCGTCAGCTCGGTGACACGGCCCCCACCGGTGGGCCGGCCGTCAATGGTGCGCCGGTAGTCCGCCTTGACCAGGTGCACACCCGGGTCCGTGAAAGGCGCGGCCAGGGCGGTGACCATGCCCGTGGCCGGCTGCTGCAGGTCCGCGTCGAGGAAAACCACCACGTCACCCGTGACGGCGGCAACCCCGCGCCACAACGACTCCCCCTTGCCCGGCACAGGCTCGATACCGGGGAGGATCTCCCGCCAGTTGAGCACCCGGGCACCCGCCGCCGAGGCCTGCGCAACGGTGCCGTCGGTGGAGTCGGCGTCGACGACCACAACCTCATCAGGTCCATCCGTCAGGGCAGCGCGCACCACCGCGGCGACGGTGGCCTCCTCATTGAGTGCCGGGATGACCACCGACACCCTCACGCAAGCCCCCTGATGGTGTTCAGCGGGGCCGTGTGACCCGCGATCGCCGCGGTCATGCGGATGACATCGACGGTCTCCGCGACCTCATGCGCGCGGAAGGCGGCCACCCCGCGGGCCGCGGCCCAGGCGGTGGCCGCCAGGGTGCCGGCCAGCCGGCCGCCCACCGCCCGGTCCACGGTCTCGCCGACGAAATCCTTGTTGGACAGGGCCATGAGCACGGGCCAGCCGGTGGACACCAGCTCGTCGATACGCCGCAACAGCTCGAGACCGTGGAAGGTGTTCTTGCCGAAGTCATGCGTGGGGTCGATGAATACCTTCTCCTCCGGCACTCCGACGGACACGGCCCGTTCCGCCAGGGCGGTGGTCTCGGCGATGACGTCGGCGACCACATCATCAAAATGCACCCGGTGCGGGCGCGTCCGCGGCTCCACCCCACCGGTGTGGGAGCAGACGTAGCCGACGCCGTGGTGGCCGGCGACCTCAACGAGCTCGGGATCGTGGCCCGCCCACGTGTCGTTGACCAGACCCGCGCCGGCGTGGATGGCCAGGTCGGCGACCTCAGCACGCCAGGTGTCCACCGAGATGAGCACCCCGGGATGGCGGGCGGCGACGGCCTCGATGACGGGGATGACGCGGTCGATCTCCTCGGCGGCGTCGACGAGCGAACCGGGTCCGGCCTTCACCCCGCCGATGTCGATGATCGCCGCGCCCTCGGCGACAACCCGGTCACAACGGCGCAGGGCCGCCTCATCGGTGAAGGTCGCACCGCGGTCGTAGAAGGAGTCCGGGGTGCGGTTGACGATCGCCATCACCGCCGGCAGAGCATGGTGTTCCAAGGGTCTAGCGGTGTCCTGCCTGTTCACGGACCTCATGGACCGGAGTGTACTCATCGTCGCCGCCGATGAGACGGCCGTCCGTCATCTCACGGTGGCAGCCGACGATGAACGAGACGGCCTCCTCAACGGAATCCGTGACCAGGAACAGATTCAGGTCCTTCTCGGAGATCATGCCGTCGGTTACCAGTCGCTCCTTGATCCAGTCGATCAGACCGGACCAGAATTCGGTGCCGATGAGCACGATCGGGTAGTTGGTGACCTTGCCCGTCTGCACCATGCACAACACCTCGAAGAGCTCATCGAGAGTGCCGAAACCACCCGGCAGGCAGACAAAAGCCTGCGAATACTTCAGGAACATCGTCTTGCGGGCGAAGAAATAACGGAAGTTGAGGCCGAGGTCCACCCACGCATTGAGCGCCTGCTCATGCGGGAGTTCGATGCCCAGACCGACGGACAGGCCGTCCGCCCCGTGCGCACCGCGGTTGGGGGCCTCCATCAGGCCCGGCCCACCGCCGGTGATCACGGCGTATCCCGAGTCAGCGATCGCCCGGCCCAGATCACAGCCCAGCTCATACCAGGGGTGCCCCTCCGGAATGCGGGCCGAACCGAATACGGTGACCGCCTTGGGCATGGCTGCCAGAGCGTCGAAGCCGGCGACGAACTCCCCCTGGATCCGCAGGATGCGCCAGGGGTCGGCGTGCATCCAGTCATGGTCCGCCCCCAGTTCCAGCAGCCGCTGGTCATAGGTGGTCTTCTTATCGCCCTCGGTGCGCAGCAGAACGGGGCCACGCAGCATGCGCGCCTTCTCGGGATCGGGAGTGATGTTCGGAGCCATAGCATAGAACCTAGCTGTTTCCTGCGCCGTCCGCTGCGTCAGGAGGGGCGTGTGGTGAGGAAATTTCGCAGCTGGGAGGCAACGTGAGTGATCTGGGCAACCGGAACCTGCTCCTCCACCCGGTGTGCGAAGGCCGGGTCCCCGGGGCCGAAATTCACCGCAGGAACCCCCAACGGAGCGAACCGCGCCACATCGGTCCACCCCAGCTTGGCGCGGACCTCCCCCACCGATTCGATGAGCGCCGCGGCCGCCGACTGCTGCAACCCCGGCAGGGCCCCGGGCATGGAATCCTCCAGCGTGACGGTGAAACCATCATCAAGGTTGTCGATCGCCAGATAACGCAGCACATGGTCCAGGGCCTCATCCTCCGTGCGGTCGGGCGCGAAACGGAAGTTCACCAGCACATGCGCCTTATCGGGGATGGTGTTGGTGGCCACGAAGGACTCCAGCTGCACCACATTGAGTCCCTCCCGGTAGTGGCAGCCGTCAATGTCGACCCGGCGGGCCTCATAGTCCGCGATCCGGGCGATGACCGGCCCGATCCTGTGCGCGGCGTTCTCCCCCAGCCAGGCGCGCGCCGAATGCGCCCGCGCCCCGTGCGCCGTCACCCGCAGCCGCAGCGTGCCCTGGCACCCTGCCTCGATGATCCCGTTCGAGGGCTCACCCAGCAGCGCCAGATCCCCCCGCAGCCACTCCGGGTCACTGACCGCCAGGTGGCCGAGCCCGTTGAAACGGCTCTCCACCTCCTCCGCCTCGTAGGCGATGAGCGTGAGATCGGAGGTGAGGTCCGGTGCATCCGCCAGGAGGGCGAACAGGTGCAGATACACGGCCAGGCCCGATTTCATGTCCACCGTCCCACAGCCGTGCAGGACATCGTCGATGAGCTGGTGGGGCACATTGCCGGCCAACGGCACGGTGTCCAGGTGGCCGGCGAGGATCACCCGCCGGCCCAGCCCCCGGCGGGTGGCCGCGGCGACGGTGTTCCCGCGGCGGATGATCTGGCTGTCGGGCAGGCCGGGCAACCGGCGCAGCGCAGCCTCCACCAGATCCGCCAGCTGTTTCTCATGGTGCGAGGGGCTCGGGATGTCCACCAGGGCAGCGGTCAGGGACACCGGGTCAGAGGTCAGGTCGAGCGGGGTCACCTACCCCAGGTTAGACGGTGTCGCCTCGAGGTGTGGGGGGTTTCGGCACGTCGTAGACTCGGCAGTATGACACCTCAGGGAGCAACCGCGGTCGGAATCGCCAACATCGCCATGGACGGCACGATCCTCGACACCTGGTACCCGGAGCCGGAACTCGTGGACGGCACCGGCCTCGTGTCAGGCACGGAACGCCTCGGCGCCCGGGACATCCCGGACAGCCTGCTCAAACTCGTCCTCCTCGACGAGGACCGCATGGTCGAACAGGTCGCGGTACGCACCACCATCGCCGATCTCCAGGCCTCCCCCATCGATGCGCACGATGTCTACCTGCGTTTCCACCTGCTCTCCCACCGCCTGGTCCGCCCCCTTGAGCTGAACATGGACAACTCCCTGCGTTGCCTGACCACCGTGGTGTGGACCAACAAGGGCCCGTGCACCCCCGACAACTTCGAGTTCGTCCGCACCGCCCTGCGCAGCCGCGGCCTCATCCACGTCTACGGCATTGAGAAACTGCCCCGCATGGTCGACTACGTCGTCCCCTCCGGCGTCAACATCGCCGAGGCCGAACGCGTCCGTCTCGGCGCCTACCTCGCCCCCGGCACCCGGGTGCTGCGCGAAGGTTACGTCTCCTTCAACTGCGGCACCCTCGGCGCCGCCCGCATCGAGGGGCGGCTGTCCTCCTCCATCGTCATCGGCGAAGGCACCGACGTCGGGCTGTCCTCCACCATCATGGCCAGGCGCCGGGCCGACGGGCTGCGCGACCCCATCAGCATCGGGGCGAACTGCCGCTTCGGGGTCTCCTCCGGCGTCCTGGGCCTCAGCGTCGGCGACAACTGCACACTCGGCGCAAACATCGTCCTCGAGGCCGACACCCAGATCTGGGACGCGGATGCCGGGCACCACGTCTCCGCCGGCACCCTCAACGGCCAGTCCAACTGGACGGTGCGCCGTGAGGTCGGCCACTCCGAACCTGTGCTGCGGCGTACCTGGTAGGGAGGCGGTTTCCGCCACTCCCCCGGCGAGGGATAACGTCTAACGACATGACCAACGGATCAGCGAAACAGACCCGACTCGGATCGGGGCTCAAGACCCGCCACCTCACCATGATGGGGCTCGGCTCCGCCATCGGCGCCGGCCTATTCCTGGGCACCGGAGTGGGCATCCGCACCGCCGGCCCCGCCGTCCTGCTCGCCTACATGGCCGCCGGTGCGATCGTGGTCATGGTGATGGAGATGCTCGGCGAGATGGCCGCCGCCCGCCCCTCCTCAGGCTCCTTCTCCACCTACAGCCGGCAGGCCTTCGGCCACTGGGCCGGATTCTCCCTCGGCTGGCTGTACTGGTTCATGCTGGTCATGGTCATGGGTGCCGAGATGACCGGCGCCGCCGCCATCATGGGCGCCTGGTTCGGCGTCGACCCCTGGATACCCGCACTCGTGGCGGTCGTCTTCTTCGCTGTGGTCAACTTCGCCCACGTCCGCGGCTTCGGCGAATTCGAGTTCTGGTTCGCCTTCATCAAGGTCGCCGTCATCATCGGCTTCCTCATCGTCGGCGCCGCCCTCATCTTCGGGCTGCTGCCCGGCACCACCTTCATCGGCCTGGACAACTTCATCGGTGACCACGGTTTCATGCCCAACGGCTGGCCGGGCCTGGCCGCCGGCATGCTCGCCGTCGCCTTCGCCTTCGGCGGCATCGAACTGGTGACCATCGCGGCCGCCGAATCAGAGAACCCGCAGACCGCCATCGCCGTCGCCGTGCGCTCCGTCATCTGGCGCATCTCCGTCTTCTACATCGGCTCCGTCCTGGTGATCACCTTCCTGCTGCCCTTCGATCAGCTCGGTGCCGCCGAAACCGCCGCAGACTCCCCCTTCACCGCGGTCCTGGCCATGGCCAACCTGCCCGGTGTCGTCGGATTCATGGAGGCCGTCATCGTCCTGGCGCTGCTCTCCGCCTTCAACGCACAGATCTACGCCACCTCCCGGCTGGTGCACTCCCTGGCCCTGGACCGTGATGCTCCCCGCATCTTCGCGGTGACCAACCGCGAGTCCGTGCCCATCAATGCGGTCGTGCTGTCCATGGTCTTCGCCTTCGCCTCCGTGGGCCTGCAGTACTGGAACCCCGAGGGTCTGCTCGCCTTCCTGCTCAACGCCGTCGGCGGCTGCCTCATCGTCATCTGGATCATGATCACCGCCTCCTACCTGCGCCTGCACCCCGAGCTGGAACGCCTCGGCGAGATCTCCACCGTCCGGATGTGGGGCTGGCCGTGGCTCGGCTGGGCCACCATGATCGCCCTCTGGGCGCTCGTGCTGCTGATGCTCTTCGACGCCGCGGCACGCCCCCAGGTCATCTCCGTGGCCGTCATCTTCGGTGGACTCGTCGCCCTCGCCTATGTGAGCCGATGGCTGCAGGGTCGGGTAACCTCTCGGGCATGACTTCTGCTACTGCGCGCGGACTGGCCACCATCACGCATGCGGGAACCGTCCTCGACGTCTGGTTCCCCGCCCCGAGGCTCTCGGATGATCCCCTGTCCTCCGGCACGGAGCATCTGGACCAGACCCCGCAGCAGTTCGCCGCGCTCGTCGGCCCCGACGAGGACCGGGGTGTCGCCCGGATAGCGGTGACCACCTCCCTCGCCTCCCTCTCGGAGGCCCCCGTCGACGCCTACGACGCCTATCTGCGTCTGCACCTCCTCTCCCACCGCCTGGTCCGTCCCCGCCAGGTGAACCTGACCGGTGTGTACGACCTGCTCGCCAACGTGGTGTGGACCAACTACGGTCCCTGCGCCGTCGCTGACTTCCAGATGGTCCGCGGGCGTCTCACCGCCCGCGGGCCGGTCACCGTCTACTCCGTGGACAAATTCCCCCGCATGGTCGACTACGTCGTGCCCGCCGGTGTGCGCATCGCCGACGCCGACCGGGTCCGTCTCGGCGCCCACCTCGCGGAGGGCACCACCGTCATGCACGAAGGTTTCGTCAACTACAACGCCGGCACCCTGGGTGACGCCATGGTTGAGGGCCGCCTGTCCTCCGGTGTGGTCATCGGTAAGGGCACCGACATCGGGGGCGGCGCCTCCGTGATGGGCACCTTGTCCGGCGGTGGCAAGGAGGTCATCTCCATCGGCGAGCACTGCCTCCTCGGCGCGAACTCCGGCATCGGCATCTCCCTCGGCGACAACTGCATCGTCGAGGCAGGCCTCTACGTCACTGCCGGCACCAAGGTGTCGGTATTCGGGGACGCGGCCCGGATCGCGGATGTGGACAACGGCACCCGCATCAAGGCGGCCGAGCTCTCCGGCGCGGACAACATCATGTACCGCCGCAACTCCCTCAACGGTGCCGTCGAGGCGACCCCGGTGGAGTCCCGCCAGGTGGACCTCAACGGGGCGCTGCACCACAACTAGGCACCACCACTAACAACCGCCAGGTGCGTGTACCCGCCGCCCCCGGAGCCTGGCCCCGGCCGAGCGGCCCTGGGCGTGGGTGGTGTTGAATTTCAGCGGTCCGGCCCTTCCCGCCCGCCCCGGTGTGTGAGTCGTCGTTGTCGGCGTGATGGGGTCGGCGGCGGCGTCGATGAGCGCCTTGGCGTTGAGGACGCGTTCGAGTTCCTCGAAGGAGTCGGCGACCTCCTCGAAGGCCACGCTGCCGGGATCGGCCATGAGCTCGCTGAGGCCGGTGATGCCGGCCTCGATCTGGGCGACCAGCCCCGCGGTGTGCTGTTTCGTCGACATGTACCCCCTCAAGCGTTCCCCAACTGCTTTCGTCTACATGTTCGACTATAGCCTCATCAAAACCCTTGTCAACCCCTGAAATCAAACACCCGTGCTATTAAGGTGCTGCTGCATCGACCACGCGCACCTTCGGCCGGCGGAAAGTCCAGAACTTGTTCACCAGGAAATTCACCGGCATGGCCACGATGATGGAGATCGCCGTCGCCCAGTAGAATTTGGTGCGGAAACCGGTGGAGTCGTCGAAGATCTCCGGGGACAGCGCGATGGGGGACGTGGGGTTCATCAGCAGGGTGGCCACGACCTGGCTGACCAGGAACGCCCCGATGCCGGTGAACAGGAAGGGGAAGAAACCGCGCCACCAGCTGCGCTGCGGGTAACCGCGGAAGGTCCAGCTACGGTTGAGCTGATAGTTCCACGTGTTGGCCACCAGGAAGGCGATGGCCATGAAGACGTTGAACCAGCGGATGTTGTAGTTGGTGCCGAGCAGATTGAGGAAGACGTCATGCTCGGAGATCCCGGCCGTCCAGCCGGCGGTCTTCTTCGCCAGAACGCTCACGGCGAGGTTGACCAGCGTGCCGGAGCCGCCGACGAGACCGAACATGAGGAACTGCTGGGCGGTTGAGCGGAATCGGGCCAAGGTCCGGTCCCTGCCCCGTGTGTCTGTGGAACTCACGGAACCTCTTTCACATCGGCTGCTGGTGGACATTTCAGTTTAGCCCCCGGTACTCGCGGGAACCTCGAAGACTCGTCGTCGTCCGCTGAAGGGGTCATCGAAGGCCAGGGAGACGGCGCGCAGCTGCAGGGGTGAGTGGAAGTCATACAGGGCGAGCCCGCGGTCGACGGGATAGGTGTCGTCGCCGACGATCGGCATGCCCAGGTGGTGGAGCACCACCCGGATCTGGTGGGTGTGGCCGGTGACGGGACGCACCTCCACCTCATCGGCGCTGAGCCGGCGCAGCCAGGTCCGTGTACCGACACCCCCGTCCACCACCTGCACCTGCCGCTCACCGCGCCTCTTGTACATCGGCAGCTCCACCAACCGCCAGTCCTCCCCCACCGTGACCTGGCCATGCACCCGGGCACGGTAGGCCTTGTCCACCAGGTGGTCCTGGAAGAGCCGCTGGTAGGCGCCGCGGCTCTCCCGCCGGCGCGAACACATCAGCACCCCGGAGGTCAGCCGGTCGAGGCGGTGCAGGGGCACGATGTCGTCCTCGCCGTAGGCGACGCGCAGGCGGGTCTGCACCGTCTCGCGGACGATGCGGCCGTTGCTTGTCGACGCCACGAAGCCCGGCTTGTCCACCACGACGAGGTCGGCGTCCTCATGGATCACCGTGTGCGTGAAGGGGATGGGGGGTTCCGGTGCGATCTCCGGGTGGAACCAGGCGGGCACCGGCCTGTCCAGCGCCGTACCCGGGTCCAGCAGCTGCCCGGAGGCGAAGGGCGAGTCCCCCGCCGAACCGGCCCAGTAGGGGCGGCCGGCGGGGACCACACCGCGCAGGACGACCCGCTGCGGGGAGATCCCCTCCCGCGCGGGAATCGGTGGGCGGGAAGCCTCAGCCAAGGGTGGCCAGGCGCCGGGCGGCGGCGTCGACACGCTCGTCGGTGCCGGTCAACGCCATGCGGATGTGCTGTTTCCCGCGCGGGCCGTAGAAATCTCCGGGGGCGACGAGGATACCCAGCTCCGCGAGAGCGTCGACGGTGGCGCGGCAGTCCTCACCGCGGGTGGCCCACAGGTAGAGGCCGGCCTCGGAGTCGTCGACGGTGAAACCGGCCTCCACCAGCGCGCGCAGCAGCACGGCACGGCGGCGTGCATAGCGCAGCTTCTGGGCGGCCTCCTGCTCATCGTCCTCCAGTGCGGCGACCATGGCGGCCTGGACGGGGCCCGGCACCATGAGGCCGGCGTGTTTGCGCACCTCCAGCAGCTCAGCGATGAGCTCCGGGTCGCCGGCGAGGTAGCCCCCGCGGTAGCTGGCCAGGTTGGAGGTCTTCGACAGTGAGTGGATGGCGATCAGGCCGGTATGGTCACCGTCGCAGACCCGCGGGTCGAGGATGGACACCGGCTCGTTGTCATCGTCCCAGCCCAGTCCCAGGTAACACTCGTCGGAGGCGACGATGACGCCGCGCTCGCGGGCCCAGCCGACGACCTTGCGCAGGTGGTCGACGCCGAGGACCTTGCCCGTCGGGTTCGACGGTGAGTTGAGGAAGAGCAGGTCGGGGCGTTCGGGGCCGATCTTCAGCAGGGAATCGGCGCGCAGGACACGGTTGTCCCCCAGCAGCGCGGCGACCTCGTAGGTCGGGTAGGCGATCTCGGGGATGACCACGAAACCCCCGCGGATGCCCAGCAGGCCGGGCAGCTGCGCGATGGCTTCCTTGGTGCCGATCACCGGCAGCACCGCATCCGGGACCAGGCTGGTCATGTTGTAGCGGCGGCCGAGCGCCGCGACGATCGCGGAACGCAGCTGCCGCGTACCCATGGTCGGCGGGTAGCCGGGCTCCGCGGCGGCCTCCGCCAGCGCCAGCTGGATGCCCGGGGCGACCGCGTCGACGGGCGTGCCCACCGACAGGTTCACGATGCCGTCCGGGTGCGCCTGCGCCCGCTCCTTGGCCGCGTCCAGGGTGTCCCAGGGGAAATCGGGCAGACGGGCCCCCAGGGGCGTGCGTGCCATCGGTTATTCCTGGTTCTGCGGCGGCAGGGCGGCCACGAAGGCGTGGTCGAAGTCCTGGGGGCCGGTCTTGGCGGCACCACCCGGGGAACCGAGGTCATCGAAGAAGGCGACGTTGGCGTCGTAGTACTGGTCCCACTCCTCCGGGACGTCGTCCTCGTAGAAGATGGCCTCCACGGGGCAGGCCGGTTCGCAGGCACCGCAGTCCACGCACTCATCCGGGTGGATGTAGAGCATGCGCTTACCTTCGTAGATGCAGTCGACCGGGCACTCCTCAACGCACGAGCGGTCGAGGACGTCCACACAGGGCTGGGCAATGATGTAGGTCATGGGGAAGGTACTCCTGGCAGGGAAAACGAATATCGCGGTCCAGTATGTCACTTCCCGCGTACCAGCGGCCAAACGCCGCCCGCCACACCTGCGAAAAGCAGCAGAACAGTGCGAATATTATCGCCGACCAACTGGTCCCCGGTGACCACGACCCCCGAGAGCAGCAGCAGGAAACCCGCGAGCCACGCGTACAACGGCACGGCCGCAAACGCCGGCCGCGGGCTCCACAGCTTCGCGGTGCGGGTGAGCACCATGTTGAACAGGAAGGCCAGGACTATCGTGTACGGCACCGCCACGCGGAAGCCACCGGGCAGGGTCACCCAGGTACCCAGGTAGACCACCTGGAGCAGCACCGCGATCAGGGCTGCGACCGACAGCCACACCAGCCCACCGACCGCCTCCCCACGGCTGAAGTCAGTGCGGACGATCCGCTCCCCGCTCAAGAGTTCTCCCCGTTCCCCTCCAGCGGGATGCCGTCGAGCAGCCCGGGACCGCCGAGCAGGTCCGCCTCCGGCAGATCCCCGGCGCCCAGCTGGTAGTGCTCGCGGGACAGCAGCGGCTGGGCCAGGAGGTTCGACAGGGCCCACACCGGGTGCCGGCCCTGCCCCCAGGCAGCCTCCGGGTTGGTCACGGAGACCGAACCGTCGGCGAACCAGATCTGGGTGGCGTGCGCCCGCATGGCCTCGCGTTTGGCCGCCAGGGCGGCGTCATCAAGCTCCACCGCCACATCGTGGCCGCGGGAGGTGGCGTTGGCCAGGTAGGTGGCGTCCGGCAGGGACCAGCCCTCCGGCACGCGGGTGATGGCCTCCACCCCGGCGGTGGTCTCGGCGTGGTCGCTGACGGTCCACAGGATGCGCGGGATATCGACATGTTTGGCCGCGGCGTGGGTGATCTCGTGGGCCCGGATGTGGTCGGGGTGGCCGTAGCCGCCGTCGGGGCCATAGGTGATGAGCAGGTGCGGGCGTTCCGCCGCGAGGATGTCCACGAGCAGGTCGACGGCCGCCCGGCCGGAGTTGACGAAGGCCCTCGGGTTCCCGTGGGCGGGGCTGCCCGCCATGCCGGAGTCCCGGAAGCGGCCGGCACCGCCGAGGAAGCAGCCGCGGACACCGAGGATGGCCAGCGCGCGGCTGAGTTCGCCGATGCGGAAACCGCCGAGCTGGTCGGCGTGGTCGTTGGTCAGGTGTGCGAAGGGCTCCCCGATGACCTCACCCTCCTCGCCCAGGGTGCAGGTGACCACCAGCACGTCCGCGCCGCGGCGGGCGAGGTCGGACAGGGAACCACCGGTGGTGATGGCCTCATCGTCAGGGTGCGCGTGCACCGCGACGATACGGTAGCCGACAAGATCCCGGGTAGTCATCGTTTTCTCCAGCTCGCGACCGTCGAGATGCCGGCGGTCCAGTTGTCAAGGTCAGGGTCTGGACCCACGATACCTTCTCCCAGGACCAGCACACGCCGTTCCCCCAGCAACGGGACGCGGACATGTTCGCGGGTGTTCTCCGCCGCGAAGAAGTCCTGCGCCTCCTGCGCCCCGACCTCACCGCTGAGCACCGCCCGGGCCATGCCGTCGGTCTCCGGGGTGCAGTAGCCGGCCAGGTTGCCCGCCCGCGGGGACTCCGGGGTGGGTGGGCACAGCCACTGCCCCGACAGCTCCGGGGGCGCCCCCGCGTTGCTCTCCCAGGCGATGACGGCGTCCACCTGGCCCGCCGGAAGAAGATTGCCGGTGAGGTCGGCCAGATCGGTGGTGGTGACCTCGGCGACGATGCCGGAGTGGGAGAGCAGGTCCACGATGGTGCGGGCGGCGGCGAGGGCGGTGTCGTCGGCGGAGTCCACCCCCAGGCGCAGCGGGCGCCCCTCCTCCCCCGTCAGGCCGGGCAGCAGCTCGGGCGGGCCCTGCTCGGGGCCGCGCGCGGGCAGGTGCGGGGGCACGTTGAGGTCCGCGGAGCGGCCGGCGGCGAGGCGGGCGATGAGGGGGACGTCGAGAAGCGAATGCAGTTCGGCCCGCACTGCGTGTTCCGCCAGCAGCGGCGAGGTCGTCGACATCATGAGTGTGAGCTGGCGTGGCTGGTCGAGGGTGCGCACCTGCGTGTCCAGCATGAGGGAATAGGCCTCCACGGAGGTCTCCGCCGGAGTGATGTCGAGGAAGCTGATCTGCCCGGTGCGCAACTGCTCCACCCCCTGGGTGACGGAACGGATCTCCCGGAAGGTCACCCGGTCGGTCGCCGCCGGGTCGGCACCCCAGAAACGGTCGTTGCGGTTGATGGCCACCAGGCCGCGGGAACGGTCGACGTTGCCCACCATGTAGCGGCCGCCGGAGGCCGGCAGATCATTGATGAAGGCCGCGGCGAAGTCCCCGGCATCGCCCTGGAGCAGGTGGCTGGGCAACAGGTGGCGGAACAGCCCCTGCCAGTCGGCCACCGGGGTGGCGAAGTCCACCTCCACCGTGCGCCCGTCCGCGCTGACGCGGATCGCGGTGATCTCCCGGTAACCGGCCGAGCCGATGACACCCGGTGTCGTGATCATGCCCTGCCAGAGGTATCGGAAGTCCGCCCCGGTGATGGGGGCCCCGTCCGACCACTGCGCCTCCGGGGAGATGACGTAGCGGATGGTGCGGGCGACCGTCGCGGCAGCCGCCCCCACCGCCTCCGGGGCGGGTTCGACAGGTCCGGCGGAGACCAGCAGGTCAGCATCCATCTTCCCCTCCCGGAACGCGCTGGGCAGGACCAGGGCGGCCAGGGAGCGGGTGAGGGTGGAGTCGTCCGACTGCATGTGCGGGTTGAAGCCGGCGGGCAGCGGGTCGACGCCGACGTTGATGACCGCCTCCGCCCGTGAGGGCGGCCTGGTGGTGGGTGCGGCACTTGAGGTGGTGGTCTCCGGGCCGGGGGCCGGGTCCTCCACGGGAGGAGGGCCGGGGTTGGCGGCGCAGGCGGTCAGCGTCGCCGCGAGGAGGACGGCGGGGAGGAGACGGAATTTCACAGAGTCGATTATGTACCAGCGGTGGCCTGTGGCCGATTCCGCAGCGCCGGGGCGGCCAGCGTGACCACCACACCGGAGACCATGAGCAGCAGCAGCGCCCAGCGCAGACCGGTGGCCGCCGACAGCGCCCCGAGCACCGGGCTGGTGGCCAGGAAGCCGATGCGCATCATCCAGCTCACCGCGGTCACCCCGGCGCCCTCGGTCATGCCGGGCAGTCGGGCGGCGGCGGCAAAGGCACTGGGTACGAGCGTGGCGCAGCCGAAACCGACGAGGACGTAGCCCGCGTAGAGCAGCGCCGGGCCGGTCGCGGTGACCACCCCCAGGCCGCCCAGCCCGATGAGCAGACCGCCGGCCCGGGCGACGGCGACGCGGCCGAAACGGTCGATGAGCCGGTCGCCGGTGAACCGGCCCACCATCTGCGCGGCGAGCACCACCGTGAAGGCCACGCCCGCGTTGCCGACCTCCACCCCGGCCAGCTCCACTGAGGACAGTCCGGCCCAGTTGTTGGCGATGTCCTCGACCATCGTCCCGGCGGTGGCCAGCAGCGCCACCGGCAGGGTGAGCAGCATGATCCGTCCGAGGGGCCGACGCTTGTCGACGCCCGCCCCATCCGCCCCATCCGCCCGCTCCGGTGCCGCGCCCGGCGCCGGCACCGGCCCCGTCAACCACACCCCGATGGCGACGGCGGTGATGACCACGGTGGCGACGAGCGCCAGGTGGGCGCGGATGTCCCAGCCCAGGCTGGCGGCGGTGGTCCCGCCGATGCCGCCGAGGACCGCACCCATCGACCAGCAGGCGTGCATGGCGGACAGGATGGAGCGTCCGGCCCGGGCCTCCACGCGCACGCCGGCGACGTTCTGGGAGACGTCGATGACGGCGTCGAGAAGCCCGATGCCCAGCAGCAGGCCAGCCAGCAGCAGACCGGACGGTGCCCAGCCGATGCCGGCGACCAGCAGGGCCAGGAGGACCGTGCCCCAGAAAACCACCGGGCGCGGGCCGAAACGGTTGACCGCGAGTGAGGGCAGCACCGTGGACACCAGTGAACCCGCGGCAAAACAGGCCACGATGAGGCCGAAGGTCAGATCGTCCAGCCCCCACTGTTGTTTGAGGGTGGGGTACCAGGGCAGGACAGAGGAAAAAACAGCCCCGTTGGTGCCGAACATGATGGCGACACCGACGGGGCTGCGGAGATTGTTGGCGGGGGTCACGCCCGCCAACCTACTACTACTTGTTCATGGCCTTCTCGCGTGAGCGGGAGCGGGCGCGCTCGGTGGCGCTGAGGTGGAGCTTGCGGACGCGGAGGATATCGGGGGTGACCTCGACACACTCGTCCTGGCCACAGAACTCCATGGCCTCATCCAGGGACAGGGCGTGAGCCTTGGAGAGGGTGACCGTGGTGTCGGCACTGGCCGCACGCATGTTGGTCAACTTTTTTTCCTTGGTGATGTTGACGTCCATGTCCTCGTCGCGGTTGTTCGCGCCGACGACCATGCCCTCATAAGCCTCAGTACCCGGCTCGACGAAGAAGGAGCCACGGTCGGACAGGCCCTGCAGGGCGAAGGCGGTGATCTTGCCCGAACGGTCGGCGACCAGGGAACCGGAGGAACGGCCCTTGATCTCACCGGCCCACGGGCGCTGCTCAATGCCGTAGCTGTTGGCGATGCCGGTGCCGCGGGTCTCGGTCATGAAGGTGGTGCGGAAGCCGATGAGGCCACGGGCGGGCACGTCGAACTCCATGCGCACCCATTCGCCGGAACCGGTGTCCATGCTGGTCATCTGCCCCTTGCGGGCGGCCATGAGCTGGGTGACGGCACCCTGGTGCTCGGCGGGCACGTCGATGATCATGTGCTCGAAGGGCTCGTGGATCTTGCCGTCGATGGTCTGGACGACGACCTGCGGCTTACCGACGGTCAGTTCGAAGCCTTCGCGACGCATCGTCTCCACCAGGATCGACAGCGCCATCTCGCCTCGACCCTGCACCTCCCAGGTGTCGGGACGCTCGGTCGGGAGGACGCGCAGGGACACGTTGCCGATGAGCTCCTGGTCCAGGCGGGCCTTGACCATGCGGGCGGTGAGCTTGTCGCCGCCGCCGCGCCCGGCCATCGGGGAGGTGTTCACGCCGATGGTCATGGAGATCGCCGGCTCGTCGACGGAGATCCGGGGCAGGGCCACCGGGTTCTCCGGGTCTGCCAGAGTGTCGCCGATCATGATCTCGTCGATGCCGGAGATCGCGGCGATGTCACCGGCGATGACCTCGTCGGTGGGCTGGCGAGTCACGCCGACGGTGCGCAGCAGCTCAGCGATCTTGACGGTCTTGGTGTGCTGGTTGCCCTCGTCGTCGTAATGGATCCAGGCGACCTGCTGGCCCTTCTTCAGGGAGCCTGCGTGAATGCGGACCAGGCCGATACGGCCCAGGAAGGAGGAGGAGTCCAGGTTGGTGACATGGGCCTGCAGCGGGGCGTCGAGCTCGGCGGAGGGCTCCGGGAGGACATCGTAGATGACGTCGAACAGTGCCTGGAGATCCTCGGCATCCGGCGCGTGGCCGTTGCCCGGGTTCTCGGTGGAGGCCTTGCCCTCACGGCCGGAGGCGTAGAGAACCGGCAGGTCCAGCAGGGACTCGGCGGCCTCGGCGGCCTCCGGGTCCTCGATGGAGGCGGCCAGCTCAAGCAGGAGGTCCTGTGCATCGGAGACGACCTCGTCGATGCGGGCGTCCGCACGGTCGGTCTTATTGACCAGGATGATCACGGGCATCTTCGCGGCCAGGGCCTTGCCCAGCACAAAGCGGGTCTGCGGGAGGGGACCTTCGGAGGCATCCACAAGCAGGACGACGCCGTCGACCATGGACAGGGCACGCTCAACCTCACCACCGAAGTCAGCGTGGCCGGGGGTGTCGATGACGTTGATGATCAGGTCGCGGCCATCCTTGCCGGCACCCTTGCGGCGCACGGCGGTGTTCTTGGCCAGGATGGTGATGCCCTTCTCGCGTTCGAGATCACCGGAGTCCATCACGCGGTCGGTGACACCACCGTGGTCGTCGAACACGCCGGACTGCTCAAGCATGGAGTTGACGAGGGTGGTTTTGCCGTGGTCGACGTGAGCGACGATGGCGACGTTGCGGAACTCAGGATGGGACACGAGTGGGCTGCTCCTATAACAGGGGATCGCGGGCGGCGGTCACCGGGCACGCGATGGTGAACAGCAGTTGACGATACTCGTATTGAACGGGTATCGCACCATCGAGCTTTCGAGGTCACACCGGGCCGGAGCCCTCTCCCCTGCCCAGCGCCCGCCTGCCGACGCCCCGTCACCCCCGCAGCCCGCACCCTCGCCGGACCCGTTATCGCTCGGCCGCCCCTCCCGGACGCATCGTTCGCACAGGTCAGCGGACCGCTGTGACTTCGTGTAACGAAAAGATGTCGTTCAGCGAAACATCAAGTAGCAGGCATGGGTGGCGCTTATTCTGCGGATAATGCCATTCCGGTTGACTGCCTCACGCAAGTGAATACTGTTGTGTAACGAAACTACTGTTACCAATGTGACACATGTGACTCCGTACCGGAAGGTCGACAGCTGCACCGTCACACTGCTTTGAGTGCAATGAAAGAAGGCCTGCCAGTGGGACCCAGAGCGCGTAGGACCACCGTCCGGACGGCCGCCGCCGCCGTCGCCCTGACAACCGTCACCGCCCTCGGTCTCGGCCCGGCGATCCCCGCCGCCCAGGCGGTGACCATCCCGGGCACCTCCATCCAGGGCCCGCTCGACGAGCTGGGCAGACCCACCCCACAGACCCAGGCACAGGTCCGGGCCCTGGCCAACCAGCCGTGGATGCCCGCAGACCTGCGCAACGCCATCCTCTCCGCATTGGCCTTCACCAGCGGCGCGAACGGCGACGGCGGCCCGGAGCTGCCCGAGAATGCCCCGACCTTCACCCAGTTCTACTGGCCGACGGTCTCCGGATCCTGCATCGGCGGCGAACTAGACGCCGTGGGCAGCGCCATCGCCGTCCCCGGTCCGGCGGAGATCCCCGCGCCGGGTGCCGCCGCAGGCCAGACCGCCTTCGTCTTCACCGCGCTGGGCACCGCTCCCGCCACCGCAGAGCAGGGCGGGATGAACGTCACCTGGTTCAACCTCAACACTCTGCGGCAGGGCGTGACCCCGCTGGGCAACTACGGCATCAACCCGGATGGCCCGGCCACCCTCTCCGGCACCGCAGACACCGGCCAGGGCACCGTCGTGGCAATCGTCTCCGGTGACGTCCGCACCGAGGACGCCACCTGCAACTTCATCCCCACCGCTGCAATCATTGATGCGAGGTAACAGGAATGGCTGCTGATCTGCATCCGGTCAAACAGGAAACCTTCAACACCACCGACCGGATCAACATCGACCCGAAGGGTCATCCCCGACAAGTGGACACCTTCCGGGTCACTGACTTCGGCCTCTACATGGCCCGCGGTGCGAACCACCCGCGTTTCGGCTACCTCGAGTCGTGGCTGCTGCCGGAGCTGGGGCTGCGCGCCAACATCTTCCATTTCCGGGAGGGTGTCGATGAGCGCCAGGACTTCTACTTCGATGTCGCCGACATCCGCGTCGCGGATGATGTGTGGTCCACCCGCGACCTCTACGTCGACCTCGTCTCCGTCACCGGCGAGCCCATCGACGTCCAGGACATTGATGAACTCGCCGCCGCCACCTCCGCCGGCCTGATCACCGCCGCCGACGCAGAGCGGGCCATTGACACCACCCTCACCGCTGTGGAGGGCATCACCCGCCACCACGATGACGCCATGGAGTGGCTGCGCACCCTCGGCATCCAACTGACCTGGGCCGACAGCGTGGAGATGATCCCCGCCGAATAGGTGTGTCACGGGACACAAAGCGAGGTAGGCTCGGAGGGGAGCACCGCGTACGGTCCCGACAGACATCAGCAGGCAGTACCGCAGTCTCCACCCGGGGCCGTCCGTCGCTCACAGCACTCATTCACTGTTTGAGACCGATTGAAAGGACGCACCATGGATAGCAAGGATGAGGACAAGAAGGACTACACCTGGGAGTTCCCGGAGGATAAGCCTTTTCAGCACAACCACCCGGAGAACCCGGGCAAGGAAGATCCGGAACAGAAGGATCAGCTGGCCGAGGAGTGGGGCCAGGAATCCTTCCCCGCCAGTGATCCGCCCGCGAACTACTGAGCCGGCGCTAGGGTTGTGACATGACGACCATCTACCACAACCCCCGTTGCTCCAAGTCCCGCCAGGCCCTCGAAAAGCTGCGGGAGAAGGGGGTCGAGCCGGAGATCATCCGGTATCTGGACACCCCGCCGAGCGTCGAGAAGCTCCGCGAGCTTGTCGACGCCGCCGGCATCACCGTCCACGACGCGATCCGCACGAAGGAGGCCGAGTACACGGAACTCGGCCTTTCCCCGGAGACGCCGGATGAGGAACTGCTCGCCGCGATGGTCGCCCATCCACGCCTGATTGAGCGGCCCTTCGTGGTCACGGACAAGGGTGTGCGCATCGCCCGCCCGACCGAGGCGATCGAGGAGATTCTCTGAGCCTGCCCGGCACCCGGGAAGCATCTGACGACCATGGGTGAGGCAGATCACGCCAACCATAAAAATCCACTACTGCGTTGAGCAGCCACAACAGGCAATCCCCTTGAAAACAGGCGGGTTTTCCAGTTTCCTCGGGGTTAACAGCCGTCCCCGAATCCTGGAGCGTAAACCATGAAAGTAGTCGTCGTCGGCGCCACCGGAAACGCGGGCACCGCCACCCTGCGCGCCCTGCACCAGACCCCCGAGGTCACCGAGATCGTCGGCATCGCCCGGCGCCTGCCGGAGCAGGATGTGGAGCCCTACCGGGACTGCGAATGGCACTCGGTGGACATTGCCGCCGCCAGCACCGCGGAGGATGCCGTTGCAGAGCTGACGGAGATCTTCCGGGAGGCCGATGCCGTCATCCACCTGGCCTGGCTCATCCAGCCCAATGACCAGCGGGAGCTCCTGCGCCGCGTCAATGTCGAGGGCACCCGTCGGGTCACCGAGGCCGTGGCCGGGGCAGGGGTCCCCCACCTGGTGGTCGCCTGCTCGGTCGGCTCCTACTCCCCCGACGAGGCCCGGGCCACCGATGAGGATCCGCCGCTGCGCGACGAGAGTTTCCCCGCCGAGGGCATCGACTCCTCCCACTACAGCGTGGACAAGGCCGCCCAGGAGAAGGTCCTGGACGATTTCGTCGCCGCCCACCCGGAGATCGTGGTCACCCGCCTGCGTCCGGGGCTTACCTTCCAGGCGGACGCGGCCTCCGAGATCCAGCGCTACTTCCTCGGCGACGCCATGCCCGTCCAGCTGCTCAAGGCCGGCCGGTTACCTGCGTTGACGGTTCCGAAGGGGCTGCTCCTGCAGGCCGTCCACGCCGACGACGTGGGCCGGGCCTATGCCGCGGCCGTGCTCAAGCGACTGCCCGGCGCCTTCAATGTCTGCGCGGATGACATCCTCGGCCCCCAGGAACTCGCCGACATCGTCGACCACGGCCGGGTGATGCTCGTCCCTGCCGGCGTCATCCGCCCGGCACTGGCTGCAGCCCACAAGGCCGGCCTCGTGCCGGCCGACGCCGGCTGGCTGGACATGGGCATGCAGGTCCCACTCATGGACAACACCCGCGCCAAGGAGGAACTGGGCTGGCAGCCGCAGGTCACCGCCGCCGACGCGCTACGTGAACTTCTCGACGCCATGATCGAGGGTCACGGACACCCGTCCCCACCCATGGTGCCCAGGAAGAAGGACGACCGCATCGTCTCCGCCATCCACGAGCCGGCGGGTGTGGGTGCCCACGCGGGAGGAGGTGCCGCCCCGGAGGGCGGCAGCGAAGAGCTGCCGGAGGACCTGACCAAGGACCTCATAAGTCTGTACCTGTCCGACCACCTCACCGGTGCCACCGCCGGCACCAACCGGATCGAGCGGATGGCCGCGGATTTCGTGGACACCCCCGTATACGCCGATCTGGCCGGCCTGGCCGAGGGGATCCGTGCCAACCGCGAATTCCTGCGCAACCTCATCGACGACCTGGGTTTCGCGCGCCGTCCCTACCGGCAGGCCGCGGCCTGGGCCGCGGAGCGGGTCGGCCGACTCAAGCTCAACGGCCGGGTCATTGAACGCTCGCCCATGACGATGCTGCTGGAGACCGAGCTGATGCGCTCCGGTGTCCAGGGTCAGGTCGGTCTCTGGGAGACCCTGCACGAGCACGCCGGTGAGCTTGGCCTGGACCGCGAGGTCTTCAGCCGTCTCATCGAGGACACCCACCGCATGCTGGAGACCCTGGAGAAGGTCCACGCCTACGCCCGCAGCCGCGCCCTGCGCGATGACCGTGAGACCTTCTGGGATTAGGTGGTGAAGCAGTGAACGACCCATCCCGGCAGGCTGCCGCTGCCGCCAACGCCGCAGCGGAGAAGATGGCCGAGGCCATAGCGGCCCTGGCACTGGAGCACGGATTCACCGTGGCCACCGCAGAATCCCTCACCGGAGGACAGGTGGCCACCACCCTCGCCGCGGCGGAGGACTCCTCCGAATGGTTCGCCGGCAGCGTGGTCAGCTACCAGACCCGCATCAAATACGAGGTCCTCGGCGTGCCCGAGGGCCAGCCCGTGATCACCGAGGAGGCGGTGACCGCGATGGCGGTAGGTGTCGCAGAACTCATGGGCGCCGACGCCACCGTCGCGCTCTCCGGCTGCGGCGGCCCCGGAAAGCAGGAGGGCCAGGAACCCGGCACCACCTGGATCGCCGCCCACGTGCGCGGGACCACCCGCGCGGAGCTGCACCACTACACCGGCGAACCGGAGGAGGTCCTCGCCCAGTCACGCCAGCGTGCCCTGGAGCTGCTCCAGGCACTCATGCAGGCGACCGTCACCGACCAGTCAACCTGACACTCCACCCCTGACCACCACATTCCGACGCGCATCAAGGAGCAACCAATGAAGGCAGTCACCTGGCAAGGCAAGCGGAAAGTCAGCGTGGACAACGTCCCCGACCCGGTCCTGCAGGAGGACAATGACGCGATCATCGAGGTCACCTCCACCGCCATCTGCGGCTCGGACCTCCACCTCTACGAGGTTCTCGGCCCATTCATGGATGAGGGAGACATCATCGGCCACGAACCCCTGGGCCGGGTTGTCGAGGCCGGCCCGGCCTCCAACCTCAGCGTCGGTGACCGCGTGGTCGTGCCCTTCGCCATCGCCTGCGGCTCCTGCTGGATGTGCGACCGTTCGCTGTACTCCCAGTGCGAGACCACCCAGGTGAGGGAGCAGGATTCCGGTGCCCGGCTGTTCGGCTACTCCCGTCTCTACGGCTCCGTCCCCGGCGCGCAGGCCCAGTACCTTCGGGTACCCCATGCCGACTTCGGTCCGGTCAGGATCGGTGAGGAACTCCCCGACCACCGTTATCTCTTCCTCAGCGACGTCATCCCCACGGCCTGGCAGGCCGTGCAGTACGCCGGGGTCGGCCGCGGTGACACCCTGGCGGTCATCGGTCTGGGCCCCATCGGTCAGATGGCCGCCCGTATCGGTGTACACCTGGGTGCCCGGGTCTTCGGCATCGACCCGGTGCCGGAACGCCGCGCGATGGCCGCCCGCCACGGTGTCGAGGTCTTCGACACCACCGACGACACCAACGACCACATCCGGGAGCTCACCCAGGGCCGCGGTCCGGACGGGGTCGTCGACGCGGTGGGCATGGAGGCCCACGGTTCGCCCATCGCCAAGGCCGCGCACACCGCCGTCGGGATGCTCCCCGATATCGCGGGGCGTGCCCTGATGGAGCATGCCGGTGTCGACCGTCTGGCTGCGCTCTACTCCTCCATCGATCTGGTGCGCCGCGGTGGCACCATCTCACTGAGCGGTGTCTACGGCGGGCAGGCCAGTCCGCTGCCGATGCTCACCCTCTTCGACAAGCAGATCCAGCTGCGCATGGGCCAGGCCAACGTCAAGGCCTGGATGGATGACGTGCTGCCCCTGGTGGAGGACCCCGCCGATCCGTTGGGTACAGAGGATCTGGTCACCCACCGCCTCCCCATCGACCAGGCCCCGGAGGCCTACGAGATGTTCCAGAAGAAGACTGACGGCTGCATCAAGGTGGTCCTGGACCCCCACGCCTGAGGCCGCCGGAGACAACGGAAGGACACCGACCATGAACAGGCAGAACACCCACCCCATATGGCATGAGGACGCCCCCGACTACCCCACCTCTCCCCTTCCCGCCGGGCAGGTGGACGTCGCGGTGGTCGGGGCCGGACTCACCGGGCTGGTCACCGCCCTGCTGGCCGCCCGGGAGGGTCTCAGCGTCGCCGTCCTCGAAGCCCGCGAGGTCGGCGCGGGCGCCAGCGGGGCCACCACCGCCAAGGCCACGCTGCTGCAGGGCACCCGGTTGTCCTCCCTGACGCAGACCCACGACCGGGACCTCGCGGCGGACTATCTGGCGGCCAACCGGACCGGACTCGACTGGCTGCGGGAATTCTGCCGCGCCCACGGAGTGGACGCGCAGGAGGTCCCGGCCGTCACCTTCGCCGCCACGGAGGAGGGCATCACGCAGGTGGAGCAGGAGCACCAGGCAGCCCAGGACCTGGGGCTGCCCACCGTCCTGCACGACACCCTCCCGGTCCCCTTCCCTGCCCACGCCGCAGTGGAGCTGCCCGGCCAGCTCCAGCTCAACCCGGCCCACCTGCTGGCTGCCCTGGTCCGCGAGGTGGCGGCGGCGGGTGGCACCGTCACCGAACACGCGCGGGTCACGGAGGTCCAGACGGATGATGAGCAGGTGGAACTGACCACCACCGCTGGCACACTCACCGCGCGGCAGGTGGTGCTGGCCACGGCCACCCCGATCCTGGACAAGCGGGCCACGACGATGGAGCTGGTGCCCCAGCGCTCCTATCTCTGCGCCTTTGAACCCGCCCCCGACACGGAGATCCCGGCGGGCATGTTCATCTCCGCGGAATCCCCCACCTACTCCCTGCGGACCTATGAACACGACGGGGTGACCAGGCTGCTCGTGGGTGGACAGGGCCACCGCACCGGGGAAACCGGCTCCACCGCCGAACACGTCGCGGCGCTGACCCGGTGGGCGAGGGAACACTTCCCCGGGGTGACGCTCACCCACGCCTGGTCAGCGCAGGACTACCACCCCGTCGGCATGGTCCCGCACGTGGACGCCCTCAGCTGGGGCGGAGGCCGGGTCTTCTTCGCCGGCGGCTACAGCAAATGGGGACTCACCGCCACCCCCGCCGCGGCGATGCAGATGATCGACCTGCTGCTGGGCCGGGAACCGCGGCTCAGCTTCGGCCGCCCCTCGGTGCTGGGCACGGTGAAGACCACCGCGACCACCCAGGCCGCGGCGCCCGCCACCGAGATCGGCAACCTGGCCCGGGCCGTCACCGGGAGCGGCGACACGCGCGGCAACGCCCCCGACGGTTCCACCACTGAGGACCACGGTGCCGTGGTATTCCGGGAGGGCACCCACCTCGTCGGCGAATCCTTCATCGACGGCCGGTCCTGCCGGGTCTCCCTGGTCTGCCCGCACATGGGCGGCACCCTGGCCTGGAACGACGCGGAAACCTCCTGGGACTGCCCGCTGCACGGCTCCCGTTTCGCCGCCGACGGCACCCTCCTGGAGGGGCCGGCGGTCAGGGACCTGAAGCAGCTCTGACTCCCCGGAGCCTCACCACTGCAGGTCGAAGTCGACCGGGAGGTGGCCGTGCGCGCGGAAATGCACGGCCTCCTGCTGCGCCCACATCTCCCAGAAGGGCGCATAGCCGGTGTCGCGGTGCAGCGCACGGGTGCGGCGGACCTCCGTGGGGGCGTTGATGCGCACCGTCAACACCTCACCGAGACCCCGTGCCGCAGCCACCGAAGCCGCCGTCAGCGCTCCGACCCCCTCCACGATGAGCGACTCCGCCGGATCCAGTGCCACCCAGTCCGCCGGTGTGTCCGTCTCCCAGTTCCAGCGCCGGTAACCGGGTGCGGTCGGGTGGAGCACATCATCCACCACCATCCGGGAAGCGGCCGCCAGCCCTGACCAGCCCGGGTAGAAGTCGTCCAGGTGCACCACCCGCAGCCCGGTACGCCGGGAGACCGCCTCCGCGAAGGTCGTCTTCCCGGCACCGGAGGGGCCGTCGACAAGCACCGTCAACCGGCTCATGCCACCCCCAGGAAGCGGAAGGAACCGACCGCCACCGCAATGCCGATGGCCAGCGCCGAGACAAGCAGACACACCGCCATGACCACCCAGTCGCGCCGGGACAGCGTGGATTCGCGGGCCCAGGTCCGGCCGTGTTCGGACACGCGGTTGAAACCGCGGGCCTCCATCGCGGTGGCCAGTTTCGCGCCCCGCCGCAGCGAGAGCACCAGCAGGCCGAAGGCGAGGGTGAGGAAATAACGGATACGGCCCTGGTCGGCGATACCTCGCGCCCGGCGCGCCCGGCGCATCGAGTCGAGGTCGTCGCGGAACAGGGACACCAGCCGGGCGGCGGCCACCGCGCCGAGGACGAAGCGTTCGGGCAGTTTCAGCACCTGGGCCAGGCCGTCGCCGAGGTCGGTGGGGTCCACGTCGGCGGACAGGACGATCACGGGCAGACCGACGGCGAGCACGCGCACGAAGATGGCGGCCGCCAGCTGGAGGGAGTTGTCGGTGACGTGTATCAGGAGGAACTGGAGGTAGGTGTCACCCTCGGGGCGGCCGTAGAGTGCCATGGGCACCGCCGCCAGCGGGGCGGCCAGCAGAACCGGCCAACCGCGGCGGAGCAGGCGCCGCCAGCCGACGCCGCAGAAAGGTGCGGCGATGAGGGTGAAGACCAGCGCCACGCCCGCGGAGACGACGTCCACCGACAGCAGCAGCGGGGTGGTCAGCAGGATGAGCCCGATGATGCGGGTGACGGGGTTGATGCCGTTGAGGAGGTTCACCGCACCTCCACCGTGTGATCGCCGAGCGCGTGGATGTAGAGCTCGTCGTGGGTGATGGAGGCGACGGTGACGCCCTCGTCGGTGAGTTCGCGGACCAGTCCGATGAGCTCGGCAAAGGTGGTGGGGTCCTGGCCGAAGGTCGGTTCGTCGAGAAGCAGGAAGGCCGGGGTGTTGACCAGGGCGGTGGCCACGGACAGCCGCCGTTTCTCCCCGCCGGAGAGGGTGAAGGGGTTGGCGTCTGTGAGGTGGGTCAGCCGCAGTCGGGTCAGCAGGTCGTTGATGCGCTCCCTGCTTCCGCCGGAAACGGCCATCTCCGCGGCGACGGTGCGGGCGACGAACTGGTGCTCGGGGTCCTGGAAGACGTAGCCGATGCGCCGGGCCAGCTGCTGCGAGGTCCAGGTGTGCGGGGCCTTCCGCAGCCCCTGCCGCAGGATCTCCGAGTAGTCGAGCCGGCCACCGAGCGGTTCCAGCAGGCCCGCCAGGGTAAGCGCGAGGGTGGATTTGCCGGAGCCGTTGGGGCCGGTGATCACCGTCGACGCCCCCTCCGGCA
The DNA here is from genome assembly GCF_024919295.1 of Corynebacterium lemuris. Classification (GTDB taxonomy): domain Bacteria; phylum Actinomycetota; class Actinomycetes; order Mycobacteriales; family Mycobacteriaceae; genus Corynebacterium; species Corynebacterium lemuris. Next base: position 177,225 of record NZ_JANWTC010000002.1, on the reverse strand, counting down.
GGTCGAGGGTGCGGGGCGGGCCCCAGATGGTCCGCAGTTCCCGGGCGCTGACCATGGCCTGGGCCCCCGGCGCGACGCCGCGGGCGGTGGGCAGCACCGGTGGGGCGGGGAGCTGCGCGGCGGTGATCTCCTGCAGGCCGCCCGCACCCAGGTGGAGGAAACGGTCCATCATCGGCGCCCACAGGCGGGGGCGGTGTTCCACCACCACGAGGGTGGCGTCGGTCTCCGCGACGACCGTGGCCACCGCCTCAACAACTTCATTGCGTCCTTCCGGATCCAGGTTGGCCGTCGGCTCATCCAGCAGGATCAGCTCCGCACCCATGGCGATGACCCCGGCGAGCGCGAGACGCTGCTTCTGGCCGCCGGACAGGTGCCGGGTGGGATGGTCCAGCGGGAGGTCCAGACCGACGAGGTCCAGGGCGCGGCGCACCCGGGGCCAGATCTCCTCCCGCGGCACCCGCAGGTTCTCGCAGCCGAAGGCGACGTCGTCGCCGACGCGGGAGGCGATGACCTGGGAATCGGGATCCTGCAGGACCATGCCCACGGTGCCGTTGACCTCGAGGGTGCCGGCCTGCTCGCCGTCCTCCTCATCGCTGAGCAGACCCGCCAGGGCAGCCAGCAGGGTGGACTTCCCGGCCCCGGAATCGCCGGTGAGCAGCACCTTCTCGCCGCGTTCCAGGCGCAGGGAGACGTTCTCGATCGCAGGGCTGATACGGGAGGCGTGCCGCCAGCCGAGGTTGTGAGCCTCGACGAGAACCGTCATCAGACCGGCTTCCGGCCGGCCGCGAACCGGTCCAGCGCCCCGGTTCCCGCCAGCGCCCGGACCAGCCAGTGGCCGAGTACTCCGGCCAACACCGCACCTGAGATGAGCAGGCAGGTCAGGTAGATCGAGTTGAAGGCCAGGGACTTGGCCAGGTTGGCACTGGTGAACAGCTCAAGGACGAAGGCGCCGACCGCGGCACCCGCGCCGGCCAGCATGGCCACGGGCAGGGTGAAACGTCGATAGGCGAAGGCCGCGAAGACCAGCTCCGCGCCCAGACCCTGGGCGATGCCGGCGTAGAGGGTTTCGATACCCCACTGGTTGCCCAGCAGCGCGGAGACGACAGCCGCGAGCAGCTCCACGAACAGGGCGGCGCCCGGCTTACGGATCACCAGCCCACCGATGACGCCGCCCATCAGCCAGACGCCGACGGCCAGCCCACCGAAACCCGGGGTCAGGGCGTCCATGGCGGTGAACCAGGCGTAGCCGATGGAGTTCCACGCCCAGAACAGGAGGCCGCAGGCCACGCCCAGGACGGAGGCGATGATGATGTCGATGACGCGCCACGAGGAGCGCGCACGCGGAGTGTTCATGAATCTCCCTAGCGCCGGTACTAACCGGATCAGGTTCAGCGGTTCGCCGGCACCGGAACAGCCGGTGCCTTGTGCGTCTCAGCCCGGACTTCCACCGGGTACCCGCGATTGGTCTTCTGGTGCGCTCAGTCTACCGCGCCCGAAGACGCCTCCTTCTCCCCGCTGTCCGCAGCCCCGGCTTCAGCAGCCCAGCGTGTCCCCTCCTGCCCACCAGCGCGCTTCCACACGACCTCCAGGCCGGTGCCCCGCGCGATGTCCACGAGGCTGCCGCCGATCATGGCCTCGAACTGCTCGATCTCCTCGACCGGGCCCACCAGGTGCAGCAGCAGGACACCGTCACCCGCGATCATGTCCACCTCGCCCTCGAGTCCCCAGGTGAACAGCATGTGTCCGGTCTCCTGCTCACTGTCCCACTCCGTGTGCGCGGTCTGCGCGAAACGATTGGCCAGCGAGCGTGCGTACCGGCCCGGGCGGTCGCACCTGACCCGGGCTGTGGATGAAGCTGTCATGCCCACACCCTAACCCAGACCCCCAAATCACAGGTCATACCAGCGGAGATCCCCGATCCGACCGAGATCCGGGGGTGACAGGCCTTCCCACAACAGCACACCAATTAAGTCCACTAAACGAACTTTCATTGACGCACCCTCCGGATAAAGTCTAGTGTTTCAACTCACACACAAAAGTAGACGGCCGAATTTACGGCATAAACAGCGCCACATCCCTTTATGCCGCGTTAGGCATGAAATTTCGTTCAGCGGACTTAGAGGAGCAGTTCATGACAGCACAAAAACAGCCGGTCGCCGTGGTGACCGGCGGCCTGCGGGGTCTCGGCCTGGCGGCGGTCAGAGGACTGGCTGCCCGTGGTTTCCGTGTGGCGGTGGTGGACCTGCCCCCGGCTGACGGTGCGAGCGACCGTCTCCTGGCGGAACTGGATTCCGCCGACACTCTCGGCCGGTACTACCAGCTGGACATCTCCGACACCGACCGTCATGCAGAAGTGGTCGACCAGATCCTGTCGGACTTCGGCCGGCTGGACTGCCTGCACAACAACGCCGGCATCGCGGCACGCCCGCTGACCGACATTCTCGACCTGACTCCGGAGGCCTTCGACAGGTCGGTGGCGGTCAACCTGCGTGGGACATTCTTCCTCACGCAGGAAGTCGCCCGCCGGATGGTCGCCGACGAAGACCGTCACCACGACGGAATCTACCGGTGCATCATCAACGTCTCGTCCATCGCCGCTGAGTTGGTCTCCCCCGACCGCTCCCAGTACAACATCACCAAGGCAGGGCTGTCGATGCTGACGAAGGTGCTCGCCTACCGGCTGGGGCCGGAGAACATCGCGGTGCATGAGATCCGCCCCGGATTCATGCGCACCGCCATGACCGCCTCCGCCGGCTCCCCGGAGATCGACACAGCCATCGCCGAGGGACGTGTCCCCCTGTCCCGGTGGGGCACCCCCGAGGACATCGGCACCGCTGTCGGAACGCTGGCCTCCGGGGACCTGCCCTACATGACCGGACAGCCACTCTGGATCGCCGGCGGGCTGAACGTGACCAAGGCAACCTAAGCACCCAGACCGAAGGAACCTCCCACATGAACACTTCCCAGATGAACGGCCATGTCGCCATCGTCACCGGCGCGGCGGGCGGCATCGGCCGAGCCACAGTAGCCAAGCTCTCCTCCCTCGGCGTGAGGATCGTGTGCGTCGACCTCAACGCGGATGCATTGGCCGGACTGGTCGCCGATGTCGTCGCCGCCGGCGGGGAGGCCGTCACCGTGGCCGGGGATGTCACCGACCCCGGTCTGTCGGAACGGGCCGTCTCAACCGCCCTGGAAAACTTCGGCGGTCTGCACATTCTGGTGAACAACGCGGGCATGGGTTCTGACATGGTCCGTCTCTGGGAGATCGACCTTGAGACCTGGCGCCGCGACATCGACGTCAACCTGACCAGCCAGTTCCTGATGATCAAGGCGGCGGTCCCCACGATGATCAGACAGAGTTACGGTCGTATCGTCAACACCGCCTCAGCGGCGGGAATGGAGGGCCACGCGCTCTCCGGACCCTACGCCGCAGCAAAGGCCGGGGTCATCGCCATGACCAAGACCCTCGGCAAGGAGCTGGCCACCGAGGGGGTCATCGCCAATGCGATTGCCCCGGCCCTCATCGGATCGGGGATGCTCGACCAGCCCTGGTTCAGCGAGGAAATGAAGCGGAAACTGTTGGGCCGCATCCCCATGGGCCGGGTCGGGGAGCCGGATGAGGTGGCAGAGATGATCGCTTTCCTCGCCTCCCCCGCCTTATCCTTCTCCACCGGAGCGGTGTTCGATCTCTCCGGTGGTCGGGCCACCTACTGATCCCTCTTCCTGCATGACCATCAAGGAGACCACCTCATGACAGACAACATCCCCCCTTTCACGGAGCTCCTGGCGGATTCGCCGAAGAACTGGGGAAGGTGGGGTACAGACGATGAGATTGGGGCCCTGAACTTCCTGGGCCCCGCGGAAGCGCTCACGGGGGCAGCGAGCATCCGTTCCGGGCGCAGCTTCACCCTCGGCATCCCCATCGCCGATCCAGTCGGTGATCCCGTGTGGCCGGGACGTCGGCCGACACAACGTTTCAACGTCCTCGACCATTCGCACTTCGCCGCCGGCAAGGGACCAGACATCCCGGGTGGTGCGGAATACTCCGATGACGTCGTCGTCATGTATCTGCAGGGCACCACGCAGTTCGATGCCCTCGGCCATGCCTGGTATGACGGACAGATCTACAACGGTTACCCGGCATCATCCACTATCGGTGCCATGGAGAAGGCCTCGATCCTGCCGATCGCCGAGCACGGTGTCGTCGGACGGGGGGTGCTCATCGACATGGCCACCCACCGGGGGAAGGCTGTCCTGGACGCCGGTGAGACCTTCACCCATGAGGATCTGCTCGCGGCTGCTGCCGCGCAGGGCGTCGAGATCCGCAAACGGGACATTCTGTTGATCCGTACCGGCTGGATCGGCTCCTACCTCGGCGGAGATGTCGAGAAGTTCCACGCCCGCCCCTTCCTCGAACCGGGTCTGACCTACTCCCCGGAACTCGTCGACTGGTTCGTTGAACGGGAGATCCCGGTCCTGGGCACTGACACCATCACCAACGAGGTGACGGTCGACCCGGTCAGCCACACCAGCCTGCCGCTGCACCAGGCCCTCATGCGCAACCTCGGTGTGTTGTTCTCCGAGATCCTCAACCTCGATGCCCTAGCGGAGGACTGTCGCGCGGACGGCCAGTGGTCCTTCCTGTACACGGCGGCACCCCTGAAGATCCACGGCGGCACCGGTGCCCCGGTCAACCCCGTGGTGATCAAGTAGTCCCCCATCCGACACAGAGCCGGTGCCCGCGACCTTCACCGCGGGCACCGGCTCTGGTGTTCAGGCACCGGGGTCAGTCAGCGACCGAGGGGGACAAGCAGGGCCGCCTTGATGGGGTGATCAGACGGTCCAAGGGGATTCTGCCCTGCCTGGGCAGTTCCAGCAGACCTGGGCGAGGAAGCTGCTGGTCGATGACCCTCCCACCGTCCCCGTCACCGTCCGGCAGGAAAGCGTCCGCATGAGGCCGGGGGAGACCTCCGACCAGGATCCGGGTGACAGCCTCGACCGGGTCCTCTTCCCCGGAGTTGATCATGTGGATGGCGCCCAGCCCCACGGTCCCGAAGACCACCATTGACTCCCCCGGCTCCGGGCGGTCAATGGGGAAACCGCCCCCACACCAGTGGTGATGCTGCAGGCCAGCGGGTCCAGGAGATTCAGGTCCACCGTGCCGTCGACCCCCACCAGGGCATTCACCCGGGCCGGAGTGTGGGTGGCGAAGGATGACTGTCCGAAGAAGTGGCCGGAAAACTGGGAGCCGCCAGCGCAGGTGTATGCGGAGGTGCCTGCCGGCGAACCGTGCAGGCGCACACCGCGCACAGTCCTGCGCCCATATTTCCGCAGCAGCGGCGTTCACCGTGTATGCAGTTGCGGTACTGCCCACACCAGGGTCAGCCGAGGATTACCCGAGAACCGGCCCGCACGTCACCCGCCCCCTCCCCGGCCACCTTGACGATGCCGGATTCCTCGTGGCCGAGCACGCCCGGTAGGGCAGCGGCATGTCCCCCGACTGTGTGCTCAGGTCTGTGGGGCACACACCTGTGGCCACCACCCGGACCAGTATCTCGCCGTGGGAGGGCTGGTTGGCCCCCCTCCCGACACACACGTCATTCTTCATGTGCCCGCTTCCCTCAGACAGTGACGGGCTCGATCGCGGAGATGTCGCGGAGTTCATAACCCTCCGAGTGGAACGTCCCGTTGGCGTCCCGGAAAGCGTAGCCGAAGTCCGGCCAGATGAGCGTGAGACGACCCGAGCGCTGGTCCACGTACCAGGAGCTACAGCCGCCATCGAGCCACACGGTGCCCACGGCATTGTCCTGGATGCTGCGGACGTAGGCCTCCTCTGCCTCCGGGGTGGGCTCGATGATCTCCGCACCGGTGGCGGTCATGTAATCCATGGCCCCGAGGATGTAGTCGATCTGGGACTCGATGATGTAGACGATCGAATTATGTCCCAGAGAGGTGTTGGGTCCGTTGATGGAGAAGAGGTTCGGGAATCCCGCCACCGTGACGGAGTCATAGGCCTGCATGCCCTGTTCCCAGTGGGTGGAGAGGTTGAGTCCGCCGCGGCCGTGGACGAGCTTCGCATAGGGCGGCTCTGTGGCCTCGAAACCGGTGGCGAATACCAGTACATCCAGTTCATATTCCGCCCCTGAGGCGGCGGTCACGGTCGAACCGTCGACACTGGCCAACGCGGAACTCTCCAGGGTGGTCACCGGGGACTGGAGGGCCGGGTAGAAGGTGTTGGAGATCAGCACGCGCTTGCAGCCGGGCTCATAGTCCGGGGTCAGCTTCGCCCGCAGCTCCGGGTCAGGGACCTGGCTGGACAGGTGGTCGAGAGCGAGTTTCTTGCCGGCCTCCAGGAACTGCGGGATGGCCCGGCGCTGGGCGAAGGTGTTCTCCCCACCCCAGAACAGCTCAGAGCGCAAGGCAGTGATCGACTCCGGGTTCCGGCGGAACAGGCGGCGCTCACCCTCGGTGTAGGCGCGTTCCCCCCGGGGAATGATGTAACTCGGGGTGCGCTGGAATACCACCAGTTCGGAGGCGATCTCCGCCATCTCCGGGACGATCTGGATGGCAGAGGCTCCGGTGCCGATCACACCGATGCGCTTGCCTTCCATGGGCACCGAGTGATCCCAGCGGGCGGAGTGGAATTTCTCACCCGTGAAACTGTCCAGACCCGGGATATTGGGGTACGCCTCGTCCGCCAGATGCCCGGTGCCGGTGATGAGGAACTTCGCGATGTACTCGTGATCCGGGGTGAGCACATGCCAGCGCCCCTCAGTCTCGTCCCAGCGGGCATGCTCCATATTCTGGTTGAGGCGCAGATGTTCTCTCAGGCCCTCTTCGTGCGCAGTGTCCTGCAGATAAGACTGGATCTCGGGGCCCGGGGAGAATACCCGTGACCAGTCCGGATTCGGCCGGAAGGAGAAGGAGTAGAGGTGTGAGGGAACGTCACAGGCCGCGCCTGGATAAGTGTTGTCGCGCCAGGTGCCGCCGACGTCACCGGCGCGTTCGAGGATGAGGAAGTCATCGTCACCGCGACGTTTGAGCTGGACTCCCATGCCGAGCCCGGCGAAACCGCTGCCGATAATCAGGGTACGGGTCTCAATCTGGGTGAGAGGGGTGATCATGTCGTGCTCCGTTCAGGAAAACAGGGGTGGGAAGAGTGTCTGGATCAGGGTTCAGGGGTGGGGATGACCGTGCCAGCGTCGTAGCGCTCCGGCTGATCCATGAACTGCTGGATGTGGTGGCTGAGTTCGCTGGGTCGTTCAAAGACAACGGCATGGCCGGTGTGGATCTCCACGAACCGGGAGTCCTCGATCGCGCCGAACAGGGCGAGCTGGTGACGAGTGGGGACCATCTGGTCGTGGGTGCAGGAGACGATCAGGGTCGAGGCACTGATCTGCTCCACCTCTGCGGAGATGTCGATACGGCGGTTGAGGTCCATCTGCTGGTCGCCGAAGGTATCGAAGACCATTGCGTCCATCCCCGGACGCATATCCGTCAGGGTCCGCTGGCTGAGGAAAGGTCCGCCGAAGGCGCAGAAGGTGGAGTACCGGCGCAGGGCGTCCTCGTCGCCGGCAGCGCGTAAGGCGTGCCAGACGTCATTGCGTAGGAGCTGCTGCAGGTCGGTGGTGATCCAGCCGGCGACCAGGATGAGCCGGTCCACCAGATCAGGGCGCCGGGCTGCGAGGGCTGCGCTCACCACTGCCCCCAGGGAATAGCCGACCAGTACCACCCGGCGGCCCGGAATGAGTGCTTCCAGGGTCGTGCTGACCTGATTGACCAGGTCATCGAGTTCCAGGGGCTGGTCAGACTCCGGAACCGGGGCCCAGTCAATGGCGATGACGCGCTGACGGGCTGCGAGAACCGGGTACAGGAAACTGAAGTGGGAGGCGGTGGAGCCGGCGGTGCCGTGGACGAGCACCATCACGTCATCCGGGTGGTTCCGGGTGTCCATGGAGTCGTAGTAGGTGATCTCGGTGCCGTTGACGCCGATCGTGCGGGGGATCATTACATCCTGGGTGAGCATTATCTTCTTTCAGCTAGGTGTGTGTCGCGGATGGAGCGGAGGTTCAGGGATCAGCGGACGTCAGCGAGCTCGATGCCTCGGGTCTCCTTCCACCGGAATGCGGCCACGACTGCGGTACCCAGCGCCATGGCGATGATGTAGGCGTCGAAGAGCCAGAACATGTCGATGGAGGCCAGCCAGGTATTCAGGTAGGGGGCGGTTCCGCCGAACAGTGCGACGGCCAGCGGCATGGCGGTGCCCATGATCAGGGTGCGGTAGCGGGTGGGCACCTGCTCGGCGAGCATGGCGGGCTGGGTACCACCGATGGCGGCGCTGAGGCCCATCATCAGAGCCTGGGCGATGAACAGCGTCCAGGGGTTGTCGTCGATCATGGCGAAGACCGGGACGGTCAGTGCGGCGGTGGCGAGTGCGTACACAATCACCGGGATGCGTCGTCCGATTCTATCGGCCAGCAGCCCCATCACCGGGACGAGCGCCAGGTTTACTGCCATCGCCCCCAGTGAGGCGGTGAAGGCCCCGGCCGGGTCCATCCCCTTCTGGCTGATTGCGTACGTCGCTGCGAAAGATGACCAGATGTAGTAGGGCAGTGTGGTGCCTGCCATGTAGAAGAAGACCTCGACGGCCTTGGTGAAGATCCGACGCCGCTGCCATTCGACGACCTCGACCGGTGCCCCGGTTTCGGCGTTCTCCACTGCCTGAACATGGTCCTCATGGACGTCCGATTCCATCATGTTGCGGCGCAGCCAGAGCACCACCACCGCGAGCAGGGCTCCGAAGAGGAAGGGGATGCGCCAACCCCAGGTGCTCATGAACTCCGAGTCGAAGGCGTTGGCGAGGAGGGATCCAAAGAGGACTGCCAGCATGGTGCCCAGGCCCATGGAGAAACCGATGGTTGATCCGTAGAGGGCGCGCTGGTGCTTAGGGGCGATCTCGGGGAGATAGACGTTGGAGGCGGTGGACTCACCTCCGTGGGCGAAACCCTGGAGCAGGCGGGCTGCCAGCAGCAGGAAGGAGGCCGCGCCACCGATGGTCTCGTAGCTGGGGATGATCGCGATCAGCAGGGATCCTCCGGCCATCAGCAGCATGGTGACCAGTAGGACCCACTTGCGGCCGCGCTTGTCGGCGATACGTCCGAACACCAGCCCACCCAGGGGGCGCATGACGAAGCCAACGGCGAAGACCGCCAGGGTGCCGAGGAGTGCCGAGACAGGATTCTCCTGACTGAACAGTGCCTGGGCAATGTAGGTGGAGAAAACGCCGTAGACGGCCCAGTCAAACCATTCGAGGACGTTGCCAACGCCCGTGGCGATCATCGATTGACGACGACGTGCCTGATCCGGTTCCTGCTTCAGGACTGGAGGGGCCGTGGTGAGTGCTGTCGTGCTCAAAGGGAAACTCCTTTGTAGGGGAGGGACAGGATCCGGGGAGGCTGCACCCGGGGATGGGTTCTTCTTTTCTTCGACGTCAACGCGAGTTCGCTGAACGGACTTTTATTTCCTCCGAAGCAAGTGATCCAGACCACTTCTTCGTGATAGGTGACAATAAGTAACAGCCCAGCCCCACGCAAGATCAACACTCCCTCAGGGCGACAAAACGTCCTCTAAATCCATGAAATCGATCAATTTTTGTTGAGCTAGCTGCATTAACCGGCATAACCGGCCAAGCGGTCGGGGGTAGCCATCGGGGCTAGTGCAGAGTCCACTGGATGGACTCAGCCCTAGTTAACCTCACAAGTCCGCACAGCGGACCTTGTGCGGGTGATTGAATGGACACTGCCTCAGACACGACGAGCCCGGCGATCGCCGAGGAACAGGAGAACCAGAGTGGAACGGGACACCCAACAACCTCATGTACTCGCACGCGCCGCGATAATCCTCGAGGCCATCGCCTCTGCTGGTGCTGCCGGCGCCCGGCTCCTGGACCTGGCGGAATCAACCCAGCTCGCACGCCCCACCGTGCACCGCATCCTGGGCACGCTCAAGGAGATCGGTTATGTCCGCCAGCTGGAGAACCGCCGCTACCTCCTCGACCGCCGGCTCGGCGTGCTCGCCTTGGCGGCCCCCTCCCCCATCGACCACATCTCTGAGCTCCAGGAACTCGCCCAGGACCTGGCGGACCAGCTCGGCGACACGGTGTACATGGCCACGCGCTATTTCGACGGTGTCTACTATCTCGCCCGCGCTGTCGGCCGTTTCCCGATCCGGGCGGAAACCGTCTCGGTGGGTGACGTGCTGCCACTGACCATGACCTACAGCGGCATCGCTATTCTCTCTCAGCTCCCGGAGGACCAGCAGGAGGAGCTGCTGTCCCGTCTGCACCAGAACGAACACCACCAGTGGACGGAGATCGGCACCGAGGAGCACGAACAGGTGCTGCGGCGGGCGCTCACCCAGTTCCGTCGCGACGGTTACCTCTATGGCAGCGATTACGTCATTCCGGGTCTGTCCGGCGCAGCGATCCTGGTGCCCGGTGCGCCCGGTTCCCCGCTCGTCTCCCTCAGTGTCTCCGCCATCCATTCCCGGCTCCCGGAGTCCCGGGAGCGGGAGATTCTCGCAGCACTACGGTCGACCGCACGTCGGGTGTCCCGGGTCTTCGGCGGTCTCTGAAACGCATTAGCTAGAAACGCTGGTCCAGCACATTCAGCAGAAGGTCATGCAGCCGGACATCTACCCCGCGCCGGGCCGCGAGGCGACAGATGGCACCGACCTGGGCATCGAGTTCATGGCTGCTGCCCGGTAGGCCGGCTGCCAGGTCACGGTGCATGGAGCTGGTGGCGTCGGCGGGCATGCGGTCGGCGAAGGCGAGGGTGCGTTCCACAGCGTCGTCGCTCAGCGGCACCCCGTTCGCCAGGGCGGTGGCGTGGATCTCCGACATGAGCGCCGTCAGGCTGGGGCGCAGGCGGGTGCGTAGTTCGCCGAGTGGGCGGCCGGCCAGGGCGCCGAGGGCCCCGGTGCTGGTGACGTACATGGCCTTCTCCCAGACGTCGATGAAGATGTCCGGGTGCACGCGGGCGTCGACACCCGCCTCGCGCAGCGCCGCGGCGAACCCGTCGACGACCTCGCTGGTGTGCCCGTCCCAGGTGCCGAAATCGTATGAGATGGGCCCACCGTGGAACTCGATCCGGCCGGGGCCGGTGTGGTGGAAGTAACCGCGCACGACCCCGGGGAGGGTGCGTGCGGTGCCGGCAATCTCGGCGACGCGGGTGGGCACCTCGACGGAGTTCTGGGTGACGGCGACGAGGGATTGCGGCCCCAGGCCCTCAAGCAGTGCCGCGAAGTCCGTGGCGGTGGTCGCCTTCACCGCCAGGAGGACCACGTCGGGGGTGCCGGCCCCGGCAAGTTCCGGCACTGCGCGGACCGGGATCGGCGGGTCGTCATTGAGCCGCAGGCCCTCCTTCTGCAGGATCTCCAGGCTCCTGCCGCGGGTGATGAAGACCACATCGTGGCCTGCGCGTACCAGTTCTCCCCCGAACCAGCCGCCGACCGCCCCTGCTCCGATGACCGCAATTTTCATGCGCCCAAGTCTAGGCCCGGGCGCCTAGACTCGTTGGTCAGAACCGTACGTGTCCCGCACGCACCCCGAATGAAAGGTGGAGACCATGGCTGGTGGCCTGCTCGCCCTGCTTGACGACGTCGCCCTCATCGCCCGCGCAGCCGCCGCCAGCGTCGACGATGTCGCCGCCGCCGCAGGCAAGACCTCCATGAAGGCCGCCGGCGTCGTCGTCGATGACGCCGCGGTCACCCCGCGTTTCGTCGCGGGAGTCTCCCCCGCCCGGGAACTGCCGATGATCTGGCGGATCACCAAGGGCTCGCTGTTCAACAAGCTCGTCATCATCCTGCCGGTGGCCCTGCTCCTGTCGTGGATCGCCCCGTGGGCACTGACCCCGCTCCTCATGATCGGCGGCACCTACCTCTGTTATGAGGGGGCGGAGAAGGTCCTGGCGAAGGTGCTCGGCCACGGCGGCCACGACACCCCGGCGAAAGAGAAGTCCGCCGGGGCGGAGGACCAGCTGGTCAAGGGTGCGATCATGACCGACCTCATCCTGTCCGCGGAGATCATGGTCATCTCGCTCAACGAGGTGGCCGACCAGCCCATGGCCTTCCGTGCCGCGGTCCTGGTGGTGGTCGGTATCGGCATCACCGCGCTGGTCTATGGCGCGGTGGCCCTGCTGGTGAAGATGGACGACATCGGCCTGCACATGGTCTCCCGCGGCGGGGCCGGGGCCGGTTTCGGCCGGGGCCTGGTCGCGGCGATGCCGAAGGTGCTCACCACCATCGCGGTGGTCGGCACCTTCGCCATGCTCTGGGTGGGCGGGCACATCATCATCGTCGGGCTCGACGAGTTCGGTCTGACCTGGATCTACGACACCATCCACCACCTGGAGACCGCCGCCGGCGGCGGCTTTGTCGGCTGGCTGGTCAACACGTTCTTCTCGCTGGTCTTCGGACTGCTCTGGGGCGGGGTGGTCGCCTTCCTCGTGGAAGGTGTCGCCCGCCTGACCCGGCGCGGGGCGCACAAGCAGGTGGCGGCGCACTGAGCCCCGGCACGCGGGCTACGCTGAGTGCGTGTCCCGCAGCCTCTTCGTCCTCCTCACGGTGGTGTTCGCCGGTGGTGTCGCCGCAGGTCTGATCGGCGGGGCGATGGCATGGTTCATCCGGGGTATCCAGGTCCTGGCCGCTGGTGCGGGTGTGCTCCACCCGGTGCCGGCCGCAGGAATCGGGGGTGTGCTGGCAGGGCTGGGCTGGTGGTGGCTGCGGCGGGCAGGACCGGTACGCAGCATTGAGGAATCAGTCCGCAGCCGGGCCCCGCTGCCCCTGGGGCGCACCTTCGCCGATTCCCTGCTGCAGTTGCTGGCGGTGGGTTCGGGGATCTCGCTCGGCCGGGAGCAGGCCCCCAGGCAGGCTGCGGCGGCGGTGCTGGACCGGTTCAGCCGCGTTGGCCGACTCGGGGAGGAACAACGGCGGATCGTTGTGGCCGCGGCCGCCGGGGCGGGGCTGGCGGCGGTGTACAACGTGCCGGTGGCGGGTGTGCTGTTCACCCTCGAGGCCATGCCGGTGCGCCGCGACCGGCGGGCACTGCTCATCGCCACCGCCATGTCCGTGACTGCCACGGTGACGGCCTGGCCGATGGTCGGCAGGCGCCCGGTCTACGATTTCCCCGCCGTCGGTTTCCACGCCGCGATGCTGTACCTCTTCCCCCTGATCCTGCTGGTCGCGGTGGGCGTGGGCCGGCTCTTCCTGGCCCTGATGCGCTCGACCGCCCGGTGGCGGAGACCCGATCCCCGCTGGCTGCCGCTGAGCGTGGGGGCGGCCACCGCCGGGGTCGTCGCGGTCTCACAGCTGGTGCCGGGGGTTACGGGCAACGGTGAACAGATCCTCCACACCGTGCTCTCCCCTGCTTCCCCGCTGCTCCTGCTGATGGTGTTGGCGGTGGCCAAACCGGTGCTGACATCGGCGTCCCTGGCTTCCGGGGCGGTGGGAGGCACACTCACCCCGGCACTGGCGGTGGGGGCCGCCTCTGGTGCGGCCACCGCGCTGCTGGCCGGGTTGGGGCCGGACACGGTCGCCGTGGCCTCCCTGCTGGGGGCGGCGATGGTGCTGGCGGTGATGCAGCGGGCACCGCTGTTCGCCGCTGTCATCGCCTGGGAGCTGACGTGGGCACCGTGGTGGGTGCTGCCGCTGCTGCTGGCCGGCGCGGGGGCTGCGCACCTGCTGGGCCGGGGCGTCGAGAAGCGGCAGGCTCTCAGAGCATGAGCAGCAGCGAGGCCGCCATGATCGCCATGCCGAGGATGAGCCCGTAGATCGCGGTGTGGTGGCGGCCGGTGGACACCGCGGTGGGCAGGAGTTCATCGAGGCAGATGAAGACCATGATGCCCGCCACCACCGCGAAGGACAGGCCGAGGGTGACCGGCCCGAGGAAGGGCATGAGCAGCAGGAAGCCGATGAGGGCACCTGCCGGCTCGGCCAGCCCGGAGACGGTCGACCAGGCCAGGGCCCGACCCCGGGAACCGGTCGCCTGCCGGATGGGCACGGCGACGGCCACCCCCTCGGGGATGTTGTGGATGGCGATGGCCACCGCCACCGGGATCGCGACGGTCAGGTCCTCCAGCCCGGCGATGAAGGTGGCGAAACCCTCGGGGAAGTTGTGGATGGCGATGGCCCCGGCGGTGAACATACCCATCTTCATCATGCGGCGACGTTGGGCGGACTTCTTCGGGTCGTCACCGATGCCGCGTTCATGCGGGTTGATCGGCTCGGGCACCAGCCGGTCGATGACCGCGATGACCGCGATGCCGGCGAAGAAGGCCGCGACCGTCGCCCAACTTCCCCCCCGCTCACCCCACACACTGGTGAGCTCAGCGAAGGCCTTCGGGAGGATCTCCATGAAGGAGACGTAGAGCATGACGCCGGTGGACAACCCCAGTGCCCCGGCCATGAAACGCTGGCCGGGGTTGCTCTTGGCCACGGCGATGAGCCCGCCGATGCCCGTGGCCAGACCCGCGAACAGCGTCAGACCGAAGGCCGTGAGAATGGTGGGGAGATCGTACATGTCCGTTTACATTACGGGGCAGGATTCTCCCCGGTGTCCTCCGCGGGGTCCGCTGGGCCGGTGGGGCGGGATTTCCTCAGTTCGACGGTGACGATGCGGTTGCCCGAGACCGCGGCGACCTCCAGTTCGTAGCGGGCCTCGGCTTCCCCGTCCATCCCGTCGTCCGCGGGATCGGCGGTGAACTCCGGTGGGATGGCCACCACGTCCCCTTCCCGCCCCAGCCGGCCCAGACGGGTGAGCAGCCAGCCGGCGACAGTCTCGTAGGGTCCGTCGGGCAGGGTGATGCCGGTGGCCTCCGCGAAATCCTCGAGGTTCATCGTCCCGGCCAGGAAGCGGGACTCGTGCAGGCGCATGAAGGCCCGGCGCTGGTCGGTGTCGTACTCATCCCAGATCTCGCCGACGAGCTCCTCGAGCAGGTCCTCGAGGGTGACCATGCCGTCGGTGCCGCCGTATTCATCGACGACCATGGCGATGTGCTGGCCGGAGGACCGCATCTGGGACATCGCCTCCGGCAGGGAAATGGAACCGGGGAACTGCGCGATGGGCCGGATGATGTCCCGGACCTGCACTTCGACGTTGCCGGATGCGCCCTGTTCCAACAGGTCTCGCACGTGGACGAAGCCGATGATGTCGTCGATCGACTCCTCGTAGACCGGATAACGGGAATATGGTCGGTCCATGATGTCCCGGGAGGCCGCGGAAACGGTCAGGTCCGCCTGGTAGGCGACCGTGTCGGAGCGGTGACGCATGACCTCGCTGACGATGCGTTCGCCTGCTTCGAAGACGTCATCGAAGAGTTCCCGCTGGCGCGGGTCAATCTCGTGGTGGGAGCTGAGGATGTCGCGGACCTCCTCCATGGTCATCTGCGAGGTTCGTGCCGCCGGATCAAAGCCCATCAGGCGCAGCAGCAGCCCGGAAGAATTGTCCACGATCCAGATGACCGGGGTCATCAACCTGGCGAAGATCTTCAGCGGCGGCGCGGCGAGGAGGCTGACCCGCTTCGCCTTCTGCATGGCGATTCTTTTGGGCACCAGCTCGCCGAGCACGAGCGAGAGGTAGGAGATGAAGATCGTCATCAGCACCAGCGCGCTTATCGACACCGCCCTGTCGTTCATCCCCCAGTTCGCCAGGTACGGGGCGATCTGCGGGGCGATGGTGGAGGCACCGAAGGCGGAAGAGAAGAAACCGGCGAAGGTCACGCCGATCTGGACCGCCGAGAGGAAGAGCCCCGAGTTGCGGGCCAGCGCGGCCACGCTTCGGGCAGAGGCAGATCCCCGTTCCATCTGGCGGATCTGCGATTCCCGCAGGCTCACCAGCGCCATCTCGGTGGCGGCGAAGACGCCGCCGATGAGGATGAAGAGGAGGACCAGAAGGATGTTAAGCATGGTCCCCAGGTTCAGGTTCCGGCTCCGACGCGGGAGCCTGGGCCGGGGCGCAGCCGTCTGGGCCGCAGACCAGGGTCTGATCTGCGCCTTCCTGCGGCGTCAGGGTGACCAGTTTGTCGAAGCTGAAGTCCATATCCTCAGTCCTACCATCACTTTCTCCTTCACATACCCTGAATCGGAATGCAGCAGCCCGGCAGCCCTCAGGCAACCTCTTTCGCTGCGCGGTTGGCTGCCCTGGTGGCCAGCACCAGCACGCCGACCTCGGCAGTCATGCCGCCCAGCCCCACGAGAATCCCCCACTGTCCACCCCACGCAGCCTGGATCACGACGGCGAGCACGACGGTAGCGACGGCGATCCAGATAGTTCTGTTCAACAGGGGCAGCGCGGCGGCGTGGCCGGCCTGCCAGGCTGTATCGGAGGCCCGGGTGTCTCGGGTGCGGAGTCCGACAGCATCATTACGCCCCAGGTCTCCCCTGGCTCCGGCACGGGCCACCCAGGTGCACACCACAGAGACGAGCACCACCCCGAACAGGAGGGACACCAGTCCTGCTGTCTCGTCTCCCAACAGCGTCCCCTTCTCTCGGCGGCAACACGATCTCCTCCATGAGATCACAGACCGCCCCACGTACGCTGGGCGGGTATGCAGCAGCACTTTGAGATCAAGGTCCCCCACGGCAAGCTCGTCGTCGCGGATGTCACCGTCGAGGACGGCCACATCACCGCAGCGCAGATCTCCGGCGACTTCTTCCTCGAACCCGAGGAAGCGTTTGAGGCATTGGGGCCGGCGCTGACGGGGGCGTCGATAAGCGAGGGCGCGGGGCAGCTGCAGGAGCGTATCGACACCGCACTCGCCCGCATCGAAGGGGTCGCCCTGCACGGCTTCAGCACCGCGGATGTGGCGCTGGCCGTGCGCCGCGCGGTGGCCGGCGGCACCGACTTCACAGACCATACCTGGGAGATTCTCCACCCCGGCCCTCTGCCCACCAGGGTGAACGTGGCGCTGGACGAGGTCCTGCTCGACCAGGTCGCGGACGGCACGCGCGGCCCGACGCTGCGCTTCTGGGAGTGGGAGGACCGCGCCGCCGTCATCGGCTCCTACCAGTCCTACGTCAATGAGATCGAACCTGATGGCGTGGAGAGGCACGGCATCCAGGTGGTGCGGCGCATCTCCGGCGGTGGGGCGATGTTCATGGAGGGTGGCAACTGCATCACCTACTCCCTCTATGTCCCCGGTTCCATGGTCGCCGGCCTGAGCTACGAGGCCTCCTACGAGTACCTCGACCAGTGGGTGCTCGCCGCCCTGGGCCGCCACGGTGTGAACGCCTGGTACGAGCCGATCAACGACATCACCTCCGACGGCGGCAAGATCGGCGGAGCCGCGCAGAAACGCCGCAAGGGTGTGGTGCTGCACCATGCGACGATGAGTTACGACATCGACGCCGACAAGATGACCGACGTGCTGCGGGTGGGCAAGGTGAAACTCGCCAGCAAGGGACTGCGCTCGGCGAAGAAACGCGTCGATCCGCTGCGCCGGCAGACCGGTGCCCCGCGCGAGGAGATCATCGACACGATGATCACGGAGTTCAGCAACCGCTACGGCGCACAGCTGGCCGAGCTGCAGCCCGAGGATCTGAGCGCCGCGGAGAAGCTGGTTGAGGAGAAATTCGACACCGCGGAATGGACCCACCACGTGCCGTAGCCTGCTACCACCGGGGTGGTGCGGGACTACACTCGGTTCTCCCCTTTCCCCGACGTCTTCCCGGAGGATCCCGTGAGCCCAGAGAGCCTGCCGCCAGCTGATTCCCACGATCTCATCCGCGTCACCGGCGCCCATGTGAACAACCTGCGCGGGGTCAGCGTGGAGATACCCAAACGCCGGCTCACCGTCTTCACCGGGGTCTCCGGCTCCGGCAAGTCCTCCCTGGTCTTCGGCACCGTCGCCGCCGAATCCCAGCGGTTGATCAACGAGACCTACTCCACCTTCGTCCAGGGCTTCATGCCTTCCCTGGCCCGCCCCGACGTCGACCGGCTGGAGGGCATCACCACCGCCATCCTCGTCGACCAGGAGCCGATGGGCGCCAACGCCCGCTCCACGGTGGGCACCGCCACCGATGCCACCGCCATGTTGCGCATCCTCTACTCGCGCATCGGCGAACCCCGCGCGGGCGGACCCGGCGCGTACTCCTTCAACGTGCCCTCGGTCTCCGCCTCGGGCGGTCTCAGCGTCGCGGGCGGAAAACGGCAGAAGGTGGAGTTCAGCCGCACCGGCGGCATGTGCCCGCGGTGTGAGGGACTGGGCCGGGTCTCCGACATCGATCTCACCCAGCTGGTTGACGAATCCCGCTCCCTCAACGACGGCGCCCTGCTCATCCCCGGTTACAAGGTCGGTTCCTGGAGCATGCGCGGCTACGCCGAATCCGGTCTCTACCCCGCGGACGTCCCGGTGGTGGACTTCACCGCGGAACAGCGCCACGCCCTGTATCACCAGGAGCCGACGAAGATCAAGTTCAGCGGCATCAACATCACCTATGAGGGCCTGGTACCGAAGATCACCAAGTCCATGCTGAGCAAGGACCGCGACGCCATGCAGAAGCACATCGGCGAATTCGTCGACCGGGCCGTCACCTTCATCCCCTGCCCCGACTGCGGCGGGACCCGCCTGGCCCGCCACGCCCTGGAGTCGCGGATCAACGGGAGGAACATCGCCGAGCTGTGCGCCATGGAGATCCGGGAGCTGGCGGAGTGGATGCGTGGCGTCGAGGCCCCGTCCGTGGCTCCCCTGGTCCAGGCTGTCCGGGAGACCCTGGACAATTTCGTCGCCATCGGCCTGGGCTATCTCACCCTCGACCGTCCCGCGGGCACGCTCTCCGGAGGTGAGGCCCAGCGCACGAAGATGATCCGCCACCTCGGCTCCGCGCTGACCGACATCACCTACGTCTTCGATGAGCCGACCGCCGGACTGCACCCGCACGACATCCGCCGCATGAACACCCTGCTGCTGGAACTACGCGACAAGGGCAACACCGTGCTGGTCGTCGAGCACAAACCCGAGACCATCGCCATCGCCGACCACGTCATCGACCTGGGCCCCGGCGCCGGCCACGAGGGCGGGCTCATCCAGTTCGAGGGCAGCGTGGCGGAGCTCGCGGTCTCCGACACCGTCACCGGCCACCATTTCCACGACCGGACCCGGCTGAAGGACACCACCCGCACCGCAACCGGGGCCATCGAGATCCGCGGTGCGGACCGCAACAACCTCCGCGACGTCGACGTGGACATCCCCACCGGGGTGCTCAGCGCCATCACGGGTGTGGCAGGTTCCGGCAAGTCCTCGCTCATCGCCTCCCTGCCACGCCGGGAGAACACCGTCATCGTGGACCAGGCCCCCATCCGCGGCTCAAGGCGGTCCAACCCGGCCACCTACACCGGCGCGCTGGAGCCGATCCGCAAGGCCTTCGCCAAGGCCCATGACGTCAAGCCGGCGTTGTTCTCCCCCAACTCCGAGGGTGCCTGCCCCAACTGTAAGGGGGCGGGTGTGGTCTACGTCGACCTCGGGATCATGTCGGGCGTGGACGTGCCCTGCGAGGTCTGCGAGGGGAAGCGTTTCGACGAGGCCGTCCTCGACTACCACTTCGGTGGCCGCGATATCGCCCAGGTGCTGGCCATGCCGGCGGCCGAGGCCGCCGAATTCTTCTCGACACCCGCGTCCACGGTCCCCGCAGCCGCGAAGATCTGCACCCGGCTTGTTGACGTCGGCCTGGGCTACATCACTCTCGGCCAGCCCCTGACCACCTTGTCGGGTGGTGAACGCCAGCGGCTCAAACTGGCCGCGCACCTGGCGGAGAAGACTGACGTGTTCATCCTCGATGAGCCGACCACGGGCCTGCATCTGGCGGACATCGAGATGCTGCTGGGGCTGCTTGACCGGTTGGTCGACGCCGGGAAGACCGTGGTGTGCATCGAGCACCACCTGGCCGTGGTGGCGCACGCCGACCACGTCATCGACATCGGCCCCGGCGCCGGTTCCGAGGGCGGCCGGGTCACCTTCACCGGTACCCCGGCCGAACTCATCGCCGACGCCACCACCCTGACCGGGCAGTACCTGGCGGAGTACGTGGTCTCGGCGGAATGAAGTTACCCGGCCGCCCAGCCACCGTCGACCGGGAGTATGACGCCGTTGACGTCGGCGGCGGCATCAGAGAGCAGGAAGACGATCGGGCCCGCGAGTTCCTCAGCGCTGGCCTGGCGCAGCGCCGACTGGTGGATCGGGGTGAGGGCGGCCAGACCATGCGCAGGGTCGATCTGGGTCTCCGTCGCCGAGGTGGCCATGATGTTGGTCTCCACCCCGCCCGGGGCGATGAGATTGCAGCGGATGTTCTCGCGCCCGTAGGTGTAGGCGGTGTTCTTCGTCAGCCCGGCCACCCCGTGCTTGGAGGCGGTGTAGGCGGCACCGGCGGCGGCACCGCGTAAGGATGCGGCGGAACCGACGTTGACGATCGCCCCTCCCCCGCCCTGCCGCATGTGCGGCAGGACGGCCCGGGTGAGCAGGAAGGGGGCGGTGAGGTTGATGCGCAGGCACCGCTCCCAGGTCGCATCATCGGTGTCGGCGGCCCCCGCGAAACGGTCCATGATGCCCGCGTTGTTGACCAGTCCGAGACGACCTCCGGTGCCTGCGGCCTGCTCCACCAGCCCGTCCACCACCGCCGGGTCGGAGATGTCGCCGATGACGGCGGTGGCCTGTCCACCAGCGGTGGTTATCTCCTCAACCACCTGATCGGCGTTCTCCGAGATGTCGGCGATGAACACGTGCGCGCCGCGGCGGGCCAGCAGGAGAGCGGTCGCCCGCCCGATGCCGGAACCCGCACCCGTGACGATGATGGTCTGCCCCGTGAAATCCCTGTTGTCCATGTCTGTCTGCTCCTGGGTCCGGAAAACTTCCTCGCCCGGATTCTACGGCGGATAGCATCGGTGGTCAGGGGGGAGCAAACCTGTTATTCATCAGGGAGTTTTTCCACCTGCGCACTTTTCCGGACACGCGACCGCACCCCCGGTTGTCCCCGGGGGTGCCGGGAAGGCGGCATAAACTCCCCTGCATGTGACCGGCACCTCACGTAGGTTGGGGCGCATGACCCAGACCAGGCCCGCCCGTATCCGCACCGAACAGGCCCCCGGCTTCCTCCGCTGGGGCTATCTCTTCGCCTCCCGACTCCGGGAGAAGGCCGGTCTGCCGGCCACCTCCCACACCCCCTTGTCCCTGCCTCTGCTGGGGAAGACCTCCGTGCTCGTCCGGGGTGAGGAGGGGATCCGTTTCTTCTACGACAAGGACCTCATGGAGCGCCACGGCGCCATGCCCAAGCTCGTTCAGCTCCCGCTCTTCGGGGACAAGGCGGTGCACACCCTCGACGGCGAGGCCCACCGCGTGCGCAAGAACGCCATGACCGACCTGGCCTACGACGACGGCCGGGTCGCCGACTTCCAGCACCTGGTGGCCGGCGAACTCGAGGCCGCCCACGGGCGATGGAAGGCGGGGACGGGCAACGTCCATGATGACGCCGCCCTCGCCTTCGGCCGCGCCGCACTCCGCTGGGCGGGGGTGGAGCTGCCCGACGAAGAAATGAACCGGCGGGTCAGGCAGATGAACCGCCTGTTGGACACCTTCGGCCAGCTCAGCCAGAACCCGGTCGCCATGGTGGAACGGGTGCGGCTGGACCGCTGGGCCACGCAACTGATCCAGGACGTCCGCTCAGGGAAAGTCGCGGCGGCCCCGGATTCCGTCCTCGCCCATATGGCGGACCTGCGTGACGAACACGGCGAGCTGGTGGAGGACAAGGTCGCGGCAGTCGAGCTGCAGAACCTCACCCGACCCACCGTGGCGGTGGGCCGGTTCGCGGCTTTCGCCGCGGCGGCGCTGGTGAAGCACCCGGAATGGGTGGAACGGATCCGGGCGGCCTCGCAGCAGGCAGGCGGCTCCGTCACTGATATTCCGGAGGCGGTCGCCTTCGCCCAGGAGGTGCGCCGCACCCACCCCTTCGTGCCGATGCTGCCTGCCCTGGCGAAGAAGGACACCGAGATCAGCGGTTGTCCGGTGCAGAAGGGCCAGCGCGTGCTGCTGGACTTCGTGGGCACCCTCACCTCCCCCGCCGAATGGCGGGACGCCGGCTCCTTCGACCCGGAACGCTTCCTGCCCTATGACGGTGTGGAGGCGGCGGAGTCCATCACCGCCTTCATCCCCCAGGGCGGCGGTGACGTGCGCACCGGGCACCGCTGCCCCGGCGAGAAGATCACCGTCTCCGCCCTGGCCGCGGCAGTCGTAGTCATGTGCCGCCCGGGCGTCACGATCTCCTCTGACGTGAAGGACACGACCTTCCCCTGGACCCGGATGCTCACCCGCCCGGCGACCGGCGTGCGGATCAGCGCAACCGGCTAGTGCCGGGCAGCGCGGTGGCTGGGTACCGACAGGCCCTACCCGGCCAGGGCCGCATCGTAGGCCCGGACAGCCTCCTCACCGAAGGGC
Organism: Corynebacterium lemuris; assembly: GCF_024919295.1. Lineage (GTDB taxonomy): Bacteria > Actinomycetota > Actinomycetes > Mycobacteriales > Mycobacteriaceae > Corynebacterium > Corynebacterium lemuris. The sequence goes on along the minus strand of NZ_JANWTC010000002.1, from coordinate 154,750 downwards.
ACGAAGATGACCTCCCGCACGGTGGCTGCGACCTCATCCGACATCTCCCGGGAGGTCTGCACGGCGATGCGGGCGGCATCGCCGATGGGCCAGCCGTACACACCCGCGGAGATCGCCGGGAAGGCGATCGAGGCCACACCGAGGGAGGCTGCCAGGCGGAGGGATTCCCGGTAACAGGATGCGAGAGTGTCGCTGCGGTCCTCCGTCGCCGAATGGACGGGGCCGACGGTATGGATCACCCAGCGGGCCGGGAGGTCGCCTGCGGTGGTGGCCACCGCCTGCCCCGCGGGCAGTCCGTCGGGGTACTGGTCGACGCGGATGCGGCGGGCCTCGGCCTGGATACCCGGCCCCCCGGCCCGGTTGATGGCCAGGTCCACTCCCCCGCCGACACGCAGCTGCGAGTTGGCGGCGTTGACCACGGCGTCGACGGTCAGGGTGGTGATGTCCCCGGGCTGAATACTCAACTTCATCGGTTCCATGACCCCACCCTAGACACGCGGAAGCCAGCGGGGCACCCGCCGGATGTAATCCCGGTATTCACCACCGAAACGCGCCGACAACGCCGTCTCCTCCGCGGGGATCTGCCACCTGTCGATGGCCCACACGAAGCCTGCCACCGGCAGCAGAGCGGGCAGAGACCGGCGGAAGACCGCATGAGCCACCAGAGTCCCGGCAAGGGCCAGGTACATCGGGTGGCGGGTGTAGTTGAACACCCCGTCGGTGACCAGGCTGGAGACCCGTTCCGGGTGGACGGGGTTGGTGGTGGTCCGGGAATGGTGGAACTGAGCTACCGCGCTGATCGCGAGTGCGCCCGCGCCAGCGACCAGGGGCAGGGCGGGCAGGACCAGCGGGGGCGTCGGCAAGCGGCCTGCGAGCAGGCGCTGCACGGCGGCCGCCCCGGCGAACAGGACAGGTGGGGAAATCCTCAAGGGGATCAGAAGCTGCAGCGGCCCATGTCGGTGCCCTCGGAGCCCAGCTGCATCGCCACCGGGCACCAGATCAGGTAGTGCCAGCTCATGGAGGACAGGAAAACGCCGATAGCGCTCGGAGCGGTGACGGGGTTGTCGAACAGGGACTGGTAGAGGTCGAAGGAGCCCTGCGCGACGGGCTCCGCGGACTGGCGCAGCTGCTGGGCCGGGTCCTGCGCGTGAGCGGGGGCGGCCAGGGCGGTGGTGGCCAGGGTGGCGGCGGCTGCGACGGCGGTGATTCTCTTCTTCAACTGCATGGGTCTGTCTGGTCCTTCCTTACGCTGGTATGCGGTGCCAGCCATGTTACCGCTGTCACACAAGGGGCGGCGGACGACGCCCGACTAAGCTGTGTTCCATGGTCGTCCCCAGCTACCCCCTCGCCCGTCCGCCGGCGGGCACTGATGTGCATTCCCTGCCGGTGGAGAAGGTCAGCCAGGCGATCCTCTTCTCCCATCTGCGCACGGCAGAGCTCATCGAGCCGTCGGGCACGCTCATCCCAGTGCGGCTGGTCCCGGACCTGGTGCGGGGTGGCTGGCGGGTGCGCTGGGGCTACGGCACAATCGGTTCGCTGCCGGCGGGCATCCGCCAGGTTTTCCGGGACATCGACCGCGTGCACGCCATCCGGCAGGAGCCGGCGGTCCGCGCCCGGGTGTGCATCAACCGCGACCGCGGGCTTCTCGACGTCTCGGTGGAACTTCCCGCCCCTGAGCTCGCCGTCCCGTGGAACTCGCTGCCCGAGGGGACGTCGGTGCTGCCGCAGGGGCGCCGCTTCCCGGTGGAGCTGCCCGACGTGGACGGCCCCGACCGCCAGCTGCTGGGGCTGCTGGACGGAGTTGAGGTGACGGTGGACGGTGCGGTCATCGCGACCCTGGATCCGCTCATCGCCCACCGGATGCAGGAGCATCTGGCCGGCCCCGGGTCTCTCGGGGTGCGGGTGTTCGTGGTCGGCGGGGCGGCGTTCCTCGACGTCGATCACGGCGAGCCGGAGTCGATTCACCCGCTGGCAGAGCCGGTTCCGCCGCCACCCCCGGAACCGGCGCCGGATCTGAGCGGGCCGTGGTCGGTGACGGTGGACGGGGTGGAGCTGGTCGACCCGCTGCCCACCGGTTCCAGGATCGTCCCCTCGCCTGTGGTTGACTCGAACCATGTCGACCGGTGAGCTCGACCCCGTCTCCGGGGTCCCCATGTACAAGCAGATCAAGGAGATCCTCCGCAGGGAGATCACCAGCGGTACCGCCGACCCGGGCGTGCCCATGACGGAGGCGCAGCTGCTGGAACGTTTCGGCGTCAGCCGCGCCCCGATCCGGCAGGCGCTCAGCGATCTGACCACGGAGGGCTTCGTCTACCGCAAGCAGGGCAAGGGCACCTTCCCCGTGGTGGGGGCGCGGGTGGACCGGCCGGCGGATATCCGTCCGGGCGGGTTGTTCCAGTTCCTCGCCGACAAGGGGCTCAAGCCGACCTCGACGGTCTCGGAGCCGGAACGGGTGGTTCCCCCCGCGCGTATCCGGGCGCGCCTGGGACTGCCGGAGGATGAGCGGCTGCTGCACTTCACCCGGCTGATGTCGATTGACGGTGAGCCGCTCGTCGACGCCGATGTCTACATCCGCTCCCCCGAGGGTTTCCTGCCGAGCGTGGAGTTCCTGGAGGAGCGGGGTTCGGCGATGGAACTGCTGGAACGCGAATACGGCATCACCCTCGACCGGGCGGAGCATGAGGCGTGGGCGACGGCGGCCACCACCAGGCAGGCTAAGGCACTCGGGGTGGCGGAAGGTAGCCCGCTGCTGGCCATCGAGACGATTTTCTTCTCCACCGGCGGGGTACCTGCGGGATGGCGTCTGGCCATCCATCAGGCGGAGGAATTCAAATACCATTTCGTCACGTAGCACCTTTTCGGGGATGTTGAGGCTGGCAGAAGAGCGATTCAGAGCATGTGGCCCGGAGGATGTGAAGCACTTGACTTTGGCATGACATTATGCCAATCTTAGGCCACGACGTTAGGAAGGTCACATTACCGGGGCACTGTGCTACGGCTCGCCAGGCGGACGGCGAACTCTCCGGCCCACTCCCCCACACCCTCCGCATCACCCCACGAAAAACCAAGGCTCCACGGGCCCCCGCCCGACCCTTCGGCCCCCTTTTCGTGTCCCCATGCTCCCCTGAACGCTGAAAGGTCGCGCCCATGACGACAGTCAACACCGTCCTCGGCCCCGTCCCCTCCGCAGACCTGGGTACCGTCGCGGTCCACGAGGCCCTGCTCTCCGTGCTCCCCGGCGCCCAGTACGCCCCCGACATCACCTTCGACCGCCCCGAGATCTTCGCCACCCTCAAGGCCAAGCTCGAGGACTTCAAGTCCCACGGCGGCGACGCCATCGTGGATGCCACCGGCATGTTCCACGGCCGGGACCTCCCCCTGCTGGAGGTCCTGTCCGAGGCCACCGGCGTCCACATCATCGCCTCCACCGGCCAGGGCCCGGAAGAGCTGCTCGGCGGCTACTTCCTCACCCCGCAGACCAACCCGCCGACCCCGTGGCCGGCCGAGAAATTCGCTGACCTCTTCGGTAAAGAGGTGACCGAGGGCATGGTCATGCCGCGCGTGGAGCGCCGCGCTGGCGCCGGCCTCATCGTCACCGCCGTCACCCGCGCGGGCCGCACCGCCACCGACGAGTCCCTTCTGCGCGGTGCCGCCCGTGCCGCCAAGGAGACCGGTGCGCCGATGTCCTTCCAGTACGGTGACAACGCCCTCGGCGACCTCGAGATCGTGTTGTCCGAGGGCCTCGACCCCGCCCGCGTGCTCGTCGGCGGCTGCGACCGCGTCGGCGCCCCGGCGCTCGAGATCGCCCGCAAGGGCGCCTACGTCGGCATCGACAACGTCGGCACCGAGTCCGAGGGGCTGCTTGACGACGCCGCCCGCGGCGAGCTCATCCGCACCCTCATCGCTGAGGGTCTCGGCGGGCACATCATCTGCTCGTCCAACGCCATCGGCGTAGCGAAGGGGCTTGCGCCCCGCGAGGTCGCCTACAGCACCGTCGCCGCCGACTTCATCCCGGGACTCGGCCTGTCCGAGGAGGATGCGCAGCGCATCCTCCGGGACAACCCGCGCGAGTTCATCACCGTCCGCGAGAACAACTAAGGAGCCCACGTTGTCTTTCGTCAACACCGTCCTCGGCGCAATCCCGGTGGAGGAACTCGGATTCGTCGCCATCCACGAGCACATCGGCTACGGCATGCCCGGCTCCGAGCTCGACACCAAATGGTGGAAGTCCCCCGAGGTCCGCTACGAGGAGACCGTCCCCAAGCTGCGCAAATTCCGTGAGTACGCGGGTGGCGCCGCCACCTTCGTCGACGCCACCGGCATCTGCAACGGCCGCGACATCCCCTACTACCAGTCCCTCTCCGAGAAGACCGGCGTCCACATCGTGGCCTGCACCGGCTTCGTCGGCGGTGACACCGCCCTGGCCCACTTCGCCCGCGCCTCCGTCGAGTACCTCACCGAGGTCTTCCTCCATGAGATCACCGTCGGCATCACCGGCACCAACGCGAAGGCCGGCATCATCAAGGTCGGCGTCTCCCGTGGCGGCCGCATGACTGAGCTGGACAAGCGCATCTACCGCGCCGCGGCCCGCGCCGCCGTCCAGACCGGTGTGCCGGTCATGACCCACCTGGCCATCGACGCCGAGCCGGCGATCGCCATCTTCCAGGAGGAGGGCCTCGACCTCGACCGGGTGCTCTTCGGCCACGTCGACGACGGCGTCAACCACGCGCAGACCCCCACCGGGCGCATCCTCGAGGTGGGCGGCCGACTGGGCTTCGACACCTTCGGCTACGAGACCGAACTGCCCGACCCGCCGTTCTGGGCCCGTCCCCGCAAGGAGCGCATGGACCATTTCCTGCGCGAGCTCGAGGCAGGCCACGAGGCCAAGCTGCTGGCCTCCGCGGACGCCAACTGCTCCCCGCTGGGCTGGCCCGGTGTCAAGGGCCACACCATCAACTACATCTTCGAGGTCCTCATCCCGGACCTGAAGCGCAACGGCGTCGCCGATGACGTCATCCACCGCCTCTTCCACGACCACGCCCACGACTTCCTCACCGCGAAGCCGGCCAAGTAGCACCCGCCAGAAAAGGACTCAAGAACAATGAAGGCTGAAGACATCAAGAACCTGAAGATCGGCGTCATCGGCGGCGGCTACGCCGGTGCCACCGCGGGCCTGGCGCTGTCCCAGATCGGGGCCGACGTCAAGGTCTACGAGCAGGCCCCCGCCTCCGGTGAGGTCGGCGCCGGCATCGGCCTGCGCCCGGCGTCGGTCAAGCTGTTCAAGAAGCTGGGCATCTTCGAGGCCGTGGAGAAGGCCACCTCCCCCTCCGACTACTTCGAGATCCTCGATGAAAAGGGCAACGTCATCAACCGCGAGGTCTGGCCGCACCTGGAGGAGGGCGAGGAGAAGCACCACACCCGCATGGTCCACCGCCGCGACTTCATCGACGTGCTCACCGGTTCCCTGCCGGAGGGTGTCCTCCAGTACGGCTACCGCGCCGAGGAGATCACCGACAACGGCGACTCCGCCACCGTGAAGTTCAGCAACGGCGAGGAGGAGACCTTCGACATCCTCGTCGGCGCCGACGGCATCAAGTCACGTGTCCGCGCGCTGTGGTCCGACTCCCAGCCGGTCATGCAGCACGCCCACGCCTACCGTGCGGTCATCGACGGTTCCCTCGGTGAGGGCCTGCTCGTCGACGACAACCTGCGTCTCTACCTCGAGGCCGAGACCGGCCGCATGATCTACTTCCTGCCGCTGCGCCACCGCGGTGAGAACGGCCAGATCTCCTTCGACATCACCGTGCCCCATGAGGACACCACCTGGAACCCGGAGGTTTCCAAGGAGGAGGTGCTGGAGATGCTGAAGAACTTCGATGAGCGGCTGATCCGCATCGTCGAGAAGCTCGACTGGGAGAAGGTCAACCAGCGTTCCGCCGCTGACCTGGACCCGCAGGACAAGTGGAACTCCGACGCCGTGGTGCTGATCGGCGACGCCGCCCACGCCATGCTCCACCACCAGGGCCAGGGTGCCAACTCCGCCGTCATCGACGCCGGTGTGCTGGCCGACTGCATCGCCGAGGCCGACAGCGTGCCCGAGGCACTGGCCGCCTACACTGCCCAGCGCAAGGGCCCGGTCCAGGAGCTGCAGCGCATCTCGCGCGAGTCCTGGAACGCGGAATCCGCAGGCGAGACCGCTTTCCCCGAGAAGGACAAGATCGACTACTAGTCGGTCCCCCACCCCACACACGTGATGGCGTCGTCGCCGCTGACCCCCGGAGCCTGGTCAGTGCGGCGGCGCCATCGCCACACCACCTAAGAACAGGACGAGAGACAGATGACACTGCACCCCGAGATCGCGAAGATCGTCGCCCAGATCCCGCCCGCCTCCACCACCCCGCCCAACCCGGCTGAACACCGCGCCTTCGAGGCCGGCCACGTCGCACCCGTCGAGAAGCGCACCCCGGTGGCCTCCGTCGAGGATGCGACGCTGGCGGAGGTCCCGGTGCGGATCTACGCCGACACCGACGCACCCCGGGGTTCAATCGTCTACCTCCACGGCGGCGCCTTCTTCTCCGGCAGCCTGGACACCCACGACCACGTCGCGCGCGCCCTGGCGAAGGAGACCGGCTGGCGGGTTGTCTCCGTCGGCTACTCGCTGTCCCCCGAGGTCGCCTACCCGGTGGCCCTCAACGAGTGCTACGCCGTGGTCCGCGAGGTGGCGGCATCGCTTGATGCCACCACCCCCCTCGCCCTCGCCGGCGACTCCTCCGGCGGCAACTTCGTCGCCGCGGTCACCGCCATGGCCCACGACGACAACTTCGACCGGATCACCCACCAGATCCTCTACTACCCCTCCGTCGACCTCGACTTCGACACCTCCCGCTGGCCCTCGCTCAGTGAGAACGCCGAGGGCTACGGCCTGGAATACAACGGTCTGGCCCCCTTCAACTCCTTCTACCTTGAGGGCGGGGCGGATCCGGCGGACCCGCTGGTCTCCCCCATCAAGCGCGACGACTTCTCCGGTCTGCCCAAGGCCCTGGTCATCACCGCAGGCTACGACCCGCTGCGCGATGAGGGCGAGGCATACGCGGAGAAGCTGAAGGCGGCGGGCGTGGATACGCAGCTGAAGCGTTATGACGCCGCCAACCACGGCTTCGTGGCCAACTTCTCGTGGATCCCCGAGTTCTACGAGGTGTTCCACGACACCGCCAGATTCCTCAACTGACCCTGAAAAATCCCCCGTGACGGCGCGCATCATCTGAAGCCGGTGCGCGCCGTTTTTCCTACCTGAATGAGGCCTGACATGAGCCGACTGAACGTCACCTCCTTCCTCGCGGAAGGCAAATTCACGCCGTTCCACTTCTGGATGCTGTTCTGGGCGTGCGTGATCATCACCTTCGACATGTACGACCTGGTCATCTTCGGCTCGGTTCTGCCCGTCCTCATGACCGATTGGGGCATCACCCCCGCACAGGCGGGACTGGTGGGAAGCTCCGGGCTGTTCGGCATGATGGTCGGTGCCATGGTCTTCGGCCTGCTCGCCGACCGTTTCGGCCGCCGCAACATCCTCATCGCCAGCATCGTCATGTTCTCCGTCGCCACCGTCCTGTGCGCGGTAGCCCCCGGCCCGGCGGTCTTCGGCGGCCTCCGCTTCATCGCCGGCCTGGGCATCGGCGGCATCCTGCCCACCATCATCGCGATGCTCACCGACTACGCCCCGAAGCGCCTGGCCAACACCTTCGTGGCCATCGTCATGAGCTTCTTCTCCGTCGGCGGCATCCTCGCCGCCCTGGTCGCCATGGTGGTCATCCCCCGCTTCGGTTGGCAGGCCACCTACTACGTCGCCGCCATCCCGCTGCTCCTGCTGCCGCTCATGCTCCCCTACTTCGCGGACTCCCCCGCCGTGCTGCTCGCCACCGGCCGGGGGAACAGGCTGCACGCCATCCTTGAACGCATCGCCCCGGGCAAGGTCTCCCCGGTCACCGAACTGGTCGCCGTCTCCGAGGCGCCGGTTGACGCAGCTGCCGTGAAGCGCAGCCCGCTGGCCGCCCTGTTCACCGACGGCCGTGCCCTGGCCACCCTCATGGTCTGGGTCGCCTTCTTCATGTGCCTGCTCATGGTCAACGGTCTGAACACCTGGCTGCCGGGACTGATGGTCAACGCCGGCTACGCGCTGACCGCCGGCCTGACCTTCATGGCCACGATGAACATCGGCGCGATCATCGGCACCCTGACGCTGGGGCGTCTGGCTGACAAACTGGGCGTGAAGAAGGTGCTTGTCCCGATGTTCCTCGTCGCCGGCATCTCGATCATCGCCCTGGGCTACGGCAACAGCTTCGCCATGCTCATCGCCCTGGTGTTCATCGCGGGTGCCTGCACCATGGGCGCCCAGAACATCTCCTACGCCTTCGTCTCCCAGTACTACCCCTCCCACATCCGCTCCACCGCCATCGGCATGGCCTCCGGCATCGGCCGACTCGGCGCCATCGGCGGGCCCACCTTCGGTGGCCTGCTGCTGTCCATGGGTGTGTCCTCGCAGATGAACTTCCTCTTCTTCGCCATCCCCGGCTTCATCGCCGCGGCAGCCTTCCTCCTCGTCCCCCTCGGCAGGAGGCAGGCGCCGTCCGCCCCCGCCACCCCGGATGTGAACACCCCCGCCCCCACCACCGTCTGACTCCTCCACCGCTGATATCCCCCAACCGAAAGTGGCCATCATGACCACCACCACGTCCCCCGGGACCGCAAAGAAGTCATTCTGGACCTACGAGAACAAACTCGTCACGGTGTTCTTCTTCGCCGTCGGCCTGGTGTTCTTCGACCGACTGATCATCAACTTCCTCATGCCCTTCATCCAGGCGGACCTGGGCCTGAGCAACGCGCAGGTGGGCCAGCTCGCGGGTGCGGCGGCACTGACCTGGTCGATCGCCTCCATCGTGGGTGGCCGCCTCTCCGACCGGGTGAAGAGCAAGCGCGTCTACCTCGTCGTCCTCATGGTCGCCTTCTCCCTGGCCTCCTTCATGCAGGGCTTCGTGGGCACCTTCATGCACCTGATCATCCTGCGCCTGCTCATGGGCATGTTCGAGGGACCCACCATCCCCGTCACCCAGTCGGTGCTGGCGATGGAATCCTCCCCGCACCGCCGCGGCTTCAACCTCGGATTCACCATGAACACCGCCAACGGGCTCTTCGGCGGCGTGCTCGCCCCCATCATCATCGTCGCCCTGGCCAACATCTTCGACTGGCGTACCGCCTTCTTCTTCACCATCATCCCGGGCCTGATCATGGCCTTCGTCATCTGGAAGGTGATGCGCGAACCGCAGGCCGTCACCCCGGAGGCCGTCGACTACGCACACCCCGACCATAAGGGTGGTCTGTCTGAGGTCCTGCGCAACCGCAACGTGTGGCTGTCGATCGTCATGTTCTCCGGATTCATGGTCTACCTGATCGCCCTGCAGGTCTTCGGCCCGCTGTACCTCACCAACATCCGCGGCTGGAGCGCCAGCTCCATGAGCCTGATCCTCGCCGCCTTCGGCGTGGGGACCGCCATCTGGGGTTTCGTCGTCCCGTTGGTCTCCGACCGCATCGGCCGCAGGCCCACCGCCATCGTCTTCGGCCTGCTCTCGACGCTGGCTCCCCTGGCCTTCGTCTACGTGGGTAATCCCGGTCTGCTGGGCGCCGCGGTGTTCGTCTTCGCCGCCGGCATGGGCGTGGGTGGTCTGGCCATGTCCGTCATCCCCGCCGAGTCCGTCCGCCCGGCTGTCGCCGGTCTGGCCGTGGGCCTGCCGGTGGGCATCGGCGAATTCGTCGGCGGCTTCCTCAACCCGGTGATCACCGGTGCCGTGGCCGACCAGTACGGCCTGGCCTCTGCCCTGTTCATCTCCTCCGGCGGCGCACTCGTGGCCACCTTCTTCGCGCTCTTCCTGCGCGAATCCGCCCCCAGCAAGGTGGGTGGCAGCCACACGGTGGTGGTGGACAACTAGGTCAACCCGCCACCGGCCCCGGACATTCGTGGATGCCCGGGGCCGGTTTCCCATGTCAGTGGGGTTTCGAGCTGTCGACGACCCGCGCCCGCGGCGGAAGCACCAGGTCGAAGACCCAGGCGAAGACGAAGGTGTAGATAAGGAAGAAGACCAGCAGACCCAGCTCGAGGATGAAGGCCTCCACCAGTGAGACCTGGAGAATCCAGGCGAGAATGGGCACGAGGAAGATGATCAGTCCGCCCTCGAAGCCCAGGGAGTGGACGACCCGGCGCGCGATGGTGCGCTTTGTTGAGGCCTGGCGGCGTTCCCAGGCCTCGAAAAGGGTGTTCCAGATGAAGTTCCATACGATGGCCACGGCGGAGGACACCACGGCGATGAGCCCGGAGCTGCCTCCCCCGAAGCCCAGGACCACCAGGGCGACGGTGACGAATGCGATGGCGATGATCTCGTAGGACGCGACGTAGATGACGCGCCGCAGAATCGGTGACACAAAAGCCTCCTCAGAATCGGAATCCATGGGAAGCCTCAAGACAGGTTCACATCCATGATGCGTGCAACGCCGGAGACTCTAGCAGGTTGTGTGGCCCGGATGCCTGCCGGTGTCCGGGGCCGCCCGCGAATCCGTACCATAACGGGCGAGGACGGTTTCCCCCGAAAGATTCCGGCGAGGTTCAACCCGAGGCAGGCCACACCATGACCACCATCCGCCCCCTACGAGCTGACGAACAGGCCCTGCTCTCCCAGGCCACCCTGGGCAACATCAACTGGGCGGGTCCGCGCTACGCCTTCGACGACGTGATGAATACACCCACGCTCGCCCATTATGTCGCCGCTGACGAGGGGCTGGTGGCTGAGGATGGCGGTCCGGTGGGTGTGGTGTGGCTGCGTTTCTTCCCCGCTGATGATCCGGGCTACGGCTTCGTCGAGGAGTCCATCCCCGAGCTGAGCATCTGGGTGGCGGAGGGCCACCGTGGGCGTGGCCTGGGTGGCCAGCTGCTGGAGGGGATAGTCGCGCTGGCCCGGGAGAAGGGCATGCCGGGCATCAGCCTGAGTGTGGAGAAGGGTAATCCCGCCCGCCACCTCTATGAGCGCCACGGTTTCCTGCCGGCCGGGGAGGGCTACGATCCCGGGACTCTGGTGCTGCGTTTCTGAGGCCCCACCGGGACCGCAGAATCAGTAGATGTGGATCGCGTCGCCGATCTGCAGCTCGCCGAAGTAGTGCTCGGCGTGGCCGGGGCCGAGGCGGACGCAGCCGTGGGAGTCGCCCTCCGGATCGCCCTCGTGGAAGGCGTGGCCGACGTTGGTGAAGTACACCGAGAAGGGCATCGGGGCCATGTCGAAGGCGTAGGAGACGTCGTACTCCACCTTGCGGGTGACATGGAATGTCCCCGGCGGCGTCTCATAACCCGGTCCACCCTGGCCGATGGGGACGGCGTCGTAGGTGACCTCCCCGTCCCGCTGCAGCCAGGCGCGTTCGCCCTCCAGGTCGACGCAGGCACGCGCGGTCGGCGGGCATTCCCCGAAGTCGAAGGGCGGTTCCGGCTCCGGTTCGGGCTCCACCACCTCAGCGGGGATCTCCCCCTTCGCCTCCACGATGTGGGCGTCCTCGGCAGGTTCGGTGGGGTCCGCGGGTGCCGCCGACTCCTCAGCGGAGAGCAGGGAGGTGGCGGCCACGCCAGCGGCAACAACAGCGGCGACACCACCGAGGAGGTAACCGGTTCGGCGTCGACGAGGGACAGGGCGGCGCTGGGTGGTCATGCGGCCAGTATAGGAAGGGACTTATACCTTGTCAGCCCCGTGGGCCACCCCTACCCCTGAACGAGAGAGCGGTATCCGTGGACCGTGGTGAAGAACGGGGAGGGCTCGAGAATGGGGTCCTTCCCGTAGCCCAACTCAGCGGCGACAGCTTCGTAGGGCGAGTACGGAGAGTCGGTGTCGGCGGCGTCGGTACGCGCGACCGCCTCGCGGATACGCGCCTCGATGTCCAGGCTGTCCTGCAGCGCCCGGTGGGCGGTCTCGCGGTCGAGTTCGACACCGTAGGGCTCGCCGGCGGCAGTGCCGTAGGGGTGGCCCTGGTACATGCGGTTCGGCCGGACCACGTCCCGCAGGTACTCCAGGGAGGAACGGTAGGCGTCGGGGTCCTCGTAACCGGGGAAGCCGTTGGCGGCGCCGTGGATCTGCACGGCGTCACCGACGAAGACGTCGTTCTGGCCGTCGATGACATAGGAGACCGAGCCTGCGGTGTGCCCCGGGGTGTGGTGGACGGAGACGGTGACTCCCCCGCCGAGGTCGAGGATCTCCCCGCCGCGGACGATCATGCTCGGCTGCATTTCCCCGGAGATGACCTTCTGGGCCATGGCAGTCTGCTGGGCCTCCGCGTCCGGGTTGTCCAGGTACTGGGCGCGCAGCCCCAGGTAGTTGTCCACATGCGCCCGGCGGGAGGCCAGGTAGGGCACGTCCGCCTCGTGGAGGACGACCTTCGCTTTGCGTCCGGTCAGCTCCCAGAGGGCGTGTGCCCCGCCCATGTGGTCGATGTGGCCGTGGGTGAGCAGGATCCATTCGACGTCCTCGATGCTGCGGCCAAGTTTCTCCAGTTCAGGGGCCATGCCCTCTGCGGGGGAGGAGGCGATGCCGGTGTCCACGATGGCCAGCCGCGGGGCGTCGATGAGGAAGGTGTAGAGGCCGAAACGTCCCCAGGGGGAGATCAGCGGGTGGACGGGAGTGGTCATGGTGTCTCCTGGGGTTCGGTGGGAAAACCTTGCTAACACCACTTTAGTATAATAATATGTTCTATGTCACGCCTGAGGGAGAACCCGGCAGGCGCCCATGCAGGACGCGAAGGAGCAGCCCACACATGGCCGATTACACCAGGATCACCGCCGGCACCGAGCAGATCGCCGTGCGCAAGGATCTGCGCATCCCGATGCGCGACGGCGCCCTCATGGCCGCCGACGCCTATCACAAGCCCGACGACACCCCGCGACCTGCACTGATCGCACTGTCCCCCTACGGCAAGGAACTCCAGGCACTGTCTTTGACCATGCCTGCCCAGTACCGCCCCTCCGTCCTGTGGGACGGCTGCATCGAGGCCGGCGACATCGCCCGTGTCGTCGCGGAAGACTATGTCCACGTCATCGGGGATGTCCGCGGCAGCGGTCACTCCGAGGGCGAGCACATCGGCAACTACAACGCCGGTGGCGTCTCACTCGGTGAAGACGCCTATGACTTCATCCAGTGGGTCGCCGAGCAGCCCTGGTGCGACGGCAACGTCGGAATGATCGGCACCTCCTACTTCGGCTCCATGTCCGTGCTCGCCGCCGCCGAGAACCCCCCGGCACTGAAGGCCATCTTCGTCAACGGCGGCCACTACGACTTCTACGAGACCACCTACCACGGCGGCGTGATGTGGCTCATGCCGCGCGCCGCCCGTGAGGGCCGCGGTGGCGACTCCGGCTGGGCCTTCACCGACGGCGTCAAGTCCCGCATGCTCGAGGAATTCAGCCCCGAGGAGGTCAAGGCGCGCGTCACCGAGCGGCTGCAGGACCCGGATGTCGCCGGCTGGCCCAACATGTTCCACGTGCTGAACTACCCGAAGAACCACGAGGCCTGGTTCGACATCGTCCTCAACGACCTGGACGGGCAGTGGTACGAGGAGCGCAACCCGATCACCCTGGCCGAGAACATCACCATCCCCACCTACCTGCAGATCGCGCAGGGCCGCGGCTGGACGATGGACGGCACCATCGAGCTGTTCAACACCGTGCAGGGGCCGAAGAAGCTGGACATCCTGGCCTACCCCCCGATGAACTCCCGCCCCTTCGTCGACGCCCACGACGAGATGTTCGCCTGGTACGACTACTGGATCAAGGGCATCAACAACGGCATCACCGACGGTCCGGCCGTCAGCGTCCACGTCGAGGGTTCCGACACCACCGAGACCGGCGCCGCATTCCCTCCGAAGGAGATCGAGCACCGCCCGCTCTACCTGCGTCCCCGCCACGTCCTCGCGGGCAAACCGGAACCGCTGGGTCCGGAGTACGCCGCACCGGAGTCCTTCACCCAGCTGCCGATGACGTTGACCAATGACACCGCCATGATCTCCTGGTCCACCGCGGCGTTCACCGAGCCGACCGAGATGATGGGCACCGGTGCCGCCCACATCCATGCCGCCATCGACCAGGACGACACCAACTTCATCCTGCGCCTGTGGGACGTGGCCCCGAACGGTAAGCGCCAGTTGGTGACCACCGGCTACCTCAAGGCCAGCCAGAACGAGCTGGACACGGAACGCTCGACCGAGGGCAACCCGGTGCACCCGCACACCTCCAAGACCCCGGTCACCCCGGGCGAGATCAACGAGTACATCATCCGCATCTACCCCTTCGCAGCCACGTTCATGCCGGGCCACAGGCTCGTCGCCGAGCTGTCCAACAACGAACCGATGTCCGATGAGCACAACTCCCTGCTCCCGCCGGATGCCTTCCACCTGCCGATCGGCCGTGCCACCACCACGACCGTCTACCGCGACGCCCTGCACGAGTCGCGCCTGCTGCTGCCCTACGTGAAGTAGTCGGCCGCTTATCGACGCCCGCCCCGCCCTCCCCGAGGGCCGGGGCGGGTTCGGCGTTTCCGCACCTATCCTGGAGCTCAAGGAGACACTGCCCCTGAAGGAGAGGCCCTCATGCTCACCATCGCCAGCATCAACCGCGCGGTCGACTTCCTCACCTCCGACCAGCACTTCGGTCACGAGCGCATGGCCGGGGTCTTCGGCCGGGAATACGAGGGCCGGATCGAGGAAATGAACGCCATGATGATCGAGCGATGGAACTCCCTGGTCAAACCGGGTGACACGGTTCTCCACCTGGGTGATTTTGCGATGGGCGTCCGGGCGGAGACCCTGCCCATCGCCGGTCGGCTCAACGGCCGCGTCCTGCTCATGCCCGGCAACCACGACTCCATCTCACTGCTCCAGGACCCGGACTACGCCGAGCGCCAGCGCCCGCTATATGAGGAGGCCTTCGAGCTGATCCTGCCCGAGACCGGCGACCGCCTGCGCACCAGCGCGGGCAACGAGGCCCTGCTCTCCCACTACCCCTTCTCCTTCGTCGACCCGCACGCCTCGCAGGAGATGCTCGAGCTCATGCCGGTCGATGATGGACGCAGCCTCCTCGTCCACGGACACACCCACGAACCCGAGATGATCCGCGGCCGGCAGTTCCACGTCGGGGTGGATGCACACGACTTCTATCCCGTCCGTGCCTCGCTCGTCGAGAAGTGGATCGATGCGAACTCCTGATCAGCGGGTCGCGCGGCGCACGGCCTCCCGCAGCCCCGCGAAATCCGTCTCGTCCGGCCCCACCCGGGACAGGAGAGCGTTCAGAGAGATGGTCTTCTGCCGGCCGACCACCTCGGTGAGGTGCGCCGTCGATGTGACCCAGAATCGCCACTGCCGTGTGTCCAACGGGTCCGCTTCCTCCCGTTCTGTGCTGGTGAAAAGGCAGAATACGTAGACGTCCGCCTGGCGGGAAAGCACCTCGGCGTAAGTATTGGTGGCGGCGGTCCATCCGACCGTCTCGGCGATGCCGAACTGGATCTTGGAGGGGCGGTCCTGGCGCCAGGATTGCAGATAGGCGGCCGACTTGACCTCCACCTTGAGTCCATCCGGCGTCAGCAAGTCAAACGCATCCCAGTCCACTCTGACCCCGCCGCGAATACCATCGACAGCCAGCCCCACCACGTATTCCGCGATGACCCCACGTTGAGTGTTGTCCAGCGTCCCCGAATAAGCCCACCGCCAGATGTCGATCAACCGGCCGGCGGGACTTCCAGTCGCATCCAGAATCGGCTCATCCCCTGACATACGTTGGGGCGAAGGCTGCCCGTACGAGGAATCCATTGCTGCTCCTCTCCCCCAATATCTGAAACTCTCATCCTCATTTCATTTTCAGACGGATACGTGGGAGTGTACCGCCCAGTTCCATCCCCCACAGGAGAGAACACCATGGCTGCCCGCAGGATCATCACCGCCGCCAGCGGACTGACCAGTGGCTGGTGACAGTCCACGCAGGCACAATTGAGGCCATGAAGATCACCCGCCGCTACCATTCCTGCGTGGAGCTGTCCGAAGGGCAGACCAGCGTCATCATCGACCCCGGTTCCTTCGAGGTGCCGGAGAACCTGGCCGAGGTCGATGCCGTGCTCGTCACCCACATCCATCCCGACCACGTCGACGCCGCGGCCCTGACCGCCGCCCGTGGGAAGAACCCGCAGCTGGCGGTCTACGGCCCGGCTGAGCTGGCCGGGCGCGTGGATTTCCCGTACACCACAGTGCGCGACGGTGACACCTTCGAGGTCGGTGCTCTCCACATCGCCGTCCACGAGTCCGCCCACGGCACCGTCACCCACTCCACTCCCCTGCCGGAGAACCTCGGCTTCCTCATCAACGGCCGCGTCCTGCACACCGGTGACTCCTTCCCTGAACTGGACGGCGTCGAGGTGGCGCTCGTGCCCGTCAGCGCCCCGTGGCTGAAGATGCTCGACGTGGAGGACTACCTCCGCACCAACCGGCCGACCCGATTCATCGGTGTCCATGACGGCATCGACAACGACTTCGGCCTCAACCTGCGCCGGCGCCTGCTGGGGGCCCTGGCCGAGGAACACTCCCTGGAGTACCTGCCGCTGCGCCCCGGAGAATCTGTCGAGGTCTAGCCTGAGCTGCTAAAATAAGGGGAAATCAGCTTCTCCCGCGAGTGCACGGAGGTGCCCGCATGAACCGCGTCGCCCAGGCCATGTCCACCGTCAACCGGGCTGATTTTCTGCCGCCCGGGGCGCGCCAGCACGCGGAATTCGACGCCCCCGTCGCCATCGGTCACGGCCAGACGAACTCCCAGCCCTACACCGTGGCCTTCATGCTCAACCTCCTCGACGTGCAGGCGGGTCACCGCGTCCTCGATGTCGGTTCCGGCTCCGGCTGGACCACCGCTCTGCTCGCCGAACTCGGCTGCGAGGTCACCGGCGTCGAGCTCGTGCCGGAACTTGTGGAGTTCGGCCGCGCGAATCTCGCGACGGCCGGCTACAAAGGGGTGGAGATCCACCAGGCCACCGACGGTGTCTTCGGCCTGCCGGAGCTGGCCCCCTTCGACCGGATACTCGTCTCCGCAGAGGCCGACCACATCCCACAGGACCTCATCGACCAGCTGAAGATCGGCGGCAGCATGGTCATCCCGGTCGAGGGGACCATGCTGCACATCGAGCGCATCTCCGAGGGCGAGTCCGCCATGACGCGGCACGGACTGTTTCGCTTCGTGCCACTGCTGCGTTCGCGCGGGGATTAGATCTGCTCGAAGACCCGGAAAGCGACCGCCTTCCCGCCATCCGGCTGGGTGAGCATGGCCGGGATGAACTCCTCCGGCTTCGGGTGGTCCGGCAGTGCCTCGAAATATGCCTTGTGGGCCGTCAGCGAACGAATTCCCGCCTGCTCGGCCGGCTCGTCGACCACGATGCGGTGGGTCGGCTGGCCGGGGTTGGCCACCAGCAGACGGCTGGTCTTGTGTGCGGGCAGGTCCAGGTCGCGGTGCACCCACGGGTTGTCGGCGTCGCGCACGGCGTCGACGGTCATGAGACCTGCGACGCGATGGTCAGCCTGGTTGAAGGTGCCGTAGGCCTCGAGCTCGAAATTCGCGGTGATGACGGTGTCGGGGCGGAACCGGCGGATGTGGCGGGCGATGTCCCGGCGCAGTTCCATCGATTCCACCAGCTGCCCGTCCGGGTGCTCAAGCAAGGTCAGGTCACTCACGCCGACGGCGGCGCAGGCCTCGCGCTGCTCCTCCGCACGCAGCGGACCGACCTCTGCCGGATCCATGGTGCGGATGCCGGCCTCACCGTGCGTGAGCAGCAGGTAGCCCACCTCCACCCCGGCGCGGGTCCACGTGTCCACCGCGCAGGACAGGCCGTATTCGGCGTCATCGGGATGTGCCACGACGATGAGTACTCGTTTGAATTCCGACCAGTCGTAGTCGGGGAGGACGGAGACTTCAGTGAACGTTGTCATGACATCATCCTACCGGGGCAGCTGGTGCGGCGCCTGCGGTTCAGGACTCCACTTCCCCCTCGGAGGTCTCTCCCCGACCCCAGTCCAGGCCGACCTCCAGCTCGACGGCGGTGTCCCGCAGGAAACGGGTGACCACCTCCCGCTCCGCGGGGCTGAGCCGGGCCGCGGCGTGGAAACGTCGGGAATGCTGCACCCCGACGGTCTCCATGGCGGCGGTGCGGGTTTCATCGGTGATATGGATGCTCTGGGAACGGCGGTCACTGGGGTGCGGCCGGCGCATCAGGTGCCCGCCGCGCTCCAGCCGATCGAGGAGTTTGGTGGTGGATGCGCTGGTGATGCCCAGGTGCGCGGCCAGCGAGGAGGCGGTCACTGTCTGCGCGGTGTTCTCTGCCACGATGAGGAAGTGCAGGGCGCGCATGTCGGTCTTCCCCAGTTTCATGTACTCCAGGGAGGCCTCCGAGACCCGGTCCTCGACCTCGCGCAGTGCCCCCATGGCCTGCATGAGTTCGGTGATCTGGGCAACGTCGCCGCCGGAGACGTCACTGCGGTCGATGAGCCGGCTGTGCGGGTCATTGGCCTCGATGCCGTAGACACCCGGCGGCACCCCGGGAACAACAGGGTCCACTGCGGGGGTGGCGGGGTACGCCCCAGCCTCAGCCTGCTGTTCGCGCGCGGGGTGTTCAGGATGCATGGAACGATCCTAACACCCCAGAAGCTAAGCTCGTCTAGCATCTTTCCTGGCTAGGAAATACACTTCCCTTATCCGCATTCCCCGGACAGCCCCGGAAAGGTTCCTCATGTCCTCTCGCGTGCCCCGCTGGCTCCGCGTCCTACTACCAGCAGCCCTCATCCTCATCTGGCTTGCGGGCGCCGCCGTGGGCGGCCCCTACTTCGGCCGGGTCGAGGAGGTCTCCACCAACGACCAGACCCTCTACCTCCCCGAATCCGCCGACGCCTCGGTAGTGCAGCAGAAACTCAGCGAATTCACCGACAGCGAGGCCATCCCGGCCGTCGTCGTCTTTGTCGGTGAGGAAGAACTGAGCGAACAGCAGCTCGGGGCGATCGCGGCGAGCATGGATCAGGCCGGCGAACTGCCGGTGGTCGCAGGTGACGTCTCGCCGCCGATCCCCTCCGAGGATGGCTTGGCTGCTCAGGCCTTCGTCCCGCTGGACACCAGCGTCGACACCGGTGAGGCCGTGACCCTGCTCGGTGACACACTGCGCGAGGGTCAGGCCGAGGGGCTCGAGGTCTATGTCACAGGTCCTGCCGGTTTCACCGCCGACCTCGGCGCCGCCTTCGCCGGCATCGACGGCCTCCTCCTGGCGGTGGCACTCGCCGCCGTGCTCATCATCCTGATCATCGTCTACCGCTCCTTCCTGCTCCCGATCGCGGTGCTGGCCACCAGTCTCTTCGCGCTGTGCGTGGCTCTGTTGAGCGTGTGGTGGCTGGCGAAGGCCGATGTCCTCCTGCTCAGCGGCCAGACCCAGGGCATCCTGTTCATCCTCGTCATTGGCGCGGCCACCGACTACTCCCTCCTCTACGTCGCCCGCTACCGCGAGGAACTCAAACACATACAGGACAAGTGGGAGGCCACCTTCCGCGCCATCCGTGGTTCCATCGAACCGATCCTGGCCTCGGGCGGCACAGTCATCGCCGGCCTGCTCTGCCTGCTGCTCAGCGACCTGAAGTCGAACAGCACCCTGGGCCCGGTGGCCGCTATCGGCATCATCTTCGCCATGGCCTCCGCCCTGACCTTCCTGCCGGCGGTCCTCTTCGCCCTTGGCCGCGCCGCCTTCTGGCCGCGCCGACCCGTCTATGATCCGGAGACCCCCGGGGGTGCCGCCACCACCACCGGTCCGTGGGCCTGGGTGGCCCGCCAGGTCAAGCACAGCCCGCGCGCCATCTGGATCACCACGACCGTCATCCTCGCCTTCGGTGCGGTGGGCGCCACCCAGCTGCAGGCCAGCGGTGTGCCCCAGTCCGAGCTCATCCTCGGCGAATCCGAGGCCCGCACCGGCCAGGAGAAGCTCGGCGAACACTTCCCCGGCGGCTCCGGTTCCCCCGTCTACGTCCTCACTGAGCAGGGACAGACCGCCGAGGTCGCTCGCGTGATGTGGGCCAACGGTGAGATCGGCTCCGTGACCGTCACTGCCGCGGACTCCCCCACCGGCACCGCACCGGTCGACGAGAACGGCGACATCCAGGCTCCCTTCGGTCCGGGTCCGGTCCCGGAGCCGACCGTGGTCGAGAGCCGCGTGCTTCTCCAGGGCACCCTGTCCTCCGCGGCCGATTCTGTCGCCGCCGGACAGACCGTCCGCGAGCTGCGGGTCGCGCTCGCGGACGTCGAGGGTGAGGCCCTGGTCGGTGGCGTGACGGCCACCTCCATTGACACCAACGACACTGCAATCGATGACCGCAACCTCATCATCCCCATCGTGCTGGCTGTCATCCTGTTTATCCTCATGCTGCTGCTGCGCTCGGTCCTCGCCCCGGTGCTGCTGGTGCTCACCACCGTCCTGTCCTTCGGCACCGCCATGGGCGTGGCCGCGCTCGTGTTCAACGGGATCCTGGGCTTCCCGGGCGCCGATCCGGCCGTGCCGCTCTACAGTTTCGTGTTCCTGGTGGCCCTGGGCATCGACTACAACATCTTCCTGATGACCCGGGTGCGCGAGGAGTCCCTCGCCCACGGCACCCATCCGGGTATCCTCCGCGGGTTGACGGTCACCGGCGGGGTGATCACCTCCGCGGGCATCGTCCTGGCGGCCACCTTCGCCGCACTGTCGGTCATCCCCATCCTCTTCCTCGTGCAGCTCGCCTTCATCGTCGCTTTCGGCGTCCTGCTGGACACCTTCCTGGTGCGAACGCTGCTGGTGCCGGCCCTGACCTACGACATCGGGCGAAAGATCTGGTGGCCCTCAAAGCTGTCCCGGGAGGAGACCCCGGAGAAGGCCGGGGAGATGGTCTCCGTGTAGAGGCGGGGCGTCGATAAGCGGGGGACGGCAGGTTCAGCCCGCCTGCCAGCATTCGAAACGCGCCGCCGGGACAAAACCCAGGCGTCGGTTGATCTCCAGGATGGGGTTGTTCTCCTCCGCGTTCCATGTGTAGATCGTGCACACCCGCGGCAGTTCGCGGGCCAGCCGGGCAAGATTGGCCACCTTGAGGGCCATGCCCAGACCGTGCCCGCGGTGCCCGCCAGTCACCAGCGTGTCCTCCTGGAAGGCGATGGAGGGGCGGCCTGCGGGGCAGCTCAGCTGTGTGAAACCGACGCAGGTGCCACTGCCGGTGTGGCGGGCGAGGCTCCACAGCGTCTCGACGCCCGCCCGCCGGTCCACCTCCTCGGCCTCCCGGATCCGCGCCCCGTCCCACACCTCCCGGTCGTGTGTCTGCCCGCCCCAGGGCATGTCGGTGCTCATCGTCTCCTTCATGCCCGCCACACACGACAGGTGGTGCTCCGGCACGGGACCGCGCCACGAGTTGATGACATAGCCCTCCGCCAGCGGTGCCTCCGGAACAGCCGCCGGTAGCCGCAGCGCGGCGGCGATCTCCACCTGCACCCGGCGGAAGCCGTGACCGGAGAGGTCATGACCGGGCGGCAGCCACACGGCAACAGTGGGGCGCAGGGACAGCAGGGCGTGGAGCAACGGACCGGGATCGGCGCCCGCCATCATCCGCATCTCCGCCTCAAGAAGAGCGGTGTTGTCACTCAGCGGCAGGGTCGCCCAGACGAAGGCGGTGAGCTCCGGGTCAGCACAGGTGAGCAGCAGCTGCCGGCGGGTGCTGGTGGTGCCGGTGTAACCGAGCAGTTCCTGGGCGGTGGTGATGAAATCGGCCGTCCCGAGCGACGCCGTGTCCAGCCGCCCCCACAGCTCCGCGACCGCCGCGGCGGTGCCGGGATCGAGTTGTTCGTGGATGCGCACGGTGGCCATGAAAACCAAGAATAATCCCTCATGTGATCCCAGTCATGTCCCGATTTCGGACGCGCAACTCAAACGTTGGCGCTCCGGGACGGTGCTGGTCAGGGCGGCGGAGGACGCCACGCTGACCAGGACAGAAACCGCCGGCAGCGGTCCCTGGGTTGGCCAACCCCGCCGGGAGCGGACTAACGTTCCAGGGGTTCAGCAGGGAACCGGTGTGTCCGCGCCCCTGTCACGAAGATGGTCGCCCGGGGACGGCCGACCACACCGCATCCGAGGAGGCCCCTGACCGGTAGAGCCTGATGACTGTCATCGGCTCCCTGTCACCACCAGCCTCTGCCCTGCTCCTGAGCCCGCTGATCCAGCTGGTGTCCCAGGCAGCAGCGGCATATCCGACGAGTACAGACACATTCACTCAGCACAGTGAGGAAAACCCATGCCGCACACTTCCGACAGTCGCTCTGAACAACGCGAAAGCATATCCAGCCAGGTCACCCAGCGGTTCCTGAACCCGGCCAAGAGCGGATCGGTGGGTATCTACCCCCATGATCTGCACCCCGGTCTGGTCCCCGGTATCAGCGTGGAGGACCAGCGCAAGAAATTCGGCCTGGACAAGGTGGTCTTCTTCACCACCGCCACCCTCATCATCGCCTTCATCATCTGGGGCGTGAGCAATCCCGCCTCGGTCTCCGAGGTCTCCTCCACCGCTTTCTCCTGGGCCATGAGTAACGCATCGTGGCTGCTCAACTTCGTCATGATCCTCGGCCTGGCCGTCATGCTCTTCCTGGCCTTCTCCCGCTTCGGCCACATCCCGCTGGGCAAGGACAACGACGAGCCGGAGTTCTCCCGTTTCTCCTGGATCGCGATGATGTTCGGCGCGGGTATCGGCGTGGGCATCTTCTTCTTCGGCCCCTCCGAGCCGCTGTCCTACTTCATCTCCCCGCCCCCGCACACCGTGGAGGCGGGCACCCGGGAGGCACTCCACCAGGCAATGGCCCAGTCCCATTTCCACTGGGGTCTGGCCGTCTGGGGCCTCTACGCCCTCGTCGGCGCCGCCCTGGCCTACTCCACCTACCGACGTGGCCGCCCCTCGCTGATCAGCTCCGTCTTCCTCTCCCTGCTGGGCGCGAAGAACACCGAGGGCCTGGCCGGCCGGGTCATCGACATCCTGGCGATCATCGCCACCCTCTTCGGAACTGCCGCCACCCTCGGGCTCTCCGCCCTGCAGATCGGCAAGGGCGTGGAGATCATCTCCGGGGCCGGGGCCCTGGCCAACAACGCCATCCTGGTCATCATCGGCCTGCTCGGCGTGGCCTTCATCATCAGCGCGGTCTCGGGCGTGGCCCGCGGCATCCGCTACCTGTCCAACATCAACATCACCCTGACCCTGGCGCTGGTCGCCTTCGTCTTCATCTTCGGGCCCACGCTCTTCCTGCTCAACCTCATCCCCTCCGGCGTGGCCACCTACCTCGACGAGATGCTGCCCATGATGGGCAAGTCCCTGTCCTGGGGTGCGGAGACGGTGGAGTTCCAGGGCTGGTGGACGTCCTTCTACTGGGCATGGTGGATCGCGTGGACACCGTTCGTGGGCATGTTCATCGCGCGTATCTCCCGTGGCCGCACCATCCGCGAATTCGCGCTGGTGACCATCGCCATCCCCTCCTTCATCCTCATTCTGGCCTTCACGATCTTCGGTGGAGCGGCCATCAACTTCAACCGTGAGGGAGTGGAGTCCTTCGACGGCACCGCCGGCAATGAACAGGTGCTCTTCGCCCTCTTCGAGCAGCTGCCGCTCAACGCCATCACGCCGTTCATCCTCATCGTGGTGCTGGCGATCTTCTTCGTCACCTCCGCAGACTCCGCATCCGTGGTCATGGGGACGATGTCCTCGAAGGGCAACCCCGCGCCGAACAAACTGATCGTGGTGTTCTGGGGACTGTGCATGATGGGCATCGCCGCGGTCATGCTGCTGGCCGGCGGCCAGACCACGCTGACCGCGCTGCAGAACCTCACCATCCTCATCGCACTACCTTTCTCGGTGGTGCTCATCCTCATGACGGTGGCCTTCCTGCGGGACCTGACCACGGACCCTGCGGCCATCCGCCGCACCTACGCCAGCACCGCCGTCCAGAACGCGGTGGTCCGCGGACTCGAGGAACACGGCGATGACTTCGAGCTGACGGTGTCCCCCGCCCCGGAGGGCCGGGGCGCCGGCGCCCACTTCGACTCGACCTCCCAACGGGTGACCGAGTGGTACCACCGTACCGACGATGAGGGCAACGAGATCGCCTACGACCACGCCAGTGGCCTGTGGGCTGATGATTCCGCTGCCGAGGAAAGCCTCGGCGGCACCGCCGGGGAGACTGCGGAACCATGGCGCCCCGGGACTGGTGATGATCCGGAGCAGGGGCAGAAGCGGGAATCAGGCCGGGCGTAACTCCAGCAGCCGCCCGCCCCGGTCGTCCTCCAGCACCCACAGCGCCCCGTCGGGGGCTTCGGCGAGGGCACGGATCCGCTCCCCCATGTCCCACTGCTCGACAATCTCCGTGTCCTCGCCGTCGAGCTGCACCCGCACCAGTGTTTCCCCGGACAGACCGCCGAGCAGTGCGCTGTCCTCCCAGCCATCAAAGAGATCACCCTGGTAGATCAGCAGGCTGCCCGGAGAGATCGACGGCACCCAGTACTCGGCCGGTGCACGGAAACCGTCGTCCTCGGTGTGGTCCCGGATGGGGCGGCCGTCGTAATGCCTGCCCATGGATGCCTCCGGCCAGCCGTAATTCTCACCTTCGGCGAGCAGATTGAGTTCATCGCCGCCGCGCGGGCCCATCTCGGAGACCCAGATCAAGCCCGTGCTGTCCTCCGCGATGCCCAGCGGGTTGCGGTGGCCGATGGTCCACAACTGCGCGGCGGTATTCCCCTCCGCCGCCCAGGGGTTGTCCGGCGCAGGGTCACCATTCAGCGTCAGGCGCAGCACGGCCCCCAGGTTCGTCTCCCGTTCCTGGGCGGGGCTGAATTTCTGTCGGTCACCGGAGGTGAGGTAGAGATGGTCCTCCCGGATGAGCATGCGCAGGGCGAAGTGTCCGTTGCCTGAGGTGGGTGTCTGTTCCCAGATCACCTCGAGGTCCTCCAGGGCAGCGGCAGCCACGTCGAGGGTGGCCCGACCCACCACTCCCTGGGCGCCCGCCTCGTGGTCACGCACCCAGCTGAGGTAAACGGTGCCGTCCTGCCTGAAACCGGGACCGGGGATGATGTCGTGCATGCCCGCCTGGCCCGCGTGGTGCACCTCAGGTGTGCCGCTGACCTCGGTGACCTCCCCTGTCCCCTGGTCCCGCAGCTGCAGCGACCCCCCGCGTTCGGAGATGAGCAGGTGCTCCGTGCCGGGCAGGAAGCTCATCGCCCACCCCTCGTCGAAGGTGCCGTGCTCGGTGACCGTGAAGGTCTCCGACGCCTCTGTCTGGACCCGTGTGCCAGCCCCGGCGCAGGCACTGGAGGTCAGGGAGAGGACGGTGGCGGCGGCAATCACGAGGAGTCGGCGCATGCCCTGATCCTAACAGCCCACTCAGCTGGTCAACAGCCCCTCTTCGTTGCATCACAGCTGCTCAACAGGCATTTTTCCAGCCTCATTAGTTACGCACATGTGACCGTGGAAGCCTTGACTCTGCAAATTGCACCGGCGTTTACTGGGTTAAAGAACTTGATGCGTTCGTTGATTTGATGCGCTCCTTGAACTCAACAATCATGCCCGCCACGGCGGGCTGTATCCCTCCAGGAGCCATCATGAGAACTGCCTACCGCGTCATCGCCGCCGTCATCATCCTTCTCGTCGTCATCCAGGCCGCCGGCACCGCCTGGTTCACCTCTGGGCTGGCCAGACATCTGATTGCGGGCGGCACCATCGACTCCGCCGAGATCGACATCAACAACCTGCCGTTCACAGCGGTATGGGGCGTGATCATCCACATGATCTCCGGTCTCTACGTCATCCCGGCGCTGGCGGTCATCCTGCTCATCATCGGCTACCTCACCCATGACCGGAAGGCGCTGACCCTGGCGCTGACCGTGGTGGTCCTCGTGGCCATCCAGGTCGCACTGGGGCTCGGTGCCAAGGCACTGACGGGACTGGCCTTCCTCCACGGTGTCAACGCGCTGCTGATCCTCGGGGTCACTGTGCTGGCCTTCCTGGCCTTCCGTTCCCGCCGCACCGTCACGGGCACCAGTCCTGCGGAGGAGATGCCCCGCCGCACCGTAGGCAGTGGTGTCTGACCGGGAGTCCCCCACCATTGACACCCCTCCCGCGGGCCCCAGCTGGTCGGTGCTCGTCCGCCGGGTGGTCGCCGTCCTCTTCGCCCTGATCCTCAGTGCATCGGCCTGGATGTGGTGGGACAGCCGTTACCCAGCCCTGTGGTCTGCCGCCCCTGGTGAGAGCTCCCCCACCTCCGCCCACGGCCACCACCCCGGTACCGCAGGCGGTCACACCGCCCGCGACATCACCACCTTTCAGGTTGACCCGGCCCACCCGGCCGACGTCCGCGTGGAACTGAAGGCCAGCACCTCCGAGCTCCACCATCCCTCCGGGAGAAGCTTCCGGGGTTACACCCTCAACGGCACCTCGCCCGGGCCGGAGATCCGGGCCCGGCGGGGTGACCTGGTGGAGGTCGTCCTGCACAACATCGACATCGCCGAAGGCACGACCCTGCACTGGCACGGCATTAACGTCCCCGCCGCCATGGACGGGGTCGCCGGGGTGACCCAGGATGCCGTCACCCCGGGAGAATCCTTCACCTACCGCTTCCTCGCCGAGGACGCGGGAACCTACTGGTACCACTCCCACCAGGTCTCCCACCGGCAGGTCCTCGCTGGTTTGTTCGGCGCCATCATCATTGAACCCGCTGAGACTGAGCCGGTGCCCGACACCGTCATGCTGCTGCACACCTACCCGGGTGGTTCCCGCACCATCAACACCGTGGGAGGGCAGACCCACGTGCCGGCCCTCCCTGGTGAGACGATGCGGGTCCGCACCATCAACACCGACAATCTCACGGCTTTCCTCTGGGTACCGGGGGCACAGGCCCGCCTGCTGGCGATCGACGGCGTCGACCGCCATGAGCCGGGACCTTTCCGGGATCTCAAGGTCCGCCTGGCCGCCGGCGCCCGCGCGGATCTGGAGGTCACCGTCCCGGAGGAAGGGGCCGTACGGGTCCAGTCCACGGGCGTCTCGCTGCTCATCGGCCCCGCGGGCGCCACCGCCCCCGAGGCGGGGATTCCTGCTGCGGAACTGGATCTACTCACCTACGGCTCACCGGCCCCGACGCTTCTCGACGCCGCCGTCCCCCACCACCACTTCGACTACATCATCGGCCAGCGCATCGGTTTCCTCGACGGCCGCCCTGGTTACTGGTGGACCATCAACGGAAAAATGGGCCGCCATGCACCCATGTACGTGGTCCGGGAGGGGGATGTGGTGGCGATGCACATCCGCAACCGCTCGGTGGAGGCCCATCCGATGCACCTGCACGGCCACCACGTGCTGGTCACCGCACGCGACGGAATCCCGGCCACCGGCAGCCCCTGGTGGACTGATTCTCTGGATGTCGATGCCGGCGAGTCCTACGACATCGTCTTCCTCGCCGACAACCCCGGAGTGTGGATGGACCACTGCCACAACCTCCCCCACGCAGTGGAAGGGCTGATGACCCACCTGTCCTACGAGGGGGTGAGCACGCCCTTCCTCATGGGGCGAGATTCCGGGAATGCGCCGGAATAAGTTAGCGGGAGATCGGCTCCACTGTCGCCCGCGCCGCCACCCAGGCGAACATGGAACCGGGTTCCCGCCGGCTCTGGGTGACCTCGAAGCCCGCGCGCTCCAGGGCGAGGGTCATCTCCGATAGTGGCCAACGCCAGGCGGGGGCCACGGGGTGTTGCATCTGCTCAAGCTCTTTTCCGGCGAAGAAGGAGATGAGGAGCGAACCGTTGTTCTCCGTGACCACGCGGAGGGTATCGAGGGCATCCGGCATTTGTTCAGGTCCCAGGTGTATGAGGGAGTACCAGGCGAGAACACCCGCCCACCGCTGTCCCATATCCGCCAGATCATCCACGGAACCGTGGTGGAACATCACCGAGGGATGGGCCTCGCGTGCCAGGTCGATGAGCCGCCAGGCAGGCTCCAGCCCCTCGACCCGGTGGCCGAGCTCCGCGAGTCTGCCGGTCCAGCGCCCCGTCCCGGAGCCGGCATCAAGGATCACGCCGTCGACCGTGTCTGCCCAGGGCTCGATCACCCGCCGGTCCGGGTCCCCATCGGTAACGACGGTGCCGAGCATGGTCTCCGGATCGAATGTGTGTGCATCGTAGGCCTGAACGACGTCATCCTGCGTCATGCTGCCCACCATAGGCGGTCAACAGCTACTCCGCGCTGGGTCAGGACCTCAACTCTGCGACGGGGGCACCGGATGTTCCACGAGTTCAGCAAGCCGTTCCAGCGTGATCGCCATTCCGGAACGGAGTTCCCCGGCCCGGTCCGTGCTGCCGATCAGTTTCTCCAGGATGAACCACGCCACGCGCGTCAGCGGTCGGGTGACGGTGTAGGACTCTGTGACCAGCGTGTTCCCCTCCCCCTGAGGGAGAAGGTGATACCGCCACTCCAGGGTTCCGAAGAACGGCTCCGTCCGACTGATCGCGAACTCGCGGCCAGGTTCCGCCGTGATCACGACCGGGAAATTCGGCCACGTCCAGATCCTCCCGAGGGAGTTGATCGCGAGGAAACGGGCCCCGACTTCAGGACCGGTGGCACCCCGGATCCACCGGACCCGGATGACCTCTGGGGACAGCTCGGGTGTCCGGGTGATGTCAGAGACGATGGCATAGATGTCCTCGGGTGAGGCGCGGATGACACGTTCCACAGCGTCGGTGGTGAGGGTCTGGGTCATGGGCGGGCCCTTCCGGCAGCCGGGTAGCGGCATAGTTTCAATGTAGGTACACCCGGGCAACAACGTCAACGGACCGGCGGAGATTGAGCCGGAACTGTTCCCACCGGTGCCATCTCCCCGCTAGGGTTCGGGCCATGATCACTCCACCGCGCACCGTCCTGATCACCGGTTCGACCAGTGGGCTGGGCCGGGAACTGGCCCGGCACTACGCCGCTGAGCCCGGCCACCTCATCCTCCACGGCCGCAACCCCGCGAAACTGCAGCAGGTGGCCGAGGAACTGCCCGGATCTGTCGCCCGCATCTCCACCGTCCAGGCGGACCTCGCCGACCTGGCCCAGGTCAGACAGCTCGCGGTCCAGGTGGCCGCCGTGACTGATTCATTGTCGGTACTGGTCAACAACGCCGGCATCGGACAGGGACGCGGGGACGTGCGCGAGTTCTCCGCCGACGGGATCGAGCTGCGCCTGGCGGTCAACCACCTCGCTCCTTTCGCCCTGACCCTGCATCTGCTTCCCCTGCTGCGGGCAGGTGCACCGAGCCGGGTGGTCAACATCGCCTCCGCCGCGCAGTACCCGCTCGATCTGGCTGACCGGCAGCTGGAGACCGGTTACTCCGGCAGCCGGGCCTATGCACAGAGTAAATTCGCGATGATCGCCACCGGTTTCCACCTGGCCGGGCTGCTGCCGGCGGATGAGGTGAGCGTCAACAGTCTGCACCCCGCCACCCTCATGCCCACCGCCATGGTCGCCGAAGGCTGGGGTTCCACGGTGGATGAGCTGGCCACCGGGGTTGCCGCCGTACGCAGCCTCATCGATTCCCCGGCTCTGGCCGGGGTGAGCAGCAGGTATTTCTCCAAGCAGGAGAGCACCGAAGCACTCTCCGAGGCCCACGACCCCCAGGTGCAGCGACGCCTCTGGCAGCTCAGCGAAGCGTGGAGTGGCGTTCACTTTCCCGGGTAGGGCTATGTCATGGACCACACCTTGGCCAGTGCCCTCGAACAGGAGCACCAGGAGATCGACGCCGGTATTGCAAGCCTCCGCGGGGAGCCTGGAGCGGTGCCGGCCGCGCACCGGGGAGGTGAACCGGGCGTTTCCCGCACTACGCTGGCATATCTACCTGGAGGAGAAGTTCCTCTTCCCGTCCCTGCGGGACTCGGGGATGCTCCGGGAGCGCTGCGAGATCTGGTGTGCCATGGATGTGCTCGAGACCGAAGTCCGCCCCGATCGGTGTCGCGAGCTGCTGAAACAGCTGGGCTGTCACAACAACAAGGAGGAGAGCCTCATCTATTCCGAGGTCGACGTCCAGCTCGACGACGATGCCGGCAGTCCTTCCTCTCCCCCCAGACGTTCCGCCAGGTGATGGGCACGCAGACGAAAGGCCCCCGACACTGTCCCGGTTGACCTGCAGGTGAATACCCCGCTGTCACTGCCGATCTCTTCTGTCACTCTCAGGTATCTACCGGATTTCCCTCGTAAAATGAGCACTACAATGCATCATCCGGCAACTGAAGGAGTCGGCCCTGACCACCCTCAACCTCGTGGCCCAGATTGCGGCACTGCTGAGCTCTCTCACCTTCATCGCTGTGTCGCCTCTGGAGATGATCTTCTACACCCGTCCCGCCGCCCGGAAGTTCCTGAGCGTCGAAACCGGCACCATCGAAGATGTGCGGATGTGGGCGTTTGTGGTCGGCGCCCGGAATCTCATCGCCGGCGCAGGAATGCTCTTCGGTCTGATCCTGTTCTGGACCGGGAGCGAGACGACCGGCACGGTCATCGTCCTCAGTGCCACCTGGTATCTGCTGCTGGCAAGCCTGGCCATGGGTGTCGCCGACCTCCTGGGCTTCTGGAAGCCCCGGGGCGGAAGCATCCGCGGAACCGTCGGGTCAAGCATCCCGCTCCTGGTTGTGCTCATTGCCTTCTACCTGTTTTAAGCCGTGCGCAGGAGCAGTCCGGAGACCCGACCACGGCACAGGTCTTCCACTGCGGTAGCGGCCTGCGAGAATTCGTAGGCGGCGAGATGTGCGCTGCGACCGTTTGCGGATCGCGTGCGGGGAACAGGTGCTCCCCGGGCGTCATGGTGGGGGCGTCGCTCAGGTGGATGCAGTCCAGCGAGACAGTCCCGCCAGGGGTGGTCGCGCGCAGGGCGGCGGGCATAATATCCCCGGTGGGAGCGAAGAAGATCGCGGAAGCCCGCAGCTCCGGCGCCGGGGCCGCGCACCAGTTGCCGGTTTCACTCTCCCCTGCTCGTCACGTAAATTTCAGCCCTGGAGGCCGCAGTCTCGCCCGTTTGAGCGCCCGGTAGCTAATCATGCCCGCGCACAGCAGGGACGCAGTGTGGACGGCGTCAGCAAGCGGTGACAGAGGGTGGACAAAGGCCTCGGGAACCGTCGTGTACTCGGCCAACCACCGTCGACATCCCAGCCGGTGTAGGTGGAGTCGAGGCACAGGCTCCCCCGGCTTGTCCGGCACTACTGGCAGATTCTGTAGACCGGGACGTTGAGCAGGACTTCTCCCCAGCCGAGAGGATGCATGCTGATCGATCTCCCCGGCAGTTTTCCGTTTCCGCAGCTCACAGGAATAAATAGTGAACAGCCGCACACCAGGAAGCGAGGCTGGGAGAGATCGGGAGTGATCAGACCTCCGTGACCCGGCCTGCCTCCACCTGCCAGTGTCGGTCGAGCTGCACCGTCTCAAGCATCCGCCGGTCGTGGGTGACCAGCAGCAGCGTTCCGGAATAGGATTCCAATGACTGCTCCAGCTGTTCGATGGCCTCCAGGTCCAGGTGGTTCGTCGGTTCGTCGAGTACCAGCAGGTTGACACCCCGGGCCTGCAGCAACGCCATCCCGGCGCGGGTACGTTCCCCGGGTGACAACTCGTCGACCGGACGAGTCACATGATCTGCGGAGAGTCCGAACTTGGCGAGCAGGGTCCGCACCTCTTCGCGGGAAAAGTCGGGAACTGCCTCCCCGAATGCCTCGACAAGTGTCCGCTCACCTGCCAGCACGGAACGCGCCTGGTCGATCTCGCCGATCTGCACGCTGACGCCGAGGCTGGCGCTTCCCTCATCCGGGACCTGGTGGCCGAGGAGTGCGCGCAGGAGCGTGGATTTTCCGGCCCCGTTCGGTCCGGTGATGCCGATGCGTTCCCCCGCGTTCACCTGCAGCGACAACGGACCGAGGGTGAAGGACCCTTGTCGGAAGACAGCGTTGCTCAGCGTCGAGACCACAGAACTGGAGCGAGGAGCCGAACCGATGGTGAATTCCAGCTTCCACTCCTTGCGTGGTTCCTCGACCTCGTCGAGACGGGCGATCCGGCTCTCCATCTGACGCACCTTCTGGGCCTGTTTCTCGCTGGACTCCGTTGCCGCACGACGCTTCAGTTTGTCGTTGTCCGGGGCCTTCTTGATCGCGTTGCGCACGCCCTGACTCGACCACTCCCGTTGCGTCCTGGCCCGGGCGACCAGGTCTGCCTTCTTGTCGGCGAACTCCTCGTACTTCTCCCGACGCTGTCGGCGAAGAGTCGCGTGTTCCTCCAGGTAGGCCTCATAACCGCCGCCGAAGACCCGGTTGGTGCCCTGAACCAGGTCGAGTTCCAGGACGTGGGTCACGCAGCGGGCGAGGAACTCGCGGTCATGGCTGACCAGCACCACTCCACCACGCAGTCCCTGGACGAAGGTCTCCAGCCTCTGGAGCCCGTCGAGGTCCAGGTCGTTGGTGGGCTCGTCCAGCAGAACGATGTCGAATCGGGACAGTAGCAGCGCCGCCAACCCGACTCGGGCGGCCTGGCCGCCGGACAGGGAGGTCATCAGCACCTGCTCGGCCTGTTCACCATCGAGTTCGAAGCCCAGGTCCGCGAGAACAGCCGGCAACCGGTCGCTGAGGTCGGCGGCGCCGCTGGCCAGCCAGCGGTCCAGGGCCACCGCATAGACCTCGGCCGGGTCTACTCCGTCGGCACCTGACTCTGGGGTTTCGCCGAGTGCAGCTGCCGCGTCATCCATGGCTCTGGTGGCCTGGGCACATCCGGTGCGGCGGCCGATGTAGTCGGCGATGGTCTCACCGGCGACCCGTTCATGCTCCTGGGGCAGCCAACCGACGAAAGCGTCGGTCGGTGCGAGGCTGACAGTGCCCGCCTGGGGCGCGTCCACACCCGCGAGCAGCCGGAGCAGAGTGGACTTGCCGGCCCCGTTCGATCCGACGACGCCGATCACGTCGCCGGGGGCGACGGTCAGGTTGAGCGAATCGAACAGGGTGCGGTGGCCGTGCCCGCCGGCCAGGCCATGCGCCACGAGTGTTGCAGTCATTGCCTTATTGTGTCACCCGGTGCGCGAAGTCCAGCATCGACTGCAGGGCCTCTCGGGCTGCGGCGGTCTCCAGCTTGAACTGGTATTCGTGGGCGAGGGCCGGAGTGTACCCCTCCGGGTAGAAGACCTCCTCCACGTCGACTTCCAGGCCACGCAATTTCTCTGCCAGGGGTCGGGACTGGATTGCAGTCAACGGGTCGGCGTTACCGCCGCTGAGCCAGGTGCGGGGAAAGTCCACCCCGACCTGGTGCAGGACGGACATCTGCGCCGCGGCGGGCGAGGAAGCGAAGTTCCTTGAACCGGTGTAGGCCCACAGCGCCTGGTGTACTCCCCAACCGGTCAGGCCCTTACTGTTGTCCATCGCCGGGACGTCATAGATGCCGCAGTTGAGCATCAGGCCGCGCAGTTGCCTCTCGTTGAGGTAGGTGTGATTCCCAGTTCGGCGGCGTACCCGGGATCCGTGACCGCGGTCGCCAGCTGGGCCGACAACTGGGCGCCGGCGGAATCCCCGGCGAGAACGATCCGGTCAGTGTCCACGTTGAGGTCTGCGGCGTGTGCGAGCAGACAGGTGTGGGCGTCGTTGAGCTGATGCAGGGCCCGGGGATATCTGTGACCCGGTGCCAGGGAATGACCCGCGTAGTCGCTGCGGGGGCCGGAGAGCCACGTGCCACCGTGGGTCCACACGATCGTCGGCAAGCGCCCGGTCGCGCCATGCGGGGTGTAGACATCAAGGAAAGCGGACCGGTCTCCTGGGCGGTAGGGGATCCCCAGCCGCTGCTCGACGCCTGGGGCTGCCTCCTCCAGTGCTGCTGCGGTGCGACGGGAATCCCGGTTGAACATGGCCCGTACGAGCAGCGCCCCAGGAATCGGGGTGAAAACCAGGAACCCGAGAAGGCCCAGGCCGAGTCCGGTGAGCCTCACCGGGACCCGGAGCCGACGGCTGGGGGTGGAGAAAGTCATGGGCGCGGCTCCGGCAGATGTGGTGTCCGGTTGTGTCACCAGCGATGATCCCACGTCAGCACGGTGGGAGCAGGGGAATCCGCTGACAGTACAGCGGAAGGTCGGTACCGTGGCAGACACACGGAAGCCACGCAGTTCCGGTCAGGATCCCGCCGAAGCACGTCGCGCCACCCGAAGGTGATCCTCTCCCGGGGCTGTCCGGATCATCACGAGAGGAAACACCATGCGACACCTGCCCCGCGCCATCTTCACCGCACTGGGTGCCACCAGCCTACTTGTCCTGGGCGCCTGCACCGCCGCCGACGACACCGCTGACCCGACCGCCGACACCGACACCGTGACCGCCACCGGAACAGCCGAGACCACCAACGCCTCCCAGGGCGAGGTCCTGTCCACCACCCTCAACGACGCAGAGGACTCGGAGCTGGGCACAGTGGAGGTCAACGAACTCAACGACGCCCTCGAGATCACCCTCAGCGTCTCCGGCCTGGAACCGGGTTTCTACGGCTTCCACATCCACCAGACCGGCCTGTGTGAGACCGACAGCGCCGCCCCGAACAACCCCGACAACACCGGTGCCTTCCTCTCCGCCGGCGGCCACCTCGGATCCGGGGAGTCCGACCACCCCGACCACGCGGGTGACCTGCCCCAGCTGCTGGTCCGGGAGTCCGGGGACGGTGCCCTGAGCTTCCAGACCGACCGTCTCACCCTCGCCGATCTGCAGGATGATGACGGCTCCGCCTTCATGATCCATGACGGCACCGACAACTACGCCAACATCCCTGAGCGCTACGCCCCTGACGGTGCTGATGAGGACACCCGCAGCACCGGTGACGCCGGCAGCCGCCTCGCCTGCGGAGTGGTCGGTGAGTGACCCCACCGCTGAACCTGCCGGGGTGATCCGGCTCGCCGCCGACCACGGCCTGGACCTGGCCCCGGATTCTCTGGAGTTCAATGAGATGGGCCTGGACTTCCGGGTGGTGCTGGCCCGGACCACCGCCGGTGCTGACTGGGTGCTGCGCATCCCGCGCCGGGCGGAGGTGATGGTGCGCGCCGCAGTGGAGGCCCGGGTGCTGCGGTTGGTGGCGCCGCGCCTGGATGCTGCCGTCCCGGACTGGCGGATCCACACCGGCGACCTGATCGCCTATCCCCTGTTGCCCGGCGAACCCGGGCTGGAGATGGTCGACGGCGAGCCGGTGTGGAGGGTCGACGTGTCCGCGCCCGGTTATGCCGAATCCCTCGGTGAGCTGCTCGCACAGCTGCACGGCACGGACCCCATCGAGGCATCCACCACCGGCGCCCCGGTGCGCACCCCGGCCTATTTCCGGCAGGCCTGGCGCCAGGACATCGAGCGGGTGTCGCGGGAGTTCACGGTTGCCGGGCATCTGCTGGATCGCTGGGAGGCGTGGCTGTCAGACGAGAGTTACTGGCCGGATCATGCGGTGCTCACCCACGGTGAGATCTACCCCGGCCACACACTCATCCGCGACGGACGCATCAGCGGTGTGCTCGACTGGACCACGGCCACCGTGGGTGATCCCGCCCGGGACTTCATGTTCCACCAGGCCACAGCCAGTCCCGAGGCCTTCCGGCTCACCGTGGAGCACTATGTCGCCGGCGGTGGTCAGGTCTGGCCCCGGCTGGCGGAGCACTGCGCGGAGATGTTCTCGGCGAACGCCGTCGCCTACGGTCTGTATGTCCTGGATTCCGGCGACGAGTCCCACCGGGAGGCGGCCGCAGCCCAGCTGAATCCACCGGCAGAATAGGAGTTACATCATGGCGGGTACACCAGTCTTCACCGTCGGTCATTCCAACCGCGACCTGGAGGAGTTCATCAACCTGCTCACCGGGGCCGGGGTGGCGGCGCTGGTCGATGTGCGCCGGCTGCCCGGCTCCCGGAAGTACCCGCACTTCAACGACGACGTACTGGCCGCGGAACTGCCGGCCCACGGCATCTCCTACCGCCGCTCGGAGGGGCTGACGGGGCGTCGTAACGTGTCCCGGACCGTGCCCTTCGAGGTCAACGGCAACTGGCGCAACCGCAGCTTCCACAACTACGCCGACCACGCCCTCGGCGAGGAGTTCGTGCTCGCTCTGGGCGAGCTTCTCGACGCTGCCGTGCACACCCCCACCGTCCTCATGTGCTCGGAGGCGGTGTGGTGGCGCTGCCACCGCCGCATCATCGCCGACCACCTGCTCGCCGCCGGGCGCGATGTCCGCCACATCATGGGGCCGGGGAAGATCACGCCGGCGGAACTCACTGCGGGTGGGGTCGTGGGCGAGGACGGGAAAGTACGTTATCCGGCCCCGGAAGGGGCATAGAATAAAGCGATGAACACCGAACTCCCGGCAGCGGTGGACGCCCTCGTGGTGGGTGGCGGCCCCTCCGGCCTGGCGGCCGCCACCTGGCTGGGCCGGTACCAGCGTTTCACTCTGGTCGTCGACGCCGGGGAGAACCGCAACCGTTCCGCTGACCACGTGCACGGCTTCCTCGGCCGGGACCCCATCGCGCCGCCGGACCTGCTCGCCGATGCGCGTGCGGGCCTGGCACAGTACCCGCTGGTCCAGCTGCACCACGGTGTCGTCTCCGGGGTGGTCCGCGGTGAGGACGGCCTGTTCCACGCCACGGTCGACGGCGCCCACCGGGTCACCGCCAGCCGACTCGTGCTGGCCACCGGCATCCGTGACCAGACTCCGCAGATGCTCGGCTTCGAGGGGCATTACGGTACTGATGTGCACCACTGTCCTTCCTGTGACGGGTTCATGGCCCGCAACGAGGACATCATCGTGCTCGGCTCCAGCCGGCTCATCCCCGGCTTCGCGGCGGGACTGCTCGACTGGGCCCGGAGCGTGAAGATCATCACCCATTCCCGCGAGCGCATCTTCAACGACAGCCAGAAGCGACTGCTCAACGAACACCGGATACCCGTGGTCCGCGGCACCGCCGAAGCCTTCGTCGGTGAGCCGGGCAGGTTGAGCGGTGTGCGGATGAGTGACGGGACGCTGGTGGCGGGCACCCGGGTCTTCTTCTCCTTCCGGCACCTGCCCACCAACCAGATCGCCGCTGATCTGGGTTGCGAGCTCAACCACGACGGTTCCATCGTGGTGAACAACCACCAGCACACCACCGTCGAAGGCGTCTACGCGGCCGGCGACATCACTGCGTCCATGCGGCTGATCCCCGTCGCCATCAGCACGGGCACCATCGCCGGTATCGCCTCCGCCACCTCCCTGCGCGGCCACGAGTCTACGCCGCCGGCCCCGCACCCGGCACCGCCGACGCGCTGGTTCAGCTGAGGACCATTCCGTGGGCTGCTCAGCTCTCCCGCCACGTGGCCAGCGGGGCCTTCGACTGCTCGGCCAGCCACATCTGCCACAGCGGGCCGAAGGTGACGCGGCGCACACCGAGCGCGGTCAGCGCGGCGAGATCGCCCGCGCCGTGGCCGTCGACGGGGTGGGCGGTCACGTTCAGCGGGACAGAGACCGCCTTGACCAGGCGGGTGACTTCCGCGGCCGTGCTCAGGCCCACGGGGTAGACGGCCCGCGCGCCGGCGGCCTCCATGAGCCGGATGCGCTCCTCCGCCTCCGCAAGCGGATCCACGAAGACATCCGTGCCCAGCTTCACCGCGTCGGTGCGCCCGTTGATGACGAAATCCACCCCGGCAGCATCCGCGGCCTCCCGGGCAGCGGCGATGTAGTCGGCGTGTTCCTGCCGGGAGCGGACACGCTTGCCCTCGGAGTGGACGACATCCTCGATGTTCACGCCGACGGCACCGGCCTCCAGCACCTTCTCCACCAGTTCCGCCGGGTCCAGGCCGTAACCCGACTCGACGTCGGCGCTGACCGGGATGTCGACTGACCTGGTGATGCGCCGGACGGTGGCCAGGTAGTCATCGAAGTCCATGTTCTCACCGTCGGAGCTGCCGGTGGCGTCGGCGATCGGGTGACTGCCGGTGGTCAGGCCCTCGAAGCCGGCATCCGCGGCCACACCCGCGCTCCAGGTGTCCCAGACGGTGGGCAGGACCAGGGTCCGTCCTGATTCATGGAGCTGGGCGAGGCGGTTGGCAAGTGCGGTCACATCGGTCATCTCGGATCTCCTTCAGCCGGGGGTGTACGCCCCAGACTACGTCCGTGGCCGGGATCACACCAGGGGCCAGGGATAGTGGTAGTGCGACCTGGGGTGCGGCAGCTGGGGCAGGCGCACGATGCGGGAGGCCCGCGACTGCAGGGCCCTCACCTCGTCGGGTGTCAGCAGCGCAGCGACGTCTCCCGGGACCTCGTCGATGAGCGGTTCCACCGCCGTGAGCAGCCCGGCGTCGATCTCCTCACCGGCGAAATCCCAGATGACGGTGCGCAGCTTCGGCTGCGCACTGAAGCACAGCCCGTGGTCGATGCCCCAGACGTGGTCGGCGGCGTCGAGAAGCACGTGCCCGGATTTGCGGTCGGTGTTGTTGGTGAGCATGTCGAACACCGCCATGCGGCGCAGCTGGCCGTGCAGGTCGGGACGGGTCTCCAGGAGGGGGAAATAGTGCATCCCCTCGTTCTCGATGTACCACTGGAGGGAACCGATGCCGAAGGGTGCGTCGGCACGCGTCACCGTCGGCGGCACGATGTGCCAGCCGAGGTGCTCGCTCAACAGGAAGGCCGCCTCCTCCCGCCCGTGGAGTCCGCGGGCGAAATCGTGGAGCGGGCGCTCCCCCAGCTCGGGTTTGTAGACCGCCCAGCCGTAGTCGCCGTCCTCCGTCCCGTCCGCGGCCTCCAGCACGAAGGTGAGGTTGCTCGACTCGGCGAGCTGCGCGACGATGCCCAGCTCACCGTGGTGGAGCAGGTTGAGTTCGCGGTGGAAGGGCGGGCACAGCGGGTTCACGGCTGCCGGGCCTCCCCCAGGTGTTCCAGCAGGTGCAGCAGCGGCCCGGACCTCGAGTTCGTCTCCAGCATGGTGGTCGTGCCGTCCGCGCCGTACCTGACCACGGAAACCGAGGCCGGGTCCACGGCGACGCGCTGGAAATCATCCAGGGGACGGCCCGCCAGATGCGTGACGGCCGCCTTGATCGGGTCGGCGTGGCTGAAACACACCACAATCCCGCCGCGGTGCCGGGCGGCGATTCCGCCCAGCACGGCGACCATCCGGTCCTGCATCTCCACGAAGCTCTCCCCGCCGGGGAAGCGGAACTCTGAGGGCTTCTTCTGCACGGTCTGCCACTCCGGCAGCTTGGCAAGCTCCGCCAGTTTTCCGCCGGTCCACTCCCCGAAATCACATTCCACCAGCTCGTCCGTCAGCTGGGCCTCCAGACCGAAGAGTTCAGCGGTGGGCGCGGCCGTCTCCCGGGTGCGTTCCATCGGT
Organism: Corynebacterium lemuris; assembly: GCF_024919295.1. Taxonomy (GTDB): domain Bacteria; phylum Actinomycetota; class Actinomycetes; order Mycobacteriales; family Mycobacteriaceae; genus Corynebacterium; species Corynebacterium lemuris. Next base: position 115,277 of record NZ_JANWTC010000002.1, on the reverse strand, counting down.
GAGGTGTAGAGCGCGACCAGCGGCAGGCCCTGCAGGCGCTGCGCCACCTCGCGCGCCTGCCCCTGGCCGGCCTCGCTGAGGTGCAGACCCGGCGCGCGTCCGGGCAGCACCTGGCCGGTGGTCGGCGTGAGGCCGTGGCGCACCAGGACAATCAGGGTCGGGCGCGCGGAAATTGTGTCAGTACCCATCGACCGGAGCCTACCCAACCCACGGCGCGCAGTGCGGGAAATCACACCTGTGGGGATCAGGTGGTCGACCGATGTGATTTTCCTCGCTAGCCTGGAGGCGTGAGTCTTCCGCCCAATGTGTCCACGATCGGTGAGCTGAAGGCCGCCGGTTACACCCACCGTCCCCTGCGGACCGAGATCCGTGAGAACCTCCTCACGAAGCTCTCCGCCGGAGAGGACCCCTGGCCGGGTCTGCACGGTCTGCAGCACACCGTGATCCCGCAGGTCGAGCGCGCACTGATCGCCGGCCACGACATCGTGCTGCTCGGTGAGCGCGGCCAGGGCAAGACCCGTCTGTTGCGTTCCCTGACGGGGCTTCTCGACGAATGGATGCCCGCCGTCGCGGACTCCGACCTGCGTGAGCACCCCCTGGCCCCCATCACGGAGGAGACGCGTCGGCGTATCGGGGCCGAGGGTGACACTCTGCCGGTGACGTGGATCCACCGGGATGAGCGCTACTCGGAGAAGCTGGCCACCCCGGACACGTCGGTGGCCGACCTCATCGGTGACGTCGACCCCATGCGGGTGGCCGAGGGCCGCCGCCTGGGTGATCCGGAGACCATCCACTACGGGCTGATCCCGCGTTCCAACCGCGGCATCGTGGCCATCAACGAGCTGCCGGATCTGGCGGAACGCATCCAGGTCTCCATGCTCAACGTCATGGAGGAACGTGACGTGCAGATCCGTGGCTACATGCTGCGCCTGCCGCTCGACGTGCTGGTCGTCGCCTCGGCCAACCCCGAGGACTACACCAACCGCGGGCGCATCATCACCCCGCTCAAGGACCGCTTCGGTGCGGAGATCCGCACCCACTACCCCATCGAACTCGAGGACGAGATCGCCGTCATCGAGCAGGAGGCCACCCTGCTCGCCGAGGTGCCGGAGGTGCTGCTGGAGATCCTGGCCCGCTACACCCGGGCGCTGCGCGAATCCCCGGCCGTCAACCAGCGCGCCGGTGTCTCCGCCCGTTTCGCCATCGCGGGTGCGGAGACCGTCGCGGCCGCCGCCCGGCACCGCGCCGCGATCCGTGGCGAGGAGAAGGCGGTGGCCCGCCTCGTTGATCTGGAGGCGGCCGTCGATGTCCTGGGAGGCAAAGTCGAGTTCGAGTCCGGCGAGGAGGGCCGCGAATGGGAGGTGCTCGGTTATCTGCTGCGCACGGCCACTGCTGAGGCAGTGCGCGCCCGCATGCGCGGACTTGATTTCGCTCCCCTGATTCAGGCCCTGGACGGCACGACCACCGTCTCCACCGGTGAGCAGGTCACCGCCGCTGAATTCCTCGCCGGGCTTCCTGATCTCGGTGAATCCGACCTCTACGACCAGATCGCCACCCGCCTGGGTGCGCAGGATGAGGGCACCCGCGCCAGCGCGGTCGAACTCGCCCTCGAGGCCCTCTACCTCGCCCGGAAGATCGCGAAGGATTCCGGCGAGGGCGAGACCATCTACGGCTAGAACAACCCGCTTCCAGAAGGAGGCCGACATGCCACAACGACGCCGCACCCGCTACGGTCGCTACACTGGCGGGCCGGATCCCCTCGCGCCCCCGGTGGACGTGACCGAGGCGCTGGAGGCCATCGCCGAGGAGGTCATGGCCGGCTACTCCCCCGAGCGAGCCCTGCGGGAGTTCCTGCGCCACGGCAGCCGGGGCCGTGAGGGCTACGACGACCTCGCCCGCCGCGTCGCCGAGAAACGCCGCGAGAAGCTGCAGCGGCACAACCTAGGCGGCACGCTGCAGGAGGTGAAGAAGCTTCTCGACGACGCCGTGCTCGCCGAACGCGGCCAGCTCGCCCGCGACGTCACCATGGACGACACCGACCGCGCCTTCCGCGAGATGCAGCTGGACAATCTGCCGGCCTCCACCGCGGCGGCCGTCAACGAACTGTCCGACTACGACTGGCAGTCCACGGACGCGCGGGAGAAATTCGAGCGGATCAAGGACCTGCTCGGCCGCGAGGTCCTCGACCAGCGTTTCACCGGCATGAAACAGGCACTGGAGAACGCCACCGATGAGGACCGGGCAGCCGTGAAGCAGATGCTCCAGGACCTCAACGAGCTGCTGGACAAGCACCGCCGCGGCGAGGACACCGAGCAGGACTTCGCCGATTTCATGGACAAACACGGTCAGAACTTCCCGGAGAACCCGCGCAACGTCGACGAGCTCATCGACGCGATGGCGAAGCGTTCCGCCGCAGCCCAGCGCATGCTCAACTCCATGACGGAGGAGCAGCGCCAGGAACTGATGGAGCTCTCGGCCCAGGCCTTCGGCTCCCCCGAACTCATGGAGCAGCTGAGTGAACTCGAGGGCAACCTGCGGTCCATGCGCCCGGACCTCGACTGGTCCGGCTCGGAGGACTTCTCCGGTGAGGAGGGCCTGGGTCTGGGCGACGGCACCGGCGCGGTGCAGGACATCGCCGAACTGGACGAGCTGGCGGAACAACTCAGCCAGTCCTACGACGGCGCCCATTCCTCCGACATCGACCTTGAGGCGCTGGGCCGCCAGTTGGGTGAGGAGGCGGCTGTCTCCGCCGAGACCCTCGCGGAACTGGAACGCGCCATGCGCGACAGCGGCCTGCTGCGCCACAACGCCGACGGTTCGCTGGGATTGTCCCCGCAGGCGATGCGCCGCCTCGGAAAAACGCTGCTTGCCGACGCCGCGAAGCACCTCAGCGCCCGCTCCGGTGCCCGCGACGCCCAACTGGCCGGGGCCTCCGGGGAACAGACAGGTGCCTCCCGGCCGTGGGAATTCGGCGACACCCAGCCCTGGGACGTGACCCGCACGGTGACCAACGCCCTGCAGCGTTCCGCCGCCGAGGGTGAGGCACCCTCCGGCCGGGTGCGCATCGAGGTGCAGGACGTCGAGGTCGTGGAGACCGAGGCCCGCACCCAGTCAGCGGTGGCGCTGCTGGTGGACACCTCCTACTCCATGGCCTCCGAGGGCCGCTGGGTGCCGATGAAACGCACTGCCCTGGCCCTCCACCACCTCATCTCCACGAGGTTCCGGGGCGATGAGCTGGCGTTGATCGGCTTCGGCCGCCACGCACTGAACATGGACATCGACGAGCTCACCGCCCTGCCCCCGGTGCGGGAACAGGGCACCAACCTCCACCACGGGCTGCTGCTGGCCGAGCGCTTCTTCGCCCGTCACCCGAGCATGGATCCGACGCTGCTCATCGTCACCGACGGCGAGCCGACGGCCCACCTCATGCCCCACGGCGAGGCCTGGTTCGACTGGCCCACCCACCCCGAGACCCTGCGCCAGACACTGATCCAGCTGGACAAGGTCACCCGCCGCGGTACCCGCACCACCTTCTTCCGGCTCGGACACGATCCGGGACTGGAGCATTTCCTCAACCAGCTCGCCGACCGCGTCGGCGGGCGCGTCACCGCACCCGAGCTCGACGATCTGGGTGCGGCCGTCGTCGGTGAGTACCTGCGCCGGCGGGATCCAGGTTTCGGGGACATCGACTGGTAGCTGGAGAAGCGAACGGAAAACGCTCCACAGTTTGCCGACTCCGGGCCGCTTTCTGACCCGGTTCTCTGGAGCGTTTTCCAGCAGAGTGGCCCGACTCAGGTGGCCTTCTTCTCGGCCGGGGAGGCGAATGTGGCGGTGAGGACCACCGGGCGGTTCCTGGCCAACCCCTGGCGCCTATGCCCCGACCCACCCATTGCCGTTGTCCCGGCACGTGCAGCCGATTTCAATGCCGCGACACGCGGATTGCCGTTGCCGGCCGAAAGTGACTGACATCACTGCCCCACCTGTGTTCTACTGGCCTCATGGGCCTGCTCAGACGATACCGCTCGACCGGCGCCGACCTCCCCTTCGGGAATCCGCTGCGTGCCCACCACGGCGTCGCGATGGAAGGCTATTTCTGGCGCATCACCGACCCCGGCACCGGACGGGTGCTCATCGCCCTGTGCGGGGCGAACAAGGGTCCGCAGGGATCCTGGGCGACGGTCGGGCTCGCAGCCTGGCCGAACGGTTTCATCCGCACCGGAGCGCTCGACGGTTCATGGGCCAACCCGAACGGCCTCGGCGTCGAAGGCGGCATCAGTGATGACCCCGGTTCACCCGCCGCTTTCGAGGGCAACGACCGTCGGCTCCGCGTGAACCTGGGTGACAACGCCCGCGTCGACCTGGAACTCCATGACCTCTCCCCCTGGCCCCACCGCGCGCTCGGTGGATCGAGCATCTTCCAGGCCGTCCCCGGACTCAACCAGTACTGGCACCCGTGGCTGCTCGGCGGGAAGGCCTCGGGCACCGCGACCGTAGGCAACGAGACCTGGCAGTTCCAGGATGCCCAGGTCTACGGCGAGAAGAACTGGGGTCAGGAGGGCTTCCCCGACGCCTGGTGGTGGGGGCAGGCCCAGGGCTTCGACGAGCCCGGGGCCTGTCTCGCCTTCGCCGGCGGCATCGTGACCACCGGCCGCATGAAGGTGGAGGTCACAGGCCTGGTCGTGAAGCTTCCCGACGGCCGCGTCATCCGCCTCGGCGATCCGGTGATCAGCCCGGTCACCACCCGCACCAGCGATGAACAGTGGCACCTGTCGGGACGCGGCTTCGGGTGGCGTATCGAGATCACCGCCACCGCCCCACTCGACCAGGCCTTCGTCCTGCCCGTCCCCCTGCCCAGTGAGCACCGCAACGTGCCGGGCGATCTGGAGCACCTCGCCGGTGATCTGGAGGTGCACGTGCACCGTTTCGGCCGTCACGTGTGGACAGGGCGCACGAGCCTGGCCGCCCTCGAGCACGGTGGTCTCGACCGGGCGCGGGCGGAGCTGCGCCGCCGCGGTCTCGACGACACGCTGCCGGCTGCCCCGCCGGTGGGCCGGGGAGCCTAGCCGGCAGACCGTGTCAGGACGGTCCGTGTCCGACGTCCTGTGGATGAACTCGCTTCTCGACGCCCGCGGGGCAACCCCATCCACAGATGCTGGCGTCTCCAGCTGCAGAGATCGGCGTGAGCGGCCAACATCAGCGGCATGGGAATCCGTTATTACGCATATCCGGTCGATCCGGAACACACCGCCACCGCTGCCGCCACACCTGAGCTCTTCCTCGGGCAGGACCCTCTCTCCGATGCCTGGGGACTGGTTCCCATCGGGGACTCCATCTACGCCATAGACGCCATGCCACGCCCTGAGATGCTCTACCTGGACAAATGCTGGGGACTGCTGCAGGCCCTCACCCGGCCAGAAGAAGGGGAATGCCGTCCCGCCCATATTCTGTTCGCGGGATACGACCGCGGTGGCAGATACGACTACCAGCCCTTTCTCAAGGCACTGAGCCCCTCCGAGGTTGCGGTCGCAGCCTCAGACCTGGCCACCATCGGGAATGAAGATCTTGACCGTCTCTTCACCCGCGCGTCCCCGGGATGGATCGGTGACCGGAACTTCCTGGAGCAGTACATGAGCCGAGCCGTCGAGTTCACCACTGAACTGCGATCACGCGGCTGGGGCATGGTGTACATGATCGGATAGGCAGCTGGGTTGCTCACCCGTTCACTTCTCCCGCAGGGAGAAACCCAGCCGTTTCTCGGAGAAGAGCATGATCAACACCGCACCGAGGACGCCCGCCGCAGTAGTGAGCCACCAGGAGGTGTGCCAGCCCTGAGCCTGGGCGGCCAGCCACGCCAACAGGATGGGGCCGAAGAAATTACCGGTGTTCTGGATCTGCTGCATCAACCCGACCGCACCGGATGCCGACCCGCCAGGCGGCGCCAGGTCCACGATGACCCGGAACATGGAGGTCGGAATCAGGGCACCTACTACCGAGAAGACACAGACCAGCACAAACTGCGGGATGAACGTGCCGGGTACGACAGCCCAGTCCACGGCGTAAACGCCGAAGGCAGTGATACCCATGACTGCAAAGGCCGTGATGACCAGCCGACGGATGGCATAGCCGCGCTGCAGCAGGAATCCGGCCAGCACCGCGCCCACGGCGTTGATCCCGCCGGCGACCGCCGAGAGTGCTCCCCCGAGTACGGGGCCGACCCCGTACTCCTGGTAGACGGTGGGCAGGAACCCGACCACGGAAGTCCACTGGACGGTGTAGCAGGCGAACACGGCCCCGGCGATCCACGGCTTCCAGCTGCGCACAGTCACCCAGACCCGGTGGAAGGCTGGCCCCATTCCGTCCTTCCGCGGAGGATCCGGGTCCGTGTATTTCAACAGCAGCGGGATCCCGACGGCAGTCACGGCAGCCATGATCCAGTACCACACCCGCCAGTCAGCGATCTGCAGCAGCAGTGCGCTGCTCAGCACCGCAAGGAACGTCGCCGTCCCCTGGAAGCCCGCCCACGCGCCCATGGCCACGGTCAGCCGCTCAACCGGGGTGTCACGGCGGATCAATGCCGGGGCCATCACGATGACTGCGAGATACCCGATGCCCTCCAGGGCACGGGCGGACATCATCACTTCTGAGGTGGTCGCCAGGGCGCTGACCACAGAGCCTGCCACGAGCAGCCCCAGGCCGAGAACCAGGGTGCGGCGCAGCCCCACGCGCTCGCCGACGATGGATGCCGGGATCCCACCCAGGATTCCCGCCAGTTGCACCAGCCCCAGCAGCAGGCCGGCCTGCACCAGGCTGATACTGAGATCGGCCTGGACCTCCGTGAGCACACTGGGCAGTTTCCAGATGTGCATCGCCGCGATGATCCCACAGACCACCACGGCCAGCCATGTAGTGTTCCCCGAGCGTCGAAGGGTGGGGGCAGGTGACTGCGAAACGATGGTCATACCCTGAGTCTCCTGGCGTGTGACGTGGCTGTGAATAAGCGACCCTAGCCGAGTTTCACTGGTCACACCGGCGTTTTACTTCCGTTCCGGCCAAGGGGGTCCGCCACCGTATCCCGCAGCAGAGAGAACCCGGAATCTAATCCACGGGAGGTCCCTGAATTCTGCCAGGATGGGAATATGTGCGGGAAAATGTCACCAGTCCACCCCAACGCAATCGTGGTAGCGGTATCGGGCCTGATCACAGCGGCCCTCATAGGGATAAATAATTCTTCCTGGACGACTGGGATCGGCAGCGGGAGAACAGTCAGAACAGTGCCTGATCCTGCATGTGAAGGCGTTCCGGGCAGCCCCGTGCAACAGCTCCCTGATTCAGCTGTCTCCACTCTGAGAGGTATCCGTCGGATTCTCCTCTTTCGGTAGCCAGATCCATCCCTCCCGGCGCGCGGGCTCCCGGAGTTCAACGGGAGGCGCCTCGCACCGGCGGAGCGCGATCTCGCGGGCGATCACCGCAGCGAGTACCGCATCCAGGGCATTGTCGTCGGCCATGCAGAGATCCTCATGGCCGTTCCAGTCCAGCCACGTCCACCGCTGCTGCAGGAGGTTCACCAGCTGGGCCCGCGGTGCGGCATTCTTCGCTGCCTTGTAACCACGGTGTGGCAGCGACCAGCAGTGGAGGGCCGCCGCCGGGTAGACCTCGCAGATGACGCCGGAGCCGTCCCGGGTGGTGTCGACACCCAGGTCCCGCAGGTGTGCTTCGATCCCCGCCCACCGCAGTGCCGGGTGGGCGATCCGGTCGGTGGAGACGCTCAAGGGGGTCAGCCCGGTGCGCCGGTGGACGGCGAGGTCCGTGGCGCGCATCGCCAGGTTTCTCCGCCATTCGGGTCCCGTGGATTCTGGAGCCGGCAGGGTGCCTGCGGCGTGGGCGCTGAGCAGGTCGACGAATTTCTCCGGCCAGCCGAGTGGAACATCCACTCCTGCCCGCTCCGCGGACTGGACGACCTCAATGATGGTCTCGTCCCGGGCACCGACGGTGAGATGCTCAAGTGTGCACCTGCCCTGACCACTGATGACAGCCAATCCAGTACGCCGGGGGTCAGCTGCGAGATCTACTCCCACGAAATTCATGGTGTCAATCTATCCGGTACTGACCTGCGGGGCGGTGCCGATCTGAATAGCCACGGTTGGCAGCGCCCTCATTTTCAGGCGACGTTCAAGGGGGTGATCTGCTCCAGCTTGTCAGCCAGCTCCCGCCGCTGGATCCGCAGTTCATAGTGAGACTGCAGATTCATCCAGAACTCCGCGGTTGTGCCGAAATATCGGCTGAGACGCACGGCTGTATCAGCGGTGATCCCACGCTTACCGTGAACGATCTCGTTGATACGACGAGGCGGAACTCCAATTGCCACAGCGAGCTTATTCTGGGTGATTCCAAAACCCTGGATGAAGTCTTCCATGAGAATCTCCCCTGGGTGGATCGGCTGGATCGTCGACATGTCTCTCACGTCCTCTCAGTGATAATCAACCAACTCAACATTTTCTGCGCCGCCTTCATGCCAGACAAAACAGATCCGCCACTGATCATTCACACGGATACTATGTTGGCCTTCACGATCTCCTCTGAGTCTCTCAAGGCGATTTCCGGGAGGAATCCGCAGGTCATCAAGTCGGACTGCTGCGTGGAGCATCTCCAGCTTCCGGAGTGCGGCGCGCTGGACCTGTGGGTCAACCCGCCGCACCCGCTGCTCCTGCCAGATCCGCTGCGTGTCCTTTATGCTGAAAGACCTGATCACACACCCACCATATAACGGACAGCGTCATTAACGCCACCCGTTACATGGTTGCCGTCAACAGGTGACCGTGCCCCGTCCCGGTAAAACAAAGCTTCCTCTCACCCGCCCTGCCGAAAGCGACCTATCCACGCTCCAGCAGCGCCCGCGTAGCCGCGAGCAGCGTGATCGCCTGGTCGGAGACGCCCACGGTGGGGCTGGTGTGGGTCTGCACGTAGGCGAAGACCAGGCGGCGTGCCGGATCGACGGCGACCACCGAACCTCCTGCACCCTGGTGCCCGTAGGAACCTGGTCCGAAATAGGGCATCGCGGGCTGCGGGAGTTCCACGCCCAGGCCGAAACCGGAGCGCTGACCCAGGGAGCGGTCCAGACCGTAGACCTGCTCGGTGGCCATCTCCGTGATCGCGGGCTCCGGCACGGTGGCCTCCTGTCCGTAGCCATGGGTGGTGTTGACGATACGCGCCAGCGCCTGCGCGGAGCTCACGCCGGACATCGCCGGCCAGTCGGCCTGCTGGACCCGCGGGTCGAGGAAGAAGCCGGGGGCGTCCTGCATGATCGGTGTCATGGCGCCGTCCGGGATGGCGGTGCCCTCGATGATGCCGCCCAGCTGCACTTCGGTGAGGATGGGTGCGTCGAAGGAGAGCGTCGCCAGGCGCGGCAGCACGTCCCCAGGGGTGCCGAACCAGAAGCCGCCGCCGGTCGGGTCGATGATGTTCCGTGCCGCGTAGTCCTGCAGGCTCTCCCCCACCGCGTGGCGGAAGATGCCGGCCATCAGCGCACCATAGGTGAATGCGTGGTAGCCGTGCGCGCTCCCCGGTTCCCACCGTGGCTCCTGTTTCTCCACGGCCTCATCCAGCGCCCCCGCCAGCAGCCCGTCGACGGATAGTGGTGTGTCCACCCCGTTGATGCCGCTGGAGTGGCTCAGGACGTGGCGGGTGGTGATGGCTCGGGTGGCGGGCCTGTCGAAGGCCGGCCAGTACTCGGCGAGCGGCCGGTCCAGGTCCAGCTTCCCGGCGCCGACGGCATGTGCCGCGGCCAGGGCGACGATGAGCTTGGAGACGGAGAAGACCTGCACCGGGGTGTCCTGGCAGACCGGTCCACCGGCGGTGCCGCCGGCGAGGTCGACGATGGGTTCGCCGTCGAGGGTCACCACGAGCTGGGCGCCACCGGGCATGCGGGTGAGGCTGCGGGAGAAGACGTTGCGCAGGTCGGCACCCTCTGCGGTGTTGGTGCCGGTGACGGTTGCGGCGGGTGGGAGGTTGGGGGTGGTCATGATTGTCCTTTCAGAAGGGATGGGTCAGGAGAAGGTGAGGCCGGTGAAGTCACCGGTGGTGCGCCAGTCCTCGAGCACCTGGCGGAAAGAGTGGATGCCCTCGGTGAAGACCTGGGAGGTCAGGACACCGTCGCCCCGGCCATAGCCGTTGTAGTAACCGGGTACGCAGTGGGCGTGGTAGGCGCGGAACGGCCCACCGCTCTGGTTGACCCGCTCGCCCCACTCCTCCACGGCACCGGCGGTGGGTTCGATGGTGGTGGCACCCCGGCGGTGCGCCTCGGCGATGATGGCGACGATGTGCTCGGCCTGCAGGCGCAGCAGGGAGGTGAAGTTCAGGGCGATGGCCCCCTGGCCCTGGCCGGTCTCGAAGAGGTTGGGGAACTCATCGGCCATGAAACCGTGCAGGGTGCGCAGTCCCTGCGACCAGTGCTCGGAAAGATCGCGCCCACCCCTGCCGGTGACGGTGAGGCCGGTACGGCGCTTCGGATCGGAACCGGCGTCGAAGCCGGTGGCCAGGATGATGCAGTCCGCCTCGAATTCCTGTCCACCCGCGCAGACGGTGGAGCCGTGGATGGCCTGAAGGCCGGTGACGGGGGCGTCGATAAGCGTGACGTCCTCGCGGTTGAAGGCGGCGAGGTAACCGTCGTCGAAGGTGACGCGCTTGCAGCCGAAGCCGTACCAGGGCTTGAGCTGGTCGGCGGTGGCCGGATCCTGGACGATCTCATCGCAGGCGGAGCGCACGTGCTCCATGATCTTCATGTCGGCGAGCTCGCGGACCGCCATGACATCCTCCGCCGGGACCCGGGAGAGATCCTCCACGATGTTGTCGGCGGTGGCGTTTGCGGAGAAGAACTTCGAGAACTGGTCCTGGACCAGGTCCACCGGCTGCGGGTGACCCGAGGTGTTCGCGTCGTAGTTGAGCATGCGCTCGCGCTGCCAACCCTCGGGCTGATCGCGCCACTGCTCCGGATCGGTCGGGGTGGTGTCGCGCTCCCCCACGGCCGGACCGGGGGTGCGCTGGACGACGTAGAGGTGTTCGACCTGGCCGGCCAGGGCCGCGACGACCTGGACAGCGCTGGCACCGGAGCCGACGACGGCGACCTTCTTGTCGCGCAGGTTGACCAGCGGCTCGAACTGACTGCCACCGGTGTACCCGTAGTCCCAGCGGCTGGAGTGAAAGATCCTGCCCGGGAAGGTGTCGATGCCGGGGACGTTGGGGAAGACCGGCGTGCCCAGCGCACCGCTGGAGCGGATCAGGTAGCGGGCGCGGATCTCATCACCACGGTCGGTGGCCACGATCCAGCGCTGGGACTCCTCATCCCAGGTGGCGGTGGTCGCCGCGGTGTGAAAGAGCGCCCTGTCATAGAGGTGGAAGTGCTGGCCGATGATCCGGGCGTACTCGTAGATCTCCGTGGCCGGTGGATATTTGCTCGACGGCATGTAGCCGGTCTCCTCCAGCAGGGGGAAGTAGACGTAGGCCTCGATGTCACACTGGGCGTTCGGGTAGCGGTTCCAGTACCAGACACCACCGAAGTCGCCGCCGTGCTCGAGGATGCGGACAGAGTCGATGCCGGCCCCGGCGAGCTTGCCACCCAGGGTCAGGCCGCTGAAACCGCCGCCGATGATGAGGACCTCGCATTCCTCCTGCACCGCCTCCCGCGGCTGCACCTTTGTCCACGGGTCACCGCCGACGGGGTCGACGGCGCCGGGGCGGTGTGCTTTGCCGGGTGCCTTCGTCTCGGAGCGCCTGGACAGCTCCTGCGCGTAGCGGGCCCGGATCGCCTCGACATCGAAGTCGATCCGCACGGGGATCCGGGAATGAGGCAACTGGTGGTTCATGGCTGGGTCCTCCTGAACTGGAAGTTTCTGACTGACTGAAGTTCATGATCCAGGTCACAGAAACAGGAGTACAGTGATCGTTAACCACGTGGCATAAAATCAGAAAGGCGCGGCACGGATCCGAAAGAACGGAGGAGACCGTGACAAAAACCCAGACCGTCGACCGCTGGCGGCACCTGACCGCCTCCGCCTTCGCCCGCGCGGAGATCGTCCCGGCGGCGCAGCAGTTCGTGGGCACGATGCGCACGCAGCGTTTCGGGGCGGTGGATATCTCCCAGGTGGAGGTCGGTAGGCACCGGGTCAACCGCTCCGTGGAACATGTGCGCAGCTCCCGGGAACACAACCTCATCGTCGGCCTGCAGTTGGGCGGCAATTCGTTGATCATCCAGGACGGGCGCATCGCGGCACTGTCCCCCGGTGACATCGCCGTCTACTCCACGGCCCGGCCCTACAGCATCGTCGCTGATGAGCCCATGGTGTGCATGGGTGTGAAGCTGCCGCCGACGATGCTCACGGTGCAGGACGGCCTGCTCGAGAACGTCACCGCCCGCTGCCTCAGCCCGGACAACACCCTGCGGACCTCCTTCATCGAGGTCCTGCGCGCGGCTGCCCACCCGGATGCGCCACTGTCGGACGCCGCCCGGCCGCTGACCGCGCGCATGCTCGGCGACATGGTCTCCATCATGTGCATCAACGAGGCGGAGCTCCTCGGGCTTGTCGACACCCCGCAGACCGACGAGGACCTCATTGCCGAGGTCCTCGCCTACGCCTACGCCCACCTGTCCGATCCCGCACTGACCGCCGGGGAGGTCGCCGCGTCCTGCCACATCTCCGTGCGCACCCTCTACCACCTGCTCGCGGCCAGGGGCATCAAACTCTCGGCGTGGATCCGCACGCAGCGGCTGGAGAAGTGCCGCCACGCGCTTGCCGATCCCCAGCTGGCCCACCTGCCGGTCGCCCAGATCGCCGCCCGCTGGGGCTTCCGGAATGCGGCGTATTTCTCCACGGTCTTCCGGGCTGAGTTCGGCTCCTCCCCCGACGCTTATCGACGCCGCACCCGCACCGCCGCCGAGCTCACCGAGGCAGGCCCGCGATGAGCGTACGGATGGACAACATGGGCATCGTCTTCGAGGACCTCGACGCTGCGGTCGCCTTCTTCCTCGAGCTCGGTCTGGAACTCGAGGCGCAGATGATGGTGGAGGGCGGATGGGCGGGACGGGTCACCGGCCTGGGCGACCAGCGCGTGGAGATCGCCATGATGCGCACCCCGGACGGCCACAACCGCCTGGAGCTGTGCCGGTACCTGTCCCCTAAGGTCATCGCCGACCACCGCCGCGCACCAGTCAACGCCCTGGGTTACCTGCGGGCCATGTTCGCGGTGGACGATATTGATGAGACGCTGGAACGGCTCTACGCCGCCGGCGCGGAGCTGGTCAGTGATGAGGTGATCCGTTACGAGGACGCCTATCGGCTCTGCTACATCCGCGGCCCGGAGGGCATCCTCATCGGGCTCGCGGAGCAGCTGGGTCCGCCCGTCTAGTGGGCGGTGCGGCCGCCGTCGACGCGGTAGACGGAACCGGTCACGGCCCCGGCCATGTCGGAGGACAGGTAGAGCACAGTCGCGGCGACCTCCTCGGGCTCCGCGGCACGCCCGATCGGTGAGTCCGCGAGCACGCGCGGGGCGATCTCCGGATCATCGAGCCACCGCTCGGTCATGGGCGTGCGGATCAGACCCGGGGCGAGCACGTTGATGCGGATGCCCTCGGTGGCGTAGTCCAGCGCCGCACCCTTGGAGAGGCCGACCACCGCATGCTTGGCCGCCACATAGGGGGTCATGTCCGGATCAGCGGTCACGCCGGCGACGGAGGCAGTGTTGACGATGGAGCCGCCACCTGCCTTGAGCATCACCGGGATCTGGTGGCGCATGGCCAGGAACACACCGGTGGCGTCGACCCCCATGGTGCGGTGCCAGTCCTTCACCGTCTGCTCATGCAGCGGCGCAGAGGGAGGCAGGACACCGGCGTTGTTGAAGGCGATATCGATGGTGCCGTACTTATCGACGGCCGTGTCCACCAGGTTCTGCACCGAGGCGTCGTCCGTGACATCGGTCCGGACGAACTCGGCTGTGCCGCCGGCAGCGGTGATGATCTGCACGGTCTCCTCCGCGCGGTCATCGATGTCACCCACCACGACGGTGGCCCCGGCCCTGGCGAACTCCACCGCGGTGGCCCGGCCGATACCCGTGGCCCCGCCGGTGATGACCACGATCTTGTCTTTAAAATCGAATGAAACCTGCATCTTCCACATCCCTGTGTCGAATCTGTCCGGTGAGAAGGCCGCAGGCGAGCCGGTGTTCCGGAGTCCAACAGCGACCACCTCCCACCCTAATGAGGATCGGGCGCCTCCGCCGGGCGTGAAACTGCGCCGCCGGCACTCACCCGGGCACTCCCCGGTTGTGCCGGGCAATGATCGCCACAGCCGGAAGCAACGTGATGACATACGCCACCAGGGCCCAGTTGCGGCCCACGACCTCAGACCACATGAAGAAGGACATTATCAACAGGATGATGGCGAGAGCCGTGAGAGCCCAGGCCCCACCCGGAGTACGGGTGGGATGACCGATGAAGGGTAGTTTCTCCCCGGGATTGGCCCGGCTGAGCCACTGCAGGGAGACAGCGAACAGCCCCGTGCCCGCACACCAGGCGAGTACTCCCAGAAACAATTCCATGTGCCCACCTCAACACAGGGCCGCGGTGCTCACAAGCGGTGGGCCCCTCCCCTGCGGGGCCTGCGCTGTTCCGGCGCAGCAACCGGGTACTCAGACACAGATCGTGGGAGAGCAGCCTGCCCCCATAGCTCTCAGGGTTCGAGGATCTCCTGGGGAACCCCCTCCGGCAGCTTCCCGTGTCTCATGGAATAACGTCTCACGTACTCCCGCACCGCGGTGGGGAGCGTCTCGAAGATATTCTCGTCTCCGACCTCCCGAATGAATCCCGAGGGTTCGAGGCGCCGGTACAGGTCCTGTTTGACCCGCGCCATGGCGAAACGGATACCGCGCTGCTTCAGCCTGCTGCGCAGCTCCTCCAGTGCGTCGACCGCCGTCAGGTCGACCTCGGTGTTGGCCTCGGCGTTGAGGAGGAACCACTCCACCGGCTGCTCAGCGTCACCGACGGCTTTCAGGGCCCGCTCCACGAAGTCGTCGGCGTTGGCGAAGAAGAGCGGTGAATCGTAGCGGAATACCACCAGCCCCCGCACTGCCGTTGCATCCTCGTAGTCATCCAGACTGTGCATACCCGGCACCCCGGGTGCATAGCCGAGAACATCCGCATACGGGCTGGTGATACGGCGGATCAGGTCCAGGATCGACAGCACAATCGCGACACCGATACCCACCAACACGCCGAAGATGGCGACAGAAGCCGCGGTGGCGGCCGTGATCATGAGTTCACTCCGGCGGAAACGGCCGATGCGGCGCAGCTCACCGATGTTGATCAGCTGGGTCGCGGCGTAGATGACCAGCGCCCCCAGTGCCGCTTCCGGGAAGGACTCCAGCACCGGGCCGGCGAAGATGAGCACCATCACCACCATGAGGATGACAACGAGAGAGTGCACCTGGGTGCGGGCCCCGGCGGCGTCGCCAAGCACCGTGCGCGACCCGCTGGAGGAGACCGGGAAACCCTGGAGGAAACCGTTGGCGATATTCGCACTACCCAGAGCGAGCAGCTCCTGGTTCGAGTCGATGACCTCCCCCTTGCCGGAGGCGAAGGCCCGGCCGGTGAGGATGTTGTCCGAGAAACCCACCACGGCGATGCCCGCCGCATACGGCAACAGGGCCCAGACCTCGAGATCCCCGAGATCCGGCAGTCGGGGTTCCGGGAGGCCGCGGGGTACCTCTCCGATCACATCCAACCCGTAGCGGTCGAGTCCGAAGACCGCGACGACCCCCGCGGCGAGCAGGAGCGCGATCAGGGCAACCGGGGCCCGGGGCATCAGCCAGTTCGCCACGTAGAGCAGGACGAGGACCCCTGTGGCGAGCAGCACCGTCGGCAGGTGCGCCTGGCCCAGTTGGCTGAGGAAGGAGCCCATCTCCTGCCACGTGTTCTCCCCCTCCACCTCGAGCTGGGTGACCTTTCCGAGCTGGCTGACGATCATGAGCAGCGCGATGCCGATGAGGTAGCCGATGAGGACAGGACGCGACAGCAGACGGGTGAGAAATCCCAGCCGGGCGACGAAAGCGACGAGACAGACGAGTCCCACCGCGATCGCCATGATGGCCGCAACCTCCGCATACCGCTCCGGGCCGCCTGCCGCCCCGACCAGAGCACCGACACCGGCGGCAGTCATGAGCGCGGTCGTCGACTCGGGGCCGATCGACAGCTTCCGGGAGGTGCCCAGGAAGAAGTAGATGAGCATCGGGGCGAGGACAGCCCACAGGCCCACGACTGCCGGGAGACCGGCGATGACCGCGTAGGCCATGACCTGCGGGACCAGATAGGCGGCGACGGTGACACCGGCGACGATGTCTCCGCGCAGCCAGGAACGCTCATAACGCCGGAGGGCGGCCATGCCGGGAAGATAGCGCTCCCACAGCAACCTGTCGCTGGACATAAGCCGAATCTACCTGGGTCTACCAGGGCGTGCCAGCACTGACAGGCGACGGTGTCCACTTCTTGTACACGTGTAATTCCCTGTCTGTCGGGCCCGGATAACGCGCGGCATTTCTGCAGATCTCCTCAAACCGGTGCCATGGAAGACAAAGGGCTTCTGCAGTTGGCGGATAAAACTGCAGAAGCCCTTTCTCGTTTCAATACTGGGAGCGGACTTTGCCGGGCTTCCAGGTGGGGTCATCGGTGTAGCAGCGGGGGCCGCACTTGTAGACCGCCGCATTCGCCACGGTCCCGCCTGCGAGAGTCACCCCGCCGGCCAGAGCCAGCGATATGAGGACCCGTGCAATCTTCTTTGGCTTCATTATTCTCTCGCCTTCCCTGAATGAATGGCGGTGGTCACCGCGACCACCACTCATCCCAGTATCGCACTCTGTGACCATCCTCACTATCCTGCCGCGCCAGCTGGACACAAATATGTTCCATCCAGGGGTGAAGCGAACACGGGGAGATCGGTTCTCATGATTACCTGGCCCCCATCTCCCTCACGGATGTGGGCGTTCGCTCCCGATCCACTCATCGATGCGTTCCCACCAGCAAAACAACCACTCGATGCGTTGCTGAAAAGTGGCGGGGATCTGCCCCGGGTCGACATACCAGGTCTTCAGCACGATGGTGTTGTCGAAGGCAAGGGAACGCCAGAGATCCTTCAGTGTGACGAGCCGGTCCAGGCCGGTGTGGGCGACAAACAGGATTCCGGCGGCGGGACTGGCATCGACCGCGGCGAAGATTCCTCCGGGCCGTGGGGCCAGCACGTGGCGCATGCGGTCAGCCCGGGCGACCAGTGCCTCATGCCCGTCATCTGCCAGCTGCTGGACACGCGATGCCTTGCGCCGGGGCGTGAACTTCCCGCCTTCCGGAAACACCAGCAGCACATCCCCCTTCTCCATGTCGCCTGCCATGAGGGCGATACGTTCCGCAGGTTTGGTGCCGTGGGCGTGCACCAGCCCGGTCTGGAAGGGAGTGGGATGAAGAACCACTGTGGGCAACCGGTGCGCGATCACATCGAGTACCGGATCCCACTGGAGCATGTCCTTCATGACGATGCGCGGATTGCGGCGCAGCTGGTTGAGCAGCACGTGGACCAGGATGAAGGAGTCACCTGGCCCGGCATGGCGGGAGGCGACGATGACCGGGATCTCCCCTGCCTCCCCGGCCGGGTTCTCGTCGATGAGCTGGATATTCAACCGGAGAACCCAACGTACCTGGCGAAACAGCACCTCCAGGAACCGGCCGATGAGCCGGGAATGGAGGTTGCGGAATGCCCGGGTGTGGGTGGCCCAGCCGAAGCCGGAGGCGATCCAGGTACCGAACAGCACCACCAGCGCGGTGGCCTCCCAGACGAGGATGACCACGACCATCCACAGGACCCGTGGCAACCGGCCGAACCGGGGTAATCGGCTGGTAAGGAGGACCATCAGCAGGAGCAGCGGCATGGTCCACACCAGCAGGACAGCGGCGGCCACGACCGCGGGGGCGACGGTCAGCCGCCTGATCCAACGTGGTGGCAGACTCATGGCTGCTCCTGTTCTCTCAGAGTTCTGCTGCCGCGTACCGTCATTCCGTGGGGGCATTCGACGGACAGGTCCCCACCCGGGTTGTGGATGAGATTCACTTCATCGGGTTCCGCCAGGAAGCAGGCGGAACGCTGGTAGGCCTGTTCCATACGCCCTTCGGAGCCGAGCAGAGTCGGCATGGTGGCGTTGCGTTTGCCACCCGGTGGTACTCCACCCGAAGGCAGGACGTGGACGGTGACGCCTTCCGGCATTTCGGCCAGGTCGCGGGCGAAGCGGTGGCGGCGGGCGATCTCGAAGGACACCCACATTGAACCGACCACGTTGGTCGGTCGGACGAGAGGTTCCTCAATACGCCCGACCTGCAGCACATAGATGGTTTTCGCACCCTGCTCGATGGCCCGACCCAACGGTATGGAGGAGACGAGCCCGCCGTCGTAGAGATGCTCCCCGTTGATCTCTGCCGGGGGCAGGATCCCCGGCACCGAGGAGGATGCGATCACCGCCGGGATGACCGGCCCCGTGTCGAACCACCTCTCGCAGGCGCCCTCCACACTGGCGGCAACCGTGGAGAACGGGACAGTGAGATCCTCGAATCGGGTGGCGGCCCCCAAATGATCCTCCAGCAGATTGTGCAGCGGCTCCGGTGAGAGGAGGTGATTCCGGTGCCGGATCAGATTCGCCACCTGGCGTGGAAAGGACTGCCCGTAGATCTTCTTCGCGAGGTCCGATCCCCACGCCTTCGTGAGAGGGGCAATGACATCGAGTGAGGGGTTCTGGGCGAGCAAGGCTCCGTTGATGGCACCGATCGAGGTGCCGATGATCATGTCCGGGAAAATACCGGCCTCAAACAGTGCCCGTGCCTGGCCGACCTCGACGGCTCCCCGCACACCTCCACCACCAAGCACAAACGCCACGGGCCTGGTGTTCGGGTCCGGACGCTGGCTGGCAACCTGTTCCTGTGCCATGCCTCCGCCTCTCGGTCGAAGTCTCCTTCCCCCTATTCTCTCAACTCTTGAGCCGGAGGTCTACCAGGAGTTTTAGACTGAGAAGCGCAGAAGACGCAGCTGAGCAGCGGAACCGAAGGCGCCAGGTGGAGCTGCACGTCACCGGTGGCGGTAGGCAGGACCCGGAACCCCACCACGGGGAGCCCCGCCTCAGCTGGCGACCGGGACTTCCCTCTCCGCGACCTCCTCGTCACTGACTGGGGTACTTGGCGGGGCGACTTCCATGGCAGCTGTCTCATTCGACGCCCGGTTCCTACGGAGGAAAATTTTCCACATGAACCCCACTGCCACGACGATCCAGACGATCTCGGTGAGCAACAGGCCCGGGTTGAAAGGCGAGACGGCGGTATACGCGAAACCCAGTGCACCCAGGACGTTCAGCGCCTGGTACAGGGAGGATTCGGTGGTCAGCACACCGAAATTCATCAGGGCAAACGCCCCGACAAGAAAGACTCCGGCGATGATGCCGATTTCGTGGGAAAAATGCAGAGGTTCCACGATTCACACTCTTTTTCTGGCCCGCTAGGCGGCGACGAGAGACGGGGTTGGGATGGTCAAGGTAATCGGGGTGGTCTTCTCCGGGCGACGCTTCATCCAGATGGAGATGATGCCGTAGAGGCCCAGCAGCGCCCAGACCAGTTCCGCCCAGAAGACGCCGGGATTCATCGGGTTGGCTGCGGATGCGGCCAGGAAACCCGCGCCGAGGAAGTTGAGGATCTGATACGTGTAGTGGTCTCGGGTGAGTTTGCCCATGTTGAGCAGCGCAAATGCGGCCAGAAGTGCTGCTGAGGCGATGAGACCAAGGAACACCATTGCTGACATAGCGGGTGCCCTTCCTGTTCGAGGACTGGGATTTGAGGTACGTGAAGGAACCGCTGACTGCGGTGTTCGCGTTGTTGTGATGAGGTCTTCCCGTGGGGATGAGACCTGGTTTTCCTCAGGTCCCGGCCACGGCCCGACCTTGTCGTCCGGGGCATGGGACACACGCATTTCAAAAGAATGACTGGAGTTTCGGTACCTCTGTTGTCTGTCACAGGGGAACTGATTCTCATTCTGAGGGGGTTTCCTGCTCTGGTGGCGTCACGCCCCCCTCTGTGGGTGGGCATGCGGTTCAGGATCAGGGGTGGTTCCGTTGGTCCCATCCCTGGCAGGAATTGCCACGCTATCTTCCCGAAAGAGCCGCCGCAAGCGCGGGGGCACCCGCGGGGTGCAACTGAGGTGGGGCCCGCCTGGATCTGCTGAAAATCACCGGTCGGAGACCAGCCGTCGCATCGCCCACCGCATGAGAGGTCGGTAAGCCAGCAGCACCAACCGCGGACCCGTCAGCCGGATACGCGCCAGCGTGGTGTCCTCCAGTGCCACGAGGTCATGATGCAACTCCAGTCGGATTGGCCCGACCCACACGATCCATCCCCAGGCGAAGTCACCGGGGTCGACGGAGACAACGGTGAACCGGGCGGGCACCACACCCAGCGCGGTGACCGTACCGGTGGTTCCGGGGCGGATGGTCCCGGTGCTGGCGTGGACCCTGGTCAGGTGCGGGGCCCAGTCCGCCCAGTTCTCCGGGTAAAGGTAGCGTTGCCACGCTGTCTGCACCGGGGCGGGTCCGGTCACCTCGACGGTCATAGCTGCCATGACGGGTTTTCCGCCCTTCCTGTGGTTCTCGGTACCCCCTGCTCCTCCCCCGCAAGCACCGTCAGCTCACTGAGTCTCGGCTTCCACAGTGCCGCCCGGACAACCGTGAGTTCCCTGAGATGCGGAGACGTCACCTCATCGAGTGCCCGGACGTAATCGGGGACGAGCTTCCGGGGCAACCGTAATCCCATCGTCAGGTGCGGGGTCCAGCGAGGTCCGCGCCCATCGGGGTTGAGCGCGCTGATGTGACGGGCGGCGATCTCCAGCTCATCGGAGGTCTCAAGCAACCATGCCACCGTCTGTCGACGTTTGGTGCCGAACACGACGGTGCCCATCCGCTGGAAGCGGGCGGGGATCACCGGCGGCAGCAGCTCCGCTGCCCGCTTGACGACGTCCCCCGCCATCCACGGCGAGAACGTGACCGTGATGTGCGGCGTCTGGTGCTGGGTCGGGAAACCCCGCTCCTCGAGCAGTGCGAAAATCTCCCGTACCTGCTGCTCCTCCTCTGTGGCGAGATGAAGGAGGATGTTGTCGGGCGAGGTCATGGCCCGAACCATAATGCATGCCTCAGCGTGGCTGGGACGTGGACCTTGTCGTCGTCACCCGCGGAGCGCATAATGGAGATGGCACATCAGTGCCCTCGCGCAGTCGATGACGAAGTGCTCGTCTGACACATTCGTGGAGAGGTCTGGCACCGGTCAGCCCACGTCCGCAATGGAGATTGCCCGGCCCCTGCGCCCGCAGCGGCTGTGTACGTCATGCCGCGGATGCGGCGCGAGAGAAAGGCGGACTCATGTCCCCCAGAAAACCAGACAGAGTCCAGGAGGACCTCCACGCGGTCCTCGACAGGATTGCGACGATGCCGGAACCGTACGCCACAATCGGGACCCGGTTGCACGAGACAATCCTGAGTGCCGGCCCCAGGCTCAGGCCCCGCATCTGGTACGGCATGCCGGGCTATGCGACAGGCCGCAGCACCCCGGTCCGGGTGTTCTTCCGGCTCGATGACGGCGTCATGACTTTCGGCCTGACCGAAAAGGCCCACGTGGAACCCGATCCGGACAGTACTCTGCGACCGTGCGCGTGGTATCTAGATGAGATCGACGATGCCACCCTGGAGAAAATTGCCGGCCTCGTCAGAACCGCATTCGCCTAGGACCCGTCACCAGCGCGCGAGCAGGCTCAGGCCTTGAGCACGTACCGCAGGGTCTCCACCACCTGGTCGGTCGTCGTGCACCAGGCCTGGGCCTCGGCGTCCACTTCCTTGAGCGGGTGGACGATATTGGCGTCGTGCAAGGTCACATAGGGCTTGCCCAGCGCGGCACAGTAGCCGGCGTCGAAGGCGGCGTTCCACTGCTTGTACTGGTCACCGAAGCGCACCACCACGAAGTCAGCCTTCTCGATGAGGGTGCGGGTACGGATGGCATTGACCTTGGCGGACTGGTGGTCACGCCAGAACTGGCTTTCGGTTTCGCCGAGATGGTCACCGGCGGCGTCGCTCGCCGGGTGATCCGTCACGGGCGCGGTGAACACCACGTCCAGCCCGGCGGCCTCAGCGCCGCGCTGGATCTCCTCGCGCCAGTCGGTGTGGATTTCGCCGGAAAGATAGACATTGAAACTCATGGCTCAAAACTCCTGAAGTGGATAGAGAAGGATCTGTTTCGGCCTCAGTCTAGCCAAGCTGGCATTTCACGGAGCCGAACCCGATTCTGTCACCGGGCGCGACACCACCGACAGGGGTCACACGTTGAACTTGAAGTCCACCACGTCGCCGTCGACCATGATGTACTCCTTGCCCTCCTGGCGGACCTTGCCCTGGGCCTTGGCCTCGGCCATGGAACCGGCGGCGTCGAGATCCTCGAAGGATACGATCTCGGCCTTGATGAAGCCGCGTTCGAAGTCGGTGTGGATGACGCCTGCAGCCTGCGGGGCGGTGGCACCCTGCGGGATGGTCCAGGCGCGGGATTCCTTCGGCCCGGCGGTGAGGTAGGTCTGCAGACCGAGGGTGGCGAAGCCGGCCTTGGCCAGGGAGTGCAGGCCCGGCTCCGTCTGGCCGACGGACTCGAGGAGCTCGGCGGCCTCATCCTCGTCGAGTTCGAGGAGCTCGGTCTCAGTCTGGGCGTCGAGGAAGACACAGTCGGCGGGGGCAACCAGGGCGGCGAGCTCGGCCTTGCGGTCCTCGTCGGTGAGCACCTCCTCGTCGGAGTTGAAGACGTAGAGGAAGGGCTTCGCGGTCATGAGGTGGAGATCGCGGATCAGGGCGAGATCGATCTCGCCGTTCTTCGCTGCGGCGAAGAGGGTGCGGTCGTCCTCGAGGATGGCCTGGGCCTGCTTGGTGGCCTCGACTGCGTCGGCAAGCGACTTGTCCTTGCGGGCGTCCTTCTCCAGGCGCGGCAGGGCCTTCTCGATGGTCTGCAGGTCCGCGAGGATGAGTTCGGTGTTGATCACGGCGATGTCATCGGCGGGGTCGACGACACCGTCGACGTGGATGACGTGCTCGTCGGAGAAGGCCCGCACGACCTGGCAGATGGCCTCCGCCTCGCGGATGTTGGCCAGGAAGGCGTTGCCCATGCCCTCGCCCTCGGAGGCGCCCTTGACGATGCCGGCGATGTCCACGAAGGACACGGTGGCCGGCAGGATCCGCTCGGAGCCGAAGATCTCGGCGAGGCGGTTCAGGCGGGCGTCGGGAAGCTCGACGAGGCCGATGTTGGGCTCGATGGTGGCGAACGGGTAGTTCGCGGCGAGCACGTCGTTACGGGTCAGGGCATTGAACAGGGTGGACTTGCCCACGTTGGGCAGTCCGACGATTCCAAGAGTAAGGCTCACGGCGGTTGATCCTAGCAGCCTGCGGTTTCTCCACTGTCCCGAGTGCGGGGTTCTCAGGCAAGATGGAGGCTGTGACCGACCAGCCGACCCCTCAACCAGATCCCCTCGACGCCGTCCTGGACGACCCCACCCCGCCACCCGGCGCTTCCGGTTCCACCCGTTTCAGCGACCTGGATCCGGCGACCCGGGAAGAGGTCGGGCGCTATGCAGACCAGATCGACCGCTCGGTGGTCGCCGGGGAATGGCTGAAGTCCTTCGCCATGTTCGCGCTGCGCATGATCATCATCGCGGCCTTCGCCTATGGAGCGTGGCTGCTGATCAAGCTGGTCGGCCGCGGGGTGCTGCCGGTGGTCTTCGCCATCATCGTGTGCACGGTCCTGGCCCCACCCACCACGTGGCTGCGCCGACAGGGTCTGCCTTCGGCGTTGGCGGCGTTCATCTCCATGCTCGGTTTCTTCGGGATCTTCGGCACGCTCCTGTGGTTCATCGCCCCGGATATCGGCAGGCAGTCGCAGATCCTCTACCTGCAGTCACTGGAGGGGGTGCAGCGGCTGCAGCTGTGGGCGCAGGGCCCGCCGCTGAACCTCGACGGGGAGGATCTCTCCCAGCTGATCAATGACGCGGCCTCCTGGATCCAGGACCAGGCGGGCACCATCGCCGGCGGCATCCTCACCGGCGTGGGTACCGCCACGACGATGGTGGTCACGTTGTTCGTCGTTCTGGTCCTCACCTTCTTCTTCCTCAAGGACGGCCACCGTTTCCTGCCGTGGGCGCGTGCCGTCGCCGGCCGACGGGCAGGCTGGCACCTCACGGAGGCACTCACCCGCGGCTGGACCACCCTGGGCGGTTTCATCCGCGCCCAGGCGATCGTCTCCTTCGTGGACGCCTTCTTCATCGGGGTCGGCCTCGTCCTGGTCGGTGTGCCCATGGCACTGGCCCTGGCCGTGATCACCTTCATCGCGGGATTCATCCCCTTCGTCGGCGCCATTGTCGCGGGCACCCTCTCGGTGCTGGTGGCCCTGGTCTCCCTCGGTTTCACCGAGGCCCTGATCGTGCTGGGCATCGTCCTGGCCGTCCAGCAGCTGGAGGGCAACGTCCTGTCCCCGTGGCTGCAGTCGAAGGCCATGGACCTGCACCCCGTCATCGTCCTGGTGTCCGTCACCATCGGTGGTGGTCTCTTCGGTCTCGTCGGTTCCTTCCTGGCCGTGCCATTCGTCGCAATGATCGCCGTCGCCTTCCGCTACCTGCAGGACATGACGGCGCTGCGGGCCGGGGAGAAACTTGCCGCAGACATCGCCTGGGCCACACCGGAGGGAGCACTCAACGGGCAGCTCTCAGAGGAGGAGGGCCGGCTGCTGCGCCAGCAGTGGCGTGAGTCCCTCGTCTACGTCGACGAGCCCCTCCGTTCGGATGCCCCGCACGATAAAGCGCATCCTGACAGGGCGGATGGTCGGCCGGACTCCCCCACTCCCCGCCCTCCAGGTCCCCGGGGGCGGACCCTGCCCCGGCCGCGGATGCCCCGCGTCGACAAGCTCATCGGACGCCTCGGCAAGCGCTGAGGGACTGGCCGAACCCAGATGTCTTCACCTGTACGGCAGGACTCCGGGCTAGACTGATCCTCCGTGTCCACACCCACCCACCGAAGCAGAAGCCGTCAGGCGACCCGGCCGGCCGGGTTCCCGACCTGGTCCGGCATCGCCATCGTCCTGGCTGCCCTGGTCACCGGGCTGCTGCTGAGCATCAATGCCCAGACCGTCGGCGTGCCGTTCCTCCTCTGCTTCGGTGTCGCCGCCATCGTGGTTGCCCTTTTCACTGAGGCCCGCGGACTCTTCCTCGTGGTCGCCTCCCTGCCGCTGGTCTTCGCCGTGATGACGGTGGGTTCCTCCTGGGCGGTCAGCCGCTCCCTGGCGGCCGAGGGCAGCGCCGCCTTCTCCACCACCACCATCCTCACCGCACTGTTCCCTCTGGCGCAGTTCTTCCCCGTCATGTTCGGTGTCACCGCCGCCGCCGGTGCCATCGCCGTCGGGCGGATCTGGCTGCTCCGACGCTCCGGGCGGGCCCGGGACGCCGCCGCGATCGAGCACCGCCGCCGCACCGCGGAGGCCGACCGCGTCAACCGCGACACCGCCTCCCGGGCGCGACGCCGCACCAACCAGGTCACTGTCGATGAGCTGCTGGCCCGTAACCGCGCACAGGCCACTGCCCGCGAGCGGGAGGGGACGGCTGCACCGCGGCGCACCGAGCCACCCCGCCCCATACCTCGTTCAGAAGGGGCCCGTCCGCCCCGCGAGCGGCGCGAGGTGCCACCGCAGCGCGACCCGCGGGAGACTCGGGCGGCACAGCCACCGCGACGCCGTCGCCGCCTAGATGACGATCTCTACGGCTGAGCAGGCGGGCACAGCATGAGAAAGGCCGGAGGGGCCGGGGAATCACTTCCCCGGCCCCTTATTCATTCTCTCCTGCCAGATAACGATACGGATCAGTTTCTGAAGGCAGCAGGTGCCGTTCTCTTGCCCGAGTAGGAGTAGCCCCATGGAGCAGACATCGACATCATGCCTGTTCCCTGTCCCTAGTTGTGCTTTCTCCCGGGCAGACAGCCTCCCCTGCGGTCGGGATGGGCGGTTCACCAGGACGACTCGCCCATCCCATCCTGCAGAGTGTCACAGACGAAAGTCCCGGGAGGGGACGCCGCCCCTGCCGTCCGCAGTTAATTCTCGCGGCGTCTGATCCAGAAATACCAGGTCCCACCTGCCAGGAGCAGGCCAGTTCCCAGCGCCACGGTCAGCCAGATTCCTCTGCCACCGCTCAAGGGGAGTTCTCCGGCGGCAATATTGGCCACCTGGACGATCCACGGACTCGTGGGGTCGCCCGCCACACTCTGTCGGACAGTGATCAACCCCGAATGGTCCGCAAAGGCTGACAAGCGGAACTCAAGGTCCCCCAGGGTCTCCGAGCTACCGGTCAGGTCAAAGCGGAAGGGCTGAGGAAGCAGCTCAGCCCCGGTGCCCGAGCGGGTCTCCACCAGGTAGTAACTCCCCGGTGGAAGAGAGACGGTGAACCTGGTCGGATCCGGGAGCGGCACATCATCACTGTCATAGACGATGTCACCGTTTTCATCCCGCAGCGGAGCAAAACCGAGGTCCTCGGCAACAGGCGTTGCGCTGGGGCCACCGTTATCGGGGTCCACCCCGAAGATCGCGAATCTCGCACCATCCAGCGGGGTGAGATCCGGCATCACCTTCTGCACCTGCACCTCCCCCTCGGTCCGGAACAAACTGTTGAGGAGGAAAGCGTACTGCCCGTACTGTCCGCCCTGGTCCTCCCTGCTCAGGATGATGGACTGCCCCTCGCCTAGAGGACGACGTTCGCCACCTCCGAGATCCGGCAGGACCGGCTCATCCGTATCCTCCGGGTCGGAGGGAGGATCGTGGCTTTCCGCCGGGTAGAAGTAGTTCGGCTGCATGCGCAGTCCATTTTCCTCCAGCAGCTCCAACAGCACGGGGTCTGTCGGGCCTTCCGTCACCTCACAGGTTGATCCCACAGGCAGCGGTCCAGTTGACCACTGCTCCCCCTGGGCAAGCTCGAAGGAACCACTGATCTCCCGCCCGTCCGGGGAGCTGGCCTCCTGTCCCGCAAGCGGAGACAGCCGCTGGCCGGGCAGGAGGTTAGGTACCGTGCAGGTGAAAGTGAAGTGGAATGCTGTCTCCGCCGGAATCACCTCATGATCCGGATCCCCTTCCAGGAACTTGTTGAGACCGAGATTGATCTGGTCCACCCAGTAGGTGTTGCGGAAGTTCACCGTGGTCGTCCGATTCGGAACCAACCCAACGTCGCGGATGGCGGTCACACCGAACTGTTCCCGGGTCACGGCCTCCCCCCGGGTCACCCGGATGCTGTGGTGGGCATTGACCACCTCCTCAAAACCTGCCGGGATCTTACCGTCCACGAGCTCCGTGAAGCTGCAGATCACCGAGGCGGGAAGACGGGGATCCTGCCCCTGCGCCACCCCGGCCCGTGCGATCTCGACCGCAGTGCCGTCACTGGGAAGACGTTCAGTTCCCTCGTAGCTACGGCCGGCGAGCGGATCCTCACACCGCCAGGTGACGTCGAAGAACTCTCCGTCCACCAGGTGGTCGTTGACGGTGTTGGGGTTCTCCTCCCACAACTGTTTGGTCAGAACCAGGTCGCCGCGTTCCCGTTCATATGCGTTGGTGACCGTCACTGTCTGGGTGGCCCCGTTCTCCCCGGCCGTACGGAAGGAGGCGGTGGCCCCGTTTTCACCTGTCGGGTCGACCGGCCCACCGGACTCTGTCTGTGCACCGTCGAAGCTGGTGGACACCGTTGCGTCGTACCCGGCCACCGTATGTTCATTGATCTGGCAGTCGTATCCGATGGGCACCTTGGTGGGTGCCACCGCGGAGCCATCTCCGGTGACCTGGACGGCCTGTCGGATGATCCGGTCGGGGGCGGTGGCACCAGCATCTGCCGGAGAGCAGACCATGTTGAAGGTGAAGGTGTCGCCTGCCGCGAGCTCATCACCATCCCCGGCCAGATTTTTGTCCACCGCCAGATTCACTTTGTGGTAGTCATAGGTGTTCCACACCACCAGGGTGCCCTGGAAATGGCCGTCGGCGGTCTCTGCCTGCTCGCGCTGCCCGACTGTGAGATCAACCACATTCTGGCTGTCCGGGTTCTCCCGGCAGTTGTTGAGCAGGGAGCAGTTCTGTTCTGCCTCCCATCCGGTCGTTCCCTGGGCGACCGTCCACCTGGCTGACCAGTCGGCGTTCTCCTCTGCGGCGCCGACGGGATCCTCTGTGACCCGGCAGGTGGTGCCCACGGGCAGATCCCGGATGGCGAATGTCTCAGCGCTGTCGAAACGGCCAACATCCATGTTGCCCTGCGCGACCACTGTGCTGTTGAGCGTGCAGACGTAGTCCACGGCGAACTGTCGATCAGCACCGATGGTGGCCACGCCCTCACCATCGACCTTCTTCTTCAGGTTGAATCCGCCGGTCTGCATCGTGTACTCGTTGTTCACCGTGAAGCTCTGGTCTCCGGTACCGACTGAGACCAGGAAACCTGCACCGGTTTCCACACCATCACCGGAGAAGCTGATCTCCGGGTCCTGGGTGGCGGCGATATCCGGTGCGGACTCGATGAACTCGCATTCAGCACCCACCGGCAGGGTAACTGGTGTGGTCTGGCCATTGAAGATGTTGAATGCCCCGGAATCGACCTCCCTCCCGTTGCGCTCGCACCGGTAGCTGACCGGGAATGTCTGTGGTCCACCCACTACCGCGGTCTGCAGCACGTCGCCGGACGGGCGCCCGTCTGCATGAGTCAGAGCCGCCTGCTTGGCGACGTTGACGTTGCCCAGCGCCGGCGTATAGGTGTTGCGGACAGCGATGGTGGCACTGCCGCCACCCGATGGGAAAACGAAGGTGTGGCTGTCGCCCTCGGTGCTCTGTCCCCGTCCGGAGAACACGGTGGTGCGTTCAAACTCCTCCACATCATCCGCCACCTCGGAGATGGTGCATGCCGTCCCCTCCGGGACTCCCTCGACCACATGAATATCACCGTTACCCAGGGAGACAGAACCGGTGGGTCCGGTGACACATGAATAGTTGATCAGGAACTGACCGGGAATGATCTGCTCAGCATCGGGCGCAGTGCCGGTGACCGCGACATTCTTGGTGATGATGAGGTTGCCTGAGGCCGTACGGAATTCATTGACCAGCTCGATGGTCGTTTCCTGCTGGGACGCCACGGTCACCGACTGGGGATTGAACAGTGCGACGTGCTCGATGTTCTCCGGCACCTCCACACCTGCTTCCCCGAAGCTGCAGGTGGTACCGACCGGGAAGGAACCCACGAGCTCACTCTGCCCGTCACTGAGGGTTATCTCCCTGATCTCAGTCTCCCCCGGTCCTGGGAGGACACATTGGGCCGTGACCTCAAAGCTCCTTCCCTGCAGCTCAACCACGTCCTCCAGGTCAGCTACCCCGGTGGTGTCCACCGTCTTCTCGATCCAGATCTCCCCCCGCTGGTACGAAAGATCATTGGTCACGTTCACCTCCGTATCCGTACCGGCCTGGCCGATCGTCACGGTCTGCGGTTCCGGGATCGAGACATCGATACCCGGAATGTTGGTCTCCTGCTCGCTGATGGTGCACTCGGAGGCCGCGGGCACACCCGCAATCCGGGTTGAACCGTCGGCGGTCACCGAGACAGTCTCCCGACGGAAAACCTCGGTGCCACCGTCACGGCAGACCACGTCAAAGTTGTAGAGCGCACTGGTGCCGGCGGACTCAGCCTCCCCGGTGACTTCCTTGGTGATGACCAGGGCACTGAGCTGACGCGAGTAGGTGTTCTCCACCTCCAGGTTGTGTTCGCCGGCGGTGGGAATCCAGATGTAGTTGGAGTCGCACCTGTTCAAACCCGTTTCACTGGACTCCCCGGAGCGGAGACAGATATCAGAGTTCCATCCGACCGCCAGATCGAAACCCGGGATCGCGATGGGTGCCGTGGCAGGTGAAATCTCCTCGAAGCCGCACTGTGTGCCCACGGGAAAAGGACCGATCTCTGTACTTTCCTCCCGGGGGAAGGTGGCCTGCCCCTGCGTCACGTAGTACGGGTTACCCCCGCCCCCCTGCTCCGGGGGGTTGTCCGGGTCCGGCACATAACGGCAGGTGTAGTCCACCGTGATTGAATTCGGTAGCTGCCCTATCGGTAGGTCGGAAATTCCGG
Source organism: Corynebacterium lemuris (assembly GCF_024919295.1). Lineage (GTDB taxonomy): Bacteria > Actinomycetota > Actinomycetes > Mycobacteriales > Mycobacteriaceae > Corynebacterium > Corynebacterium lemuris. The sequence continues at coordinate 85,026 of NZ_JANWTC010000002.1, read as the reverse complement.
GAATATGCTTACTCAACCTGATGGTGGCCATTTCGGCCTCATAGGTGTTCACGGCCCGCACACGGGTACCGGATCGGGTGGTGTAGGCCTGTGCATTCGGCTGGATCCGGGTGGACAACCCATCTTCGCTGGTTGTGAGGACGTCGGCTCCTTCGACCCGCCACGTTGTCTCAACCTCAAACCGTTCCGCGTCTGTGTCAGGTTGGACTTCTGTCACGTCACAGGTAGTGCCCAGAGGAAAATTGCCCAGCGTGGTCAGCTGCCCGTTGACGAGGTCCTCTGCCCTGCCCGATGCCAGGACGGTGCCCCCGTCCCGGCACTCGTAATTAAAGTCATAGGTGCGGTTGTTCAGCTCCTCCTGCAGCTGTTCAGTATTGATCTGCACCTCTTTGCCCAGCTGGACCGGCACCACGGGCCGATTCGAGAAAGTACAGGCGATGATGCGGGCGGGGTCCATCTGCACCCGGATCGCATTGTCTCCATCCCGGATGGCCTCCACAGGTTGGGATGACTGGCCCGGGCGGTAGGCCCGGCACTGCGCTGCCCTGTTGCCGTCTGGGGTCAGCTGGAAGCCGGGCTGCTGGCGTTCGCTGATCCTGAGTGTCGGGCGAGAAGTAGTGCTGGCGTTGTTGACCACCACCTCGGCAAAACCCTGGCCATTGGTGGTTACGGTGGACCGGGGCAAGCTTCCTGTACCACTGGAAACAGAAAGGTCAAACACCCATCCCGCACCAGGTTCTATCATCTGGCCGCCACCGTCCACGATTTGCTTCGAGACGTGGAGACAGCCGGTGGTGAAGTTGTTGGCCAGCTGCTGCGGCAGTTGAGCGTAATCGTTCACGATGATGGTGTTCGCGGGGTTGGTCGCCACCCGGTTGAGGATGTTCCGGGGGGTGTCACGTGAATCCACCCGCCAGAGAAGTCCGAGCAGGGAGTCGTAGATGTTGATCGGGGTGTTGTCGGTGATGCTCGCTCCCACTCCCACCGAAATGACACGGCCGCCCCGGTTCTCGATACGGTTCTTCTGGGCGATGGCATTATTGATCTCCCGCAGTTCTGTGGAGTTTCCTCCACGGTGGGCACCAGCATCATCAAAGGTGGGTACTCCGTCAGTGATGAAATAGACGACGTCGTACTCGACTCCGTTGTCCATGTCGTTGGCCACCTGCCGGAGGCCCCCCTGCCAGTTCGTTCCGCCCTGCGGATCATTACTGTTCGGCCGGTTGTAAAGGGCGTTGACCGCCCCACGCAGTTGACTTTGGCCTGCCTCGTCCTGAAGCGAGGTCGCCGGCAGGTTCCGGAGGTCGAACGCCGGGGAGCTGGTTGCGAAACTGTACAACCCCATGGTGTACGGAGCACCTTTCAGGGTGTCGATCAGGGTGTTGGCAGCCCGTTTGAGGTTGTCCACATTGGAGCGTGTCAGAGAATTCGACAGATCAAACACCAATGCCACTGAACCACCGCACTGCCCGAAAGACGGTTGGGAGGGGTTGGCGGCCTGGGCTTCAGCCGCCGGGGGCTTCTGTGGAACCGTCAGCAGTGTCACCACGAGCAGGGCAGCGGTTACAAGGCCCAACACTCTGATGATGGGGCGAAAAACGTGTGACACGGTCATAGGTGAATCACTCAATCAAGATCTTGGGGGGTCTGCATGGAGGTGGCAGGTGGGTTACTGAGGGATCGTCGACGCAGTAGCGCCAGGCCGAGCAGAGTCATCAGTCCTCCGACGGCGAGAAACCCGAGGACACCAGCTCCGGTTTCTGCCAACCGGTCGCGCCATCCCCTGGAACTGTCTGCCACCTCCGGACCTGGACCTGATCCTGGCGGGGGTCCAGCAGATGTTGACACCGGCGGCTTGTCCGGCACGGTCGGGGGTTGTTCTCCCGGTGGGGTGGAGGGGGTCGGTGCAGGTGAGGTGCCAGTGGTGGGGGGCCCGCCACTTTCTCCGCTGATTTTGGGGTAGACCGTGTACGAGTACTGCCATCCGGCACGGTCGGGGGAGGTCCGGGGAATGGCAGCCACGAAAGCTTCGAAATGGGGGGTCCGCCCCTGAGGTGGAGACACAACCCATAACCCCAGGGGAAGATCGGTGAAGGACACTGTTCCGGTGTGGTCGCTGACCGCTGAGCGGTGATCAGAGAATCTCTCTGCTGGGAAATCCAGAACCGCGCGGCTGGTCAGTTGCGCCGCTTCGTGCCAACCCCGGTGCGTGGTCAGCTCAATGCCGGTGACTCGTTTGATCTCCACGTGGACACCGATATGGGAGGGTCCTTGTTCATCATCAAAGGGGCGGGGAGGCTGGAACCGCAGCATGAGCTGACCACGCTGGTGCGGATCAATCAAGGCGGTGGTCTCCACCTGCATCGGCATCGTCGCAGGGCTGGCCATGATCCGCGGCTCCGCAGATATGATCGACAGGCCGGTCATCCCGCAGGCGATGAGAATTCCCGTGATCGGGAAGCGCAGTCTTTCAACGGACACGGTGGCGGCCTCCCCGGCCGGTGTCCGGCTCTGTGGCACGTTTTCTCCTGCGTGCCCTGAGGAACAGCGCCCCGATGGTCAGCAGGACGAGAGCGACGACGACCAGTACGCCGATCATCCAGGGTTGCCACAGGCCACTACCCCCTGTGAAGGCTTCCTCTGCCTCGGCGTCCTCCACGGGAACCCTGGTGCCGCGGACCAGGAGTCGGTGAGAGTTCACCCCGTAGGGGGTGCAGGTGATCAATGTGACCAGGTCCCTGCCGGCGACCGGCTGGGTATCGTCGATTTCGTCGGGCAGGACCACCTTGATCTGGTCGACTTCATATTTGAAGGATTCGCCCAGAACCTCCAGGTAGAAAGCATCGCCTTCCTGAATTTCCCCCAGGTTGTCGAACATCGTCGCGGTGGTCAGCCCGGTGTGTCCCGTCAGCACCGAGTGGGTGCCATCCCCGCCCACGGGTAGTGCGGAACCGTAGAGATGCCCGACACCCTCGTGGAGAGTATCCATTTCGGTGCCGTGGTAGACAGGCAATCTGACATCGATGGCGGGAATGGACAGGGCTGCCATTATCGCGCCATCTTCACCCCCGGGATTGAGTTCCTCAAGATAATCCCGGTAGGGCGCATTTTCCTTGGATACCCGGTTGAGCCAGGGGTCCAGAATGGGCGCGCCTGTGTTCTGCTCGTTGTAGCGTCGCGCCCGGTCAAGCCAGTCGGAGCGGTCCTCCCGGGATATCTTCACAAGCGAGTCGCGGTAGGCATCCACCACCGCAGCCTGGTTGGAGTTCCGGAGGTAGGTGGCCACCACAGGGTAGGTGAGAACGAGGATCCCGGCGATGACCAGAAGCAGGGGAATCCAGCGGTCACGGCCTCGTGGTCTGGCAGAGCTGGGCTTTTTTCCTGCATTGTCGTGCTGTGGCTCCGTGAGCGCTGTCATGACGGGGTCCCCCCCCTTTCTGGAGAGCGTGGCATGCCGGGTACTGATGTCAGGCACCCGCCTGGCGGGGCCGAGGCTGTCGGCCCCGCCGTAATGTGTCTAGGCCTCGCCTCGCTGTCGGGTGACTGCGTAGTAGATCGCTGCGGCGATCAGCAGCAGTCCACCTGTACCGAGAATGAGCCAGATACCCATGCCACCGGTCAGCGGCAGCTGGAAGCCTGCGTTGGCCTTGACATTCTCGATTTCGACCTCGGCCTCCTCCAGCTCTGTCGTGGTCTCGTCAGCCGTCAGCTCAAAGGTGACGGGCTCCGGCAGCAGCTCATAACCCTCCGGAGCCTGTGTCTCCAGGAGGCAGAACTGGGTGCCGATGCCGGCCCAGATGTCCTCGTAGGCTGAAATTCCACCATCTTGGGGCACCACGTTGCCCAGATGAATCTGCGAAATGGAGGCGGTGCCTTCGGCGTCGGTGGTCACTTCAGTCTCACCGGCGACCCGAATGGGGGCGCTGTTCTCGACAAGAGTTCCAGCAGCAGTGCACCGACGCAGCTCAAAGACTGCTCTCGGCAGGAGGACGTTTTCCGTGCCGTCCTCGCCTCGGCCGACCTTGGTGATGTTGACCTCTCCGTACTTGGAGGCGACCACGTTGGATGCGGTGCCCGGGAGCGGCCCATCACCCGGGTTCGCCGGATCCCAGGTAAGGCTACCGTCGAGGTTCGGGTCACTCGGCAGGATCCATGCCTGGTTGTCCAGGCTGCCACTGCTGGCATCCCCCACCTGAGCCTGGAAGTTAAGGGAGATGGAAGTGGCTGCACCGCCGAGATCAGCGAGTGTTTCTCCCGTCAACTCGATACGCACGACCCAGGCGTCGTCCCCGAGCTGGTAGACGTAGGAGACGTAGTCGGTATCCTCGGTCAGAGTTTCCTCGCCGAGGGTGACGGTAATCTCCTCCGGTTCACCCACTCCGACCGGCAGGCGGTCAGTGATCACGAAACCGTTGAGACCGGTATCCGGGGTGAGCTGCGGAACCGTGCCATTGATGGTGTACTCAATCCATTCTCCGGTGGAGGAGCCGGTGACATCCACTCCCGTTTCCTCGGTGACCGGGTCAGTGATGGTTTTCACCGGAGCCTCGGCTGCCTGGTTCTTGGGGTAGACGTGCACCGTATCCAGCCACCGGTCGGGGTTATTCGGGTCGGTCATCGGCAGCGTCACCAGGAAGGGGGCCGCGGGGGCAACTGCCTGATCACCCGCGGTGGGGTTGTCCTCCTCAACGATGAGGTACAGGCCGGTGCCCAAAGTTCCGAAGTCAGCCAGACCCTCGTCGTTGGTGATCGCGGTACTGCTGGTGCCCACGCGAGTCGAGTCAACGGTGCGCAGCGAATTGCTACCCGGCGGGGTGAACAGGGTGTTGATGTCCAGATCGTCGGCGTCCTGCCAGTTTGCCAGCGTATCCAGCGGGAAACCGTTCACAGGAAAAGCCGTGAAAGTGATACCCGAAACAGGCTGGTAGTCCCCCACCGGCCCACCCTCGATCTCAGCGCCGTTACCGGGAACCCCACCCGGCAGCCCCAGGTACTTGTGGACCTGGAGGCCTGCCGTCTCAGGGATCTGCCCACCTCTTTCCAGAGCGGTGGTCTGGGCCGCGGCAGTGGGCACCAGATGGGTGCCGGCGGCACCGGCAAAGGCGCCTGTGGCTAGGAGTGCTGATGCGGCTGTGGCCGCCAGCACCTTACGGATACGAACCATGGGGATTCTCCTGACAGAATTCCAGCTGTAGTCCGGCCTCCATGTGCGGATGGCCGGCTGGGCAGGAAACTTGCCCCGGCGAGGCATACTGAGCATGACGAAAGTCAGCCAAACTACCCCCGAAGGCCTCTCAGCCCCTCCTAACAGCGGGCAGCAGGACTTCTCTTGAGCAATACCTGCAAGATCGCTGTAAAATCGCTGCCAGTTTGGCAAGTTTCCCCTCAAGAATATCAAGGTTAGAAAAAGTTGAAACTCGAAGCGCAAACCTTTTCAAAACCCCAAAAAGCTGATAGGAAACTGAGCGTCCATCCCACTGTCACAGCCTGCCGGAGAGCCTGTGGCGCACGCCACACCTTCCACCACGCAATGGGGGACTAGGTGGCACGCTGCTTGCACGCCACCCCATCCCGGACCCAAGCGAGGGCAGGTGTGGAACACTTTCCACTGCAAACGATTTCACATTCTTAATGTCACTTAAGGAAGTGGGGGGTCGGATAAGGGGTAAACCGGTCCTGCACCATCCCGGCAAAACCGCTTCATAAAGATAATCCCCCTGCGTGCCTGCCTTCGCCCCCACCATCGTCGCCCCGACCCGTCTGCCGTTGCAGAAATACGGCAACGTCGAAAATCCCCATCCCGCTGAGCATCCAGGATCACCGGAGAGGAAGAACCCCGGCGGGCCCTCCCGACCCAGTTGCTGGAAGCCCTGTCCGCCAGGCAGACGTGCCCCGAGGGCGAATGACCGTATCTCCTGAAAAGTTCGGTGATTTCTGCGTCCAGACCCCGCACTATCCCGTTTACTCCGATACAGATGCGCCGGTCGGGCGCCCCCTGCCCCTATCAAGGCCCAATGCGCGGGCACGGGGCCAGGCCCATGTCAACCAGGTCGTAGTCAGACCCAGAACATCAGGACAGGGATGATCTGCTGCCCCGACCAGCAGACCCGTCATACCCGCTGGATCCTGCCTGATCTCCTGCTGTATCCGTCTGATCCCCCTCCCCGCCTTCCTGCCTGAGAGACCGGGATCAGAAGACGGTCCAGGCGGGCAACGGCGTATTCTCACCGACCGGGCCCGCCCTGAACTCAGGTGCGCGCCGGGCGCAGGACGCGCGGCAGGGAGAAGACGATCTTCTCCGAGGCGGTGGTGATCTCCTCGACATCCCCGAAGCCCCGCTCAGCCAGGTACTCGAGCACCCCCTGGACGAGGATTTCGGGCACGGATGCACCGGAGGACAGTCCGATCGTCTCCACTCCCTCCAGCCAGGCGTCGTCGATCTGGTGGGCGTAGTCGACGAGGTATCCGGCCTTGGCCCCGGCGTCGAGGGCGACCTCAACCATGCGCTTGGAGTTGGAGGAGTTCTGCGAACCGACGATGATCATCAGATCAGCCTTCGGCGCGATCGCCTTGACGGCCACCTGACGGTTCTGGGTGGCGTAGCAGATGTCATCGCTCGGCGGATCCTGCAGGCCGGGGTAACGCTGCTTGAGGGCGTCCACGATCTGGAGGGTCTCATCCACCGAGAGCGTGGTCTGGGAGAGCCAGACCAGCGGCTGGCCGGCCGGGAAGTCCGGCGCATTCTCCACACCCTCGAGCCCGTCGATGAGGTGGGTGTGGTCGGGGGCCTCACCCATGGTTCCCTCAACCTCCTCGTGGCCCTCGTGGCCGACGAAGAGAATCTGGTAGCCGTCCCGGACGAAGCGCTTGACCTCGTTGTGGACCTTGGTCACCAGTGGACAGGTGGCGTCGAGGGTGTTCAGGCTGAGACGCTCCGCCTCGGCGTGGACGGCCGGGGAGACACCGTGAGCCGAGAAGACGAGGTGTGCGCCCTCGGGCACCTCATCGGTTTCCTCCACGAAGACGGCACCCCGTTCGGCGAGGGTATCCACCACATAACGGTTATGGACAATTTCCTTACGCACGTAGACAGGGGCACCGTATCTCTCGAGGGCCTTCTCCACGGTTTCCACTGCCCGGTCGACGCCGGCGCAGTAACCGCGGGGAGCCGCGAGGAGAACCTTCTTCACTGCATTGCTCATGACCCCACCCTAACCAACCTGGGCTGTTAAGCCTAGACTTGGGACGCGTCACTGATTCCACACCACTTGTCAGGAGCATCACATGGCCGGTCCCCAGTCCACCCCCGAGGCACCGTGGCCGGTCCGGCGCCTCAACGCGGAGGTCAAGGGCTGGATCCAGCGCCTGGGTCCCGCATGGGTGGAGGGACAGCTCACACAGGTGAATGTGAAACCGACGTGGAAGCTGTCCTATCTGACCCTCCGGGACACCGAGTCGGAGACCTCGGTGCAGCTGACCGCGCCGACAAACCTGGTGCAGTCCATGTCCTCCCCGCTCCGCGACGGCGACCGGGTCGTGGTCAACGGCCGGCCTGCCTTCTACGAGGGGCGCGGCAGCTTCTCCCTGTGGGTCACCGAGATCCGGCACGTGGGCATCGGAGAGCTCCTCGCCCGCATCGAACGCCTGCGCGCCCAGCTGGCCCAGGAGGGCCTGTTCGACCCGGCGCGCAAGAAACTCCTCCCCTACCTCCCGGTGAGCATCGGCCTGATCACGGGCCGGGGCTCCGCCGCGGAACGCGATGTCCTCTCCGTGGCCCGCGACCGCTGGCCCGAGGTGGACATCCGGGTGATCAACACCGCCGTGCAGGGCGCCAGCGCCGTGCCGGAGATCATCAACGCGCTGCAGGTGCTCGACAGCGACCCCGTGGTCGACGTCATCATCATCGCCCGCGGCGGCGGCAGCGTCGAGGACCTGCTGCCTTTCTCGGAGGAGACGCTCCAGCGGGCGGTGGCCGCCGCGCATACCCCGGTGGTCTCCGCCATCGGCCATGAGCCGGACAACCCGGTGCTCGACAACGTGGCCGATCTGCGCGCCGCCACCCCGACCGATGCCGCGAAGCGGGTCGTGCCGGATGTGGCGGAGGAGCGTGCGTTCCTGGCCGAGGCCCGCTCCCGCATGGCCGCCGCCCTGCGCGGTTGGGTGCAGCGGGAGCACCATGGCCTGGCAGGGATGCGTTCGCGGCCGGTGCTGGCGGACCCGATGACGCCGATCCGGCAGCGTCGAGAAGAAATTGACCGCGGGGTGGCCCTCATCCGCCGGGACGTGCAGTACCTCCTGCAGACGGAGACCGCTCAGGTGCGGGCCCTGCGCGCCCAGGTTGCCGCGCTCGGCCCGGCAGCCACCCTGGCCCGCGGTTACTCGGTGGTGCAGGTCGTCCCCCGGGACGGCACCCCACCGGAGGTTGTCATGAGCATCCGGCAGACCCCGCCCGGCAGTCAGCTGCGTATCCGCGTGGCCGACGGTTCCATCACGGCCGCGGGTATGTCCGCGACCCCGGCAGACTAGAACAATCCCCGACATCCAGAACCCAGAGGAGATACAGACAGTGAACGACAACGTGGTGGGCAGCGGCCAGGCCGGGCAGAACGCATTCCCGGATGTGTCAACGCTCAGTTATGAGCAGGCCCGTGACGAACTCATCGAGACCGTCAAGATCCTCGAGCTCGGACAGATGGGGCTTGATGAGTCGCTCCGCTACTGGGAACGGGGCGAGGCACTGGCCCGCCGGTGCGAGGAGCACCTCGACGGGGCTGCCCGCCGGGTCGAGGAGGCATTGGGCAACGTCCGCCCCACCCCGGCCGGGGACCAGTAAGTCAGGAGGTCGGCAGCGGTTCGGAGGTCACCGTGTCTTCAATGATGGTGAGGAACTCCTCATCAGAGGCGGCACCGCCGAACAGCAGGGTCGTCTCTCCCATGTCCACCGCCCACAGGTCACGGACATCCCGCTCCTCGGACTGGTAGACCTGCACATCCTGGCCGGCCACCGTCACGGTGCGGTCCAGGTCGCGGGGGTTCGGGTCAATCTCGCGGACCGCCTCGTCCAGGGGCACCGGGGTCTGGGTCAGCTGGATGAAACCACCCTCCGCGGTCACCCAGCCGACGATCGCAGCCTGGTTCTCCGCGACCATGCCGCGTCGGGCGGAGTTGGTGACCCACCCCTCCGGGTTCTCCGGCATACGCAACGGATAGGAGGAGGCGCGGGCCTCCATCCCCATGAATGTGTGGGCGTCGACCTCACGGACGGGGCCGTTCTCGGGGGTACCCGGTTCGTAGCTGCACAGGCCGGTCGCACCGACGCTGACCAACATGAGCACGACGATGATGGCCAGGGACAGGATCATATCCCGGCCGTCCTGAAAGATCCTGGGCTTTTCCGCTGCAGACACGGCCCCAAGTATGTCAGACCGGCTTCCATTCAGGAATTACGCCCTCCCAACGCGACACACCCCCCTCTTTCGGGTGGTCAATCCCTCACCGACACCCGGAAGAGGTGGAACAATATCCCGGAGGCGGACGGATCACCCTCCCCCGCCACCAGTCACGAGTACTTACCCCGCCCGCAGGAGGCCGTTGAACATGAATGCACACCACCCGGAAGCGCCCGACCGTAACCTTGCAATGGAGCTGGTCCGTGTCACCGAGGCGGCCGCACTTGCATCTGGGCGCTGGGTCGGCCGTGGCATGAAGGAGGAGGGTGACGGTGCAGCGGTGGACGCCATGCGTCACCTCATCAACTCCGTGAACATGAACGGCGTCGTCGTCATCGGCGAGGGTGAGAAGGATGAGGCCCCGATGCTCTACAACGGCGAGCGCGTGGGCAATGGCCAGGGGGCCGAGGTCGACATCGCAGTTGACCCCGTCGACGGAACCACGCTGATGGCTGAGGGACGCCCCAACGCCATCTCCATCATCGCCGCCGCCGAGCGGGGCTCGATGTATGACCCGTCCGCCGTGTTCTACATGGACAAGATCGCCGTGGGCCCGGAGGCCGCCGGCACCATCGACATCGAGGCACCGGTCGCCCACAACATCAACGCCGTGGCCAAGGCCAAGGGCATCAAGCCCGCCGACGTCACCATCGTCGTCCTGGACCGTCCCCGCCACCTCGACCTGATCACCGACATCCGTCGCGCGGGCGCCAAGGTACGCCTGATCTCCGACGGCGACGTCGCCGGTGCCATCGCCGCCGCCCAGGACTCCAACTCCATCGACATGGCAATGGGCATCGGTGGCACCCCGGAGGGCATCATCACCGCCTGCGCACTCAAGTGCATGGGCGGGGAGATCCAGGGCAAGCTGTGGCCGATCGACGACGCCGAGGCCGGCCGCGCCCGCGAGGCCGGCCTCGATCTCGAGTCTGTGCTCGGCATCAACGACCTGGTCTCCTCCGACAACTGTTACTTCGCCGCAACCGGCGTGACCAACGGTGACATGCTCCGCGGGGTGTCCTACCGCGCCAACGGCGCGACGACCCGTTCCCTGGTCATGCGCTCGAAGTCCGGCACCGTCCGTTACGTGGAATCCCGTCACCAGCTGGCCAAGCTGCAGGAGTACTCCGTCATCGACTACTCCAAGGACCCTTCCGCCTAAACAGGTGCAGGAACGCTCTCCGGCGCGACACGGGACCATCGGTCCGGTGTCGCGTTTGTCTTCCCTACTGTCTCCGTGACGGCACACCATCTCACCAACGGAAGGAAGAAGGATCGGGGGACCTGGAGAGAAACCCCTGTGCCGCTGGCTGATCGTTGCCCCTGTCTCCCTGCTCCTCGGCGATCATCAACGGCCGGGAACTGCCGGTGAACAAGATCCTCTACACGTTCGGGGCGGGCATCGTCGGCATCATGGCCGCCGTCCCCCTGCTGAACGAATCGCCGGCCGCCCTGGCCCGCTTCCTGCTGCCCGGGGTGGTGGTGGCCGCCTTCACCATCAGCGTGGGCATCGGCGGTGGTCTGCTGCTGTCCCATATACAGCCGAGTATCAGCCGGGAGACCGGCATCCTGCCCATGTTGGCCGGGGGTGCCGCGTTCATGCCCGCCATCGCCAGGGAGGTGGGTGGAGACCTGCGTTTCGTGGCGCTCACTCAGTATCTGCGCCTGCTGGCGGTGGCGGTCTCCCTGCCGATCGTGACCGGACTGCTGCCTCACGACGCCACCGGCCCCGGCGGGCCGGAAGCCTCCGGGGACCAGCCCTGGTGGCTCGTGGTGCTCATCGCCCTGATGACGTTGTTCGGAGGATTCCTGGCCCCCAGGCTCCGTCTGCCGGTCCCCTCCCTACTGGGGCCGCTGCTCCTGGCCATCGGGTTGGTCGCGTTGCTGTCCTTCGAGGTGGACATGACTCCGCCGGAACCTTTCCGCGTCCTCGCCTTTCTGACCATCGGTTGGCTGTGCGGCGGCACGCTCTCGCTGGACTCCCTGAAGCTCTTCGCCCGCCAGCTGCGCGCCACGGTCACCTTCATCCTCGTCCTCATCGTGGCTTCCGCGCTGCCCCGTCTGCTGCACCCGTTCCGACGGGGCTGAGGAGATTTTCCCTCCATTGAGACGAAAACCACGCCATTTCGCCACCGCCGCGACCGTTCCTGCCCCATACTCAGGGAGGCCTGACTCCACCTGACCAGCAGTACCGATGAGATTCGGAGGGGGGATGGGTAAGATCAGGTCGACCCAATTTTTGAAGCGCAGCCAGAAATGAGTGATTTCATGACCGAGCAGGAATTCCGCATCGAACACGACACCATGGGTGAGGTCAAGGTCCCGGTGAACGCACTGTGGCGGGCCCAGACCCAGCGTGCCGTGGAGAACTTCCCGATCTCCGGCCGTGGCCTCGAGGCTGCCCAGATCCGCGCGATGGGTCTGCTCAAGGCAGCCTGCGCCCAGGCCAACAAGGACCTCGGCCTGCTGGACGGCGCCAAGGCTGACGCCATCATCGCCGCGGCGAAGAAGATCGCGGATGGCGAGCACGACGCCGAGTTCCCGATCGATGTCTTCCAGACCGGTTCCGGCACCTCCTCCAACATGAACACCAACGAGGTCATCGCCTCCCTGGCGAAGGCCTCGGGCACCGAGGTCCACCCGAACGACGACGTCAACATGGGCCAGTCCTCCAACGACACCTTCCCCACCGCCACCCATGTGGCCGCCACGGAGGCCGCCGTCAATGACCTGATCCCGGGTCTGAAGGTGCTCCACGAGTCCCTGGCGAAGAAGGCCGCGGAGTGGAAGGACATCGTCAAGTCCGGCCGCACCCACCTCATGGACGCCGTCCCGGTCACCCTGGGCCAGGAGTTCGGCGGCTACGCCCGCCAGATCGAGCTGGGTATCGAGCGCATCGAGTCCACCGTGGAGCGTCTGGGCGAGCTGCCGATCGGCGGCACCGCCGTGGGCACCGGTCTGAACACCCCGGCCGAGTTCGGCGCGAAGGTCACCGAGGTGCTCAAGGAGCTCACCGGCGTCCAGGAGCTCTCTGAGGCGAAGAACCACTTTGAGGCGCAGGCCAACCGCGACGCACTGGTGGAGTTCTCCGGTGCCATGCGCACCGTGGCTGTCTCCCTCTACAAGATCGCCAACGACATCCGCCTGATGGGTTCCGGCCCGCTGACCGGCTTCGCCGAGATCCACCTGCCGGATCTGCAGCCGGGTTCCTCCATCATGCCGGGCAAGGTCAACCCGGTCCTGTGTGAGACCGCCACCCAGGTCTCCGCCCAGGTCATCGGCAACGACGCCGCTGTCGCCTTCTCCGGCACCCAGGGCCAGTTCGAGCTCAACGTGTTCATCCCGGTCATGGCACGCAACGTCCTCGAGTCCTCCCGCCTGCTGGCCAACACCGCCCGCGTCTTCGCGGAGAACCTGGTCGACGGCATCGAGCCGAACATTGAGCGCATGCGCACCCTGGCCGAGTCCTCCCCGTCCATCGTCACCCCGCTGAACTCGGCGATCGGTTACGAGAACGCCGCCAAGGTGGCCAAGACCGCGCTGGCCGAGGGCAAGACCATCCGCCAGACCGTGATCGACATGGGCTTCGTCGACGGTGAGAAGCTCACCGAGGAGGAGCTGGACAAGCGCCTCGACGTGCTGGCCATGGCCAACACCGACCGCGACTAGTCGCCCGCTTCTCGACGCCCCGTTCTCCCCGAGAGCGGGGCGTCCGCCTTGTCAGCCCCGGGCGATGAGTTCCATGAGGTAGGGCGTGGGGGTGATCTTCAGCTGTCCGGCCTCGGCGTCGAAGGAGGACAGGGTGGCGGTCTCCCCCTCGTGCCACATGTGCAGCAGCGGGGAGACGGAGTGGGAGCTCTCGCCGGCGATCTGTGCGGCGACGGGGGCGAGCCGGCCGAGTCCCTCGAGCAGGTCCTCGCCGGTGGTGATCTCACGGGCCAGGAGGATGTGCCGGGTGGGGATGGCGAAGAGGATGCCGCGGGACTGGTCGAGGCCGGGCGCCCAGGCGCGCAGCACCTCCTCCAGGAGGACGGGGGCGGAGGCGACATAGTAGCTGCCGGATTCGAAGGAGCGGAAGTGGGCGCCGGGGCGGATCTCCGAGCCGGGGTGAGAGTGGGTGTCCGGAATGGTCCCCAGGAGTTCCTCCCGCAGGTTGTTGCGGGCGGCACGCACGAGGGTGTCCAGGTCGTCGACATCGCGGAGGCGTTCCAGCGGCATGGTCTGGATGGACCGTTCCGTGTCGAGGACGAGTGTGACCACCGTGTCGTCGGTGAAGCTGTGGAGGGCGGCGGAGGAGATGATGTCGGCCTCGTCCGCCGCAAGTCCGCTGATGGGGACGATACGCAGACGGAGGCCGGCGTAGAGGCCGGCGGTGCCGAGGTCCTCGGCATGTTCGCCGTCGAGGACGGCGCTGACGAAAGCACGCGCCAGGGTGCGCGGCGCCTTGGGGTGCTGGGAGCCGGCGACGTCGCCGATGAGGTTCTCCATGTTGACGGTGACACGTCCCCGGCGCGGGTGGTCGATGATGGCGTGGCGTCCGTCGAAACGCACCGTCGCCCCCTTCTCGGCGAGGCTGCGGCGCAGTTCAGTGCGGAGCTCACCTGCGCGGCCACGGGTGAGTCCGGGAAAGATGTGGTCGGGGCGGTTCCGGTCGCGGAACGCACGGAGGCGGCGGAGGATCATCGTCATCGACCTTACCCCCATCGCCCCGGCACCGCCCACCGCAATCTGCACTTGAGTGCAAAGATGCACTCGGTGTAAGGTGTGACCTCATGAGTGATGAGACCCCTCTCCGTGAACGCAAACGCCAGGCGACCCGCAGGCGGATTGAGGACGCGGCGACGGCACTCGTCGAGAAGCACGGCTTCGAGAATGTCACCGTCGAGGAGATCTGCCGTGACGCCGGGATCTCCCGCCGCACCTTCTTCAACTACATGGAGTCCAAGGACGAGGCCGTCCTCGGTCTGCCGCCCATGACCGTCGCCGAGCACCGCCGCGCACTGTTCGTGGACACCCCCACCGACAACCTGGTCCGCTCCGCCCTCGAGCACATCGTCGCCACCGCCACCGAGGCGGAGAGCGAGGACATCGAGGCCGGCGCTGACCAGAACTTCCTCACAGAACTGCGGGAACGCCGCCACCGCATCTTCGCCGCCGAACCCTCCGTGGCGCTCATGTCCGTCAACCGCTTCCGCGAACAGGCGAAACTGATGCACCAGCTCGTCGTGGCCCACCTCGAGGCCCACCCCGGGGACCGGCGGATACCCGACCAGCCCCCCGAGATCGAGGCCGCCATCATCTCGGGACTCATCCGCGAGAGCGTATGGCTGCACGTCTCCCGCCTGACCCGCTGCACCGAGTCCCACCCCGATTCCGCCACCCGGGCGCGCATGCTCCCCGAGACCGGCCGGATCATCTCTGACTTCGCAAAGGAACTGCCTTGGTAACCACCTCCCCCGCGCCGGGCGCGCAGAAGCAGGCCCCGCGCATCGGCCTCATCTTCGGGGCCCTCCTGCTCACGATGCTCATGAGCTCGCTCGGGCAGATGATCTTCTCCACTGCGCTCCCGACCATCGTCGGCGAGCTCGGCGGCGTCAACCACATGAGCTGGGTCATCTCGGCGTTCATGGTGACCATGACCATCGCCATGCCGATCTTCGGCAAGCTCGGTGACATGGTGGGCCGCAAATGGCTCTACATCTTCGGCATCGCCGTCTTCGTCCTCGGCTCCACCATGGGCGGTTTCGCACAGTCCATGGAGCTGCTCATCGTGGCGCGCGCCATCCAGGGCTTCGGCGCCGGCGGCATGATGATCAGCTCCCAGGCGATCGTCGCCGAGGTCGTCCCCGCACGTCAGCGCGGCAAGTACATGGGCGTTATGGGCGCGATGTTCGGGGTGAGCTCGGTGCTCGGCCCGGTCCTCGGCGGCTGGTTCACCGACGGTCCCGGCTGGCGCTGGGGTCTGTGGATCAACCTCCCCCTCGGCCTGCTGGCCCTGATCGTCTCCGTGCTGGTCCTGCACCTGCGCACCGGCAGCGGGGAGAACCGCCGCTTCGACTGGCTGGGCACTGCCCTGATGACGGTCACCACCGCCGCCCTCATCCTGCTGTCCACGTGGGGCGGCACCGAGTACGAGTGGGGTGACCCGGTGATCCTGGGGCTGGGGGTCACGACCATCATCGGCGCGATCCTGTTCGTCCTCGTGGAGTTCCGGGCCATCAACCCGCTGATCCCGATGGGCCTGTTCCGCAACCGCAACATGGTGCTGACCACGGTCGCGGGCACCGTGCTCGGCCTGGCGATGATGGGCGCACTGGCCTACCTGCCCACCTACCTGCAGATGGTCCACTCCCTGACCCCGACCGACGCAGGCCTGATGATGATCCCCATGATGGTCGGCATGATCGGTACCTCGACAGTGGTGGGCTTCCTCATCGCGAAGTCCGGCAACTACAAGACCTACCCCATCGTCGGCATGGCCGTCGTGACGGTCGCGCTGTGGCTGATGTCGCGGCTGACCGTGGAGACCTCCCTGGTGCAGCTGGGTTTCCTGTTCTTCGTCTTCGGTTTCGGCCTGGGGCTGGTCATGCAGGTGCTCGTGCTCATCGTGCAGAACTCCTTCCCCATCACGGCCGTGGGCACCGCCACCGCGGCAAACAACTTCTTCCGCCAGATCGGCTCCACCCTCGGTGCCGCCCTGGTCGGTTCGATGTTCATCCACAACCTGCAGTCCAATCTCAGCGACCGTCTGCCCGGCGCCTTTGCGCAGCTGGGCGAGCAGGGTGCCGCCTATGCCGAGCAGTTCTCCGAGGCTGGGGGCGGGGCGAACTCCCTGACCCCGGCGGGTGTGGTCAATCTGCCCGGGCCCATCCGTGAGGTGGTGCTCAGCAGCTACAACGACGGCCTGACACCGATCTTCCTGCTCATGGTCCCCCTGACCGCCTTTGCCCTGTTCATCCTGCTGCCGGTCAGACAGGACAAGCTCAAGGAGACGATCGATTAGCTACTCCCCCGGCTTGGGCAGCAGCAGTTCGTAGATGTCGGTGTCGCGCCACTGACCGGCCATGTCGCCGTACGTCATCTTCGCCAGATGGTGGTAGGTGCCGACCTTCTCGAAGCCGCGCGAACGGTGCAGCGCGGCCGAACCTTCGTTCTCGGGGAAGACCCAGGCATGGATGCCCCACTTGTGCAGGTCCCGGCATACCTCGACGAGCTTGTCCAGGAGGGCACCGGCCACGCCGCGGCCGCGGGCATCAGGGTGGATGTAGATGGAGTTCTCCACGACACCGTGGAAGACGGCGCGGGTGGAGATGGGGGCGGCGGCAACCCAGCCCAGCAGTTTGCCCGGGTCCGCATTGTCCACGGCGACGAACACGGTCTCCAGTATCTTGTCCCGGGAGAACTGTTCCCAGGTCGGCGCCTGCGTCTCATACGTGGCGTGGCCTGATTCTAGACCCCTCTCGTAGATCGCGCGGACCTGAGGATAGTCCTCAGGCCGGATGGGTCGGAGCGTGAACGTCGCGTCTGCCATGCGAACATTGTCGCCCACGTCCGTCGGGCCCCGCAAACGCTGGCGACAGCCGGGTCCCGGGGCCCGTGCCACCTACTTCCCGTCCTCCAGCAGGTCAGTGACCAGTTCCGCGATGGCGGAACGCTCGGAACGCTGCAGTGTGATGTGTCCGAAGAGCTCGTGGCCCTTGAGCTTCTCGATCACCGCCTGCACCCCGTCATGTCGTCCCACCCGCAGGTTGTCCCGCTGCGCCACGTCATGGGTGAGCACCACTCGCGAACCCCGGCCGAGGCGGGACAGGACGGTGAGCAGGACGTTGCGCTCCAGCGACTGGGCCTCGTCGACGATGACGAAGGAATCGTGGAGGGAGCGGCCACGGATGTGCGTCAGCGGCAGCACCTCGATGAGCTCGCGGGCCTGGATCTCCTCCATGACGTTGTCGGAGACCAGTCCGTCGAGGGTGTCGAAGACGGCCTGCGCCCAGGGATTCATCTTCTCCGTCTCGGAGCCGGGCAGGTAACCGAGGTTCTGGCCGCCGACGGCATAGAGGGGACGGAAGACCACGATGCGCCGGTGCTCGTTGCGCTCGAGCACGGCCTCCAGTCCGGCGCACAACGCCAGTGCCGACTTGCCGGTGCCCGCCCGGCCACCGATGGAGACGATGCCCACGGTGTTGTCCAGCAGCAGATCGAGTGCGATGCGCTGTTCCGCGGAACGTCCATGCAGACCGAATGCCTGCTGGTCACCGCGGACCAGGCGCACCACACCGTCGCGGGTGACCCGCCCCAGGGCGGACTGGGTGGAGGTGGTCAGCCGGATGCCGCAGTGGACGGGCAGCTCGGCGACGAAGTCACCGGTGTCGGTGAGGGCCCCGTCCGGCAGCTCGATCTCGCCCTCGCGGTAGAGGGTGTCAATGGTTCCGGCGTCGGTGTGCACGTCGGTGATGCCGGTATAACCGGTGAGCACGACGTCCTGCGCGTGATACTCGTCCGCCCGCAGGCCCACGGCCCCGGCCTTGACCCGCAGGGGCACGTCCTTGGTCACCAGCGTCGTGTCCCGGCCCTCCTGCTGCAGGTTGAGGGCGCACGCGAGGATGCGGTGGTCGCCCTCTGCACCGCGGAAGGCTGCCGGCAGATGGGACTGGTCCTGGTGGTTGAGTTCCACGCGCAGGGTGCCGCCCTCGACGTTGACCGGCACGGGCTGATCGAGACGTTCGTAGGTGGCGCGCAGATCCTCGAGCATCCGCAGAGCCTGCCGGGCGAACCAGCCGAGCTCCGGGTGGTGACGCTTGCCCTCCAGCTCCGTGATCACCACCACCGGCAGGACGACCTCGTGCTCGGAGAACTTGCGCAGCGCCCACGGGTCGCTGAGCAGCACGGAGGTGTCGATGACGTAGGTACGGAGGTCGACGGCCGAATGGTCGTCCGGGTGGCGGGCGGTGAGGTGGTCGGTGGTCGAGTCGAACATGGCGCGGGCTCCCCTGGGGTGGCGGCCCGGGTACCCGTCAGCGCCACGGGAATCATCTCGGAACACGGCCGTCGAGCCGGTACCGACTCGGGGACGGACGCGGGCCGGATGGTGGTTCATCCGGTTGCCCTCAGGCTAACCCCCGCAGGCACACGAAGAGGGAGAATTACATGGCTGTCAGATGAACTTCACCTAACTGCAACTGAAGCTCATCTGACAGCGAGATGACCCGGGTTAGTTCTCGTCCTCCTGGACGTCGATGGAGAACTCGCCGTCCTCATCAGCCAACCAGGAGATGGTGCCGTTGGTGAACTCCTGGACCTGGCCGTTGCCCTCCGGGGCGTCAGCCTCCGGGGCGGTCGGCAGGCCGATGGAGTTCTCCAGGCCGCCACCGTCGAGCCACTCGTTGGCGATCTCGCCACCCACGGGCACGGCGCCGGTCTCCTCGGAGAACACCGCGAGGTTGCCTTCCGGGTAGATGGCGAGGACCTGGCCGACGTCATTGTTCTCGATGGTCTCGGGCGTGCCCCATCCGGCGGTGAACTCCTCGAGAGCGGCAGCCGCGGCGGCGGAGATGCCGACAGTGCCCTCAGCGGTCTCGACCATGACATCCTCGCCGGTGGCCAGTGCTTCCGCGTCCGCGTCCACGGAAGGCGTGGTGGCCTCGGTGGCCTCCTCGTCGGTGGTGGTGGCGGTGGTCTCTGTCGCGGTGGTCTCCCCCGCGCTGTCACCGTCGTCGGCGCAGGCGACGACGCCGAAGCTCAGGGTCAGCGCCGCAGCTCCGGCGAGCAGGCGTCGGGTCAATGCAGTGGTCTTCATGATGGATTCCTTATTCTGGGCGGACATGTGACCGATAGTTTATATGTGTTCTTCACCACAGGGGCGGAAATGCAGCTATCCTCGACGCGACCGGCGCGCCCGCCCATCTGCGCCACCCGCTGCCCGGCGCTGCTGCTTTGCCAGCGTCTTCTCCCGGGCGGTGCGTTTCGGTGCGGCCTGGCGGGAGGAGTTGGGGGTGCGCCCCTTGGCGATGCCGACGAAATCCTGGATCGCCTCCGAGTCGTCAGCCCTCCGCCAGACCAGCGCGATGGTGGTGGCCGGGACACCGCCGACAAAGTCCCGGTGCTCGATCTGTTTGCGCGCGAGCACCCGGAGGAGTGGGCGAGGGGCGATGAGCACCCCGACGTTCGCGGCCACCACCTGCAGCCCGGTACGGACCGCAGGGATGTCGATCCGGCCGTCCGGCGGGGTGGACCAGTTGATGATCTCGCCCTCGATATCCCCCGGGGTGAGTTCCGCCAGGAGCGTGAGCTCGCTGTCCTTCGGCAGGGCGATGCCGGGGGCCTCCCGGTAGAGCTCGACCACGTGATGCTCGTCGGTGACACGTGGGTCGGGCAGGCGGGCGAGGGCGAGGTCGGCGCGGGCGTCGAGAAGCTCGGCGACCGGATCCTCCGAATCAGTGGCGAGCAACCGCCCGTGGGCGGTGCGGTCCCGGAAGCGGGTGAACCACTTGCCGGGTTCGGTGCCGGTGACGAAACTCAGGCGCAGCATGGGGGTAATGCTACCGTTGGGGGTGTGAATGAAGAGTCCGTACGTCAGCCTTCCGGTCGAGCAATGAAGCCGCAGACCGCGGCCAAGAAGCTGGGCATCTACCTGCCCGCAACCCCGGAGGAGTTCCAGAACAACGCCGTCACCCACGCAGAGCTCAAGGCCCTGCAGGAGACCCCGCCGGAGTGGCTCGCTGAGCTGCGCCGGACAGGCCCGCACCCGCGTCCGGTCGTCGCCCAGAAGCTGGGCATCACCGTCACCGCGCTCAAGCGCAATGACCTGGACCAGCCGTTGACCACCGCCGAGATCAAGGCGCTGCTGGAGGATCAGCCTGACTGGCTGCGCGCCGCCCGCACCGCCCTGGCCGAGGGCCGCGAGAACCCGGCCGCGGAAACCGAGGACTGACAGTCCCTCTACCAGCAGAAAGGGCGCTGAACGAACATCAAAGTTCGTTCAGCGCCCTTTTGTTCACCCCCGCACAGGGGTTTCCGAAACCGCAATGCATTGCACCTGCCTCCGGAAAGGTGCGCCCCAAAAATTTGCCGATACCCCCACCCACCTGCGGGGGGACACCTCGGCCCCGCCATCCCCACAGGTCAGACCATGAAACTCGCCCACTAACCCCTGGGCAGTTACTAGGGACGCCCCTAGTTTCATGTGGTCTGGAACACTTCTACAGTTCGGTCATCCTCTCCGTCACAGAGGGAAGTCATCCGGACCACAGAAGGAAGAACAGTGAACACCACCGAAACCTGGGCATCGCCGGCGCACCGCCGCACGGTGTACCTCGTCCTGGCAGTCGTCGGCATCTCCATCCTCTTCGACGGCTATGACCTCGTCATCTACGGCGCCGTCCTGTCCTCCCTGCTCGAGGACCCCAGCCACATCGGCCAGCTCTCCCCCGCCGTCGCCGGCACCCTCGGCTCCTACGCCATGATCGGTGTCCTGATCGGCGCCCTGTCCGCCGGCGCCATCGGCGACCGCATCGGCCGCCGCAAGGTCATGCTCACCGCCATCGCCTGGTTCTCCGTCGGCATGGGCCTGACCGCCATGGCCACCTCCATCACCATGTTCGGCTTCCTGCGCTTCGTCACCGGCCTGGGTGTCGGCATGATCGTCGCCACCGGTGGCGCCATCATCGCGGAGTTCGCCCCCGCCAACCGCCGCAACCTCTTCAACGCCATCGTCTACTCCGGCGTTCCCATGGGTGGCGTCATGGCCTCCCTCTTCGCCCTCAGCCTCGAGGACATGGTCGGCTGGCGTGGTCTGTTCTGGATCGGCGCGACCCCCATCCTCTTCCTGCTGCCCCTGGCATTCTTCGCCCTGCCGGAGTCCCCGCGCTGGCTCGTCGCCCGTGGCCGCAAGGCCGACGCCCGTGCAGTCTGCGTCCGTCACGGTCTGCCGGAGGAGAAGTTCCTGGCCGAGCCGGCCACCGCGCCCGCCGCCACCTCCGGTGCCCGCTCCGATCTGGAGAAGACCGGTTTCGCCGGCATCTTCTCCCGCTCCTATCTCATCGGCACCGTCCTCATCGGTGTGATGTCCTTCATCGGCCTGCTGTCCACCTACGGCCTGAACACCTGGCTGCCGAAGATCATGCAGGCCAACGGCGCCAACGCCCATGATTCCCTGTACTCCCTGCTCTTCCTCAACGGTGGTGCCGTCATCGGCGGCCTGACCGCCTCCTGGATCGCCGACCGCATCGGCGCCAAGGCCGTCATCACCTCCACCTTCGCCCTGGCTGCAGCGTCCCTGGCGATCCTGCCGCTGTTCACCTCCGTTGCCCCGATGTACCCGTTCATCATCATGGCCGGCATCGGTGTCATCGGCACCCAGGTCCTCACCTACGGCCTGGCCTCCAACTACTACGGCACCGCCTCCCGTGCCGCGGGTGTCTCCTGGGTCGCCGGCTTCGGCCGACTCGGCGGCATCGTCGGCCCGGCCATCGGCGGCCTGATCATCGGTGCCGGTTTCGGTCCGACCGTCTCCTTCTGGATCTTCGCCGGCGCTGCCCTGGTCGGTGCCGTGGCCACCTTCCTCATTCCGCGCTCCCCCGCCGAGGCTGAGATCGTCTCCTCCTCCGAGCCGGTTGCCCCGGCCAAAGGAGAGCCCGCACTCAACGCCAATTAGGCGCTCCTCCCCCTGACGGATACTGTCCCCGCCCACCGGTCACGGTGAGCGGGGATTTTCCGTTGTCCCGGCCGGTTCACCACTGGGCAGCGAAGCGCTCCCCGTCGTCGAAGACGAGTTCCACGGAGGCCGGGGCGGATGTCAGCGTCGCCTCGAGGCGGTGGCCGCCCCCGGTGACGGCGTAACGGATGGTCTCGTTGGTGGTGTCCAGCACCTCGACCTGCCCGCGGGTGAGCCAGGGGTGGCGGCGGCGCAGGGCGATGAGCTCGCGGTGGAGCTCGAACATGGCGGCAGCCGGGAGTGAGAGCACCGCCGGGGTTTCCGGCAGAGCGGGCCGGATGGGGTCGTCGGTGGCGAAACCGGTGCCCTTGACCCCGCGGAAGGCCTGTTCATCGCCGTAGTAGATGCTGGGCACGCCCGGCAGGGTCAACAGCAGCACGGCCGCCAGCGCTGCCCCCTCATCGCCGACGGTGCTGGCGATGCGGTCGACGTCGTGGTTGCCCACGAAGGTCTGCATGGGGCCGGCTGCCATGAACTCCCGATGGCGTCCCAGGGCATGGGCCAGTTCGTGGAAGTTCACGTCCTTGATCGAGCTCCAGATGGCTTTCCACAGCTCGTACTGGGTGACGGTGTCCAGGTGCCCCTCGGTGATCAGCGCAGCGTAGTCGCCGTGGATGATTTCGCCGAGGAATACCGCGTCCGGATGTCGCTGCCGGACCCGGCCGACGACCTGTGCCCAGAACCAGGTGGGCACGGAGTAGGCGACGTCGAGGCGCCAGCCGGCGATGCCGCGGTCGAGCCAGTGGTTCATCACGTCGACGACGAGCTCGGCGGTGCGGGGGTCGTCATGGTCGAGCAGGGCCAGATCACCGTGTCCCTCCCAGGGTTCGGGACGCCCGTCCGGCAGGCGGCGGACGGGGCCGCCGTCCCCGACCATCGGGTGGTGGATGCCGACGTGGTTGAACACGCCGTCGAGGAGCACCTCAATGCCGCGCTCCCGGCAGGCGGCGATGAGCCGGTCGAAGTCGGCGTCATCGCCCAGCCGGGGGTCGATACGGAAGTGGTCGAGGGTGTCATAACCGTGGGTGCTGGAGGCGAATACCGGAGCGAGCAGCAGCCCGTTGCAACCGAGCTCGATGAGGTGGTCGAGCCAGTTGATCAGCCGCGGCAGGCGGTGCGCCTCGTCCCCGGTCGACCAGTCGCGGATCGGTGCGCCGGTGGCGCCGAGGGGGTAGACGTGCCAGAAGATGGCGTGGTCGAGCACGGGCACTCCTATTGAGTCGAGGTCAGTAACTGCTATTGACCTTAACTCAACAAGAGGTAGGGTTGTCAACCGTGAGCACCCGCAGACGCCTGAGCACCGCTGAACGCCGCGCCGCCATCCTCGAGGCCGCCCGCGCCCATTTCGCCACCACCGATTACCCGGCGGCCTCCGTGCCGACCATCGCCGCGGCCTCCGGCAGTTCACAGTCGCTGGTCTTCCACTATTTCTCCTCCAAGGCGGGCCTCTACGCCTCCGTGGTCGAGGACTCACTGCGCTCACTTCTCGATGCCCGTCTCACCGCCGTCACCGCCCTCAACCCCGGACACCCGGTCCGCGAACGCATCAGCCACCTGCTCCAGGTGCACCTCGACGCCCTGCAGAAGGATCCCACCCTCCTGCCCGGCGTCGGCGAACCGGAATCCGCCCTGACCCACCGGCATGCCGCCGACACGGAACTGGTCGGCCAGCTGCGTGAGATCATCGGCATCGGCGATTTTCCCCGCCATACGTGGGCGCTGTGGGGCTGGGTGGGTTTCCTCGACCACGCCGGCCGCCACTGGGTGGAGCTCGGCTGTCCGCAGGACCAGCGCTGGCCCCTCATCGAGGCCGCCCTCGGCGCACTGGAGGGGGCGCTGGGCGACTGGGCGGTGTGAAGTCAGTTCCAGCGCAGCAGCGTGGTCACCTCGGCCGCACTCACCGGGGTCGGTTCCGTCACGGCCCGGAGCCGCATGCCGTCCGGCCCCACCCAGCCGACCACCTCGGTCCAGCCGTGCAGGGCACTGCCCGCCCACACCGGGTACTGCCGTACCTCCGTCGGCGTCACGGGCCGCTGCCCCACCCCGTCCAGCATCTCCCGGGTCGCGGTCACCGTCACCGAGGACAGCTGACCGGGATGCTCCGGGACCATGAGCCGGTCCCCCTCCCACCACGCCACCGCGCAGTTCGCCCCCTCCACGACCAGCCCGTCGGCGGACCAGAGAAGCGCATCGTCCGCCCCGTGTTCCTGGGCCTGCGCCCGCAACTCAGCCAGCACCGCCAGGTCCGGGCCCTTCACGCGCGGAGCAACCCGCGGATCCGGTTCCGGTGGCACCCACAGCACAGTCCGGGTCCGCAGCGGCGGCGCAGGCCGGACCCGCAGGTAAAGCGTCTGACCATGGGCCTCGACACGGGGGAACCAGTTGCCCTCGTGCGGCACCGCCCGCCGTACCGCCGTCAGGAAATCACCCACCTCCATCCCGGGCAGGCTGCCCGCGAAACGCCCTTCGTGCAGGTGCCGGCTGCCCACATAACCGTCGTGCTCCAGCCAGGAGTCGACGACATCGGGGTGGCTGTCCGGCTCTGCCGCCGGCACCAGCTCAGCACCGCCCCAGCGCAGCAGTGTCACTGCGGGAACTCCCGGTCCAGCAACCGCAGCAGCGGGGCGGATTTGGTCACCGTCTCCTCGTACTCCCCCACCGGATCCGAGAGCGCGATCACCGCCCCGCCGACGCCGTAGCTCAAGCCGTGTTCATCAGCGACGATCGTGCGGATCACCATGGACAGGTCCATCGCCCCGTCGAGCGAGAAATAACCGATGCCGCCGGAGTAGATGCCACGCGGGCCCTCCTCAAGCCGGTCGATGATCCCCATAGTGCGGATCTTCGGCGCGCCCGTCATGGAACCACCCGGGAAGGCCGCCCGCACCGCGTCCACGGCCGTCCGCCCGGGAGCCAGGCGGCAGGTGACCGTGCTGACGAGCTGGTGGACGGTGGCATAGGACTCCACCTGGAACAGCGGCTCCGCGCGCACGCTGCCCGGCTCGGCAACCCGGCTGAGGTCATTGCGCACGAGGTCGACGATCATGAGGTTCTCGGCACGGTCCTTGTCGTTGACAGCCAGATCCGAGCGCAACCGGGTGTCCTCCCGCGGATCCGCGCTGCGTGGCCGGGTGCCTTTGATTGGCCGGGATTCCACCCTGCCTCCGGCACTGACCTGCAGGAAGCGCTCAGGTGTGGAGGAGAGCACGTGCACGCCGCCGATCCGCAACAGGGAACCGAAGGGTGTGGGGTTGGCCGCGCGCAACGCCGCATACGCCGCACCGACGTCCATGGCCCCGGGGGCGGTGAGTTCATTGGTCAGGCAGATCTCATAGGACTCGCCCTGGCGGATCTCCGCCAGGCACTGCCCCACCAGCTCCAGGTAGGCCGCGCGGGAGTGCCGCGCCTCCAGCGATCCCACCGCGGTCTGCTTCTCGACGTCCGCCGGCGCCCCCAGCCCCGCCACCCGCCGGGCGGTTTCCGTGCACCACTCCCGCTGGGCGGCATCATGTTCGGATCCGATGAGCGCGATGAGGTGGGTGCGGCGCAGTGCATGGTCGATGACCACAGCCCGGTCCGCGAAGATCATCCCCAGATCCGGATGCCGGGAGACATGGGCCGCGGAGCCGCCGCACTCGGATTTCAGCTCGTAACCGAGCCAGCCGACCCAACCGCAGGTGAAGCCGAGGTCCGTCTCCCCGGCGTCGATGGTGTTGGCGGCGAGATCCGCGGCCAGCTCCTCAAACAGCGAACGCTCCGGATCAACCCGCCCGCTCCACACGCGGGCCAGTGGTCCCGAGGCGTCACCGAGGTAGCTGAACCGCCCCGTACCGTGGTCGGGGGTCGTCGAATCCAACCAGAAAGCATCCCCCGAGTCCGCGAAGAACTCCGCGTACACGGCCTCGCCGTCACACTCCCCCTCGACGGTGACGGTGTGCAGCCGCCAGCGGGAACGCGAACGCCGGTTGCGTTCGGCGGCCAGGTCCAGAAAGTTCGCGATGAGGGTGTGGCCGTCGAAACCGCCGATCGACTCGGGGTGGAACTGCACGCCCCACTGGGGCAGCCGCCGGTGGGCCAGGGCCATGACCAGCCCGTCCGAGGTCCGGGCGGTGACCTGCAGGTCCCCGGGCACATCGCGGACGATGAGGGAGTGGTAGCGGACGACGTCGATAAGCGGGGGCAGTGAGGCGAAGAGAGCCGAGCCGTCATGACGGACGGGAAACACCCGCCCGTGGACGGGCTCCGGGGCCAGATCCACCATGCCGCCGTGGGCGTGGGCGAGGGCCTGATGGCCCAGGCAGACCCCCAGAATCGGGACACGCCCGTCGCGCAGGACATCCAGGCACATGCCGATGTCCCCGTCGCGCTCCGGGCGGCCGGGGCCCGGCGAGATGATGACGGCGTCGAAAGTGGCGACGCGGTCGACATCCCAACCGGGTTCGTCGTTGGTGATCACCTCGGGGGTGACACCGGTGATGTCCTCGACATAGGCGACCAGATTCCACGTGAAGGAGTCCCGGTTGTCGATGATGAGGACACGCACGGCGACTAGTTGATCTTCCAGTCCTCGAGACCCTCGTACAGCGGGTACTGGTCGGTCAGCTTCGCCACGCGGGCGCGCAGCTTCTCCACATCCGCGTTCCTGCCGTCCACCAGTGCGGTGCCGATGATGTCGGCGACCTCGGTGAAAGCGGCAGCGTCGAGGCCGCGGGTGGCCAGCGCCGGGGTGCCGATGCGCAGGCCGGAGGTGACCATCGGCGGGCGCGGGTCGTTCGGCACGGCGTTGCGGTTGACGGTGATGCCGACCTCATGGAGGAGGTCCTCGGCCTGCTGCCCGTCCATGTCCGAGTTGCGCAGGTCAGCGAGCACCAGGTGGACATCGGTGCCACCGGTGAGCACGTCGATGCCGGCGGCCTTGGCGTCTGCGGCGGTCAGGCGCTCGGCGAGGATCTTCGCGCCCTCGATGGTGCGTGCCTGGCGCTCCTTGAACTCGTCAGTGCCGGCGAGCTTGAGGGCCACGGCCTTGGCGGCGATGACGTGCATCAGCGGTCCACCCTGCTGGCCCGGGAAGACGGCGGAGTTGAGCTTCTTGGCCCACTCCTGCTTAGCGACGATCAGACCCGAACGCGGACCGCCCAGGGTCTTGTGCACGGTGGTGGACACGACATCGGCGTGCGGTACCGGGGAGGGGTGCAGATCAGCGGCGACCAGGCCGGCGAAGTGCGCCATGTCGGTCCACAGGTAGGCGCCGACCTCGTCCGCGATGGAGCGGAAGGCCTCGAAGTCCAGGGTGCGTGGGTAGGCGGACCAGCCGGCGATGAGCACCTTCGGGCGCTCGGCCAGGGCCTGCTCACGGACGCGGTCCATGTCGATGCGGTGGGTCTCCGGGTCGACCTCGTAGGCGGCGACCTCGTAGAGCTTGCCGGAGAAGTTCAGCTTCATGCCGTGGGTCAGGTGACCACCGTGGGCCAGGGACAGACCCATGATCTTGTCCCCGGCGTCGGCCAGGGCGTGCAGGACAGCAGCGTTGGCCTGGGCACCGGAGTGCGGCTGGACGTTGGCGAACTCGGCGCCGAACAGGGCCTTGGCGCGGTCGCGCGCCAGGTCCTCGACGATGTCGGCGTTCTCGCAGCCACCGTAGTAACGGCGGCCCGGGTAACCCTCGGCGTACTTGTTGGTGAATACCGAACCCTGTGCCTGCAGGACAGCACGCGGCACGAAGTTCTCGGAGGCGATCATCTCCAGGAAATCGCGCTGGCGGGTGATCTCGCCGCCGATGGCAGCGTGGACCTCAGGGTCAAGAAGGGACAGCTCCTGGTTGAGGGAGGACTCAGCGGTCATGGGCGTTTCAGCCAGCCTTTCTGGGAATTCACGGCAGTCGATGAATCAGCTTAGCGTCCTGGGGTTGCCTCATACCCCCGAACCCCGGACAGAAGTGAGGCAGGTGACACAATAGGGCCATGTCTCGGCCCAAGGACCACACCCCCTACGTGGATTTCGACCGCGCCTCCTGGCGTGCCCTACGTAAATCCATGCCCCAGGTCCTCACAGAAGAGGAGGTCGCGCAGCTGCGTGGCCTCGGCGAATCCATCGACCTCGCCGAGGTCGCCGAGGTCTACCTCCCGCTGTCCCGGCTCATCCACCTCCAGGTCGCCGCCCGGCAGAAACTCATGGCCGCAACCGAGACCTTCCTGGGCACCGCCTCCGGCCACGTGCCCTTCATCATCGGCGTCGCCGGCTCCGTCGCCGTGGGCAAGTCCACAACCGCCCGCCTCCTGCAGGTCCTGCTGCAGCGCTGGGAGTCCCACCCGCGTGTCGACCTGGTCACCACCGACGGTTTCCTCCTGCCGGCCGCGGAGCTCAATGCCCGTGGTCTGATGTCCCGGAAGGGTTTCCCCGAGTCCTATGACCAGCGCGCCCTGCTGCGCTTCGTCACCGACGTGAAATCCGGGCGCGCCTCCGTCGACGCGCCGGTGTACTCGCACAAGCTCTACGACCGGGTGCCGGACCAGGTCCAGACCATCGCGCAGCCGGACATCCTCATCGTCGAGGGGCTCAACGTCCTGCAGACCGGTCCGACGCTCATGGTCTCCGATCTCTTCGACTTCTCCGTCTACGTCGACGCGCGTACCGAGGACATCGAGAAGTGGTACATCGACCGCTTCCTGCAGCTGCGCTCCACCGCCTTCCGGGAACCGGGTGCGCACTTCGGCCACTTCGCCGACTACGGGGACGCCAGCGCCCGGGCCGCCGCCCGGGAGATCTGGCAGTCCATCAACCTGCCCAACCTGGTGGAGAACATCCTGCCCACGCGGGTGCGCGCCTCCCTGGTGCTGCGCAAGCGCGCTGATCACCAGGTCGAACGGGTCCGGATGCGCAAGATCTGAGGGCTGCGCTCAGGAGTGCGCCGCCGCCCACTCCACGACCTGGTCCAGCTCCCGCAGATCCACATGGTCGGTGTCCCGGTCGTAGGACTCGATCATGGCCCGGTCGTTGGGGCTGCGGTCGGCCTCCCGCTTCGCCTTGAGCGCCTTGATGATCCCCCACATGATCATCCGGTGCTTGCGTCCCATCGTGGAGTAGCTCAGCCGCCCGGGAAGGTAGAAGCGGGTGACCTGATCCTTCTTCCCCAGCGCACCGGCCATCTGGTCCTTGGCGCGGGCCACCTCCAGCAGGGTCATGCCCACCGCGCACACGGCCACGGGCCGGTCCCCGAGGTCGTTGTCGGCCACGAAGCCGGCTGCCGGGATCGAGGGGCCGTGGACATAGGAGAGCACGACCAGCGGTTCAGCGGAGGCGCGCAGCTGCGCCGGGTCGGCCCCGGAGAGTGGCTGCGCGGTGCAGCCGAGCCGCTCGGCGAGGGCCTCGGCGTACTGGCGGGCGGATCCGTAGGCGGATTCGTAGAGGACGGTGCTCATGGGTGGGGAACTCACTTTCCGAACCGGCGGCTGCGCCGGGAGTAGTCACGGAGGGCGCGCAGCAGGTCGATGCGGCGGAAGGCGGGCCAGTAGGTCTCGGTGAACCAGATCTCCGAGTAGGCGGCCTGCCACAGCAGGAAACCGGACAGCCGCTGCTCGCCGGAGGTGCGGATCACCAGGTCGGGGTCGGGCTGGCCGGAGGTGTAGAGGTGGTGCGAGAGGGAGTCGGCGGTGACCTTCGCCGTGAGCTCCGCCGCCGGGGTGCCGGCGGCGACCTCCTCGGCGATGAGGTTGCGCACGGCGTCGACAATCTCCTGGCGGCCGCCGTAACCGACGGCGATGTTGACCGTCAGGCCGGTGTTCTCGCAGGTCCGGTCCGCGGCGGCACGCCAACGGTCGGCGACGTCCTTGGGCAGGAGGTCGAGGTGGCCGACGAGCCGGACCCGGCAGGTGTACTCGCCGCCGGACAGTTCGTCGACGACATCGCCGATGATGCCGAAGAGCAGCTCAAGTTCCTGTGCCTCGCGGCCGAGGTTCTCGGTGGACAGGAGGTAGACGGTGATGATCTCCACCTCCGTCTCCTCGCACCAGCGGACGACCTCGCCGATCTTCTCCGCCCCGGCGCGGTGGCCGTGGCTGATGTCGGAGTGTCCCTCGGCGCGGGCCCAGCGGCGGTTACCGTCGGCCATGATCGCGATGTGTTTCGGCTGTCGGACGCCTTTGAGTTCGCGGGCCAGACGGGCCTCATACAGCGGGTAGAGCAGGCGGGACAGTTTCACAGCACTCAGTGTAGTGGGTCTGCCCCGCCGTTCCGTCACCTACTGCTGCCGACGTGCCCGGCGGGCGCGGACGGCGGCCGCGAGCTCACCGAGCAGATCGACGGTGGTGTCGATGTTCATGCATGAGTCGGTGACGGACTGGCCGTAGACGAGGCCTGCGCCGCCGTTGGCAGGCAGCTTGGCGGTGTCGAGGGACTGGGCGCCCTCGACGAGGAAGGATTCCATCATGATGCCGGCGATGGCCTCGTCGCCTGCGGCGATCTGCCTGGCGACGTCCGCGGTTACCTCCGCCTGGCGCACGTGGTCCTTGCCGGAGTTGGCGTGGGAGACGTCGATCATCAGGCGCGGGGTGTCCGTGCGAACCTGCAGCTTCTCGACGATGCCCGCCACAGACTCCGCATCCGCATTCGGGCCGGCGGTGCCGCCGCGGAGGATGATGTGGCAGTTTTCGTTGCCGGCGGTCTCCACGACGGCGGGACGACCGCCGTCAGAGGTGCCGAAGAAGAAGTGCGGCTTCGAGGCGGCCGCGACCGCGTCGATCGCGACCTGGATGTTGCCGTCGGTGCCGTTCTTGAAGCCGATGGGCATGCTCATGCCGGAGGCCAGCTGGCGGTGCACCTGCGATTCGGTGGTGCGGGCACCGATGGCGCCCCAGGACACCAGGTCGGCGTAGTACTGCGGGGAGTTCGGTTCGAGGAACTCGCTGGCGGTGGGCAGTTCGAGGTTGACCACCTCGCGCAGGACCTTGCGGGCCAGTTCCAGGCCGTGGTTGATGTCGTAGGAGCCGTCGAGGTGCGGGTCATTGATCAGGCCCTTCCAGCCGACGGTGGTGCGCGGCTTCTCGAAGTACACGCGCATGACCACCTTGAGGTCCTCGGCCAGCAGGGAGGCCAGCGGGGCCAGACGGTTGGCGTAGTCGATGGCGGCCTCGGGGTCGTGGATCGAGCAGGGGCCGACCACGACAACGAGGCGGTCGTCCTCGCCGTTGAAGATGTCGGCGATCTGCTGTCTGTCACTCTCGACGCGGTGTTCCTGGGCGGGTGTCATCGGCAGGCGGTCGCGGACATCCTCCGGGCTGGGCAGGTCGTGGAAGGCTACGACGCGGCGGTTGGAGGTGGAGGCGTAGGTGGCGACGGTCATGGTTCGTGAACCTTTCACTGGGTTTTCATTGTGCGGGGTCTGTGTGCCGGACAAACAAAAAAGCAGCCCCTCGACCCGATTTCTCGGGGAGGTGCTGCTCGGCTCCGGGGTGTTCGTCGGTTCGCAGGCGGTTAGCGCGCAGGCGACACGGCGAGGCGGTGGTGGCTGTCACTCAGCCCCGGAGCCTCTCCAAAATAAAATCGCCAGACGAACATGACCTGCACTTTAACACAGGTCCCGGTTTCTGGCTAGAACCAGCTCTTCTTGCGGCGGTCCAGCAGCCCGGCCTCCTCCATGGCCTTGTCGACGGCCTCCTGGTCGAAGACGTCGAGGCCGTGGGCCTCGGCGAAGGCGCGCCGGCGGTTGTACCGGCTGTAGCGGCGGTGGAAGGCCCAGCCGATGGAGATCACCGCGACACCCAGCACGGCGAGGATGAGCAGGCCGATGGGCGAGGCCTTGCCGAACTCCGGCCCCAGGGGGCCGCCCTGCTGCTGCTGGGCGAGGATCATCAGGTCGGTGATGACATCCATGATCTTGTCTTCTCCTACTTCTTGTCCGCGGGGATGCCCGCGAACAGGTCATCCTCCGGGAGGGAGGTTGCCACACGGGTCTTCGCGAGTTCGAATTCCTCGGTCGGCCAGAGCTGCTGCTGGACCTCCGCCGGGGTGGCCAGGAACGCACCGGCCGGGTCGATCTGGGTGGCGTGCGCCCGCAGGGCGGCCTCCCGGTGGGGGAAGTACTCCGAGCACTCGACCTGGGTGGTCACCCGCGCCATGATGTCGGCGGGGTTGCGCTCCCAGCGCTCGAGCATCGGTCCGTAGGGGCTGGTGCGCCCCTCCGCGAGAAGCAGGTCGTGGAACATCTTCATGCGCTGGTGGACGAAGCCGTGGGTGTAGTACAGCTTCAGCGGGGTCCACGGCTCGCCGAGCTCGGGGGCGAAGTCCGGGTCACCGGCCTTCTCCCAGGCGATCATCGACGCCTCATGCACCTTGAGGTGGTCGGGGTGGGGATAGCCGCCGTTCTCGTCGTAGGTGATGATCACATGCGGTTTGAAGTCGCGGATGATCTTCACGAACTCCTCCGCCACGTCCATACCCGGGACGAGGGCGAAACAGCCCTCCGGCAGAGGCGGCAGCGGGTCACCCTGCGGCAGGCCGGAATCTTCGTGGCCCAGCCACACGTGTTCGACGCCGAGAGCCTCGGCGGCGGTGGCCATCTCCTCCCGGCGGATGTCGATGATGTTCTCCAGCACGCCGGGCCGGTCCATGGCAGGGTTGAGGATGTCACCGCGTTCCCCGCCGGTACAGGTGAGCACCATGGCCCGGTTGCCCTCGGCGGCGTAACGTGCCGTCGTCGCCGCACCCTTCGACGATTCGTCATCGGGGTGCGCATGAATAGCCAGGAGCCGGAATCCGCTCACGTGTCGCTTCCTTGTCTTGGTTTTCTCGGTTGTTCGTGGTGATACCAGGGGATATCAACCCCCACCATCCTAATGGGCCTGGCCGGTCAGTGGGAAAGCAGGTCCTCACCGGCCCATCCATTAGGATGATGCCGATCCACGTTCAGGTCTCCCAGAGGATGGTTGATGAGCTCTCCCGCTGCCCCCCGCCCCGAAGCCCGTTACGGGTCGGACCGCACACCGCAGAAGCCGGGAGGTGTCGGAGGCAAGATCGTCGCGGTGGTCGGTGTGCTCCTCATCGGCGCGATCATCATCGCCCTCGCCCAGTTCCTGGCCAACCGGGATACCCGGGACGTGACCATCTCCATGGTCTCGCACGAGCGTGTCGACGACTCCACCATGCGCCTGTGGGTCGACGTCACCCGGGACGATCCGGACGTGGCCTCCTACTGCATCGTCACCGCCATCAACTACGAGATGGCCGAGGTCGGCCGCCGGGAGCTGCTGATTGAACCTGGTGGGGACCCGATCCAGCGTTTCCAGGTGGACATCCCCTCCCGTGACCTGCCCGTCTCAGGCAGCGTCTACGGCTGCTCCACGCTCATCCCCGGCCATCTGACCATCGGGCCCGGCGACGCAGTCGAGTGATGTCGCCCCGGGCACCTGTGTTAAAATCCGGGGCAATTGTTCACACCGGTGGGTGACGCGCTTGCTGGGGGCACGAGGCTCCCCGTCGGATGTGCCCCACCGGACCCAGGGATAGGGAAGGCAGGGACGTCACTTAGCCATGGCTGAAAACCAGAAGCAGTACATCACCCCGGAAATGAAGGCGAAGCTCGAGCGTGAGCTGCAGGCACTGATCGATCACCGTCCGGCCGTCGCCGCGGAGATCAACGAGCGCCGCGAGGAGGGTGACCTCAAGGAGAACGCCGGCTACGACGCCGCCCGCGAGATGCAGGACCAGGAGGAGGCCCGCATCAAGCAGATCTCCGAGCTGCTGGCCAACTCCACCACTGAGCGTGAGGGTGTCGTCGAGGGAGTGGCCCTCGTCGGTTCGGTCGTCCACGTCTACTACAACGGCGACAAGGACGACAAGGAGACCTTCCTCATCGGCACCCGTGCCGCTGCGACGGATAACGAACACCTGGAGACCTACTCCGAGCACTCCCCGCTGGGTGCCGCCCTGCTGGGCGCACAGGAGGGCGAGACCCGGGAGTACACCGCCCCGAACGGGACGACCCTCAGCGTGACCCTCATGTCCGCGAGGCCCTACGATTCCCAACTTGCCGCAACGCCGCGCGCGGCCAAGTAATCTCGTATCCGAATTCAGTGACTACAGGGAGGATCCCCACCATGACCCGCATCTTCGCCCGCAAGGCTGCCGCAGTCGCCGGCGCCGCTTCGCTCGCTCTCGCGCTGGCCGCCTGCTCCCCGCCGAATGAGCAGCCCTCCGACCAGAAGGTCGAGACCGCCACTGAGTTCAGCGCTCCGCGGGCCACCGAGACCGAGACCGACGCGGAGGAGACCTCCGAGGCCACCACGACCACCACCCCGGCCAACGGTGCCGGTGGTGCTGACGGCAGCCTCATCGACGAGGACAGGCCTGATTTCGGGGACGTCACCACCCAGAACTAGACATACATGGCGTGATCATCGCGCGTCGCACCCGGGTCACCGGCGGGGTCCCCACCACCGCCACCGGCCCGGGTGCTGTTCTTTCCGCCTGCTCCCCGCCCAATGAGCAGCCCTACGCCCTGAAAGTGGACACGCCCGCGCCTCAGCGTGGAGGTCTCCCAGCCGGTTCAGGACCCGCAGGGGCTGGTATTCTCACGGCTGTCCGCCAACGGGGAACCCGTCATCCTCTGACCAGGGAGAAGAAAAGTGAACCTGCTCGACCAGATCCCGCTCGTCACGCGGCGGGTCGTCCGGGAGGGCGCCGGTGTCGGCGTCGAACTCTCCCGCACCTACCCCGCCTCCGAGGTCGACCTGTGGGATGCCCTCACCGATCCTGCCCGCCTGGAGAACTGGTTCGAGACGGTCAGCGGCGCTCTCAGTGAGGGCGGCCACTTCCGGTTGGCCGACAGCGGGGTCAGCGGCACGATCACCACCTGTACGCCGGAGCGGCTCCTGCGCCTGACGTGGGAGGACAACGACAATCTCAGCACCGTCGAGATCACCCTCTCCCCCGCCGATCCCGGCACGCGCCTGACCTTGACACACCTGGCCCCCGCCGATGAACACTGGGCGGCCTACGGCCCGGCAGCCGGCGGCATCGGCTGGGACAGCGCGTTGGTCGCGCTGGCCTTCCACATGGCGATGGACACCGACGCGCAGGAGGGCGAGGAGGAGGCCTTCATTCGCGAGGTCGCCCACCTCTGGGCCCGGGCGCTTGCCGACGCCGAGGGGGACTCCACCGCCGCCCGCGCCCAGGCTGACCGCACCATCGCCTTTTACCTGGGGGAATAAAAAAAATGGACCCGCAGCATGCGGGTCCATTTTTATCTGCGCTGTTAATTACCCCGGAAGTAGGACAGCAGGCGCAGGATCTCGGTGTAGAGCCAGACCAGGGTCACGGCCAGGCCGAGAGCCACACCCCAGGCCATCTTGGAG
Organism: Corynebacterium lemuris; assembly: GCF_024919295.1. Taxonomy (GTDB): domain Bacteria; phylum Actinomycetota; class Actinomycetes; order Mycobacteriales; family Mycobacteriaceae; genus Corynebacterium; species Corynebacterium lemuris. The sequence continues at coordinate 49,519 of NZ_JANWTC010000002.1, read as the reverse complement.
GGGGCGCCGGCACGGATCATCTTGTCGGCCGCATCGAAGTCGGAGAGGAAGCTCATCGCCGCCAGGCCGATGCAGACCAGGGAGAAGATGATGGCGATCATGCCGCCGTCACGCAGCGGGTTCGCGCCGGTGAACAGGGCCAGCAGGAGGTTGCCCAGGGCCAGGACCAGCACGCCGACCAGGGCGCCGGTCATGATGCGGTTGAACTTCGGGGTGACCTTGACTGCACCGGTCTTGTAGACGAAGAGCATGCCCAGGAACACACCGACGGTGCCCAGGACGGCCTGGCCGATGAGGATGCCAGCGTTGGCATCACCGACGAGCATACCGGAGAACAGCACCGAGATGCCGCCCACGAAGAAGCCCTCGAAGACCGCGTAGATGAGGGTCACGGCCGCGGAGCCGTACTTCTTTCCGAAGGTGGCCACCAGCACGGTGATCAGGCCGCCGATGGCGCCGACCATGGTCAGGAGCATGGCCACGCCGGGGTTGAACAGGGAGATGCCGAAGTTGATCACGGCGAACAGGACGATGACGCCGAGGGTCATGCCGGTCTTGGAGACGACATCATCGACGGTCATCGGGCGGTCGCCTGTGACGGTGGCCGGTGCCTGGCCATAACCCGCGTACGGATCGTTGTACCCCTGGGGCATACCCGAGGGGTAGGCGCCGCGCTGGGCGCCGCCCTTGACTGTGGTGAGTGAATTCATGACAGGGTTGCTGCTGCGCAAGATGTGACCCCGTACCTTTCTGTTCCTGTCCTTGTACGGACTTAAGCTTTGTACCCTGTACAACGTAACAAAACTGCCGTTAGTTCCCCCGGCGAGTGGTTATCCATTAAACTTCTCCCAACACATCCTGGAAAACTGAGAAAGCGTAGGTGGAATCTCCTCAATGGAGCCTCCCGAATGTTCATACCGTCCCTCTGACACCCGGCGCATGAGGGGGACGGCATGATCACCGCTGCCGCCATCCTGCTCTGCGGCATTCTCGTCATCGGGGTGATGATCGCACTCAACGCCTATTTCGTCGCCCAGGAATTCGCCTTCATGTCGGTGGACCGCACAGTCCTGCGCCGGCGCTCGGAGGAGGGCGACAGCAAGGCCCGTTCCGCCCTCCGGGTCACCGAACGCACCTCCTTCATGCTCTCCGGCGCGCAGCTGGGCATCACCGTGACGGGCCTGCTCGTCGGTTTCGCCGCGGAACCGCTGGTGGGCCGCCAGCTCGGCGTCCTGCTCGGCGGGGTCGGTGTGCCCACCGCCGTGTCCGTGGGCGTGGGCACCGTCCTCGCGTTGGCGGTGTCCACCATTGTGCAGATGATCTTCGGTGAACTCTTCCCGAAGAACTACACGCTCGCCGCCCCCCTGAAGTCCTCCCTGGCGCTGGCCCGGTCCACGTCGGGATACCTGAAGGTGTTCGGCTGGCTGATCCGCTTCTTCGATTACTCCGCCAATGCCCTGCTGCGACTGTTCCGGATCGAGCCGCTCGAGGACGTCGACTCCACCGCCACCCGGCGGGATCTCGAGCACATCGTCTCCGCCTCCCGGGACAGCGGTGACCTGGACACCGGGACCTCGCTGGTCCTGGGCCGCCTGCTCGACTTCCATGAATACGACGTCGAGCACGCCATGGTCCCGCGTTCCCGGACGGATGTGGTGGATCCCGCCGCCACCATCGGGGAGATCCGTGCGCTCATGGCCACGGCCCACACCCGTTATCCTGTGATCGATGCTGACCATGACCCGGTCGGCGTCGTCCACCTCAGGGACGTGCTGGGCACGGAGCTTCCCGACGCCACCCCGGTCACCGCTCTCATGCGGGAGCCTCTGGTCGTGCCCGAACTGATGCCGCTTCCCGCGGCGGTCGACGCCCTCGAGGAGGCGCACGAGAAGTTGGCGTGCGTCATCGACGAGTACGGCGGTTTCGTCGGCATCGTCACCGTCGAGGATCTGGCCGAGGAGATCCTCGGTGACGTCACCGACGAGCACGATGTCGAGGAGACCGAGGAGATCACCCCCACCGGTGAAGACACCTGGCTCGTCGACGGTGACACCCCGCTCGACGAGATCGAGCGGGTCATCGGCCACGACCTGCCCGAGGGGGATTTCGTGACCATCTCCGGGCTGCTCATCGCCCACACCGGCGGTCTGGTCGAGGAGGGTGAGGTCCACCGCATCGAACTCGCCCCGGAACCGGACGACCACGTCGAAGGCGGGGACGCCCCGCTACGCAGCCTGGACGTGCGGGTGGAGAAGATCGACCACCACGTGCCCGCCCAGGTCCGCATCGAACTGGTTGAGGAGGAGCGTTCATGAGCAACTGGTATGTCGCCCTGCCGTTGACGGTGCTCATCATCGCCGCCTCGGCATTCTTCGTCATCATCGAGTTCTCCCTGCTGGCTGCCCGCCGTAACCGTCTCGAGGAGACGGCGGAGACCTCGGCGTCCTCACGCGCCGCGCTGCGCAGTCTCAACGAGCTGACCATCATGCTCGCCGGCGCCCAGCTGGGCATCACCGTGGCGACGTTCGCCCTGGGTGCGGTCACAGAACCGTGGATCCACCATGCGCTGGTCGAGCTTCTCGACGGCACCCCGCTCCCACCCTTCGCCTCCAACATCGTGGCCTTCGCGCTGGCCCTGTTCATCGCGACGTTCCTGCATCTGGTCGTCGGCGAGATGGCGCCGAAGTCGTGGGCCATCGCCCACCCGGAGAAGGCGCTGACGCTCATTGCCCGGCCCGCCCGCGGCTTCATCACTGTCTTCCGGCCCCTGCTGATGTGGATCAACATCATCGCCAACCGGTTGGTGGCCCGGGCCGGTGAGGAGCCGGTCGAACGTGCCGCAGCGAAGGGTTACGACCCGGAGACGCTGCAGCACCTCGTCGAGCACTCCCGGGAACAGGGCGCCCTCGACGTGACCGACGCCACGCAGATCGCCGGGGTCATCGACCTCGATGTCCTCACCCTCGGTGACGCCGTCGCCCCGCGTGAGGTCCTGCCCGCCGGGGCCACCGTCGTCGATGTCCAGGAATGGGCCCGGTCCACCGGCCTCATGCGGGCGCTCATCGATGACAGTTCTGATGTCCCCCACCTGGTGCACGTGCGCGACACTCTGCTCGCCACCCCCGACTGCCCCGCGCGGGAGCACTCCCGGCCCAGCCTCGTGCTGCCCGAGTCGATGACGCTCTCCGAGGCGCTGGGCCGCATGCGCGCCAGTAATGAGCAGGTTGCGGTGGTCGTCGACGAGCGCGAGGGCGTCAGCGTGATCACCTGGGACGACATCCTCCGGCGCCTGTGGCCGCGCGTCGGCGAAGAGCTGGACCGCGCTAAGGGACAGTGACCACGACCTTGCCCGTGGCGTGACCGTCCTCCACGACGGCCTCAGCCAGGGGCAGGACGTCACTGACGGTGACCTGGGCTTCGCCTGAAGCAAGGAGCCGCGCCACCTCCCCGAAGACCTCGCGCGTGCGGCGGCGCGGGACATCGGTGCCACCCAGTTCCTTCACCGTCGGCTTGTCCGCCACCGAGACCAGCCGGTCGGTGAGTTCCGCCCCCTCCCGCAGGACGTCGCCGCCCACCAGGTCGAAGAGCGCCACCGGGTGTCCCGCCACCGCGCGGACCCGCTCCACCCACCCGGGGCCGGACTCCACATGGCGACCGCCCAGAGCCTCCACCAGCTCCTTCTTGCGGGCGGAGGCCACCCCGATGACATCGATGCCCCGCGCGGTGGCCAGGGAGGTCACCGCCGTACCCACCCCACCACCGGCACCGAGCACCACAAACTGCTCCCCCGCCTGCAGCTCCAGCATGTCAATCAGATCCAGGGCGGTTCCGTAGGCCACCGGAATGCACGCCGCGTGCTGCACATCCAGGCCCTCCGGGACGGGGGTGACGGAGGTGGCGGCGAGCAGCGCCTGCTCGCCGAAGGAACCGTGCCCGGAGGCGGAGGAACCGAAGACCAGCTGCCCCGGTTCAATGCCCGCAACCCCCTCCCCCACGGCGGCCACCGTTCCGGCGGCCTCCCGACCGAAGGCCATGGGGAAGATCACCTCGAAATCATTGGTGCCCTCGCGGGTGTTCAGATCACCGGGGTTGACGGAGGTGGCGTGCACGTCGATGAGCACTTCACCGGGGCCGGGAGTCGGGGCAGGCACCTGCAGGTGCTGCAGCACTTCGGGGCCACCATGGGAATTGAAACCGAAAATACGCATACCGACCATGCTAGAGAACAAGCCACCTATGCTGGCGGGCATGAGCATCTCTGATCTTGATCAACAATGGCTTGCCCGAGCCGTTGACCTGGCAGAACAAGCCCTGGAAAGCGGAAACGACCCCTACGGCTCCGTCCTCGTCGCCGCCGACGGCACCGAACTCTTCGCCGACCACAACCGCACCGCCGGCGGCGACGACACCCGCCACCCCGAATTCGCCATCGCCCGCTGGGCAGTGGAGAACCTCACCCCCGGGGGACGCTCAAAGGCCGTGGTGTACACCTCCGGCGAGCACTGCCCCATGTGCGCCGCCGCGCACGGTTGGGTCGGTCTGGGGCGCATCGTCTACGCGGCATCGGCGGAGCAGATCGCGGGCTGGCGTACGGAACTGGGGCGGCCGGCCGCACCCGTCGCCCCGATCCCCGCCCGGGATGTCATCCCCGATGTCGTCGTCGACGGCCCGGACGGGGAGCTGACCGAACGGGTGAAGGGGCTGTTCGAGAGGTCTCCGCGGTGAAGCCGTGGGATGGTGCGCAATATCTGACCGGGGGTGACGGACTGAGTGCGCATTATCCCAGTGCGCGCGCCCAAGCTTGATGCGTCAAGGTAACTTATTGCGCGCCTGCCCGGAAAGAAAAGTGCCCCCAGTCGGAAACCAACCATTTATGAGTATAGATCCAGCTCAGAAGGGACATTTTCGACCGGATTAACTAGGCCGTGGGCCCTAACGTGGTATCTGCTCCCTTTAGCCCCGCTGACTCATGTCCGCGAAACAGGCCACACCTTAACCAGATACCGCTGGACGGTCAGCGGGATGGACCGCGGGCTAGTGCTGGCCCAATATCCCCCGCTGCCTACTATTGCGTGCTGGTCAGCAGGTTTTTTTAATTGAACACGTCAGCTCGTTGCTTAACCTTTTTAGCGACATTCGAGATGTACGCCTCCATGTAGTCCCAGTCGGGTTCACCGTGATCAGCAACGGGAAGCTTGATCACGTCCTTCGAGATCTTGCCGGAGAAGGCTTTCTCATTGAAGGAATACTTAGACTTGTTGCGGCGCAGTGCAGCCGCGACAAACAACCCGTTCTTCTCGTTGAGTTTCTCATGATGGAGCAGGCTCACATCGTCTCCGGCTGTGAACTCGCCTGGCGCATAGAAGACGTCACCAAAAATGGTGTAAACAATACAGTTCTCAGCCAAGAACGCTGGATTACTAACGTGGTCAACCACGCCATTGTTAGTGTCGGAAGCCGAGTAGTATGGAACTCCACCGGGGCTCCGGTCCTGAGACTTTTGTCGAACGCCTCGTCGAATTTCGAACAACTCACCCACGACAAACTCACCCCACTCAGACACGTCCATCGGAGTCGAACTAACGATTTGTGACTCAAGATCGTCAGCACGCTTTTGAACGCCGTACTGGACGCGCTCGATTCGCGATTCCATGAACCCCCAGTCAGGTTCACCATCAGGTGTAACAGGAAGCTTGACCGTCAACCCATTCAAGGACTTCATGCGGAACTGGTCCGTATAATTGAATCGCGTACGAATAGTTGCCCGCAACGTCGCGGCAATAAACGCGTTGGCCCTTAGAGACTGCTCATTCTTGAAGACCAGAATGTTGTCGTCACAGATAAAGGGCTCAGTGCGTACGAAGACATTTCCGAACATATCAACGGTTACTGTCACCCCGGAATGCTCTTGATTAACTACTCGAGATGCGTCCACGTAATCCGCGATCCCGTAATTTTCGAAGCCTGCGGTCACTAGAGGCGTCTCACCGGGAATGCGGTCGCTGATCTTTAACCGATTACCCCGCACTATCGAGTCGAACAGGCTGACCACCAGGAACTCGCCCCAGCCAGATACATCAATTTCGGCCATCATTCATTACCGTCTTCGAAGGCGCCGTAAAGCGCCTGGTCTCCGAGGTCAGCAGCCAACTTCTTTACGTCCACGCCCCGATGGAAAAGCTCATAATCCATAACTACTTTGATGAAGTCTTCCTCGGTAATCGAAAACGGCTCCATCGGCGCTTGCCACGACAGGTGCTCCTTCGGGTCAATCCACTGAATTGAGTCGTGGCCCGATTGCTTGCGGATGATTTCAATCCACTCATCTTCAATCGCGGGCCACAGGTTGCGCACATCCTGTCGCCCCTGGTTCTTGACGGTGATCAGCCCGTCATCCTCGATGTTGCAGGCGAAGATCTCATGGCCATTCTGTGGTTCACCCGCTGTGAAGATGAAGATCGAGGTGGTGATTCCCACGCCCCAGAAGGTGTTCTCGGGGAGCTTGATGATCTTGTTCAGGCGGTTCTTCTTGAGAAGCTTCCTTCCGCCCGCCTTCTCCAGCTTCTTATCCGGCAGAATGAACGCGCAAATTGTGCCACGCTGCACTGAATCCAGAACATTTGCCACGATGTCCATGCCGCCGTACTTATTTTCGTAGGGCGGATTCATCAGCACCTTGGTGATTGGCTTCGACGCCATCCACTCAGCTGCCTCCTCATCGCGGGAGTCTAACTGCTCCAAGTTGGTCTTGCCGTCCTTATGGATCAGCATGTTGGCCGCGGCGAGGGCAAAGATCTCCTTGTCCTTCTCGATGCCGTAGAGCTGGTTCTGCTTAATCCTGGTAGCCTTTGCGCTGTTGACACCGCCCGCCTTCTCGATCATTACGTTCATGGCCCTAACCAGGAACGCACCGGAACCGCACGCGGCGTCGAGAACGTAGTCGTCCTCGTGAAGCCCAACCAGTCGAGTCATGAAGCCCGTGATGTGGTCGGGCGTAAATACCTGGCCATGCTCGGATTTGGGCTTGTAACGGTTGAACTCATTGAAGAAGATCGCCATGACGTCTTCGCCGGCCCAGCTATCCGAGTTTAGAAGCGTGGAAATCTCTTTAATCCAGCCGACGAAGTTGTCGATCGAATCCTGGCTTCCGCCATAAGCCATCTCAACTTTGCTGAATTGCTCGGACAGGTACTTCAACTTGAAATTCCGAGTGATGTGCTTCTGCAGTGACTTGTTTAGCTGATTCAGGATCGAATTGTGGAAGTTATCATAATCCATTCCGGGCGCAATCCAGGCCCCTTCACGAAGTGCAACTAGTGAACATGCAGTGAAGGTCATCCGTTGATACAAGTTCTTGACGCCGAAATCAAAATGCAACGTATTGTTAATGCGCTGTGTCAACGTGTAGATGCGCGTCTTGTCAATCGGCTTGTTGGTGGCAAGCTTGAGGTAGTAGCTCTTGTGCTCCAGCGTGGACGACACAGACTCCACTTCGACGTTGTTCATGAAGACACGGATATCGTCGTGGTTGTACAGGATACCGATGCAGATCTCGTACTTCGTGAGCACGATGTTGACGTTCTTCTTCAACTCGTCGACCCACTCCTGCCTGTCGAGCGAGTGAAGAGTGGATTTCGTCTCCAGGATGATCGCAGGCATCGCCTTGTTGTCCGGCAGATACCAACCATCTGGCTTATCAGCAACACCGCTGAAACCGAGGGAATTGAACGTGGTGATCTGTCCAGTGCCTTGCTGGACCTCGGGTTCCTTTGCAGAGAATCCTAGAATTTCGTCTGCGCTAGACCGCACCTGGTCTTCGGTAAGCGTCGCCATGGGGGTACTTTCTAAGGTGGAATAACGCGTATGTAACCTTGGGGACTCTAGCAGCACCCCTTCGCAACGAAAAATCGAAACGCCCAGCGTGCACGGCGTTTCTCCATCATTTTCACATTCAAGGTAGAGACCTAAGAATCAACTAGCCAATCACCATCTGTCGGCCCTTACCTTCTTCCTGTCCCCGGTCCGCCTACGCACCTGAGAGACACGCCCCTAGCGTGTTACACATCCGCATACACATCTAGCGAATTACGCGGTCCCCGCACAGCGACGGCGGTACGCCTTCTGCCGACATGCGGGCGAGCAGTACGCGGCCCCGGCCTTGCTGGTGAACGTGTCCCCGCATGTGTCACAGACGTGTTCCCGGTCCCCCACCGTCACCCGATACACCTTCTGGCGGCATGCGGTGGAGCAGTAGCAGCGGTGGCGGCGGGGATCGCGGGGATGACGTAGCGGGAGGTCGCAGGCTTCGCAGGCACCCACCGGAGTGTCCACGTACGCTTCCGGGCCCACCCACCGCAGATGGATTCCGCGCGGGTACGTCTCAGAGTGCGGCGGGTTGGGGGCGGTCGCGCAGGACTCACAGACCGGCTCCAGCGAGGTGGACCAGCGGCGTCCCACCTTCCGTGAGACAGCCAGGGGGTAGGCCGGGCGGGTGATGGTCAGGGTGTGCTCAGTGGAGCAACCGGGACAGAGAAGTGTCCTCATAGGTGTAACACTACTCCCCCGTTACGGGAAGTCGAACAGATCTGGATTTCAAGACCACCACCCCGCGCGCCGGGACCAGGGCATGAGGCGCCCCCCGCGGCCAGGCCACAACCAGACCAGGCGGCGGGGGTCACGATCACCAGGGGCCACGCTCAGCGGCGCACCACCACACCCACCAGACCCCACACCAGACCGACACGCTCACCCCTCCCCTACACGGGCCCGCAGCGCGTCAAGCACGGCCTGTCGGTGCTCACGGTCAGCCCGACGGCGCTCAGCGTCCGCGGTAGCCACCAGCGTCTCCCACCCGTCTAGGAACTCCCCCACCGACTCCAGGGTGGTCCCGGCGCGGTGCACCACCACACCACCGGCCACCAGCCACACCGGGGGTTTCTCCTCCCACGGATACCGGGCGATCAGGGCCGGATGGTCCCGGTCATCCGCAATCAACAGCACCTTGTCCCCGTCGAAGTTCACCCGCAGCAGGTGGGACTCAGCGGTGACGGCCAGGGCCTCCAGACGCCCAGCACGGGCCTGATGCTCAGCCTGTACCCGCTCACGCTCGGCGGCGTCGGCCCGCTCAGCAGCAGCGGCCAGGGTCTCACGCTCCCGCGCCTGACGCTCCAGGGCCACGGCCACGGCGTCCAGGCGGCCCATCTCCCGCTCCCAGGTGCTCACAGCCTCCCAGAGGACCCGGTGGGCCCGGTACCGGGCGACCATGACCGTCCCCGGCTCCGTGGGGTCACCAGGGGGCAGATAGCCCGCAGACCACCCGCCCAGGCGTTGGAACAGGCGCGGGGCGCTACGGCCTTCCTCCCACTCCGGGTAATCAGGGTGGTGATCCCCCGCGCCGGGTGCCGGTACCGGTGGGTCCACGGTGGTATCAGCGTCGGCGGTGGGCAGCACGTGCACGGCGAGGGCGGGCGGGGTGCTACGGCGGCGGTCGAAGATACCCACGGCCCTAGACCTCCCCGTCGGTGTAGTCGATCAGGTTGCCGTCATCGTCGCGCAGGGGGCGACCATCCGGGGTGTAGTCCAGGAAGTCCTCGTCACCGTAGCGCGGTGCTGGTGGGGTCTGGATAGCGTCCACCAGGTCGCGCACGGCCTTGTCCAGGTCGAGGTCGGTGTTACCCACGTCGATCCGCTCCGGGGCGTTCAGGCCCATGAGTCGGCAGCGTAGGGCGATCACTTTTAGGGCCCGGTCTACCGCTTGCAGGTCCCCGCTCAGCGCGGCCTCCCACACGGCGCGCTGGAGGGCGTCCAGGCGCTCCAGTTCCACCAGCCGTAAGGTGTCTACGTCCTCGGCGGGTACGTCGCGCAGGGCGGTGTCCAGGTCGGCCCAGGCGGTACCCACGGATACGTCGAGGGCTTCGGCTATCTCGCGGATGGTCAGGCCCTCGGTGCGGAGTCCTACAGCCCGTGCTCGGCGGTGGGCGCGGGCGATAGCTTCGGGGTCGGTTTTGCCCATGGCGGGGGTCCTCCATTGTTCAGGGTCCAGGGTTCAGCTGGTGTGGTGAACGTCTGTTCTCATGCTACCCCCGCATGGCGCTATCCCTATCACGGTTAGATACGGTGAGCAGGCGTTACCCGGCGCGGTTAGGGGACACCCCACCCCCACAGGCACGTACGTTCGAGGGCTTTGTTCCACCCCCTCGTTGGCCCAGCAGGACCACGGCAGCACCAGGCGCGCCGGATATCGCGCCCAGGGCCCCAAATCAGGGGCCAGATCAGGGCCAGCGGGGACGCCAGGATGTTATGGGGGCGGGTGGGACCCAAGCCCACCCGCCCCGGTTCAAAGGCTCATACGCGCTCACAGAGCGTCACTCGATTGTGACCTACCCGATGGGGTCACCCTCCCCCATGACCTGCCGGTAGTAGTCATCAGCGACCGTCTGGAGGTCCAGCTGCGGATGACGGCCCACGTACTTCCGCGCCCGCTCACAGGCCAGACATACCCGGTGGCCCCGGAGTAACCCCGATGGTTTCAGGTTCGCCCCGTCGAGCAGGTGACCACGCTTGCAGTGGGTCTTAGCGGCGCTGGGATGGGTGCGGTGGCGTACCGCGTCCAGGGTGTTCTCAGAGCGGGTACCCCATGCGAGATTGTCCACCCGGTTATCAGTCTTGTTGCCGTTGAGGTGACGGGCCTCCATCCCCTCCGGGCGCGGCCCGGTGAACGTCTCCAGCACCAGGACGTGCACGCGCCGGGTGTGGGGTACCCCGTACCGGTAGAGGGTCACCAGTGGGTAGCCCTTCACGTCGGTGGAGGTGATCAGTACCCGCCCCATGTTCAGCCCGCGCCCGTCCTGTCGGTAGGCGCTCAGCACACGGCCCTTGTCGCTGGCGAAGTAGTAGCCCTCCCAACCGGGTATCCACTTCCACGTCTCCGGGGTGGTCCCGTGGTAGGCCAGGCACACCTCGGCGGGGCGGCGGCGGGGGAAACAGCAGCAGTAGGCGTCAGCGGTCATCGACGGGTCCTTCCATGAGTCGACAGAGGGGTCCCGGCGCGGTCCCGTCCGATGACCTGTAGACCCTTTAGGTCGAGTAGGACGAGTAGGTCGAGTAGGACGAATAGGACGGATTTCGGCCAACTCGTCCTACGACTACCCGGCGTAGGACGACATGGGACGGGGACGTTTCCGCAGGTAGACGCGCCGGGCGTCCTACTCGTCCTACTCGTCCTACTCGTCCTACTACTTGTGGGACCCCCACCTGCCCTACGGGCCGTAGGCCCACAATTGGTCCTACGCCTCACGGGTCGGCCCACCCATCCCGAACGCATTCCAGGCCGGTTCCAGGTCCACGTAGAAGTATCCCCGGTGGCGGTCCCCGCCCGTCTCACGCACGGCGCGGATGTTGAAATGGTTGGCGAGCATACGGGCCAGGCCCTGCCGGGTCAGTTCCCCATAGTCGTGGTGTTTCCAGTAGTCCGGGTGGGTGGACTTCAACAGGGCGAGCAGTTCCATCGTGGGCATGAACGGCCTACCCTCGGTCCACACCTGCCGGATATGGTCGAGCAGCACGATATGGCGCGCGGTGCGTTGTAGACCGGCCTCACGGTCCATCTCCTGCCGCTCCAGGTCCGCGTCGATCAACTCCAGGCACCGGCCAGGCCAGTGACCACCCGCGGCGTAAGCGACCCGCAGCAGCGGGGCCCACCGTTCACGGTTACGGCCCTTCAACCCCTCGGGGTACTCCGGTCGAGTGGTCCGCACGTCCTCCCGCACGTAGTCGGCCCATGTTTCGATCCGGGCGTGGAGGTCCAGCGCGCCCTGTTCGATCAGTTCCCAGTCGCTATCTTCCACGGTGCCCTCGGTATCCGGGAGCAGCAGCACGCGGATACAGCGTGAACGGGTGTCGTCGGGCAAGTCAGGGGCGTTACCGGCCATAGCGACCGGCCCGAACGTGGGCATTTCCCGCGTAGCCCAGCCGCCTTCACGGTCAGGGATCAGCACAGGTCGAGACGCGCCGCGCCGGTAACCGGAGTTCAGGACGGCCAGCAGTTCGGATACCCCCTCAGCCTTGGGGTTCAGGGTCCGGTCGGCTTCATCGACCAGGACGGTACGCGGCCCGTGTTCCAGGAACCGGACCAGTAGCGACGGTGAGGACAAAGACGCGGCCTGCATGGGCTTGTGGCACAACCGGTTGAGGTGGTCGAGCACGGTCGTCTTACCCGAACCAGGTACCGGGGAGTCCAGCAGCAGGCGGGGCGAGGTGTACAACGCCAGGGCCAGGTGGGTATGAACAGCCCATAGGACAAGGGTGTGCAGGTCACCCGGTTGTGCGGTCTTGATGTACCGGTCCATCCACGCGGCAAGGTCATCCAGCAAGGCGGCCCCCATGTCGTCGGCGGTCCGCTCGATACCACACGAATCAACGGCAGTCATTGGTCCTCCTCCACGGTGAGCCCGGCGCGGATAGCCACCGCAAGCAGGGCCGGGAGGTGCCTCAGCGCACCGGTGAGGTCACTGTCCCCACCGTGACGGCCTGCTTGTACCAGGGCCTCACCCGCAGCTACGCAGGCACGACGCAGGCGCAGGCGGCGGAGGTCAGCCACAATATCCACTACCCAGCACTCCGGTACCGGGTTGATCCCGGCGGCGAGGTCTAGCAGAAGCTCACGGACGTGGGGGTGGTCCAGGTCGCCGGTACGGCTCAGGTCGAGCTGGACTGCAACGGGGAACGAGACCGGGTGGTGATCGTCTCCATCATCGACCTGTTTCCGCGCGCACCGGGCAACCGCAGTGAGAATCACCCGGTGTTGGGGGCGGTGAACGTCGTGGGGTTCCAGGCCGTCGAGGATGCCGAGGACGCGCCGGGCAGGGAGAGTCAGCAGGACGCGGAGGAACGGGGTTTCAATGTCCACCCCATTGAGGGTGGTATCGTCAGGCGTAGACACTGCCCCGTGTTCTGGTGCCCCCGTCATTGCCCCGGCGGGGGTATTTCCATGCGGCATGTCGATCACCGCAGCCCAAACAGACGGTTATGGGGGTCCATACCCGCGGTGGGAATAGGGCGGATGTAGTCGAGGACGTCCTGCTCCATGACGCGTAGGGAGCGGCCTACTCGGTAGCCTGCGAGTTCACCGCGGGAGATCATCCGGCGGATGGTGTCGTCAGATACTCCGAGGACGTCAGCGGCCCAATTAACGGGACGGAGCTTCGGGTGGTTGGTAGATGAGGTATCGCCCAAGGAAGGCATGTCTGAGAGCCCTTTGTTGAAACGGAGGGCCTCTCATTACCCTGCTCTACGGGCCCGATGCCTGGAGCAGAGGCGCTGTGTTACAGCGCGGTAGCCGGGGCGTGAGCCCGGGCCCTACTTCCGGCGGGTGGAGCTTCAAGTCCGGTAAGTAGTAGATCCATAATACCGCACCTCTTGCACGTGTCCAGAAGGAGCGCACACCAGGGCATACGTTACTCATCCCTACTGTTCAGAGATCGGTCTACGCTCGGGGATCAGCTCGTTCATCGCATCAGCCGCCCGCTTCTCGAAACCCTTCATGGACCGCTGATACTCCATCAACTGCTCCACCGTCTCATGACCCATCAGGCGGCGGGCCTCCTCTAGGGCCACCACGCCCGAGTTCACCAGCCACGTACCGTAAAACCGACGGCAGTCATGAGGGGTCACCTCCGGCCTCCCAGCCCTCCCCTTCGCCGTAGCGAACGGCTGACGGAAGTGAGTGTCCATCATCTGCCTACCGGTGCTGGTGGTGATGATGAGGGCATCCTTGTCAGGCTTGACGTACTCCTCCACGTGAGCGCGTAGCTCGGCCGCCACCTTCTCCGGCAGTTGAATGTCCCGGTTACCCGCCGGGGTTTTGGGGGAATTGAGGACCACCAGCACCTGCTTCCCGGTGGCCTCGTCCTTGACGCGTTGGACGTTGCGCCGTACCCGTACGATCACCGCTCCAGTGCCGTTAAGGCCGATGAGGTCAGCACTTCTGAGTTCGAGGACTTCCCCGAGACGTAAACCCGCCCAGCACATGAGGGACACGGCGATACGGTAGCGGGCGGGCATGGCGTCGATGATGGTGAGGACCTGCTCGATGGTGAGGACATCATGGTCCCGGGACTTCGGGCGGGGTGCTATTCCGGCCCCTTTGATCTGTACCGGGTTTTCGGTGAGTAGATCATGTTCTACGGCGAACTGGAACGCGGTACGCAGGCGCTTGTACGCGAAGGAGTTGCTGTTACCGGTCGTCGGCCATGTGGCCTGTACTTCCTTCCACCAGCGGCGGATACGCTCACGGTCCACTTTGGCAATGGGTTCGGCGGCCAGGGAGTCGAAACCGGGCCGGGAGGGGCCGAGGACACGGGGGCTCAGCTTTCCGCGGTGGGAACTGATCGTGGATGCCTTGTATGTGCTCTCGGTGAGCCACCGGTCAATGAGTTCCCGCACGGTGATGCTGGCGCGGACCTGTTCGGCTTTCCGGTCTGCCGGTGGGGTCCAGATGCCCAACTCGATGAGGCGTTCCTCAGCGTTGAGCCAGGCCTCTGCATCGGTACGGCGATAGAACGTGTGCGGGGCCTTATGAGCGTAGCGCTCGGTTCCAGGCGGGTAGGTGTAGCGGGCGCGCCATTTCCCTGAGGGCAGTTGCTCGGCTTTACCGAAAGAGCGGCGGGTGGTTCTGCGACGGGCCATCGTGGTCTCCCGTGGGCCTATTCGTGGTCTCTGTGGTGCATACCGGCGCGGTTGGTGCGGTATTTGCGGTGCGTTAGGATCACGCTAACATGCAGCTCAACACAAGAAAACCCCGTCTCACCTCGGGGAGGTGAAACAGGGCTAGTGCCCCCAGTCGGGTTCGAACCGACACTGAACGGATTTTAAGTCCGCCGCCTCTGCCAATTGGGCTATGGGGGCCTGCAGGTTCCCTATTTTAGGTCATACCCCGTCGGTGTCCGGTCAGCAGGGCCCACAGGACAGGCAGTTGTCCAATTCCGAAGGCCGCGGGAACGAGAACGAGCAGGTCCATGTTGCGTGCGGCGACCGACCAGACGAAAACCAGGCCCATGCCTGCGCCGCTGAGGATGTGGCCACGCAGCATCAGTCGGGGACCGACCTTCTCCAGCAGACCGGTGCCGAAGGCCACCGCCCAGAAGACGATGCCCAGGTAACCCGGCAACAGGTACAGCAGTCCGAGTTCTGCGAGGGTACGCGGCAGGGTGCCCAGCAGATAGGCGATGACGTGGGCGCCGCACACGGCGCTGGCCCAGGATGCCCACCGGTAGACGGACCTGGCCGGAGACAACACCTGTGTCAGACCCCGATCCTGTCCTTCAGTCCGGCGACGATGCCGTCGAGGATGTCCTTCTCGCTGATGACGAAGCTGTCGGTCTTCGTCTCCTTCTCCAGCATGTCCATGATGCCTTCGACGACCATGCTGCCACCGCCGAGGACGTCCGCACGCCCGGGGTGCACGACCGGGTTGAGGGCACGCGTCTCCGAGGTCTGGTGCCGGATCTCGCGGGTGAGCAACCGTAGGGCGGAGAAGCGCAGTACGGAACCGTGGATCTCCTGCGGATCGTAGGTCTCCAGACCCTGGGCGAGGGCGGAGAGGGTGGTGAAGGTGCCGGCCACCCCGACGATCGTGCGGGCCTTGGCGATGGGCACGATCTTGACTGCATCCGCCAGCCGTTCGGCGATGTACTCCGCCGCAATCTCGGTCTCGGTCTCGGTGGGCGGATCGGAGCGCATGATGCGCTCGGTGATGCGCACGCAGCCCATCTGTGTGGAGTGCGCACCCAGTACCTCGCCCTCGGCGGTGCCCACGATGAACTCGGTGGAACCGCCACCCAGGTCGATGACGCAGAAGGGGCCGGTGGAGGCGTCAAGGTCGGTGATCGCGCCGCGGAAGGACAGGGCGGCCTCCTCTTCCCCGGAGATGACCTCGGCCCGGGCCCCGGGGGTGATGCGGCCGAGAAGTTCGGCGGTCATGGCGAAGAACTCGTCCCGGTTGCTCGCGTCCCGGGTGGCGGAGGTGGCGACCATACGGACTGCCTTGACCTGCTCAAACTCCATGATCCCGACGAAACGCTCGAGCGCTGCGCGGGTCCGGGCGAGTGCCTCCGGGTCGAGTTCCCCGGTGGCGTCAACACCCTGGCCGAGCCGGACGATCTCCATGGTGCGGGTGACCTCACGGGTGACGCCGCCGACGATGTCGCAGATGAGCAGGCGGATGGAGTTGGTGCCGCAGTCGACGGCCGCCACACGGGTCATTTGGCGGCCTCCTGGTAGAGCTCGTCGAACTGGTGGGCATCGAAGCCCAGTTCCCCGCAGGTGGGCCAGTCGGCCGGTACGGCGGTGCCGCGCAGTGCTCCGCGGTCGGCGGCCAGGGCCACAGCCTCGGTGCCGAAGCGGACGCGCCCCGGCCCCTCGGCGAGTGCGTAGGCGATGAGCACATGCAGACACTTGACCCGGTCAGGCATGCCGCCGCCGGTGAAATCGGTGCCCAGGTCGTCGAGCTTGTTGCGCTCGGCGAGGTAGTGGTCGTGTGCGGCGCGGTAGTCGGCCTGCAGGGCCTCGTCTGCGGCCAGCCGTTCCTCCATCCACTTCATCACGTGGGCGACCTCGAGGCGGGAGGCCTCGGCGGTCAAGCGCGGGTCGGTGAGGTAGTACAGGGTGGGGAACGGGGTGCCGTCGGGGAGCCTGGGTGAGGTCTTCACCACGCCGGGTGCGCCGTCGGGGGTGCGGTAGGAGATGTCCAGGACTCCTCGTGGTGCACGTCCGAGCTGCTTCTCGACGGCCGCCAGATCTGCATCGTTGACAGTCATGGCGATCATTCTTCCATGAGCACGCCACCGGGGTCGTCTGCGGGCGGGGTTGCGACGGAATCCCACAGGATCTGGTACCAGCTGAGCTCCTCGATGAGCTTCTCCGCGGAGGTGGTCACCGTGGAGTCCGTCTCCATGCCGGGGTCGATGACGCGGAAGGCGATCTCACCTGGTTCGATGAGTCCGAGGCGGCGCCGGGCCTCCTCCCGGACATAGGCCTCGTCCTCATATTTCTCGATCTCGGTCAGCAGGCGTTCCTTCTCCGCCTCCTTCGCCACGATGGCCTCGTTGAGGCGGGCGATCTCGGAGCGGCTCTGGAAGTAGTTGCGCAGTGGTACGGCGATGGTCACCAGCACCAGGATGGTCACCAGCACCAGGACGCCGATCTCCGCGGTGCTCAGGCGCACCTTCGGTCGTTTCGGGCGGCGCGGCTGAAGATCGGCGGCACGGGTGACCACCGGCACGGTGTGCCGGGAACGGGAGGAGGATTCGGGCGCCATAGGTCCTCAATGATAGGGGACGCCCCGGCCGCACCGTGTATTCCACGGTGCGGCCGGGGCGTCGGCAGGCGGGCGCTACTTGAAGCGCGGGAAGGCGGAGCGGCCGGCGTAGACGGCTGCCTCACCCAGCTCCTGCTCGATGCGCAGCAGCTGGTTGTACTTGGCCACACGGTCGGATCGGGCCGGGGCACCGGTCTTGATCTGGCCGCAGTTGAGGGCGACGGCCAGATCGGCGATCGTGGTGTCCTCGGTCTCACCGGAGCGGTGCGACATCATGGAGGTGTAGCCGGAGCGGTGCGCCAGCTCGACGGCGTCGAAGGTCTCGGTGAGGGTACCGATCTGGTTGACCTTGACCAGGATGGAGTTGCCGGCCTTCTTGTCGATGCCCTCCTGGAGACGGACCGGGTTGGTGACGAAGAGGTCATCGCCGACGATCTGGACCTTCTCGCCGATGGCGGCGGTCAGGGAGACGTAGCCCTCCCAGTCGTCCTCCTGCAGCGGGTCCTCGATGGAGACGATCGGGTACTCGTCGACCAGGTCACCGTAGACCTTGGCCATCTCCTCAGCGTTCAGCTCGCCACCCTCGAAGTGGTACTTGCCGTCCCTGAAGAACTCGGAGGAGGCCACGTCGAGCGCGAGCGCGATGTCCTTGCCCGGCTCGAAGCCGGCCTTCTTGATGGCCTCCAGGATCAGATCCAGTGCCTCGCGGGTGGAGTCGACGGAGGGGGCGAAACCGCCCTCGTCGCCCAGTCCGGTGGACAGGCCCTTGTCCTTGATCACGGACTTCAGCGCGTGGTAGACCTCAGCGCCGGCGCGCAGTGCCTCGGAGAAGGAGTCGAATCCGATGGGGGCGATCATGAACTCCTGGACGTCGACACCAGAGTCGGCGTGGGCGCCACCGTTGATGATGTTCATCATCGGCACCGGCAGGACATGCGCGTTCGGGCCACCGATGTAGCGGTAGAGCGGCAGGCCGGCGGACTCGGCGGCGGCACGGGCCACGGCCATGGACACGCCCAGGATGGCGTTGGCGCCCAGGCGGGACTTGTTGTCGGTGCCGTCCAGCTCCAGCATGGCCATGTCAATCAGGCGCTGGTCGTCGGCCTCGAGGCCGGCCAGCTCGTCGGCGATCTCCTCGTTGACGTTCTCGACAGCCTTCAGCACACCCTTGCCCAGGTAGCGGTCGCCACCGTCACGCAGCTCATGTGCCTCGTGGACGCCGGTGGAGGCGCCGGAGGGGACGCCGGCGGTGGCGAGGGTACCGTCATCGAGGACGACGCCGGCCTCGACGGTCGGGTTGCCACGGGAATCCATGATCTCTCGGGCGAAAACGTGAATGATGTCAGCCACTTTGGGCCTCCTAAAGCCATCTTGGGGTGTGCATACGTCAGCAGTTGCGCGCGGCATGCCCACGCGCCCCCGTTGATTG
Organism: Corynebacterium lemuris; assembly: GCF_024919295.1. Lineage (GTDB taxonomy): Bacteria > Actinomycetota > Actinomycetes > Mycobacteriales > Mycobacteriaceae > Corynebacterium > Corynebacterium lemuris. Next base: position 30,776 of record NZ_JANWTC010000002.1, on the reverse strand, counting down.
TTCCAGAAAACCCACCGGGAGGGGCCACCAACCCGTGTGTTCCGGGGCTGAAATCGCCTACCCGGGCCACCCCCTGCCCCAGTTCTAGCGGGCCGGCTGGTTCAGGGCGTAGGAGGCGGCGGCGTCCCGGACGTTGATGAGGTACTCCTGCGAACGGTTGTAGGAGTAGATGGCCTCGCTCCAGCCCTCCGGCGTGGACAGGTCCCGGCCGCCGGCGCACAGCAGATTGGCGGCGCCGAGGGCGGCGTCGTCGATCTGGTGCGGGTCGGCCACACCGTCACCGTTGGCGTCGCGGCCGTAGCGCCTCCAGGATTCGGGGATGAACTGCATGGGGCCCACGGCGCGGTCGAATTCAGTGTCACCGTCGAGCATGCCGCCGTCGGTGTCGCGGATCTCGGCCACCCCGGGGCCGCCGTCGAGGGGGATGCCGATGATGGGCGGTTCCGCGAAACCGAGTTCATTGATGGCGCTGCGGTCGAAGTAGCTGCCGGAGTAGGTGCCGTGGCGGGTCTCCACCCAGCCGATGCCGGCCAGGGTGTTCCATTTCAGCTGGCAGCCCGGCCAGGCCTCACCCGCGATGAGCTCGGCGTTGCCGTAGGCGCGCAGGGCGGGGGCGGGGATGTCTGTGGTCCCGGCCAGCGGCTGCGCCCAGAAATCCAGTTTGTCGCTGGTGCGGCCGGGGGCGTGGATGTCGATGACCGGAACCTCGGCACCGGCCGCGGGCGGAACGTCGGGCGGAACCGGCTGGAGCTGCCGGGCCGGGCCGGAGATGTCCAGGAAGGACAGCAGCCAGGCGATGAGGGATATGACCATGATGATCGCCAGAACCACTCCCAGGCCACAGCCCATCACCCGTCTGACACCACCACTCATGGAGGACGATCCTACGGCATCCGGGAAGCAGGACCCGCGGCGGGACCGTCACCCCCGCACTTCACCCTAAATTGCCACTTTCGTCACAACCGCCCCACAGGAAACCTATAATGCCGGGGACAACTGTCCACACCTGAAAGGTGCCCGCATGCTCCGCCGTACCCTCGCCACCGTCGCCGCAACCGCCATCGCCGTCGTGGGTCTCGCCCCGGCCGCCTCCGCCCAGCTCGGTGACCTCAACGCCATCGTCAGCCAGGGCATCGCCAACACCCCCTGCGGCCAGGCTGACCCCCTCCTCAAGACTGTCTTCACCATTGACGGCAACACCACCCGTTCCGACCTGGTGAAGCAGGTCCGCGACGAAGCGAAGCCCTTCACCGTGACCGATCCGGCCACCTACCTGGTCAGCGCCCAGTTCGCGGAGCAGATCGGTGACAAGGCCGTCGCGTGCGGCACGGTCAAGAAGGACCCGGAGCTCTTCCCGGGCAGCTCCATCCCGGACATCGACAACATCCAGGACCTCCTGCAGGGCCTGTCCGCCACACTGAACTAACGGCTGTCGCCTGACCCAGCTCACAGGCCCGGGGGAAGCTCCTTCTCCCGGGCCTTTCCCTGTGCCCACAACCGTTCCTGCTCCTCCATCCGCACCACCCGGCGGGTCCCGTCGAAGAGGTAGGGCGAACGCGAGCGCAGCTTGTCCACGAAACTCTGCGCCACATCGCCGAAGTCGAAGGCACCCCGGCGGGCGGCGATCTCGGCGTGGAAGAGCACCTGCAGCAGCACGTCACCGAGTTCCCGCTTGAGGGCCTGCTCATCCCCGTCCTGCTCCCAGGCCACCACCTCGGCGGCGAACTCCTGCGCCTCCTCGGCGAGGTATGGCAGGAGGGAACGGTGGGTCTGGGCTGACTCCCATTCCCCCACCGAGCAGGCCCGCTCCATCACCCGCACCGCCGTGTGCACGGGGTCCCGGCGCGATTCCGCGACGATGACGGGCTCGCCGGCCCGGACGCGGGCGCGCACCCGCGGGTTGGCGTCATTGGTGCTCACCAGCACCCCGGGGCCCTGCGCGGGGATGAAATCCCCGAGGCTCCAGCGGACGCGGACTGGCACCTCCTCGGTGAACTCCACGGGGCCGCCGAGCCGGCCGTGCGCCTCGAGGGGGATGAGGGTGGGCCAGCGGTCGTCGAGAAGCAGGACAGTCATGCGACCCATCCTAAATCCTCCGCACCCCGGCGCTAGAGTGAACCTGTGACGACGAAGCGCACGCATACCGTGACCATGTGGAGCCTGGTGGCCCTGATCGTCGGCTCCACCGTCGGTTCCGGCATCTTCTCGCTCCCCCAGAACGTCGCCTCGGCCGCTGGCCCGGGTGCGACGCTGATCGGCTGGGTGGTCTCGGGAGTGGGCATGCTCGCCATCGCCTTCGTCTTCCAGACCCTCGCGGTGCGCAGACCCCACCTCGATTCCGGTGTGTACTCCTATGTCCGGGCGGGGCTGGGTGATTACATCGGTTTTACCTCAGGCTGGGGATACTGGTTGGGTTCGGTGATCGCCCAGGTGGGTTACGCCACCCTCTTCTTCAACACCCTCGGCCACTACGTGCCGGGGCTGGGCCCGGAGCATCCGGTGCCGACGATGCTGGCGGTCTCCGCCATGACCTGGCTCGTCTTCGCCGTGCTCTCCCGGGGTGTGAAGCAGGCGGCGTTCATGAATGCGGTGACCACGGTGGCGAAACTCCTGCCCATCGGCGCGTTCATCGTGCTGGTCGCCTTCCTCGGCTTCAGCTGGGAACGTTTCACCCTGGACTTCTGGTCCACCGGTGGTTCCACCGCCTCCGTCTTCGACCAGGTGCAGGGCATCATGCTGTTCACCGTGTGGGTCTTCATCGGGGTGGAGGGTGCATCGGTGTACTCCAAGCAGGCCCGGACCCGGCGGGACGTCGGACGGGCCACCATCATCGGCTTCCTCACCGTCCTCGCCCTCCTGGTCAGCGTGTCCACCCTGTCCTACGGCGTGCTCACCCAGGAGGAGCTGGCCGCGCTGCCCGACAACTCGATGGCCTCCGTCCTTGAGGTGGTCGTCGGCCCCTGGGGTGCGGCGCTGATCTCCCTGGGTCTGTGTCTGTCCGTACTCGGGGCCTACGTCTCCTGGCAGATGCTGTGCGCGGAGCCCATTGCGCTGATGGCCTTCGACGGTCTTCTGCCGCGGCGTCTCGGCGCGGTCAACACCGCCGGGGCCCCGTGGGCCGCCCAGCTCACCTCCACGGTGGTCATCCAGCTCACGGTAATCGTCTTCTTCCTCAATGAGACGGCCTACGTCTCCATGGTGCAGCTGGCCACCGTCCTCTATCTCGTGCCCTATATATTCTCCGCCCTGTATCTGGTGCTCCTCGCCGCCCGCGGGCGCGGCATCGTCCACCCGCACGCCGGGGAGCGTTTCGACGACAGCGGTCCCGACGTACCCGCCCGGGACAACCGCCGGCACCTGCTCATCGGCATTGTGGCCCTCGTCTACGCCGGCTGGCTCTTCTACGCTGCTGACCTGACCTACCTGCTCTTCGGTGCCCTGGCGGTCCTCCCGGGGCTGATCCCCTATGTGCTGACCCGGATGCAGGCCAACGAACGGGTGTTCAACCGTTTCGAGTGGGTTGTGGTCACCGTCATTGTCGCGGCCGCGGTCGCCGCCGTGTGGGGGTTGGCGCAGGGTGCACTGACCCTCTGAGATTCCCCGGGTGGAGATATATTTCCTCCGGCGAGTGGTTGTCTGTGATAATTGTCCCGTCTCACCCGGCTAACAGGAGAAACCAACCGTGGTCAACAAACTGTCACCGCTCGCATCACCGCTACTCGACAAGATTGTCGACGGTCCCGAAGGCTGGACCGGTCTCGAGGCGGATGAGGAATGGGCTGCCGAGGTCCGGCGTCTCGCCGCCGAACGCAACGCCGTCATCCTCGCCCACAACTACGAGATCCCGGAGATCCAGGACATCGCCCACTTCACGGGTGATTCCCTCGGTCTGTCGCGTATCGCCGCGACCACCGACGCCGACGTCATCGTCTTCTGTGGCGTCCACTTCATGGCCGAGTCCGCGAAGATCCTCTCTCCTGAGAAGACCGTCCTCATCCCCGATGAGCGCGCCGGCTGCTCCCTGGCTGATTCCATCACCGCCGAGCAGCTGCAGGAGTGGAAGGACGAGCACCCTGAGGCGCTGGTCGTCTCCTACGTCAACACCACCGCCGAGGTGAAGGCGCTGACCGACGTGTGCTGCACCTCCTCCAACGCGGTGGACATCGTCAACTCCCTGCCGGCGGACAAGGAGATCCTCTTCAACCCGGACCAGTTCCTCGGTGCGCACGTCAAGCGCGAGTCCGGTCGGGAGAACATCCGCATCTGGGCCGGCGAGTGCCACGTCCACGCCGGCATCTCCGGCCGCGACCTCGTCGAGATCACCGAGGCGAACCCGGATGCGGACCTCTACATCCACCCGGAGTGCGGCTGCGCGAACTCCGCCATCTACCTCGCCGGCGAGGGGCTCGTCGACGCCGACCGCGTCCACCTGCTCTCCACCGGCCAGATGATCGACGAGGCCAAGAACCAGGGCACCGGCACCGTGCTCGTGGCCACCGAGGTGGGTATGCTCCACCAGCTGCGCCAGACCGCCCCCGAGATCGACTTCCAGCCGGTCAATGAACGCGCTTCCTGCAGCTACATGAAGATGATCACCCCGGCGGCCCTGCTGCGTGCCCTCGCGCTGGGCACCGATGAGGTGGATGTCCCGGCGGAGACCGCCGACGCCGCCCGTCAGTCGCTGGAGCGCATGATCGCCGTCGGACAGTCCGGACTCGGCGAATAAGCCTGCCCCCAAATGATGAAACCGGTTCCCCGTGAGGGAACCGGTTTTTTCCGTTGTTCGCCCGGCACGGGCACGTGCTCGGGAGGGAGGTCCCCGGCAGGTGGAGGTCGCTTAACACCCGGCTCCGGGCAGTATACGGCCGTCGGAGATCTCGACGACATGATCCATCGCCGGCAGCAGACTGCGACTGTGGGTCACCATAACTGTGGCGGAACCGAGGTCCAGTGTCAGGGAGCGCAGCAGGTCCACGATCTCGTGGGAGAGCTGATGGTCCAACGCAGAGGTTGGTTCATCGGCGAGCAGGAGTTCAGGCTCCCCCATCAGCGCCCGGGCGATGTTGACACGCTGGCGTTGGCCCCCGGAGAGCTGGTGCATCCGGCGATTGCCGAATCCACCCAGTCCCACGCGGTCGAGAAGATCATCAGCATGCTGACTACGACGGCGCAGCTGCTTACCGCGCACGCCCCGGATGTGGTCAGTCAACAGGAGCTGATCGCGGGCACTGAGTGAGGCGACGAGGTTGGGTTGCTGGAAGATGAAACCGATGTGCTCGCGGCGGATACGGGCCCGTTCGGTCTCATCGCGGCCGTCCACGCGCTCACCGGCAACGGTCACCGTGCCGGAGTCGGGGGAGACCAGCGCTGCCGCGACGGAGAGCAGGGTGGACTTGCCGGAACCGGACTCGCCGATGATGGCGGTCATCTCACCGGTGCGGGCGGTCATGGACACCCCGCCCAGGGCGGTTACGGTTCCGGTGCCGTCCGGGTAGACCACCCGGGCGTCGACGATCTCCAGTTGGGTCTTGAGGGCGGTGGCGAGGGACATTTATGCGTTACCTCCGAGTGCGATCAGGGGGTCAACCCGGGAAACCCTGCGGGTGGCGAAGAAGGCGCCGAGGATTCCCAGCAGCCAGATGCCGACGGCGGGGCCGGCCACGTTGGCCACGTTCAATTCGAATGGGACGGCCTGTCCGGCCGCGGTGCCCAGGCCCCAGCCGAGGAGGGCCCCGGAGAGGGTGCCGATCACCAGGATGACGGCGGACTGGCCGAGGGCGTCGCGCAGCAGATAGCGCCCGGAGGCGCCGAGGGCGCGCAGGATGGACAGGTCGCGGGTGCGCTGGATGGTCCAGACGGTGAGGAAGGAGACGGTGACCAGCGCGGAGATTACGTAGAGGAAGCCCTGCATGGCCACCAGTGAGCCCTGTTCCGAGCTGTAGGCGGGCAGACCGGCAAACGCTCCCCTGGTGCTCACGGCCGCGGTACCGGTGGTGGCTGCCGCAGCGTCCCAGGCATCCTTGTCCAGCGAGCCGTCGACCATCAGCACCGTGCCGATGACACCGTTGCCGACATGCGCCACCTCCGTCCAGGTGCCAGTGTCCGCCCACACCACGGGGCTGTGGGAGTAGAACTCATCGGTGGTGATCCCGGTGACTGCCACATCCCGGCCGCCCAGGGTGACGGTCTCACCGACGGTGATGCCCTGCGCCTCCGCAATCGACCCGGACAGGACGACGCCCTCGCCGATCTGCTCACCGCCGGGCACCTGCGTGCCGGTGGGTAGACCGAGCACCGCGACTGATGATGTCCCGGTGGCCTCCAGGCGGGTCTGGGTGGCACCGAGGGGCACGACCGTGTCAATTCCGCTCATGGTCTGCCACTGCTCAACCAGTTCGCTGTTGACCTGGCTGTCGGTGAAGGAGATTTCCACTTCCCCTGCGCCCGGGTTGGTGGCGGCGAATACGTAGCGGCCGGGGTCCAGTTCTTCCAGGGCGGAGGTGTTCTGCTGGCCTAGTCCACCGGTCAGGCCGGTGAGCATGACCAGCAGGAGAGTGATGAGTCCCACCACCATGCCAATGAGAGTGAACCGCCCTCTGGCGTGGACGAGGTCACGGAGACCGAGAAACATGTACGGTGCCTTCCCTGGTTGAAAGATCGGTTGCCTGCTGGTTCCCATTGTCTTCACCCAGGTCAGCACATACATCGGGCATCTCGTTGAACCCCGGGTCATCCATCCGGTTGATTGGGTTCACCCCGGTGCTGGACTAGCCTGAGGTGCTGTGAGCACCGCAGACCCGGCCACCACCGCAGCTTCAGGCGCCGATTCCACCCGCCCCCTGGTGCAGCTGCTGTTGCTGCTGCGGGTGGCCCTGCATATGATGTTCGCGTTTCTGCTGGCCTTCGGACTGCTGCGCTACCTCGCCGACGACTGGGTCCGCGTGAACACCACCCCGGTGCTGCCGCTGGCCTGCACCCTGGCGGTGGTCTATCTGCTGGGCACCCTCTGGGAGGGCCGGTTTGCCCGGGGGCACACCCCGCTCAACCCGTTGTCGAGTGCACCATGGTGGTTGGTGGCGGTGACGGTGTTGTGGATCGGACTGGTCTTCTACAGCCCGGATTTCGTCTGGCTGCTCTTTCCGCTGGTATTCCTCTTTCTTCACCTGCTGTCGCGGGGCATGGGACTGATGGCGGTGGTGGTGCTGTGGGCGGTCGCGGCCTTCGGCCCCGCCCTCCTGCATCCGGAGGGGTGGGGGATCTCCGCGGTTATCGGCCCGTTGATCGGAGCGGTTTTCGCCGTGGCCGCCTACTACACCTACCGCGCCCTGCACTCGGAGGCCCGCCACCATCAGCAGGTGGCCGAGCAGCTGCGCACCACCCGCGAGGAACTGGCCTTGAGTGAACACCAGGCGGGTCGGCTGGAGGAGCGCGAGCGGTTGTCCCGGGAGATCCATGACACCGTGGCCCAGGGGTTATCCTCGATTCTGCTGGTTTCCCGGGCCGCCGCCAACAGCCTGCGTCAGGGTGATGCGGCAGTCACCTTCCAGCAGCTGGAGACGATCGAAGGGGCGGCGGGCGATAATCTCGCGGAGGCACGTCGCTTCGTCCGCGATCTCGCCGCCCCTTCCCTGGCTGCTGATCTGCCGACCGCTCTGCGGGAGGTCATCCGCAGGGTCGAGGATCGGCAGCAGGCTCTGGGCAAGGCCCCGCTGATCTCGCTGCAGTTGGCCGGCGACGTGCACCGGGAACTGCCGGAAACAGTCGCCACCGCAGTAGTACGGGCGTGCCAGGAAGCGCTCACGAACGTGGTCAAACACGCTGCCGCGGACACCGTGGTGGTCACCCTGGCGGTATGGGACCTGGAACTGACCCTGGATGTCTTCGACGACGGCGCCGGATTCGATCCGGCTACCGTGGGAACCAACAGCTATGGTCTGCAGGGCCTGTCCCGGCGCCTGGCTGCGCTCAGCGGTCATCTCACGATCGAATCCGAACCGGGGGAAGGCACCGTGCTGGCGATACAGATTCCGTTGACATCTGCCCGCTCATCCCAGAAGGAGATCTGATGATCCGCGTGATGCTCATCGATGACCACCCGGTGGTCCGCGCCGGACTGCGCACGATCCTGGACAGCTTCACTGACATCACCGTGGTGGCCGAGGGGGCTACCGGACAGGCTGCGTTGACACCGGCCGAGGAGGTTGACGTGGTGGTGATGGACATCCAGATGCCCGCCATGGACGGGATCACCGCCGCACGAAAACTCAGGGAGGCCGGTGGCCCACCGGTGCTGATCCTGACCACCTATGACACGGAGGCTGATATCGTGGCGGCCATCGAGGCAGGCGCTCTGGGCTATCTGCTCAAGGATGCACCCGAGCAGATGCTCCATGACGCAGTGATCGCCACCGCCGAGGGTCGTCGCACGCTTTCCCCGGAGGTGGCCGCAGCACTCATGGAGCGGGTGGACAAACCGCAGCAGGCGCTCTCGGCGCGGGAGATCGAGATTGTCCAGGCACTCTCCACCGGGGCATCGAACAGGGAATTAGCCAGATCGCTGTTCATTTCCGAGGCAACGGTAAAGACCCACCTGGTACACATCTATCAGAAGCTCGGCGTGGAAAACCGGACAGCAGCAATCACCGTCGCCCGAGAACGGCGCCTGATCTGAAGCTACCACCGGTGGTGACCGTACTGGGAGAGAAAACCCACCCCTATTCGCTGATGCTGAACACCCGCTTTTTCTTCGCCTTCCCCGGATCCGGCTTCGCACCGCCGGTCACATCGGTCTCCTCAGCCTCGAACATGGCGGTGAGGAAGTCCGCCATCCACTGCAGCAGCTCCACATCGCGCAGGTTGGGCTGGCCTGCACCGCGGCTGGCCTTGGGGAAGGGCAGCTGGATGGCCTTGGCGGCGGCCCGGTAGTTCGAACCCGGGAAGAGCCGCTTGAGGCGTACCTGCTTCGAGTCCGGCAGGTCGACGGGGCCGACCTTGATGCGGGTGCCCTGGACGATGATGTCGGAGATTCCGGCGTTACGGGCCTGGTGGCGCAGGCGTGCCACGGCCAGCAGCATGGACACCGGCTCCGGGACGGGGCCGAAACGGTCCTCCATCTCCTCGACCGCCAGGCGCAGGTCCACCTCCGTCGCGGAGGCCGCGAGCTTGCGGTAGACCTCCAGGCGCAGGCGCTCGGAGTTGATGTAGGCCTCGGGGATGTGGGCGTCGACGGGCAGGTCGATGCGGATCTCCTTCGGTCCCTGGTCGGTGGCGTCGATGACCTCACCCCGGGCCAGCGCCTTATAGGCCTCCACGGCCTCGCCGACGAGGCGGACGTAGAGGTCGAAGCCGACGCCGGCGATGTGTCCGGACTGCTGTGCACCGAGGACGTTGCCGGCGCCACGCATCTCCAGGTCCTTCATGGCCACGGCCATGCCGGCACCGAGGTCGTTGTGCTGGGCGATGGTGGCCAGCCGGTCATAGGAGGTCTCGGTGAGGGTGGCGCCCTTCGGGTAGAGGAAGTAGGCGTAACCGCGTTCCCGGGACCGGCCCACGCGCCCGCGCAGCTGGTGCAGCTGGGACAGGCCCATGTGGTGGGCGTTCTCCACGATGAGGGTGTTGGCGTTGGCGATGTCCAGGCCGGTCTCCACGATGGTGGTGCACACCAGCACATCAAATTCCCGGTCCCAGAATCCCTGGACGGTCTTCTCCAGCAGTTCCTCGCCCATCTGGCCGTGGGCGATGACGATGCGCGCCTCCGGTACAAGGTCGCGCAGCTCGCGGGCCTTCTTCTCGATGTCAGCGACCTTGTTGTGGATGAAGAAGACCTGGCCGTCGCGGAGCAGCTCGCGGCGGATGGCCGCGGCGATCTGCTTGTCCTCCTGTGCGCCCACATATGTGAGCACGGGGTGGCGGTCCTCTGGCGGGGTGAGGATGGTGGTCATCTCACGGATGCCGGCCATCGACATCTCCAGGGTGCGCGGGATCGGGGTGGCCGACATGGTGAGCACATCGACGTTGGTGCGCAGGGCCTTGATGTGTTCCTTGTGCTCGACGCCGAAGCGCTGCTCCTCGTCCACGATGATCAGCCCGAGGTTCTTCCAGTGCACACCGGTCTGCAGGATCCGGTGGGTGCCGATGACGATGTCCACGCTGCCGTCGGACAGCCCCGCGATGATCTCCTTCGACTCCGCCGTGGAGGTGAAACGGGACAGGCCACGGATGGTCACCGGGAAGCCGGTCATGCGCTCCTCGAAGGTGGAGTGGTGCTGCTGGGCGAGCAGTGTGGTGGGCACGAGCACCGCGACCTGTTTGCCGTCCTGCACGGCCTTGAAGGCGGCACGCACCGCCACCTCGGTCTTGCCGTAGCCGACATCACCGACGATGACCCGGTCCATGGGGACATGCGACTCCATGTCTTCCTTCACCGCGTCGATGGCCAGCATCTGGTCCTCGGTCTCGATGAAGGGGAAGTTGTCCTCCATCTCCTTCTGCCAGGGGTTGTCCGGCGCAAAGGCATGGCCCGGCGCGGCCTGCCGCTTGGCGTAGAGTTCGACGAGTTCGCCCGCGATCTCCCGGACTGCGGCACGCGCCTTCTTCTTGGTGTTCTTCCAGTCGGAGCCGCCCATCTTCGACAGGGTGGGTGATTCCCCGCCGGAGTACTTGCTCAGCAGGTCGAGCGAGTCCATCGGCACCCACAGCTGGTCTGCGGGCTGCCCGCGTTTCGCCGCCGCGTACTCGAGGACGATGTACTCGCGTCTCGACGTCTCATCGCCCGCGTGGATCGTCCGCTCCGCCATCTTGAGGAAGCGGCCGATGCCGTGGGTCTCGTGCACGACGAAGTCACCGGTCTTCAGCGCCAGCGGATCCACGCGGTTGCGCTTGCGTGCGGGGCGCCGCTTGGCGCCGGCGATGTCGCCGACGCGGTTGCCGGTCAGGTCGGTCTCGGTGATCACGACCAGGGGCAGCGCGGCCCCGTCACGGTGTTTGCGCACCTTCGGGAAGACCACGCCGGCGTGGCTGAGTGCCTGGTAGAGGGTGACCTCACCGGGTGAGGGTTCCCAACCCGGGGTGGCCACCTTCGCCGGGATGCCGGCCTCCGCGAAACGGTCCACCATGCGTTTGATCGCGCCGTGGGCGGGGGCGATGAAGGCGGCGCGGCCGCCGTCGGTGGTGTGTGCGAGCAGCAGCGACATCATCGCGGCGATCTGGGTGGCGTCGCCACGCGGGGTGGGGCCGGGTTCGAAGTCCAGGGGCAGGGTCTCCGCGTCATCCGCCTCGAACATGCCAGTCGGCGAGAAAGTCCACCAGGGCAGGGCGTTCTGCTCCGCGGTGACCTGCAGGGATTCATAGGACCGGTAGGAGGATGACTCGAGATCCAGGCCTTCGGCGGCAATGGGGCCCGAGGCGCCCATGGCGGCGGCCTCCCAGCCGGCGGCGAGGAACTCCGCGTCGGTGGCCTCCAGGTCGGCGATGCGGGTGCGGATCTTCTCCGGGCCCACCAGCACGATGTGGGTCTGCTCCGGCATCAGCTCCGGCAGGGTGACCATGCGCGTATCGACGAGCGCCGGGATCAGCGCCTCCATCCCGTCCGCCGGAATGCGGTCGGAGATCTTCGTCAGCAGCTCCACCAGAGCGGCGTTACCGGGATGCTTCAGCGCCAGTTCCGCGGCCCGCTCCGCGATCTTTTCGGTGATGGGCAGCTCGCGGGCCGGGTAGATCTCCACCGACCCGACTTCGACGTCCGGGTCCGTACGCTGGTCGGCGACGGCGAACTGGCGGATGTCGGAGACCTCATCCCCCCAGAACTCCACGCGCACCGGATGGTCGGCGGTGGTGGGGAAGATATCGAGGATGCCGCCGCGGGTGGCGAACTCCCCGCGCCGGGCCACCATGTCCACGTGGCTGTAGGCGCGGAATACCAGCTCCTCCGTCAGCTGCGTGAAGTCGTGCTCCACGCCCTCCCTGAGCACGACCGGTTCGCGGCCTTCGACGGTCGACAGCAGGGGCTGGCAGAAACCGCGGGCGGCGGTGACCACGACGGAGACCTCTCCCCTGCCGATGAGGTCGAGCACGCGTGCGCGCTGTCCGATGGTGTCCACGCCGGGGCTCAACCGTTCATGCGGCAGGGTTTCCCAGGACGGGAACCAGACGACCTTCTCCCCCAGCATGGCGCGCAGCTCGGCGGTGAGGTCCTCCGCCTCGCGGCCGGTGGCGGTGACCAGCAGCACCGGCGCGTGGTGCGCCAGGGTCCCCACGACCCAGGGCCGGACCTGGTCGATACCGGTCAGGTGCAGCCGGCGCTGGCCGACATTGGCGACCATGCCCTTGAGTTTAGGATCCGTCGCCGCGACCTTGAGCAGGCCAGCCAGCATCGCCGGAGTCTTCTGCACCATCTACTTCTCCCCTGCCTGCCGCAGCTGTTCCTGGACCCCATCCGACAACGTCGGTGCGGATTTCATTCCCGCCAGCCCGTTCCAGCACAGGTTGACGATGTGCGCCGCCACGACCTCCTTGGCGGGTTCGCGTTCATCCAGCCACCACTGGGCGGTCATGGAGACCATGCCCACCAGCGCCTGGCCGTAGAGGACCGCCACCTCCGGGTCCAGCCCCTGCCTGGTGAAGGAATCCCCCAGGATGTGCGAGACCTGCCCCACCGCGGTGTTCAGCAGCGTGGCATAGGACTGGTCCTGGCCCGGCACCAGATCCCGCACCAGGATGAGGAAACCGTCCGTTTCCTCCTCCACGTACGTCAGCAGGGCGATGACGGCCTGCTCGATGCGCACCCGGGAGCGGCCGTACGACAGTGCCTCGGTGATGATCTTCTCCAGGCTGATCATCTCCCGGTCCACCACCACGGCGTAGAGGCCTTCCTTGCCGCCGAAGTGTTCGTAGACGACCGGTTTGGATACCCCGGCGCGGGCTGCGATCTCCTCCACACTCGAGCCCTCGAAACCCCGCTCGGCGAACACCTCGCGGCCGATCGAAATGAGCTGCTCCCGGCGTTCCTTGCCCGTCATCCGCTGTCGAACCATGTCTCACAGCCTATCCTGAGCCGCTGTTTAGCCCCCAGCCGACTGTCGGGTACGCTGATCGTGCGCATCAAGTGTGCGGTTCCCCGTGGTGTAATCGGCAACACTCTGGTTTTTGGTACCAGCTTTCCAGGTTCGAGTCCTGGCGGGGAAGCTTTCTGTTTCCGGGGTCGGTGGGATGCCGGGAGAAACAACGGAGCAGGGGACCCGTGACGGATCCCCTGCGTGAACTGCTGTCCCCTCTGCTACTGGGCGGGGGTTGCTTCGACCGGGACCCCCGGCTCAGCCTCATCCTCCTGTTTCTGTGCCTTCAGCCAACGGTGACGCACGTGCTGCACTCCGCTGACCACCAGGGTGATGGTGAGGATGCCGTAGACCGCGAGGGTGAAGGGACTCGACACGAGGATCGAGGGGTCCCCCTCGGAAACCGCGAGGGCCCGGCGCAGCTCCGTCTCCGCCAGGGGCCCCAGGACAACGGCGATGAGCACCGGGGCCACGGGAATATTGTAGCGGCGCATCATGAAACCGAGCAGCCCCAGGCCCAACACCAGCCAGAGGTCGAAGACCGAGGAGCTGATGGCGTAGACGCCGAGCATGGACAGGATGGTGATACCCGCATAGAGATAGGGCCGCGGGATATGTAGCAGCTTGGCCCACATCGGGGCGAATGACCAGTTGAGGATGAGTAGCACCACCAGGCCGATGAACAGCGAGGCCAGCAGAGCCCACACCATGTCACCGCTGCGTTCGAAGAGCAGAGGGCCGGGCTGCATGCCGTACTGCTGGAAAGCAGCGAGCATGATGGCGGCGGTGGCGGAGGTCGGCAGGCCGAGTGCCAGGAGGGCACCCATAGCGGTGCCGGCAGTGGCGTTGCCGGCGGCTTCCGGTGCGGCCAGGCCCTTGATCGAACCGGTGGTGCCGAATTCCGTGTCCCCGGATCGTTTGGCCAGGCGCTTCTCTGTTCCGTAGGCGAGGAAGGTCGGGACCTCGGAACCGCCGGCAGGGATGAGACCGAAGGGGGCACCGAAGGCGGTGCCGCGCAGCCAGGCCGGCAATGCCGCGCGGAAGTCCTTCAGACTCAGGCGGGCGAAGCCCTTCGGTTGGATTTGGATGGGGCTCTCCTCACGGTGGATGCGGGAAGCCACCCGCAGGACCTCGCCCAGGGCAAGTAGTCCGACGGTGATGACGATGATGGAGATGCCGTCGAAGAGTTCGGGGTTGCCGAAGGTGAAGCGGGAGGTGCCACTCGGCCCGTCGACACCGACCAGGACCAGTGCCAGTCCGATGGCGAGGGCCGCGAGGCCGCGGAACACGGATTCGGCGACAACTGCGGAGATCGCGAGGAAGGCACCGACGGCCAGGGCGAAGTATTCGGCAGGTCCGAACAGCGTGGCGAGGCGGACGAGCGTCGGGGCGAAAAATACGACCAGGACCGTGGCAATGAGGCCACCTGTGAAGGCGCCGAGCGCTGCGGTGGCCAGTGCCTTGGCCGCCTGTCCGTTCCGCGCCATCCGGTGCCCCTCGAAGGTGGAGGCGATGGCGGAGGAGTTGCCTGGCGTGTTCAGGAGGATGCCGGCCGTGGAGTCACCGAACAACCCACCGAAATAGACACCGGCGAACATGATGAACGCTCCGGTGGCGTCCAAGGAGAAGGTGATGGGCAACAGAAGGGCGACCGCCATGGCGGAGCCGAGTCCGGGAAGCACACCGACCGCGGTGCCGAGGAGAGCTCCGATGAGCACCCAGAGCAGGTTCATGGGTGTGATCGCGTTGGCGAAGCCCTCCATCAGGAGAGAGAGTTGTTCCATCAGAGCAGTCCTTCCAGGAAGCCGGGAGGCAGTGGGAGGCCGAGTCCGGCGTTGAACGCGAGTTGGATGACGGAGGCGAACAGCAGCGCGACGCCGAGGTCGATGAGGGGTCGCCGGGAGCCCAGAGCCCGGGCGACGATCCAGAACAGGGCGGTGGCGCTGAGGATCCAGCCGACCGGGTGGAGGATCAGAATGAACAGGACGATGCCACCGACCACCATTCCTACTGTGCGCCAGTCCGAGTAAGTCGCGTAGTCGTCGGTGTACTTGCTGTAGCGGCGGCGGACCCGTTCCTCACCGACGTCGGAGATGTCGATGAGCAGATCAGCGGAAAAGTTGCCGCGCCCCGGGTGAGGCTCACCATCGGGGAGGGTGGGGCGGGTGACCACGGAAACGGTGATCGCGATTGCCGCAGCATAGAGGATGATGGCCACGACCACCGGGAAGAACTGGGGCCCCGGCCGGGACTGTCCCAGCACTTCCATACCCAGGGTGCCCAGCAGCAGGCCGGTGGCCACCACGAGGATGAGGGCGACGAAACCGAGTTCACTGCGCCCGGAGAACCAGCCCCACCGGGAATACGCTCTGCCGAGGGTCGAGGTCTCCTCGATCCTCTCGGGGTTGACCGGCTCACGGCGGCCGGTCTCCTGATCTATCTGTGTCATAGTCCCAGCTCCTTCACAACCTGGTGTGCGGTCTCTACTTCTTCGTCGAGGAAGGCCTGGAACTCTTCACCTGTCTGGTAGGTGTCGATCCAGCTGTTCCTCTTGACTGCGTCCTGCCATTCCTGTGTGTTGCGCAATTCCTCAATGATGGCCAGCAGCTCATCACGGGCTTCATCGGTGATGCCCGGCGGGGCGACGAGGCCACGCCAGTTGGACATCGACACGTCCACGCCCTGCTCCATGAAGGTGGGGACGTCGGACCCCTCCAACCGCTCCTCGGAGGAGATGGCCAGGGCCCGGAGGTTGCCCGCCTCAATCTGGTCGCGCACCTCGTTGTAGCCGGAGATGCCGGCAGCCGTGGTGTGGGAGAGCAGGGAGTTCAGGGCCTCGCCGCCACCGGAGTAGGCGACATAGTTGACGTCCTTGGGATCCATCCCCAGCTCGAGAGCCAGGAGGCCGCCAAGGAGGTGGTCGATGGAACCGAGGGAACCGCCACCGATGGAGTTTCCGCCCGGATCCGCGGACCAGGCCGTGAGGAAGTCGTCGAGGGTTTCGTACTGGGAGTTGGCGGGGACAATGAGGACGGCGTAGTCGTCGGCCATACGCGCCAGCGGGGTGACGTCGTCGAAGGTGACGGTGTTGCCGGCGAGTTCGATCGCCCCGACCATCACCCCGCCCGTGACCATCATCAGGTCCTCGCGGCCCTCCTCCTGAACGAACTGGCTGAGGCCGATGGTCCCACCGGCGCCGGGGATGTTCACCACCTGCGGGTTGTTCACGATGCCGTTGCCGCGCAATGCGTGCTGGGCCTCACGTGCGAAACCGTCCCAGCCACCGCCGGGGGCCGCGGGCGCGATGAGGGTGAGTTTACTGCGGGCTGTGCTCACTCCGCCGCTGGATGCCGCGTTGACGAACGCGATCGCCGCCACCACCACAACCACTACGGCGAAGATCCCCATTCTCAATGGTCTTGCCATGCCGATCCTCCTGATGACTCATCTTCTAGTGGATAGCCCCCTCCGGGACATGTTGTATACATTCGTACACTATGACACAGGTCATAGCAACTGCCATCTTTCGGCGCCGAACTGAACAAAACATCGGAAATCAGCCGCAAAACACCCTCCCAGTCAAGACTTTCACATCCCACTGGACACCGACACAATTCATTGTATACATTGGGATACAGCACATCGTCCGGCCCAGCAGAGGAGCACTCGTGAACACTGACCAGAACCAGACCAACCGGGACGCCGACGTCATCGTCGTCGGCGGAGGCAACGCGGCATTCACCGCCGCCCACGCCGCAGCGACCAGGGGTCGCAGCGTGATCCTGCTCGAGCGTGGCAGCGAGGACATGGCCGGCGGCAACAGCTTCTACACCGCAGGCGCCACGCGCATCGTCCACGACGGACTCAATGACCTGAAGAGCCTTGTCGAGGAGGACCCCCGCCACGCCACCACCGTCGTTCCCCCCTACTCCGCCGATGAGTACCGGTCAGACCTGGAGAAGGTCACCGAGGGCAAGAATGATCCGGAGCTGACCGAGGTCCTCATCGAGGAGATCACCCCCACCCTGCTGTGGCTGAAGTCGCTGGGACTGAAGTACCGGCTCATGTACGAACGCCAGGCCTACGAGCGCTCGGACGGCAGTCACCTCTTCTGGGGTGGACTTCATGTCGGCAACGTCGGCGGCGGTGAGGGGATGATCGAGGACCACACCCGGGTGGCCCGAGAGAACGGGGTGGACGTCCGCTACAGCCACCGCGCGCAGGAACTGCTCACGGATAAGTCCGGGAAGGTCACCGGCGTCCGCGTCGAGACCCCGGAGGGTGAGCTCGAACTGCACGCGGAGTCGGTGGTCATGGCGGCCGGCGGTTTCGAGGCCAACCCCGAGTGGCGGAAGGAGTACCTCGGGGAGGGCTGGGAGAACGCGAAGGTCCGCGGCACACCCTACAACCAGGGGGACATGATCGCGGCCGCACTGAAGATCGGCGCAGCGAAGGGCGGGGACTTCTCGACATGCCACAGCGTCCAGTGGGATGCCCTCTGCGAGAACAACGAATCCAACCGCGAGCTGACCAACCGCCTCACCCGCCAGAGCTACTTCCTCGGTGTTCTGGTCAACCGCGACGGCGAGCGCTTCCTCGACGAGGGCGCCGACTTCCGCAACTACACCTACGCCAAATACGGCAAGGAGATCCTCCGTCAGCCAGGTTCCATCGCTTACCAGGTCTTCGACTCGCAGATCCGGCCCATGCTGCGGACCGAGGAGTACGACATGCCCGGGATCTCCGTGGAGACGGCCGACACCATCGGCGAGCTGGCTGACAAGCTGGGTATCAACCGCGAGGGTTTCACCACGACCGTCGAGGCCTTCAACTCCTCCATTGACCGCAGCCGGGACTTCGACCCCACCATCAAGGACGGCCGGTCCGCCGATGTGACTCCCCCGAAGAGTAACTGGGCGGTTCCGCTCGAGGAAGGCCCCTTCTACGCCTTCCCGGTCACCTGCGGCATCACATTCACCTTCGGTGGCGTGAAAACGGACACCCACGGCCGGGTGCTCAACGAGCAGGGCAAGTGGATCGAGGGGCTGTTCGCGGCCGGTGAGATGCTGGGGGGTCTCTTCAGCGAGAACTATCCCGGAGGCACCGGTCTGGCTGCCGGTTGCGTGTTCGGGCGTCGGGCCGGCTGCCTGGCCTGACAGGTAGAATCCGAGGAGACGAGGTTCCGCCGGTGCCGGTCACCGCGGAGAAAGCGAGGAGTGAGAATGGTTGCCCCCAGAGAACGGAAAGTGGATACCGACCAGATCTTCGCCACCCTCCGCGACGAAATCCTCACCGGCCAGCACCCGGCCGGCACCCAGTTCAAGGAGATTCCGCTGGCGGAGCGTTTCGGGGTCTCCCGCACGCCGATCCGCTCCGCGTTGACCCGCTTGCAGCAGGAGCAACTGCTCGTACGTCGTGACCGGGGCCTGGAGATCCCCCGCACCGATCCGGAGCGGGTCATCCAGGTCTATGACCTGCGGATCAGGCTAGAGGAGACCGCTGCCGGGGAAGCGGCACGGTCCCACCAGCTGTCGGAGCTGCTGCGCCTTGAGGCGCTGCTGGCCCGCGACCGGGCCCTGGAGAACCCCACTGAGCAGGAGATGTTGAGCACCAACCTCGAGTTCCATGAGGCGGTCTGGGCGGCAACCCACAATCCGGTGCTCATTGACCTGCTGGAGCGGCTGGGCACCCACCTCATTCACTCCCCCCGCCCAACACTGGCCGTGGGCGACCGCTGGCCGGAGTCACTGGATGAGCACGCCGCCATCATCCGGGCCATCGAGGACCGCGACGAGGAACTGGCCCGCCGGCTCGCCCGCGAGCACATGGAGACAGCCAAGAAGATCCGTCTGCGGCTGCTCAAGGAGACCGCGATCCACTCATTCTGATATCGGCCTCAGGTCCGGCGGCTGAAACGGGTGCTCATGGTACTCAGCCTAGACGGCGGTGCGCCCCACCGGATCAGCTCAGGGAGGCCGCGAGCTCCGCGTGGTAGCGGGCGGTGGTCTCCGGATGTGCCCGGAAGCGGGACTTGATGGTGTTGCGCCCGCACAGGTCGAAGATCTCCTGGTCGGAGAGATCTGCGCCGGTGCCGGGGGCGTCGGCGGCCAGCTCCGCGGGCAGCTCGACGCGCGGGAAACGGGCGTCCAGGTCCGGGGCCAGGAAGAAGGGCACCGAGTAGCGGGAGGTGCCCGGTTCCGGTGGCAGCACGCGGTGCGGGGTGGCCTTGAGGTAACCGTCGGTGGCGGCTTCAAGCAGTTCACCGATGTTGACCACGAAGTGATCGGTGATCGGTTCGGCATCGATCCAACCCCCTGCGGTCTCGACCTGCAGGCCGGAGGAACCGTCCTCGAGCAGCAGCAGGGTGAGCACGCCCGAGTCGTGGTGCGCGCCGACACCCTGGCCGGACTCGGAGCCGTCGTGGCCGGGGTAGTGGGCCAGCTTCATGGTCGGGTACGGCTTCTCGAAGGCCGCGTCGAAGAACTCCGGTTCCTGGCCGAGGGATTCCGCCCAGGCGTGCAGCAGGGTCATGCCCACCTCGCCGAGGTCCTCCTGCCAGCGGGTGACCAGGTCCTTCATGCGCGGAACAGCGCTGGGCCAGGGGTTGGGACCCCAAAGGATGCGCCACGGGTGGGTGTCCAGTCCCTCGGTTTCGGCGGGTCCGTCGAAACCGAAGTCGATCTGCTCCCGCCAGTCGACCTTGCCCTGGGTGCGCTCGTCACCGAGTTCGGCGTAACCGCGGTAGTGCGGGTTGTCGAGGTTGGAGATCTCGTACTTCTGCTCCTTGGGCAGGGCGAAGAACTCCTTGGCCATGTCGAGCATGTCGTGCTGGAAGGACAACGGGATGCCGTGGTCGGCGAGATAGAAGAAACCGATCTCGTGGGTGACCTGGCGCAGGCGTGCGATCTCCGCCTCGCGGCCGGGTCCGTGGACGAGTTTGTGTAGGGAGATGATCGGCAGTGACGGGGTGGTGCTCATGTTTCCTCACCTGGAAAATAACAGACAGCTTTGTCTGGAAACCATAGGGCATACGGCGCTGCGCCGCGGGTTTTTCATTCATTACAGTAACGGTGTGAGTACTCCCCCGACACCCGGCCCCGTCGACCAGGAACATGCGGCACGCCGTTTCATCTGGTCGAACGGCCTCCAGGGCGTGGGCGACCAGATCGTCGCCGCCAAAACCGTCCTGCCATGGCTGCTGCAGGCCGCCGGCACCCCCGGCTTCTTCATCGCCCTGCTCGTGCCGATCCGCGAATCCGGTTCCATGCTCCCCCAGGCCGCCTTCACCCCGTGGGTGACCACGCAGCGTTCGCGCAAGCGGATCTGGATCATCGGTTCCCTGGGGCAGGCGGTGGCCGCGGCCTTGATCGGCGTCGCGGTGCTGCTTCTCAGCGGTACCACCCTCGGCCTCGCCGTCATCATCCTGCTCGCAGTCCTGGCCGTCTTCCGTTCCCTGTGTTCCATCGCGTCAAAGGATGTGCAGGGGCGCACCATCGCGAAAGGCCGGCGCGGGGTGGTCACCGGACGGGCGGCCGCCGTCGGCGGTGTCTTCGCTCTCGGGGTGGGTCTGCTGTTGGAATTCCTCGGCACCGGTGCGCCGACCTGGCTGCTGGCGGCGTTGATCTTCGCCTCTGCCGGGGCGTGGGCGGTGGCGGCCGTGGTCTTCGCCACCATCCGCGAACCTGTCTCCGGGCAGGAACCCCAGGGCCGCCAGCGGGGCTGGTGGGCGGATACCGTGGGGCTGTTCGCCGGCGACCGGCTCTTCCGGCAGTTCGTCATCGTCCGCTCCCTGCTGCTCGTCACCGCCCTGTCCACCGCCTTCGTGGTCACCCTCAGCCAGGAGATCGGCCACGGCCTGACCGGGCTGGGTGTCTTCCTCATCGCCTCCGGGCTGGCTGCCATGCTGGGTGGACGCATCTCCGGCGTCTGGTCGGACAACTCAGCGCGCACCACCATGAGCCGGGGCGCGCTCGTCGGATCCCTGGTCATCATCGCCCTGGTCGCCTCCGCGCAGTGGGCCCCGGACGTGGTCAACGCCTGGGTCTTCCCCGTGGGTTTCTTCCTGCTCAATCTCACCCACACCGCGGTGCGGGTTGCGCGCAAGACCTACATCGTCGACATGGCCGAGGGCGACCAGCGCACCCGCTACGTCGGGGCGGCCAACACCCTCATGGGCGTCATCCTGCTGTTGGTCGGCGCGGTCTCCGGGGTGATCGCCATGCTGGGTTCCTCCGCGGCGCTGCTCTTCCTGGCGGCCATCGGGTTGGTGGGTGTGGCTGCGGCACGCCGACTGCCGCAGGCCTGAAAACCTGACCTGAATCACTGACGACCTACATATCCGCCCAGTTCAGCTGAAGGTGTGATGTGATGTTTTCAGGCCCTGACAATCTACAGGGAACGCTGTTCACGTCGGCAGAGGAAAGGGACTCCGTGGGTGACACGCAGAAGAAGATCGTGACCGTTGCGTCCGTCCTGGCGGGAACGGGACTCCTCGTCTCCGCCCTCTCGGGGAGCTGGATATCGGTGGCAGTAGGGTCCTTGACTTTGGCCGTGCTCGGATACCCGGTCCTCCGGGAAAACCGGACCGCGTCTTAATCGACCTGCAGCACCAGCTTGCCCGTCACCGCGCCACTGGCCAGCAGGTTCAGGGCCTCCGCGGCCCGGGCCAGCGGGAAGCGCTGGTCCACCACCGGGCGCAGCTGACCGGATTCCACAAGCCCCACCAGTTCGATGAGGTCAGCGGAGGTGGTCATGGAGACCAGCGGCACCAGCCGGCGCCGGCCCACCAGTCCCACCAGGGGTGCGATCAGCTGGCGGGAGAAACCGCCCAGCAGGGCGGTCCCGGCCTGCTCGCCACCCACGATGACCGCGGAACCACCCCGGGCCAGCAGCCCGGCGAGCTGGCTGGCGGGCCGGTTGCCGCCCGTGTCGATGATCGCGTCATAGGGGCCCGCCGCCACAACGGCACTCTCCTCACCCAGGTAGTCCAGGACCCGGGTGGCGCCGAGTTCCAGCACGCGCGGGGCCTTGGGTGCGCTGCACACTGCCGTCACCTCTGCGCCGCAGGCCACGGCGATCTGAACGGCGTGCGTACCCACCCCGCCGGAGGCCCCGAGCACCAGTACCTGTGCCCCTTCGCCGATCTCGGCGGCGCGGACTGCCTGCAGTGCGGTGAGGGCGGAGACGGGGAGGGCGGCGGCGTCGGCAAGCGGAATGGACTCGGGGGCGGGCGCGAGGTTGTCCTCCTGTGCCACGGCGAGTTCCGCGAAGGTGCTGCGCCCCACCCCGAATACCCGGTCGCCCAGCCGGAAACGGGTCACCCCCTCACCGACGGCCTCGACGGTGCCGGAGACCTCGGCCCCCACCCCGGTGTTGCGTGGCTGGAACAGGCCGGTGCCCAGGCGCACGAGCAGTGGGCGGCCCGTGACCAGGTGCCAGACACCACGGTCGACGCCCGCGCCGGCGACGCGGACGAGTACCTCACCGGGACGCGGCAGCGGGGCGGGTTGGTCGGTGAGGGCCAGGGAGGAGATGCCGTAGGTGGAATGGACGATCGCCTGCATATATAAAGCGTATCCTCCGCGCGGACATCCTGCCGCCGCCTCGGCCGGGTTATATGCTGAACCGGTACGAGCACCGCGATCACATCAAGGAGACCGAAGAACGTGCCCAATTTCACTGACTGCGCCGTGGTGGTGCTGGCCGCCGGCGCCGGCACCCGCATGAAGTCCGCCAAGCAGAAGACACTCCATGAGATCGGTGGCCGCACGCTGCTCTCCCACGCTCTGCACGCGGCGGCGGGCATCGAACCGCGGCACATCGTGGCCGTCGTCGGCCACCAGCGTGAGCAGGTCTCACCCGCCGTCGACCAGGTCGCCGGGAAACTGGGACGTGAGGTGCTGCAGGCCGTGCAGGAGGAGCAGAACGGCACCGGCCACGCCGTGCAGTGCGGTCTGGCGCCGATCCCGGATTTCGAGGGCACGGTGATCGTCACCAACGGTGACGTCCCGCTGCTCACCGCGGAGACACTGCGCTCGCTCCTGGACGCCCACACCGCCTCCCCCACCGCCGTCACAGTCCTGACCACGCGTCTGGACGACCCCACCGGATACGGCCGCATCGTGCGTGACACCGGCGGGGAGGTCACCGCCATCGTCGAGCAGAAGGACGCCTCCGCGCAGGAGCTCGCCATCACCGAGGTCAACTCCGGTGTCTTCGCCTTCGACGCCGCCATCCTGCGTGAGGCCCTGACCGGCCTGGACACCGACAACGCCCAGGGTGAGCTCTACCTCACCGACGTGCTCGGCATCGCGCGTTCCGCCGGTCACCCGGTGCGCGCCCACATCGCCGCCGACCCCCGCGAACTGGCCGGCGTCAACGACCGGGTGCAGCTGGCCGAGGCCGGCCGCGAGCTCAACCGCCGCACTGTGGAGGCCGCCATGCGTGGCGGTGCCACCGTCATCGACCCGGTCTCCACCTTCATCGGCGTGGATGTCACCGTCGGCCAGGATGTGACCATCCACCCCGGCACCCAGCTGTGGGGGGCAACCGCCATCAGTGACGGCGCGGTCATCGGCCCGGACACCACCCTCACCGACGTGAGCGTCGGCCGCGGTTCCTCCGTCGTGCGCACCCACGGCGAGAACTCCACCGTCGGTGCGGACGCCACCGTCGGCCCCTTCACCTATCTCCGCCCCGGCACCCACCTGGGTGATGAGGGCAAGCTCGGCGGCTTCGTCGAGGCGAAGAACGCGACCATCGGCCGCGGCTCCAAGGTCCCCCACCTGACCTACATCGGCGACGCCACCGTGGGCGAGGAATCGAACATCGGCGCCTCCAGTGTCTTCGTCAACTACGACGGGGTGACCAAGCACCACACCACCATCGGCTCCCACGTCCGCACCGGTTCCGACACGATGTTCATCGCTCCGGTGACCGTCGGTGACGGCGCATATTCGGGGGCGGGTACAGTGATCCGCGAGGATGTTCCCCCGGGGGCACTCGCCGTGTCCGGCGGCCAGCAGCGAAACATCGACGGCTGGGTTGAGCGGAAGCGCCCGGGTTCCCCGGCCGCGGAGGCGGCACGGCACGCCCGGGAGAGCGTCGACGTAACCGACCAGGAAGGTTAAGCGGCCTGTCATGACTGCCCACTGGACCGAAAGCCACAAGAACATGATGCTGTTCTCCGGGCGTGCGCACCCGGAGCTCGGCGAGGCTGTGGCTCGAGAGCTTGACTACGAGCTCACCCCCACCACCGCCCAGGACTTCGCCAACGGCGAGATCTTCATCCGTTTCGAGGAGTCCGTGCGAGGTGCGGACTGCTTCGTCATCCAGTCGCACACCCAGCCGCTGAACAAGTGGCTGATGGAGCAGCTGATCATGATTGATGCCCTCAAGCGTGGCTCCGCGAAGCGCATCACCGCGATCCTGCCGTTCTACCCTTACGCACGCCAGGACAAGAAGCACCGCGGCCGTGAGCCGATCTCCGCGCGCCTGGTCGCTGACCTGCTCGCCGCCGCAGGTGCGGACCGCATCGTGTCCGTGGACCTGCACACAGACCAGATCCAGGGTTTCTTCGACGGCCCGGTCGACCACATGCACGCGATGCCGATCCTCACGGACTACATCAAGGACAAGTACTCCCTGGACAACCTGGTCGTCGTCTCCCCCGACGCCGGCCGCGTCAAGGTCGCGGAGAAGTGGGCCAACACCCTGGGCGATGCCCCGCTGGCCTTCATCCACAAGACCCGTTCCACCGAGGTGGCCAACGAAGTCGTGGCCAACCGTGTGGTCGGTGAGGTCGAGGGCAAGAACTGCATCCTGCTCGACGACATGATCGACACCGGTGGCACCATCGCCGGCGCCGTGCGCGTGCTCAAGGAGGCCGGTGCCCAGGACGTCGTCATCGCCTGCACCCACGGTGTCTTCTCCGACCCGGCCCGCGAGCGCCTCAGCGACTGCGGGGCCGAGGAGATCATCACCACCGACACCCTGCCGCAGAACACCGACGGCTGGAAGAACCTCACGGTCCTGTCCATCGCCCCGCTGCTGGCACGGACGATCAACGAGATCTTCGAGAACGGTTCCGTGACCACCCTCTTCGAGGGCCAGGCCTAAGGCTCCACCGCTTATCGACGCCCCCGGTCACCGCAAGGTGGACGGGGGCGTCGTCGTCACTACCCGATCAACTATGCAAAGGAGTCTCTAACAGCATTGCCCCTCGCCAGGTTGGATCCACCGTGGAGCAGTCCCACTCAGTAGAAGAGTGTGTCAAGATCGATAACTGGCTCTTCGCCTTCCGTTCTCCCGCAGGGCCAGGGTTGAACCTGTCCGATGCTCCAGGAAGGAACAACCATGACCATCAAGAATAACTTCGACAACAAGGTAGCCCTCGTCACCGGCACGGCCTCCGGCCTCGGGGAGGGAATCACCAGGGATCTCACCGCCTGCGGTGCCAGCGTCGTCCTCACCGATATCAACCTCGAGGGCGTGAAGAAGGCCGCCGCCGAGATCGAGCAGGCCGGCAGTAAGGTCGCGGCCCTGCAGATGGACTCCGCCTCCCGCGAGGACAACCGCAAGGCGGTGGAGCTGGCCGTCGAGAAGTTCGGTGCCCTGCACCTCGCCGTCAACAACGCAGGCATCAACGGCCCCGGCGCCCCGGTAGGCGAGATGGATCTGGACAAGTGGGACCGCGTCATCGACATCAACCTCAACGGCGTCGCCTACGGCAACCGCTACCCAAAATGTGGGTTAGCGCTCCGCCCTGCAGGGCAGGGGTGGACGCCCACGCGGGAGGACCGCCACGGCCCGGGCGTGCCCTGGACGCGACGATCCTGCCGGTCGATGTACTGGCGCAGAATCGACAGCCGGAGCACCACCGACCAACCAACGGTAGGCTGTGGGTGTGCAGCTCCGGTACAACTTCCGGCTCTATCCGACACCCGGCCAGCAGACCACGCTGGCTCAGGCCTTCGGTTGCGCGCGTGTGGTGTACAACGATGCACTCGCCGCCCGGATAGAAGCCTTCCACAGGGGCGAACGCCTCAGCGACGCCGAACTGTCCAAGCGACTCACTACCTCCAAATCAACCCCGCAACGGGCGTGGCTGCGCGAGGTGTCCTCGGTCGTGTTGCAGCAGGCACTCGCCGACCTGAACACTGCCTACCGCAACTTCTTCGCCTCGGTCACCGGCAAACGCAAGGGTCCGCGGATCGGCCTGCCTCGTTTCCGGTCCCGGCGGGACACACGGCAGGCGATCCGGTTCACGAACAACGCCCGGTTCGCGATCACGGCAGGCCGCAAACTGCGCCTGCCGAAGATCGGCGAGGTGAAGGTCGCATGGTCGCGGGAGCTGCCCTCGGACCCGTCGTCGGTGACGGTGATCAAGGATTCGGCCGGCAGATACTTCGCGTCGTTCGTCGTACAGGTCGACGCTCAGCCGTTGCCGCCTGTGGCATCCGAGGTGGGTATCGATCTGGGGTTGACCACGTTCGCGGTCATGTCGGACGGGACGACGATTGAGTCCCCACGTTTTCTACGCCAGGCCGAGCGCCGGTTACGCAAGGCGCAGCAAGCCCTGTCCCGTAAGGAGAAGGGGTCGAAGAATCGGGCCAAGGCCCGACGGAAAGTCGCTCGTTTGCACGCGCAGGTGGCGGACACACGCCGGGACTGGGCGCACAAGCACACGACACGGATCATTCGTGAGAATCAAGCGATATTCGTGGAGGACTTGTGCGTGCAAGGTCTCGGCCGGACCCGCCTGGCGAAGTCGGTCCATGATGCGGGGTGGGGCCAGTTCGTGACCATGCTGGAGGAGAAGGCCCACCGGTATGGGCGGGCCTTCGGCAAGGTCAACCGTTGGTTTCCGTCCACCCGTATGTGCTCGCAGTGTGGTGTGGTCGGGGAGAAGATGCCTCTGCATGTCCGGGAGTGGACGTGCGGGTGTGGGGCTGTTCATGATCGTGATGTGAATGCGGCGATCAATATACTCACGGCCGGGCGGGCCGGGAGTCTAACTGCCTGCGGAGGGACCGTAAGTCCTTCCGTTTAGCGGAGGGCAGGTCCCGTGGAAACAGGAACCCACCGGAGCGGTACACCGTGCCGCAGGAGGGATCCCGGTCATTTATGACCAGGAGGACGTCAACAGATTGAGCAGTTTCTCAAACAGGGCGACGGCAATTACGCCATCGTCAACATGGCCTCCATCCACGGTGCGGTCGCGGCACTGGGTAACTCCGCCTACACCGCCGCCAAGCACGGCGTGATCGGCCTGACCAAGAACGCCGCCGCCGAATACGGCGCGCAGGGCATCCGCGTCAACGCGGTGGGCCCGGGCTACATCAACACCCCCTGCTGCACCCCCTGCTGCAGAGCCTGCCGCAGGAGCAGTACGACGCCCTGGCGGCCAAGCACCCGGCGGGCCGTCTCGGTGAGACCCCCGAGGTCGTCGCCCTGGTGAACTTCCTCCTCTCGGAGGAGGCCTCCTTCATCACCGGTTCCTACCACCTGGTGGACGGCGGTTACACCGCCCTCTAGTTCCAGTCGCTGGCGAAGATCTCCCAGGCATGTCCGTCAGGGTCCGAGAAGGCCCCGATGTACATGCCTTCGTCCTGATGTGGCTCGGTGTGGACGTGGGCGCCGGCCTCCCGGGCGCGGCGGAGCATCTCGTCAACATCCTCATTGGAGTCCACGGACAGAGCCGTGATCACCTCGCGTGGGGAATCAGCCATCGCCGTCTCCTTGGGGTGGAAGGTGGAGAAGAACTCCCGTGTCAGCAGCATCACGAAGATCGTGTCACTGGCCTGAACGGAGCTTGCCTTCTCGTCGGTGAACTCCTCGTTGACCTCCCAGCCGAGGGCACTGTAGAAGGCCTGCGCGGCCGCCAGATCGGCGACGGGCAGGTTCACGAAGATCTGCGGGTGGTTCAGTCGCTGCGTCATGGGTCAAGCGTATGACTGCACTACGGCAACCGTCGATGGCCGCAGCAGATCCGTGTCCGCTCCGAGATCTCCCCGTCGCTCAACCGACCCGCTGCGCCTCTGCCCGGCCCAGCCCCCACTGGACACCGGCCACCAGGAACAGGGACACGGAGGCGACCCAGAAAGCTGCCCCGCCGATACCCGTGTAGATCGGGAGGAAGAGCACCGGGGCCGCCGCGGAACCGAAGAAACGGAAGGCCTGGACAGTGGAGATGAGCGAGGAGCCCGCGGGCCCCTGCAGCACCGTGAGGTTGATCGTGGCCTGCATACCCTGGGCGGCGACGACCGCCACCGCCCACATCAGCGCCACCAGCACGACCCACGGGGCGATCGGCAGGATGAACAGGGCCACCGCGGCGAACACACCGCTGACCACGAGCACGGCAGTCGCGCCGTAGCGGTCGGCCATCGCCCCGACCCGGCGGGAGAGCAGGAAGGCCGCGGTACCGCCGGCCATGATGACCAGGCCACGGCCGATCGGTCCGAGGTCGAAGACGTTCTCCACATGCAGTGAGGTGAGAAAGCCCAGACCGATGATGCCGCAGCCGACGACGAAGCTGGTGGCCATGTGTGTCAGGGTGGGTACGATGCGCACCCGGCCGCCGTCCCTGCTGTCGGACTGCACCGGAGGAGGGACCACCGGCAGGCGCACGACAAGGATGTAGATGGCTACCGCGGCTGTGACCAGGAAGGTCAGTCGCCACGTCACCAGGCTGGACAGACCGGTGATCAGCGGCGCGGAGAGCATCCCAAGCGACTGCATCGCCGCATAGGTGCCCAGTATCTGCCCGAGTTTCTCGGGCGGGGTCAGGGCACGGAGGAGGTTCTGCAGCACGGGTGTGGTGAAGGCGTTGGCGATGCCGATCACCGCATAGGCAGCGGCGAAGAGTTCCCAGGAGGGGGTGACCAACAGCAGCAGGGCCATCGGCAGCGTCACGGCGTAGGCGGCGGCCACCACTCGGTGCGGTTGGAATCTGCGCACCAGCCGGCCGGAGATGAGCATCATCGCCGCGAACGGGAAGAGGTAGACGGACATCGTCGCCGCCGCCCGCGCCACACTGATGTCGAAGGTGCCGGCGAACTCCGGGATGACCACAGCCAACGCCTGGCCGGTGTAAGGGCCGACGAACCCCCCGAGAAGGATCGCGCCCAGCTGCAGTTTTCGCTTCATAATGTTGCTACCTTACTCCTGTGGCCACCGACTTCCCGCTCATCGACACCGCCCTGCGCCCCCTCGCGGACCCTGCCCGCGCGGTGGGCATGTCGGCCTACATGCGCGGGCAGTTCCCCTTCCTCGGCATCCCGACGCCCGCCCGGCGCGCGGCGGCGAAGGAGGTGCTGCGGGGGCGTCGCAAAGTCGTCGACCGGGAACTCGTCGAGGAGTGCTGGGCGGCGGCGGAACGCGAATTCCAGTACGTCGCCTGCGACCACCTGCGCGACGTGTCCCTCGGGCCGGGGGATGTGGCGTGGCTGCGTTCGCTGGTGGTGCGGAAATCGTGGTGGGACACCGTCGACGCGCTGGCCAAACCCATCGGCCGTGCCGCCACGGCGGAGCAGATGCAGATCTGGGCGCGCGACGGGGATCTGTGGGTGCGGCGGGTGGCGATCCTGCACCAGCTGGGACGGAAAGCGGACACCGATGTGGTGCTGCTCGCGGAGATCATCCGCGCGAACCTCGGCTCGAGTGAGTTCTTCATCGACAAGGCCATCGGCTGGGCCTTACGCGAATACGCGAAAACCGCACCCGGGTGGGTGCGGGATTTCCTCGCGGCGCATGAGGTCTCGGCACTCACACGCCGCGAGGCCTCAAAGTACCTTTAGGCGCACTCACGTCCCGCGTGCTAAAATTCCCCACGTCTCGGCGAGGGCCCGCATCTGGGCCGTTATCGACGCGATCTTCAAGGTTTTTCAGGCCTGCGATGACTCGACGAGGACATTTTCCCTCAGACCAGAGTCGGTCGCGGGCCTTCGTTCATTTCTGCGGGGCAGCGGCCGGATACAACAACAGGAGCTACAGCCACATGGCACAGTACCCCACTCTCACCGCCACCCCCCGCGAGGATTTCGGCAAGGGCTTCGCCCGCCGCCTGCGTCGCGACGGCCGCGTCCCCGGTGTCGTCTACTCCGGTGACACCGACAACGTCCACTTCTCCGTGGACCGCATCGAGTTCACCGCCGTGATCCGCAACCAGGGTGTCAACGCCGTCGTCGAGCTCGACATCGACGGTGAGAAGCACCTGACCATGGTCAAGCACATCGACCAGAACATCCTGACCCTCGACATCGACCACGTCGACCTCCTCGCCATCACCCGCGGCGAGCGCGTCGAGGTTGAGGTCCCGGTCCTCTCCGAGGGCGAGGTCTTCTCCGGTGCCATGCTCATCCAGGAAGTCGACACCCTGCTCGTCGAGGCCGACGTCCTCGAGATCCCCGAGGAGATCATCGTCTCCGTCGAGGGCATTGAGGCCGGCAACGTCATCACCGCCGGCGACATCACGCTGCCGACCGATGTCACCCTGGTCGACGACGCCGAGACCCTCGTCTTCAACATCACCTTCGAGGAGGTCGCCGACGTCCCGGAGGAGGACGAGGCTGCCGAGGGCGATGCTGCTGGCGAGGCTCCGGCCGCAGAGTAGTCTGCTCCCCGCGACGCCCCCGACCAGTGCTGGTCGGGGGCGTTCCCCTTTTTCTGTGCCAGACTTAGTAGTACTTCGTTAGGTGTCTCTGGGGCGGTGACAGTAGGGGC
>NZ_JANWTC010000032.1 GCF_024919295.1 Corynebacterium lemuris | reverse complement strand
CTTTAGTATTTCAAGACAAGAAAGAACGGGCAGTACAGTTTTGCATTACTACTCATCACCTAGCCCGAGCCGAGGGAGAACATCAGACAGAACTGTTTCCACGGGCGTATGGACGTTGCTTGCCGCCGTGCCCCCATGGAGATGTAGGTACTCACTCACCAATCTGACCCCGGCGGCGTATCCAGCACCAGTGGGCAGGCCGACCGGTTCCGCCCCGAATAGTTGGGCGGTCTTGTCGCCGAGTACCCATGCAGCAAAGTCCTGCATTCCGGTGACCTGTAGGCCACTGGCGACCTTGGCCAGAACACTGTCGTCATTGCGGGTCTGGTCATCGACGAAGTGGGTGTAACCGTGGCTGCCGTAGAGCTCGGTAGCAAAAACATCAGCTAGGCCCTCTGCAACGACATGTTCGCCCACTGTCACTGTGACCGGATCCCACACGACTCCGCCGGGCGAGTACCGAACATTGTGGTGCAGTTCATGGACAACGATGGCCTCCAGACGATTGAGGACGTCAATGGTGGGTCAGACCGATATGACGATATAGCCACTGATGCCGCCGAACGCGCTGAGCCCTTTGACTTCCTCCATGAAGTGCCTGTTGGTGGGATCGCCAAGCAGCAGCAGTACCTTCAGGTCTGGGATGTGTAGGTCTGGGTTCGCTGTCTTCAGCGTTTCGATTCCACGTTCCAGAGCGTGGTGCATGCGTTCCCATGCGTTAGCCCGGATCAGGGTGTCCAGGGATTCACGAAGCTCTTCTTCGGGGCCATTTTCCGGGAAGCCGAAGTTCTGCTTGTGGATGACGGCCAGGTCCATCTCGCCGGGAACGAAGTGATACATGCCGTTCATGGGCGACCACATCTTCCTAATGAGGTCACGACGATGCTCTGGGGCCACGTCGAACACTCGGGTCATAGCTGCAGCAGTATCGATGATGTCGATGTTCATGCTGGCTCATTCTAGACCCTGACGCAGCGTCAAGGTCAAGGGATGATCGGGTAAAACAGAATAATGAACTATCAAGGGGTCCTCGCCGACGTCGTGTCCTGGGCCGAGCGAGAGTCCAACGTCCGAGCAGTCATCCTGACCGGTTCCGCCGCATCCAACGCCGAGCATCCACTGTCCGATCGTGATCTTGAACTGCACGTCCAGCAAAGAGGGCCACTGGAAAACTCGGATGAGTGGTGGTCGAGCCTGGGCGATGTCCTTGCGGTCGAGCGACTAGAAAACGGCGAAGATCAACCAACCCGACTGAATCTACTATGTCGGTGGCAAGTTGGACTTCACGCTGATTCGTATCGATGAGGAGCGCGGGGTGTACGACCGCCCGTTCACCGTCTTGCTGGATAAGGATGAGGTAGCTGGTGATTTCACGCTCTGCGCTCCTACGGTGGTAGGCCCCACTCAGGCAGTGTTCGACGAATCCGCCAATTGGGCGGGTGCTGCAGTGTTGATGACCGCCAAAGCAATCATGCGTGATGAGCCCTGGTCGGTGATGATGCGTGACGCTGATTTCAAAGTTGAACTGCTTCGCATGATCGAGTGGGATCATATCCTGCGATACGGATCTTCCCGTGACGTGAGATACCTGGGGACACAGATGAGATCGTGGATGGACATCGGTGTTCAACATGTCCTTGACACCTGCACTGTGACGTATGGAGCTGATAACCGAGATGCCCTCTCTGCAGGGATCGAATTCTTCAGCCGTCTTTCCCATCAGGTGGCGGGTGAAGGTGGACTCGCGCCGTTTCCTTTCGAACGGATCGAGACCGAGGTCCTCCGCATCTTCAGTGCTTCATCATGGGCATGACCAACCACTGTATGGGCCCCTCACATAGTCGAGATGAAAGTTCGGATGACCAGGACAAGCAGGTCAGGCATCCGCGTGCTGTGATATGATTCGCGCCATGGGCGTAATGAATGCAATTTTCACCACCTTCGGTCGGCTCCGGAGCTCCGGAGCCGCCGGTGGGTGTGTGCGCTAACGGAGGACGTTCCACGGAGGTAGAGACACCCACCGCTCAGCTTGTCCAGCCGGGCGGCCGTTTCGGCATGCCCGGAGCACGATATCTGCTGCGGAGTGTCTTTTCTATGCCTACCTACAGGCCGAACAAGGGCCGTCACGAGAACGGCCAGAACTACCTTGTCAACAAGTCAATGATTAAGAAGGTCGTTGACCTTGTCCCTGTCAGTGCGTCCGTCCCGGTCATAGAGATCGGCCCGGGACACGGGGCGCTGACCTTTCCCCTCCAGGACCGTGTCCTGGCTACCGGTGGATCGTTGACCGCCATCGAGATCGACCCGGCCTCCGTCCGGTGGCTGGAGGAGCGGCTGCGCCCGGAGGTTCACCTGTACGAGCAGGACGTCCTTGATTTTGTGCTGCCGGACGGCCCGCACGTCCTGGTGGGGAACCTGCCGTTTCACCTGACCACCGCGATCCTGCGGCACGTCCTTCACTCACCGGGGTGGACTCACGCGGTCTTCCTGGTGCAGTGGGAGGTCGCGCGTCGCCGCGCCGGCGTCGGTGGTGCCACGATGATGACAGCCCAGTGGTGGCCCTGGTTCGACTTCGAACAGCACGGGCGAATACCATCCACACATTTCCGTCCCCGCCCCACCGTCGACGCCGGTGTCCTGGTGATGCGTCGCCGGGAAGAGCCTCTCGTCAACTGGTCGGAGCGTGCGCGGTACGCGTCGTTCGTCCATGCCGTGTTCACCGGCAAGGGCCGAGGCATCGCCGACATCGTGTCCCGGGTCGTGGGGCGTCGGCGTGAACGACGGTGTGCTGAGGTCCTGCGTGAGGCCGGTGTTCCGGCAAACGCACTGCCGAAACAGTTGGACGCGGGGCAGTGGGCCACACTGTTTAAGGCCGTGGGGCGCTAAAGGCGAGCTGATCGCGATGTGATCGGTCGCTGCGTCTGATGTCGGCAGCAGAAGAAGTGCCATCCCTCCCAGATCCTGTTCCAGGGAAACTCTAAAGACAGCACCGTTGGCCATACGAAGAGCAATGTCTTCCCGGTCCATCAGACCAGCACGCCATAGAGTGATCAAGAATCCACGCCATATAGCGCTCATATTCACAG
>NZ_JANWTC010000031.1 GCF_024919295.1 Corynebacterium lemuris | reverse complement strand
AAGAAGGAGTCCTCGGTGAGATTCAGAATGCCGAACACCGTCACCATGGCGTCGGCCTCCGCAGCGACTTCCACGATGGGGATCGGGCGAGCAAAAAGGCAGCAATTATGAGCCCCATACCTACAAAGCCCCACGCATCAAGCTTTTGCCCATGAAGCAACCAGGCAATGGCTGTAATTATGACGACGCCGAGTCCCGACCAGACTGCATAAGCAACACCGACAGGGATGGATTTCAGAACCAGAGAAAGAAAATAAAATGCGATGCCATAACCGATTATGACAACGGCGGAAGGGGCAAGCTTAGTAAAGCCCTCGCTAGATTTTAATGCGGATGTTGCGATTACTTCGCCAACTATTGCGATAACAAGAAAAAGCCAGCCTTTCATGATATATCTCCCAATTTGTGTAGGGCTTATTATGCACGCTTAAAAATAATAAAAGCAGACTTGACCTGATAGTTTGGCTGTGAGCAATTATGTGCTTAGTGCATCTAACGCCTGAAATAAGCCGTGCCGCGAAGCGGCATCGGCTTGATTGAATTGTTAGACGGCAAACTCGAGCCAATACTTGTGCAGGCCAACAATATTAGACGAGCACAGCATGGGCATTGCCGCTTTGATCTTCTCCAGTGACCAATTCCACCACTCCATCTCCAGAAGCAATGAAATTTCCTCATCGGTGAAGCGTTTCTTAATCTTCTTAGCGGGATTGCCGCCAACGATAGCGTAAGGCTCCACATCTTTTGTCACCAACGAGCGGCTGCCTATCACCGCACCGTGCCCGATCTTGATTCCGGGCATGACCATTGCCTCAGAGCCGATCCAAACGTCATTGCCAATGACAGTATTACCTGCTTTTTGGAAGG
This sequence comes from Corynebacterium lemuris, assembly GCF_024919295.1. Classification (GTDB taxonomy): domain Bacteria; phylum Actinomycetota; class Actinomycetes; order Mycobacteriales; family Mycobacteriaceae; genus Corynebacterium; species Corynebacterium lemuris. The sequence continues at coordinate 2,500 of NZ_JANWTC010000031.1, read as the reverse complement.
CATCGAGTGCGCTTGAGAATGCAGGTTCTTCCTGCATATAAAAGAACGGGAAAGATGATGCCCAGTCGTACCGATGCCCCTGATTGCCAGCCATGATAAAGGAAGCCCCACTCCCGATAGAGCAGAAACTACCGATGATCAACTTATCAACGTCATCACGGTCCGGAAACAGATACCGTGCGCAGTCATCGAATGAGTGCCCATGATAGTAGCCAGAGTAATAGCTGTACCGCCCAACTTTGATATTGGGGTTCTTCACTTGCTCAGAAAGCAGCTTGCCTTTGAAGGGGCTATCAAAGTAGTTGGTCATAAGAGATCCCGCGGTCTGTGACTTTGCCGTCTAACGCCCTGTTAAGGTGTGAGCAACGCAATACCGAAGCCTCCGCATACCACCTTAAACACTAAACGCAACGCATAGTAAAAATGCCACGCGTTGCGAATCACTCTTAAACAGATTGTTAGCCCTTTGCCCAAATTTGGTACGTGTAATCAATATTTGAACTGAAACTTTGCTCAAATGTTTGCTTGAAGCCCTGTGGAACTGGAGGAAAAAACACATCGCCAGAGATATGCTTGTGAATCACTGAAAGATGGATAACATCTGCTTGATCGATTAAAGCTTCATATATTTCACCACCACCAGAAACAAAGATATGTGCTGTCGCATTGTTTAGGTAAGCTAATGCCGATTCAACACTTGCGAAATACACAACATCAGGGTCATTCGAGATAATTTTAGAACGAGTAACCACTGCATATTTTCTATTCGGAAGTTTACCCATTGAGTCGAAGGTTTTACGACCAACTAGAAGCCATTGATTGTAAGTCATGGCTTTGAATAGGAGCTGCTCGCCTTGTACATGCCAAGGTATATCCAATCCAGAGCCAATTACTCCATTCTCGGAAACAGCTGCCATAAGAGATATTTTCATTTTTCCTCCTGAGGGCTAACGTAGAAGTAACCGGCGCTGCGCGGCTTTATCGCGCTGCGTCCGAGTTGACTGCCGGGTTGGGCGGCAACGCTTCGATAGAGCGAAGGATTGCCCGCACTATTGCCTCCCTTTTGAAAAGGTCATCCATCCTGTTTGGCGTATCAATATTCAGTGCGAAGAATACGGGGCCAGTCGGCCACTCAACCCATCCTACCCACCAACCCATGCGGCCTTCCCAGCCCGTCTTTGCGCGCAGTATCCAGTTGCGACCGGCTTCCACAATCATGAGGTCCTTGACCAAGCGCTGATGTTCTACCCGAAAGGGCAACTCGTTATGATAGAGCTTCCTGAGAAATGCAATCTGTTCTTGTGCCGCGATAGCAAGATTGCCATCTATCCAGTAATCGCCATTACTTGTCGAAGGATCGGCGTTGCCATAGTCGATTTGCTTCAAATAGCGTCGAGCCTTGTCTTCACCGATCTCTTTTGCAAATAGCTCATAAATCCAGACAGTAGAATTCCGCATTGCTGATCGCAAGTCTTGGTCTTGGTTGTGAGCTGCAAAGCTTCTTTTGATGCCGTCCCATCGGAAAACTTGAAACTCATCACGTGCAGCGCCTGCGTCAAGTGCAAAAAGTGTATGTGGAATCTTGAATGTCGAGGCCGGCGAGTAGCGTTTCTCTGACCGCACCTGATCAAAAACCAATATGACACGATCTGTTTGGCGTTCGTCTGCCACAACTATCGTGCCTTTGGCTTGAAATTCGCTGAAAAACTTCCGCCAGTCAGAACGTTCGCGCATGCCTTCTTGTGCATGCGCGAACGTGCCAAAAACAAAAGTGGAGAAAAGTATTGCGAAGATTCGGATTGCCATTAAGTTTTCCTTGACGCCCAACACCTGAATTAAGCCGCGCCGCGAAGCGGCGTCGGCTTGAATGAGTTGTTAGGCAACACCGCGCTTTCTCTCGAAGGCTTGTCGTGTTTGAACCATGTAAACCGCCGGCCCGTCAGGCGTGGTGATGATCTTCTCCCGCACGAATCCTGCCTTCTCATAGCAGCGTATGGCTCGATGGTTGTTCGGAGTCGGGTCGGTCTGAATCTTCGTCACGGTGGGGTCCGAGAACAGTAGTTCAACGAGAGCGCGGACAAGCCTTGTTCCTAGGCCTTTGTTCAACTGTGTCGGGTCAGCCAGAGACTGGTCTATTCCTCGCACTCCTGGATCAGTTTCATCTTCCCACCAGCCATCACCGCTTCCGAGCGCGACGTACGACTGAGCATAGCCGATCGGTTCCTCGCCCAGCATTGCGATGTACGGTGTTACGGACTCTTCCGCCATCGCTCTGGGCAGGTAGTGTTCCAGCACTTCATCAAGAGTCGGTCGCTCTTCGTCACCACCCCACCACTCAACGATGTGCGGCCGGTTGAGCCAATCATGGAGCATCGGCAGGTCGCGCTCGGTCATGAGGCGAAGAGTTATGGGGGGGGTGCTCGCGGACATGAAATGGTCTCTCTGTGCTGCCTAACTTTAGTATTTCAAGACAAGAAAGAACGGGCAGTACAGTTTTGCA
>NZ_JANWTC010000030.1 GCF_024919295.1 Corynebacterium lemuris | reverse complement strand
CGTCGACCCTGCCCCCTGGTTCGCCCAGCACGGCATCACCTTCTAGTTGTACTGGCCAGCCTTTTCCAGCACCACACGTGGAATCAGGCGGACGTAGACGACCATGCCGACCAGTTCGACCAGGGTTTGGGTAACCACGACGACTGCAACCAATGTGAGGCTGTCCGGCAGGGCCAGAGCCAGGGGTAACACGACCAATGAGTTGCGAGTGGCACCGGAAAAGACCGTCGCCCGGGTTGCGGAGGCGTCCTGGTAGAAGACCCGTCCGATGAAGATGCCCAGGGGGACCATCACAACCAGGAAGATGATGTAAATCGGGATCACCCGCAACAGCGAGGGGAGATCGGTGCGTACGGCGTCGATCTGGGAGGCGACAACCACAGTGAGGGTGAGCATCAGGAGCGGCACCATCAATGCCTCCATCAGATCCATCACCTGTTGCGCAGGTCGAAACCGGGCGGCCAGGAACTGCGTGAGCGCAGCTACTGCCAGAGGCGTGACGATTAGCAGGAGGAATGCCTCGATGAACGGGGCGAGGTCGATGACCTCAAACAGTTCCGGGTCAACGAACATCCCCAAGTAGACCGGTAGCAACAGCATCTGGAGCAGCATCAACAACGGGGCCGCGGCTAACAGCCGATCATGCGCGGCCCTGGCCAGCCCGGAAAAGACAATGACGTAGTCGATGCACGGGGTCAACAACACCAGCAGGACACCCAACAATAATGCCTGGTCGTCGGCGACGAGCCGGGAGAGGACATAGACCACGACGGGGACGATAAGGAAGTTCAACACGAGCAGACCTGCCAAGAAGCGGGCGTCGCGCAGCGCATGGCCGAGTTTGGTCAGCGGCACGCTTAAAAACGTGGCGTAAAGCAGTGCCATCAATACCGGATTGATGGCCACCTCAAAGGCCGCTGCGGTGGCGGGGACGGTCAGGCCGATGACGGCACCGGCCCCCAGCGCAATGAGATACAGCGGGATCTGCCACCGTTCCAACCAATCGAGCACGAACATCCTCTCTGAGAAACAATGATAGGCACGTCAATAGCACAGTCCCCGGGTGCCAGCGGGCCTGTGCACAGACTAGCTTCCTCTGGAGCCCTCCCTTCCCTGGAGACCAGGCCCAACGGTGTCCACGGTGATAATTGTTCTAGAGGTACTGGCAGATCGCGGTGGGATCACAGGTCTCCGGGCTGATCGCATCCGCCCGGTCGCGCAGTTCGCGGACGGTATCGCGCAAGCCTTGTAGATCAGCGATTTGTTGCTTCAGGTCCGCCAGGCGGTCATCGAGCAGGTCGGACACATGCTGGCACGGTGGGATGCCCTGGTCGCGGATCTCCAGGACCTGGCGGATCTGCGCCAAGGTCAGACCGGCGGCCTGGCCGCGGCGAATGAAGTCGATCCGGGCGAGGGTATCGGCGGAACTGTCGTAATAGCGGTAACCGTTGGCGGTGCGCTCAGGTGTCGGGAGCAAGCCAACGTCCTCGTAGAAGCGCAGCGTCTTGGTGGTAGTACCACCGGCCTGCGCCAGTTCTCCAATGAGCATGAACTCCCCTCCAGCAGTTCGTGGGCCTGTGGCCTTGACCTTACTGTGCACTGGAAGGTGCATTCTGTATTCAGATATTGCTACGGGGAAGGTGATGGGTCATGAGGCAGGACCATGAGGTTGATCTGGCGGTGATCGGCTCAGGCGGTGCGGCGATGTCCGCGGCGATCGCTGCTCGCCAGGCGGGGCATACGGTGGTCCTCATCGAACGCCACACCCTCGGGGGGACGTGCGTGAATATCGGGTGCGTGCCCTCAAAGGCCCTGCTGGCCGCGGCGGCCGCTCGTGACGACGCAGCCAGCAATCCGTTTGCCGGGGTGTCGACCACGGCCGGACCGGTCGACCTGGCCGCAATGGTGGGGCAGAAAGACAATCTTGTTTCCCAGTTGCGGGAGACGAAGTACGCGGATGTGGCCACCGCCCATGGTTTCGAGATCCGGGAAGGACATGCCCGTTTCCTGGACTCCGAGACCTTGCTGGTCGATGGTCAGCCGCTTCGGGCTCGGGCGTATCTGGTGGCTACCGGGGCCCAGCCAGCTACCCCAGCCTTGTCGGGGTTGTCGGAGGTGAACTGGTTGACCTCGACCACGGCCATGGAACTGTCCGAGGTCCCGGACTCCCTGGTGATCATCGGTGCCGGTTATGTCGGTCTGGAGCAGGCTCAGCTCTTCGCCCACCTCGGTGCCCGGGTTTCACTGGTGGGGCGCCTGGCCCCGCGAGCGGAACCGGAGCTGGCTGACCGGTTGCGCGAGATCCTCATCGACGACGGCCTGTCGGTGGTCGAGGAGTACGCAGTAAGCGTCGGCGCGGATGCCGGGCAGGCGGTGGTGACCACCACCTCCGGACGGCAGGTCCGGGGGGACCGGCTGCTGGTAGCCACAGGACGGGCGGCTACCACCGACGGGATGGACCTGGCCGTGGCCGGCGTCGAGGTCGACGAGCGAGGTTTTATTAACGTCGACAATCATCAGCGCACCTCTAATCCGCGGATCTGGGCGGCCGGGGACGTCTCCGGGGCCCCGCAGTTCGTCTACGTCGCCGCAGCCACCGGCAGAGTGGCCGCCCTCAACGCCCTGGGTAAGCGCTCGGCAGCACAGGTGGACTACACGGGCCTGCCCGCAGTGGTGTTCACCCGCCCCCAGCTAGCCTCCGCCGGGTTAAGCGAAGCCCAGGCCCACGCCCAGGGGGCGGCGTACGACTCCCGCGTGCTGGACCTGTCGGAGGTTCCCCGGGCACTGGTCAACCACGACACCCGCGGAGCGGTCAAGATCGTTGCCGACGCGGCCACCGGCACCGTTCTAGGGGTGCATGCCCTAGCCGACGGGGCCGGGGAGCTCATGCTGGCCGCCACCTACGCCATCAAAGCCGGTATGACCGTTGATGACCTGGCCGATACCTGGGCGCCCTACCTCACGATGGCCGAGAGTCTTCGGCTGACCGCCGGACTGTTTCGCAACCAGATGCCCACCTCCTGCTGCGCCTGACCACCTCCCTTTTCCCTCCGCAGTGAACACAGGGCCCATGGCAAGAACTCCCTTTCGCGCAGGCCACGCTCACCCGTCGGTGTCGAAGGGAAAGCTCAGCTGTCGGGCATGGAAATTAAAGTGCAACGTCGGATAGGCGTACACATCCGCCACCGTCATCACGGGGGTGAAAAACGGATCCCAGCGGGTCGGAAACACCATCCGCAGGGCCAGGGAGTCCTCGGATTCCTTCTCCAGGCTGGTGGCCAAGGTGGTGGTGAGCCGGCGAAGTTTCCGGGCCATGCGGTGGCGGTTGTAGACCCGGGCCGCAGCACGCGAACCGAAGTAGTTGACCCAGTCGAAAGGGCGGATACCCGCATCGAGCAGACGCGCGAAAGCGATATTGAGGGGGTCGGGTAGATGACCGAAGAACTTGACCAGGGGCAGGAGTCTGCGAACCACCATATAACCGAAGACCATGTGAAACAGTAGTTCCTCATTGGTCCAGCGGGTACCCACACTGCGACTACGCAGCTCCACGTCCCCAGCTTGGGCGAGGAGGTTGTCCAGCTCCATGCAGGCCCGTCGGTAGCCGTCGATGATGTCGGCACGGTCCATTCTCATCACCTTCTGCCGGGCGGAGTCCAGGTTGTGTTTTCCCTTCGACCTCAATCCTCGCACCGCGCCCGTGTCCCAGACCAGGTGTGTTCCTTACGTGGGTACTGAGACACTCTTCCCACGCGGCTCAAAGGGTCGTGGGCGAAGGGTGTCCCGTCTCCGAACTACGCCCAGGAACCACCTAACGAAGTACTACTAGTCGGTGAGGGCCGGGATGAAGATCTGCCAGGTCTGCAGCATCCACATCATGGCGAAGGGAATGAGCACCCAGAACACACCCATCCACGGGCGCCAGCGGGTGAAGCTGTTCAACTTACGCACCATGATGATGGCGCAGCCGATGACACCCGCGGCGGGGACCAGGCTGGTGACAAGGGGCCACCAGATCTGCGAGGAACGGGAGCACAGCCAGAGGGCGTCGCCGGCGTCACAGACGGGACCACCCATCAGCCGGGCAACCCACGCAAGCACATAAGCGACCACGACGGTAGCGATGATGGTGCCGAACAACCAGGTGAAAGCCTGACGCGTCGACATCGTGTTGCGGTCGGCCTGCAGCACGGGATCCGTGGAGGAGGCGACTTCCTCGGCTGTCCGGGGAGCCGGCGGGCGGCGGTTGGCGAAGTCGGCGTCCGCGGTCAGATCGTTCTCCGGGTGATCGAGGAAGTAACGCCTGCGGCGGCCGTCACTCTGCGGGCGCTGGGGCGAATTCGTCTCCGGGTCACGTCCATTCATGCCCTCACCTTAGCCTTCGCGTCAATACCGGGGTGAGGGGTGTCAGCAGAACGGGGACGTGGACGTGCCGGAGGAATTCGGTGGCAGTGGAACCGACGAAAACTCGTTCCCGCGGGCCGGGTGGGGTGGAGCCGAAGATGAGCAGATCACCCTTCTTCCACGTGAGTGCATCGATCGCACCCGACCAGCCTTGCCTGATCCGATGTCCGAGTCGCCCGAGAGATCCGGGAAGAATTCCCCCAGCACATCGTGAGAACGGTCCATGACGGCGAGGGAGTGCTCGCGCCACTCGTCGATGAGCTCGCTGGTGAAGTCGAATTTGTCGTGGAAGGACTGGTCCGCGAGGCCAGAGGGGGAGAACGCGAAGACCCGCAGATCCACCCCCAGCTATAAGCCTGGATACACCGATGTGATTTAGGTTTAGCGGCGTGGGAAAAAG
>NZ_JANWTC010000029.1 GCF_024919295.1 Corynebacterium lemuris | reverse complement strand
TTTTAGCGTCGGCGGTAACCTACTCTCCCACACCCTCCCGGGTGCAGTACCATCAGCGCGGGCAGGCTTAGCTTCCGGGTTCGGAATGGGACCGGGCGTTTCCCTGCCGCTATCAACCACCGACACACCTCACGGAACACCCCACCCCACAAGGAGGCAGGATCAGTCCCGGCGACACCCACACACACATGTGTGTGGGGTGTGCTGTGTCAGACACTGCATAATGGACGCGAACACAATCATCGTGTGCTTATTTGTTACGTGCGTGTCACACCCAACCACCAACGTGTTTGGGGTGTGTTGTTGGTCGGTCAATTAGTACCGGTCACCTCCACACCTTACGGTGCGTCCAGGTCCGGCCTATCAACCCCATCATCTATGGGGAACCTCAACAGAAACCTCATCTCGAAACAGGCTTCCCGCTTAGATGCTTTCAGCGGTTATCCCTTCCGTACGTAGCCAACCAGCCCTGCTCCTGGCGGAACAACTGGCACACCAGAGGTACGTCCGTCCCGGTCCTCTCGTACTAGGGACAGCCTTCCTTAAGTTTCCACGCGCGCGGCGGATAGAGACCGAACTGTCTCACGACGTTCTAAACCCAGCTCGCGTACCGCTTTAATGGGCGAACAGCCCAACCCTTGGGACCTACTCCAGCCCCAGGATGCGACGAGCCGACATCGAGGTGCCAAACCATCCCGTCGATATGGACTCTTGGGGAAGATCAGCCTGTTATCCCCGGGGTACCTTTTATCCGTTGAGCGACACCACATCCACAAGTAGGTGCCGGATCACTAGTCCCGACTTTCGTCCCTGCTCGAGCTGTCACTCTCACAGTCAAGCTCCCTTGTGCACTTACACTCACCACCTGATTGCCAACCAGGCTGAGGGAACCTTTGGGCGCCTCCGTTACCATTTAGGAGGCAACCGCCCCAGTTAAACTACCCACCAGGCACTGTCCCCGACCCAGATCATGGGCCAAGGTTGAGGTATCCAATCCGATCAGAGTGGTATTTCAACAACGACTCCCACACAACTGGCGTCATGTGATCACAGTCTCCCACCTATCCTACACAAACCGAACCGAACACCAATACCAAGCTATAGTGAAGGTCCCGGGGTCTTTTCGTCCTGCCGCGCGTAACGAGCATCTTTACTCGTACTGCAATTTCACCGGGCCTGTGGTTGAGACAGCAGGGAAGTCGTTACGCCATTCGTGCAGGTCGGAACTTACCCGACAAGGAATTTCGCTACCTTAGGATGGTTATAGTTACCACCGCCGTTTACTGGGGCTTAAATTCTCAGCTTCGCCCACCAAAGGTGAGCTAACCGGTCCTCTTAACCTTCCAGCACCGGGCAGGCGTCAGTCCGTATACATCAACTTCCACGTTTTCGCACGGACCTGTGTTTTTAATAAACAGTCGCTTCCCTCTATTCTCTGCGACCCACCCCAGCTCCACATGCAAGATGCTTCACCGGTGTGGGCCCCCCTTCTCCCGAAGTTACGGGGGCATTTTGCCGAGTTCCTTAACCACAGTTCACCCGAACGCCTTAGTATTCTCTACCTGACCACCTGTGTCGGTTTAGGGTACGGGCCATGCATGTACATCGCTAGAGGCTTTTCTCGACAGCACGGGATCACCGACATCACCCACAAGGGGCTACGCATCACGTCTCACACTGTTGTGAGGGGCGGATTTACCACTCCCCTCGTGCTACACGCTTACACCACAATCCAATAAGTGGCACGGCTACCCCACTGCGTCACCCCATCACTTGGCTACTACCAGTTCAGGCCCCACGCACGCCCCCACCAGACCAGGCAAAACCTGACCTGTGCGGGTTTGTGGGTGGTTAGTATCACTGATTCACCACTGGTCGCACACACACGGGTACGGGAATATCAACCCGTTGTCCATCGACTACGCCTGTCGGCCTCGCCTTAGGTCCCGACTCACCCTGGGAAGACGAACTTGACCCAGGAACCCTTAGTCATCCGGCGGGAAAGATTCTCACTTTCCAATTCGTTACTCATGCCTGCATTCTCACTCGCACACAGTCCACCACCCCTCACGGTATGGCTTCACCCCATGCACGACGCTCCCCTACCCAACGCCCCACAAAAGGGGGTCGTTGCCGCGGCTTCGGCGGTGTACTTGAGCCCCATTACATTGTCGGCGCAGAACCACTCGACCAGTGAGCTATTACGCACTCTTTCAAGGATGGCTGCTTCTAAGCCAACCTCCTGGCTGTCTTCGCGATCCCACATCCTTTTCCACTTAGTACACCCTTAGGGGCCTTAGCCGGCGATCTGGGCTGTTTCCCTCTCGACTATGAAGCTTATCCCCCACAGTCTCACTGCTGTGCTCAACTTGACCGGCATTCGGAGTTTGGCTGACATTGCTAAGATGGTAGTCCCGCTCAACCAACCAGTAGCTCTACCTCCGGCAAGCACACACAACGCTGCACCTAAATGCATTTCGGGGAGAACCAGCTATCACGGAGTTTGATTGGCCTTTCACCCCTACCCACAGCTCATCCCCTCAGTTTTCAACCTAAGTGGGTTCGCGCCTCCACGACGTCTTACCATCGCTTCACACTGGCCATGGGTAGATCACCCCGCTTCGGGTCCAGGACATGCCACTAAACACACTAGTTAGTATTCGCTTTCGCTACGACTACCCCACACGGGTTAACCTCGCGACATGCCGCTGACTCGCAGGCTCATTCTTCCAAAGGCACGCCATCACACACACGAGGTGCTCTGACGGATTGTAGGCACACGGTTTCAGGTACTATTTCACTCCCCTCCCGGGGTACTTTTCACCATTCCCTCACGGTACTATCCGCTATCGGTCATACTGGGTATTCAGGCTTACCGGGTGGTCCCGGCGGATTCACAGCGGATTTCACGTGCCCGCTGCTACTCGGGAAAAACGACAACACCACACACACCATCTTCACGTACAGGACTCTCACCTGCTCCGGTGGGCCTTCCCAGACCACTTCCGCTGACAGCGCATGTTCAGTGCGGGCGGCCGGCAGACCACCCCCATCGCATCCCACAACACCGCATGCGCAACCCCTGCCGGGTATCACACACACACGGTTTAGCCATCATCCGCGTTCGCTCGCCACTACTGACGGAATCATTATTTATTTTCTTCTCCTGCGGGTACTGAGATGTTTCACTTCCCCGCGTCAACCTCCACCACAGCTATGTATTCACTGTGAGGTGACCACCCATCACGGTGGCCGGGTTTCCCCATTCGGACATCCTCGGATCAACGCTCAGTTGGCAGCTCCCCGAGGCATAACGCAGCCTCTCACGTCCTTCATCGGCCCAGTATGCCAAGGCATCCACCATGTGCCCTTCACACACAACACACACAACCAACCACCGAAAAAGCGATTGGCCGGTGAACTGCGCAACACAACAAACCACACCACACACACCGTGTGTGGTGTGCACACAAAAAAATAAAGATGCTCGCGTCCACTATACAGTTCTCACACAACACACCACCCTGTCACCGCCCACCCACACACATCATGTGCGCGGGAAACGATCACCAGGATGGTCACCGGAAACAACGATGTTGTCCCAGACACCCAACAGCATGCCAACATACCCACCATGTTTGTGACCCCGGTTAGCACCGCGCCCCTGCTGGTGCGCGTCCACCCGATTATCTGCGGTGGGCGGATCAACACTCGTGACCCACACCCACCAAAAAGACGGTCCGACCAGATGACACTGTCACCGGTGACCGCCATAGAAAGCTCCTTAGAAAGGAGGTGATCCAGCCGCACCTTCCGGTACGGCTACCTTGTTACGACTTCGTCCCAATCGCCGATCCCACCTTCGACAGCTCCCTCCACAAGGGTTGGGCCACTGGCTTCGGGTGTTACCAACTTTCATGACGTGACGGGCGGTGTGTACAAGGCCCGGGAACGTATTCACCGCAGCGTTGCTGATCTGCGATTACTAGCGACTCCGACTTCATGGGGTCGAGTTGCAGACCCCAATCCGAACTGAGGCCGGCTTTGTAGGATTAGCTCACCCTCACGAGTTCGCGACCTGCTGTACCGACCATTGTAGCATGTGTGAAGCCCTGGACATAAGGGGCATGATGATTTGACGTCATCCCCACCTTCCTCCGAGTTGACCCCGGCAGTCTCTCATGAGTCCCCACCATCACGTGCTGGCAACATAAGACAAGGGTTGCGCTCGTTGCGGGACTTAACCCAACATCTCACGACACGAGCTGACGACAACCATGCACCACCTGTACACCAGCCACAAGGGAAGCTGCATCTCTGCAGCGGTCTAGTGTATGTCAAGCCCAGGTAAGGTTCTTCGCGTTGCATCGAATTAATCCACATGCTCCGCCGCTTGTGCGGGCCCCCGTCAATTCCTTTGAGTTTTAGCCTTGCGGCCGTACTCCCCAGGCGGGGCGCTTAATGCGTTAGCTACGGCACAGAAGACGTGGAAGTCCCCTACACCTAGCGCCCACCGTTTACGGCATGGACTACCAGGGTATCTAATCCTGTTCGCTACCCATGCTTTCGCTCCTCAGCGTCAGTTACTGCCCAGAGACCTGCCTTCGCCATCGGTGTTCCTCCTGATATCTGCGCATTTCACCGCTACACCAGGAATTCCAGTCTCCCCTACAGCACTCAAGTATTGCCCGTATCGCCTGCACGCCCGAGGTTAAGCCCCGGAATTTCACAGACGACGCGACAAACCACCTACGAGCTCTTTACGCCCAGTAATTCCGGACAACGCTCGCACCCTACGTATTACCGCGGCTGCTGGCACGTAGTTAGCCGGTGCTTCTTATCCCACTACCGTCACTTGCGCTTCGTCGTGGGCGAAAGGGGTTTACAACCCGAAGGCCGTCATCCCCCACGCGGCGTCGCTGCATCAGGCTTCCGCCCATTGTGCAATATTCCCCACTGCTGCCTCCCGTAGGAGTCTGGGCCGTATCTCAGTCCCAATGTGGCCGTCCACCCTCTCAGGCCGGCTACCCGTCGACGCCTTGGTAGGCCATTACCCCACCAACAAGCTGATAGGCCGCGGGCTCATCCTGCACCGATAAATCTTTCCACCCCCCACACAAAAGGAGGGTCCTATCCGGTATTAGACCCGGTTTCCCAGGCTTATCCCGAAGTGCAGGGCAGATCACCCACGTGTTACTCACCCGTTCGCCACTCGAGTACCCTGCAAGCAGGGCCTTTCCGTTCGACTTGCATGTGTTAAGCACGCCGCCAGCGTTCGTCCTGAGCCAGGATCAAACTCTCCACAAAAAACTCACGAAAGTGAAGTTTCCAGGCGTAGAAAGCCCGAACCCAACAAATACAGACAAACAACCAGCACACCACCACATCCGCAGATGTGGCCGGTGTCATCTGGATTGTCATCCAAAAAATCACAAACACAAAACCATGTCCATGATGTCGTGGCCCCCACCCACCCTGACGGGGAAGGAGAAGGAACCACACCAAAAATATCATGATCCACGGCCATGCCTGCACCACAAAGCACACACAAACACATGTGTGTGTTGTTTACAGTGGCGCCCTTAGGGCGGGCACCACCCGGCACGCACCCACCACACACCCCCACCAGGGGACGTGGGCCGGTGACACGGCACAACCAA
>NZ_JANWTC010000028.1 GCF_024919295.1 Corynebacterium lemuris | reverse complement strand
CAGCCGAGATCAACCGATCACCGAAGGACCATCGGCGGATCGAGGATAAGCGAGACGGGCGGCGCAGTGGAGTGAGGGGTCATTCTCGTCGATCTCGCTTGCCAGGAAAGCGTAGTTGACGCGGGTGACCCCTCGTTTAGCCAACCGGACCGCGCGTGGTGCCAGGCCCAGCGATGTGGGGAAGGAATGCAGCAGCGCCTCCGCGGCGGACATTGCCGGTCGGATCCGGGCGGCAATGTCCTCCAGAGTCGATGATGTCATGAACCCGGTCCTAGACACTTTCGCCCGCCAAACCGATCGCTTCCCTAGTCCGCCATCGTGCTCAAGGACCACACCGTGGCGTAGGGGGTCTCCTCCCCGTCGGCGTCGAGACCGATCTGGGCAGAGGAGATCTCCACGACCATGAGACGGGGACGGGGGTCCCCCTCAGTGAGCGGGTCGACGGAGCCGGGGATCTCGACCTGCTCGGTGTCATAGGGGCCGTGCAGCTGCTGGTCGTTGGCCGCCGGATCGTCGTAGATCATCAGCAGCTGCCAGTCATGGTCGTGGATCGCCTCCGGGATCTCCAGCAGCAGGGTGTCGTCCGGGCCGACCGGCAGGTTGGGAACCTCACCCTCCGGGCACTCCAGCCCGGGCTCACACACCAGGTAGGGGGAGACCTCGATGGAGGCGCCACCCACGCGGGCCGTCACGGTGATGTCCTGCGGGGCGGGTCCGAGCCGGTTGTTCCACCAGTTCTGGGCGAGGATCGCGGCGAGGATGATGATCACCACGGCGATCAGGAGAGCGAGAAACTGCAGCAGCGACCTCTGCCGCGCCTTTTTAGGGGTGGACATGGCTCCTCATCCTACTGGGCGGGGATGAGCTCAACCTCGTAGAGGTCGGGCCAGCGTTTCCCACCCAGGAGGAACCAGCCGGTGCCGAACACGTGCGCGGCCCCGTTCAGGGCATGATCAGGCGAGGCCTCGGTCGAACACAAACCCCTATATGTTCGTCTCCTGCGACGCGTTGACCATGCAGTCCGCGAAGACGGACAGGCGGTGAAAACCGCCGTGTTGCTCACCACCGGGGTCAACGCCGAAGGTTACCGCGAACTCCTGGGCACGCACGTCGCCACGAGTGAGTCGGTGGCCTCCTGGACCGGGTTCTTCCGCGATCTCGAAGCTGTGACTGTTAGCTTTGTGTGGCGGCTTTTTCGCAACTTTATTGGCGGTTGAGCTGATGCCGGTGACGAAATCTGGATAGGCCATATGGACGCTCGGGATGAGCTTGTTAGAGACCGAAGGCACCGCCGCTGACGAGGATGAAGATTCCCAGGCTGATCAGAACGATCGGGAACAGCACGTGCTCCCAGCGTTCAAGGACTTCTGCGATGGGTGGGCGGGTGGCCACGAACTTTGCCAGCAGGACCAGGCCTGCCACCAGGATGAGGAAAACGATGCAGTAGATGATGACGGTGGCATTCTCCACGTTGAGGAAGACCGGGACGTAGACGCCGATGTTGTCGCCACCGTTGGCAAACGTCACGCCGGCAACGGTCAGCACGCCCACCTTCTTTCCGGCGACCTTCGCGTCATCATCGTCGTCATCATCGCCCCGCCAGGCATGCCAGGCCGCCCACAGCCCCAGGGCCAGGGGAATCAGCCCGAAGTACGGAATGGCCTGCTCGGGCAGGAAGGCATCCGCCCCCAGCATCACCAGGATCACGGCCGCAAGGATGCCCACGAAACCGAGGTACTGACCAGCCAGAATCCGAAGCGTGGTCCCCTTTTGTCCCGCCCCGCGGGCAAAAAACAGCGAGAGCACGATGATGTCGTCGATATTGGTGGCGATGAACAGGCCGATCGCCGACAGCAGGCCGGTGACCATTACGCTCCTGCCTGTCCGATGTCACAGCCGGGCACGTCACAGTCTGAGTCGAGGCAGGGGACGTTGCCATCGACGGCCAGGGGGGTGTCCAACAGCGAGTTCAACGCCTGGACAAGATGGGCGTCGACGATATCATAGCGGGTTTGCCGGCCCTCCAATTCAGCCACGACGATCCCGCAGTCTCCCAGGCAGGCGAGATGGTTCGACACATTCGACCGTGTCAGATCCAGCTCCCGGGCGAGAGCGGCAGGATAGACCGGCCCCTCCAGCAGGGTCAGAAGAATACGGGAACGAGTCGGATCCGCCCCGGCCCGACCCGACCGGTTCATCACATCGAGACGAGAAGCAATAGTCAACATGCACTGAACTATACAGCCAACACTGAACAGTATATGCCCGTACGTCCTCCCCCAAGGAACGGGCCAGGCACCATGCGAACCAGCCCGGATCGTCATGCATCGGAAAGGGTCCCCTTGGGCGCAGGCCTTCAGAAAATAACCACGATGGATGAAGAGAGAGGTTCCACTGATGTCCCCCCTCACCAGCTACAAGGGAGTGCTGCCCCGACGCCGGGAGAGGGCGCCACCCAGATGACACCGGCTTGCTCGGGGGTGAGGACGACCGCTTTCCCGTCGGCGTCTGTGAGGAGAACTCTGTCTTGGCGTGGGTCCGCGCCAGCGACGTTCACTATGGCGCCCGGAACTATTTCCTGCCTCCTGAAGCCGGCTAACTGGCTGGAGTCAGCATCAGAGATGCGGATGATTTCGTAGTCACCCGGAGTGGCGTGGGTGAGCCGGGTGGCATTGATGGAGCGGGAGATCTGCCCGGTAGCGGTGGGGATGGGGTCGCCGTGTGGATCGGTGGCGGGGTGCCCGAGGAGAGCGTCGATACGCTCGATCATGGTTTCTGAGGCGGCGTGTTCGAGCCGTTCGGCCTCGTCGTGGACCTCCTCCCACGGGTAGCCCAGGGTGGTGGCGAGGAAGGTCTCGAGCAGTCGGTGCCTACGTACCATCGCGATGGCGTACTTCTCGCCCCGCTCGGTAAGCATGACCGGTTTGTAAGGTTGATACTCGACGAGTCCCTGGGCCGCCAGCCGCTTGACCGTATCCGAGACGTTGGGCGTGGTCGTGCCCATCCGTGCCGCCAAGGCCGTGGCGGTGATGGGCGGGCCTCCCCACTCGGTGGCCGCCCAGATCACCTTGAGGTAGTCCTGGGCTACCGGCGTGATCTCACTCAGGTCCATGGACTCACGCTACCGAAGACCACAGCCGGTCAGCCCCGGCCGCTGGCCAGCAGTCCGATGAGGGCGAGGTTCAACGACACAATCAACGCGACCACCACCCAGGACGCCACCCGCAGCGGAACTCGGATAGCGAAGCCACCCATGAGGGTTCGATCACTGTTCAGCACCACCAGCGGGATCAGGGCGAAGGGGATGCCCAAACTCAGGACCACCTGGGAGAGCACCAGCGCCCACGTCGGCTCCACACCGATGGCGATCACGGCCAAGGCCGGGACCAGGGTGACCGCTCGCCGCACCACCTGCGGGATCTGCCGGTGCAGCAATCCGCCCATGATCGTGGATCCGGCGTAGCAACCCACCGAGGTGGACGCCAGCCCGGAAGCCAGCAGCCCGACACCGAAGGCCACCCCCACTGCCGGGCCCAGTGTGGCGGTGATCGCCGCGTGGGCCCCTTCGATGCTGTCGGTACCCGGGATGCCGTTCAAGTTTCCGGCAGCCAACAACAGCATCGCGATATTGACTGACCCGGCCACCAGCAGCGACAGGAGAACGTCCCACCGGGTGACACGGAGCAGACGCGGCAATGCCTCGGGCGCGATGGTGTCACCGTGGCGGTCTCGGGCGAGGGAGGAGTGGGCGTAGATGGCATGGGGCATCACCGTGGCCCCGAGCATGCTCGCGGCCAGCACCACCGTCGGGGTCCCCTCAAAGCGCGGAACAACCCCGGCCAATGCCTCGCTCCAGGAAACAGTGCCGATGAACATGCCCGTGAGGAAGCCGGCGGTGATGATTACCAGCAAACCTACTATGACGAACTCGAAGGGGCGCTGACCGTGCCTGGATTGGACGGCCAGCAGCAGCATCGATATCAGTCCGATGAGCAGGCCCCCCACCAACAAGGGGAGGCCGAAGAGAATGTGGAGGGCGATCGCCCCGCCGATCACCTCGGCCAGGTCCGTGGCCGCGGCCACTGTCTCCGCCTGCGCCCAGAACATCAAGCGCCGTCCCCGCGGTAGCCGTTGCCCCAGCAACTCCGGCAGGGAATAACCGGTGACCAACCCGAGCTTGGCCGAGAGGTACTGCACGAGCATCGCCATGACATTGGCGACCACCAGCACCCACACCAGCAGGTACCCGTACTGCGCCCCGGCGGTGATATTCGCCGCGACGTTACCCGGGTCCACATAGGCCACCGCAGCCACGAAGGCCGGGCCCAGCAGCCAGGGCAGGGACTGCCGCCTCGGCCCGGGATCACCCGGGGCCTCTTGCGCCGCTCTGTTCAGCTCGGCTCGGACGCCACGGAGCTTCATAAAAGTTAAGTTACACGAACTTTTAATGTCGGAGGGTAACTTTTAGGAGGGCTAGCTAGGCGACGATCACCAACCCCGGCATTTCTAAAACGGTAAGGCAGAGCTCTCTAAAGCGGCCCTTCCGGTTTTAGAGTGCGTTGATCCTGGTTTGCAGCTGTCCGGAGTGGATCAGGGACCGCAAGATGTAGTGGTTGAGGTTCCTGAAGCCCAGGGCGATGCCGCGCAGGTGCTCAAGCCGACCGTTGATCGCTTCCACAGGGCCGTTGGATGCACCGATGTCGAAGTAGGCGAGCACGTCCTCACGCCGGCGCCACAACGTCCGACCCAGCTGGGCGAGCTCCTCCAGCCCTGCGGGCAGCCCCTTGCGCAGGGTGTTAATGATCCGTTCCATCAACTTCTTCCCCTCCGATTTCTTCGGATGCCCGTAAGCCGCAATCATGTCCTGGTAAAACATCCAGGTGACCTCCAAGGCGACGTACTCATCGTCGGTGGCCCACAACAGGTCCAGCCGCCTGTTCTGCCGCGTCGTGAGGTAGTTCCTCCTGGTCAGCAAGGTGCGTCGGTACTTGTACAACGGATCATCCTTACGCCCACGCCGCCCCGAGGTTTCACGTTGCAGGCGTTGCCGACAGCCGGTGAGCTTGTCCGCGGCCAGGTGCACGACATGGAAGGGATCCATGACCTTGGTGGCATCCGGGAGAATCTGGTCCACGGCCGAGGCGTAACCGGTGAAGCCGTCCATGGTCACCACCTGCACATTTTCCAGGAAAGCAGGATCGCGTTCCTGCAGCCAGGTGCGCAGCACCTGTGCACTGCGGCCGGGGCGCATGTCCAGCAGTCGGGCAGGGCCACGGCCGTCGACCAGGGGTGTGAGGTCGACGAGGATGGTCACCAGACTGGATGGCTGACCTGGCTTTCGGGTGTGCTTCCATACGTGCTCATCCACCCCGAGGATGCGCACCCCGTCCAGATGCTGAGAGTCGTCGTAGACCAACTGCTGGCAGGCCTCGAGGGCGACCTGATTGACCAGCTCCCAACCCACGCCGAGTGCCTTGGCGGTGGCAGACACGCTCATCCGGTCGACCGCGAGGCGCTGGAGGATCCAGCGGGTCACCCGGTGGGTGAGTTTCGCTCCGTCATCGGCGCAGCTGAGTGTGGCCTGGAAGATCTTCCTGGAACAAGTCAGGGTGGTGCATAGGAACCTGGGGATGCGGACATGCAGGCGGGTGGGGAACCCGACGACGGGCAGGTCGACCAGGGTGCGGACGACGTGGTCCCGCAGCTTTCCGGGATTTCCGCACTCGGGGCAGAGGCCAGCCACGGCCACCGGGGTGGCGTCGATGATGGTGATACTGCCGGCGTCGGCGGCGCCGGTGATCGTCAGGCCGATCTCGGCGGTCCGGCAGATGGTGTCGGCCACGAGGTTGCCAGTAGTAGGCTGCACAGTAGGGTCCTGGTTCGGTTGGATGGAAGCGTCGTAACTCTCATCTTGTACCGGCCAGGACCCCTACATGTTGTGCCACCCCGAACCCCACCCTGGACTCACCTACGCACTCCGAAACGCGAAGAGCCTCTAAAGCTGGCGGCTGCAGAGTCGCCGCCGCCACCCTGGTGGTCACTTGACTACTCACACGACCAGGCCTTTTCAGACGAAATGATCACAAGTGAGAAGAAAATGAACCATCCGGAGATTGATTTCCCCCCCTCGCGCGGTACACTTGTAGACGGTAGAGCCCCCGCCCTACCGCCTCCAAAAGGACGAGGCGCCCGAGAGGTGCAACTCTCGAACGCCTCTTGAGACCTTAGAACGGCAGCCAATCGGTCGCCTCGCGGAATTTATCCACGAGGAGTCTGGCAGCCGCTCCAGCCAGGACCCGCTCGAAGAATGACACCTTCTTCGGGCGGGTCTTTCCATTGATGCAGCAAGTGCAGCCATGGACGTCTGACATAGCCCCTCACCTCCTCTCGCAGCTCGCCCTCGGGCAGCGCCCCCAGGCTCGACCACTCGCGGCTGAGACCTTTAGGTGGACACCGCGTCGAGGAAGATGAGTGAACCGCATCAAGCGATTCACCTGGGACATTACCGGCCCCCGTACGGTTTCCGCGAATGCCACAATATGTAGGACTGGGATGGAAGATAGAGCCTGTTGGTCGTCAGATAAAGGCCTATATGTGGGGGTCGGGCCGGGGGATAAATTGAGAGGCGAAAAACAACGGTGTCATTTCCGCTGGTGGGGAATAATGTGCGTTATGGAATTGTGACATTTCCTTATCTTTTTTACCCGCAGGCCCGGAAAACCACTGGCCACACCCCTGAGCAGTCTTCTCTGGACAACTGGCAAGGCGGTATAGGCTCAGCCCTCATGCAGCCTTACTACCCCAAGCAACCCGCTCGCATGTCCTCGATCATGGCCGAGCAGAACCGTAATGGAACCTGGTCGACCGAAAGTCGGGACCCCACCCATGACATCATCCCGGATCATGTCTTCCATGACATGTTCACCGACCAGCCGCCGCATGAGTTCACCAAGATGGACGGGTCCGGCGAGGTCGTCGATCCGGTCGCCCTGGCTGAGGCCGGCACTCACGAGCTGGTCTACTGCACCACCAAGGAGCACCTTGATCAGATCGCGGAAGAACACCCGGCCACCTGGTTCCTCGACATGGACCGCGGGGGAGCCCAGCAGCGCCGACAGATACCTTCTGTCTGGGTCGGCCAGTACCGGCCAGGACAAGACCTTATGAGGGAAAAGGATGCGGTCTATGGATTTCCGCTTCTGGCTGTCGTCCCGAAAAAGTAACACCGCCCCGCTCACCCCCCCGGGAGGAGAGAAGCAGTATTCGCAGTCAAGAGAATGCACATTCGCCTCGGTGGGGTTACGGCCGATCGAGCCGATCCGTCAAATTAGCCAAGGAGACACTCGTCATCATCCGCTGAACTATCGGACGGACGCCATCCACGATGGAGTGGAGTGATGCAGGATACATTTCCCTGACCCCGGAAGCAATGTTTCACAACCGGTCGTTTCTGACACAAAAAACCCGGTTTCCGAAACAACCCGATATATAAAGGTGGGCTCGTCACAAATTTGTAGCATAACCCAGTGCCGTATTCTATGTGTCTATTCACTGACCTCCGCACGGGTTCTGATACATTTTTCGGTTATGGGACATGATTTCGGCTACGCCCGGGTATCCACCGGCGAACAAGACGCCCGACTCCAACACGACGCGCTGACAAAAGCGGGTTGCTACCGGATCTTCACCGACACCGCCTCCGGATCCTTGGAGTCACGTCCCGAACTCGACAAGTTGTTGGATCAGCTTCGTCCCGGTGACACGTTGGTGGTGTGGCGCTTGGACCGGTTGGGCCGGTCCATTCGGCACCTCATCGATCAACTCGCCGGCCTTCAGGACCGTGGGGTGGAGTTTCGGTCCCTGCAGGAAAACATCGACACCTCATCCTCGGGTGGCAGGCTGGTCTTCCATATCTTCGCCTCCCTGGCCGAGTTCGAGCGTGACCTCATCCGCGAACGCACCAACGCCGGGCTTGAGGCCGCCCGGGCCCGCGGGCGGGTCGGGGGCCGACCACCACTCCTGAGCGGGGACAAGCTGCGCACCGCGCGGCAACTGTATGAGCAAAAAGACATGACCGTCGCCCAGATCGGCGAAATCTTAGGCGTCAGCCGCACCACCGTGTATCGGGCGTTGCGCCGCGATGCCGGGGCAACCCCGATCAGCCGTCGGCGGTCATCCTAGAAGGGGGTTAAGCCTCGATCCGCCGATGGTCCTTCGGTGATCGGTTGATCTCGGCTG
>NZ_JANWTC010000027.1 GCF_024919295.1 Corynebacterium lemuris | reverse complement strand
TCTCCGCCAAGCATGCTCAAGCTTCACGATTTTTGCAACAGAGCCCGTTTTCGGACGCTTGCTATTAGGGCGGAAAAGATGAGGGATATTCCGAAGCTTATAAGCGTCTCCGGTTTTAGAGCTATTTTCGCGAAATACACGACATGATTCGATCCTGTGGCGTAAAACTGGAGAATTTTTCAAATCCGCTGGGTCAAGATCTTCCAACCATAGGCACCATCGTTCAACACCATGGAGGAATTCACGCGCTCCGCGGAATGGACGTAAGTATTTCGCTGCAACAGCATCTGCAGCGACCTCGGCATAGTCTTCGACCTCCACAATTAAATGCCCCCCGTCAGTGGGCTGAGTTCCCCTATTCACTATCCCTAGCTGTGGAGAAATGACAGTGGTACGTTTCTTCACCAGAAGATTCGGCCCATCAACAAGGTAGGCATTAATAGCCCGATCGACTGGAACCGCCACCGGTTCGCCCTTGACTAGGGGATAGTCCCACAACCGTGGACGCGGTTCAATCTGCCGATCAAAGCCGACGATGACGCAATGAACCGCAGCTTTACCAGGGGCTTCGGAATCCCATGAGAATGTCCGGTGAGCAAATCGAATTCGCCACCCGGCGTCAAAAATCGGCCCGAAGAGGGCCGGGACGGGTTGCCCCTGCACAATGGAGTTGGTGGTGACAAAAGCGAACATCCCTCGACGCTGCGCCAATAATGTCAAGGATTTGGCGTGCCAGGCGGTCACATAATCCAGGTAGCCATCGTAGTTTTTGCCCCACACTGCTTTCATATCCGCGGTTTGTTCCGCTGTTTTGGT
The DNA here is from genome assembly GCF_024919295.1 of Corynebacterium lemuris. Taxonomy (GTDB): domain Bacteria; phylum Actinomycetota; class Actinomycetes; order Mycobacteriales; family Mycobacteriaceae; genus Corynebacterium; species Corynebacterium lemuris. The sequence goes on along the minus strand of NZ_JANWTC010000027.1, from coordinate 2,550 downwards.
GTATTGACCGATAAACGGTGGGTTGCCAAAGACATACGTCATCGACACCTGCGGGAGTACCGCGTTCCAGTCCAGATGAAGGGCATTGCCGTGGATGATGTGCGCGGTTATCTTAATCGGGAGACGCTCAGGGGCCGCACCAATCGCGTCTGCCAGTTCACGGTTGGCCTGATGATCGACCAAAAACATTGCTGTTTCCGCGATCTTGGCTGGCCACCAGTTCAACTCAAACCCGTAGAACTGCCCAATGGAGAGTTTCTGCTCCCACGTCACATCCAGCGCCATGCCGGTTTGGCCCTCGCGCTTGCGGATCGCCACGATCACATCGGTTTCGATCTTGCGCAGCTCCCGGTACGCCACGACCAGGAAGTTTCCTGCTCCACAGGCTGGATCCACGAACACCATATCCGCTAAGGAATCGCGGAAATCCCGCAGCTTCTTCACCGGCGTGGAGGACGCACTAATCAACCGGGTGGCCTCGGCACGCAGTTCATCGAGAAAGAGCGGCTCAATGGTTTTCAGGATGTTTTTCTCACTGGTGTAGTGCTCACCATCATTACGTCGAGCTTCCTTGGACTTCACCAGCTGGAACATCGACCCAAACACCGCAGGGGAGATATGTGACCAGTGGAAACGACACGCATCCAACAATGCATCACGCATGGCGGGGTCGAAGTATTCCGTGCGCATCGTATCGGCAAAGATCGAACCATTCACGTAGGGGAATTTCGCCAGGTGCTCCGGCACCCGCTGGCGTCGATTCTCCGGGGTGTTGAGCACCTCGAACAGGGAGTTTAGCTGTGGGCCGAGGTTTTCCGCGGTGGTGTGTTCCAGGACAAACCGGTAGAACAGATCCTGCTCCCATAATCCGGCATCGTCTCCGAACAGCAAAAACAACAGTCGGGTGAGATACATCGAGGTCTGCTGGGTGCGCTGATCTTCTTCGTCTGGATCAGTCGGTGCTTCATCCCCGACTGCTTCATCCACCTCATCGCCAGCCATGGCGGTAAACAGCTTTGCCATGAGTTTAGAAGCCTGGATGGAGGCTTCTTCCTCTTCTTCCTTGGTCACTGCCTCATAGCCGGCCAAAAACCGCAGTTGATCCAGGTGGTCGGTGATCTCGTCCAGGGGGAAGGTGAGGTCAAAGCGGGTGTCGGGATCACCGAGCTTGCTTAGGCGTAGGGTCTCGAAGTTCGAGCACAGGATATAGCGGGGGAGTTCGAAGTCGTTGACGCTGCCGCCGGTGAGGTAATCACGGGCCTGGGCATGGGCGAGGTCAAGATTGACTCCGAGGGATTTCGCTTCACCGATGACCACGCCTGGCCAAAATAGGTCGATATAGCCGCTTCCTCCGGTGGAGCTGCGGTGGGCTTCTTGTTCAAACAGATCCATGCGTGAGGCGTTGATCCCGAAACAGGAGAATAGTTCTGACCAGAACTGCTGGGCGTATTTTTTCTCCGTTGCTGTTTCCCCGCGCTCCCGCCAGTCAGTGATGCGGTTGAGCCAGAAGGCTTTGAACTCATCGAGATTGCGGTGAACGGTCGCCCGATCAATCGTGGCAGGCAGGGTGGAGGTCATTCATCGAGTTTATCCATCACCAGGCATTTCAGAGACCAGATGTAGCTTTACCTAGAAATCTTCGCGTTTCAACTACCGGTTCTTCGCGTTTCAACTACCGCCCCTGGCCCCGCCAGCCTGTCTCATTCCCGCTACCTCACGCATGTTCGGTACCGCTTTATAGAATTCGTCCAGCCCGGTCTGCGTACATTTGACCACACGAAAAATAGGCTGCGTATTTTTACCCTCAACAACCGGCCCCAGGACCACGACGGCCACAAGCATAACCGCAGGTCAACCGCCTACTTCAATCCTGCTAAAAACGGTGCGTATTTTTACCCTCAAATCTTCGCGTATTGACTCCCGCTACCTCACGCATGTTCCCTCCCACTTTGCGCATGTTCTGTAGCGCTACTCGGCACGCACTGCCCTGCACTTCTTCGCGTATTGACTCCCGATTGCACGCATTAACAGTCCCGCTTTATAGGTTTCGTCCAGCTCGGTCTGCGTATATTTGACCACACGGATGCCCTCCAGCCGGTGTCAGCCATGAGCATTTCCCCAGGTCAAAAGACTATATAAGGCCGCTAAAAGCAGTGCGTATATTTGACCACACGGAAAAAGCAGTGCGTATTTTTACCCACAAGAACCGGCCCCAGAACCACGACGGCCACAAGCATAACCGCAGGTCAACCACCTACTTCAATCCTGCTAAAAGCAGTGCGTATTTTTACCCTCAAAAAACGGGTGGAACCTTTATCTCGCTGGCGCAGTCTAACCAGGTATGTGGATGCTACAGACAAGCAATGATGTTCTGACCGGTGATCTGGGGTTGATCGCTGCAACGCTCCTGGAGCAGTTAACTCCACCGGTATCTCCTCAACAGGTGGAGCTACTAGCCCAAGCGATTACCGGTGAAGTATGCGTCTTGACTCATCTCAATCGCCAGTAGGCAACCAGTTCTAAAAACCTTGAGTTAGGTAACCCCCCTGC
>NZ_JANWTC010000026.1 GCF_024919295.1 Corynebacterium lemuris | reverse complement strand
CTACCGGCAGGGGAACCGTATATTGCTTATGGCGTTATCCTTTTACCCCCCCCCTCTCCAATGGGTTAGAACTCTTTCTAAAAACCTTGAGTTAGGTAACCTCCCTGCCTACCGGCAGGGGAACCGTATATTGCTTATGGCGTTATCCTTTTAGGTCGGCCACGCGCAGCCTGCATCCCTAATGCCTTTCGTATCTGCTTTATGCGAGCAATAGAGACGTTGAACTCCGTTGCGAGTTCTCTTGTAGACGGATCTGCACCGGTATCAATACGACTTCGAAGAATGGAGGCCCTCACTTCCGATACGAGAGCTTGCCCCTTCCACTCTCTTTTCTGATTTGCTGCTTGGAGTTTCTTCCGCAGGTCAGTAGCGTATTCACCTTCCGGATCTGTTTCCCAGCGTTCTGCGGCTTTCTTCCCGCCCCGACGCCCCATCGTGGCCAAGGCCTTACGCTCCGCACTGCTCGCGCGTCCCGCGGTCGCTGAACTGCCGTACACCTCGCCCTTAGACGTGGTGACATAGCCACGTACACGCCTAGCCATCGTCTGGCGGTCTTTCATCGGCGGCAACTCACCCTTGCGCCCATCAGCACCGACCTCCTGGGCCACCGTATAGGCATGCTCGTAGGCATCAATGATCGCCGCATCGGTCATACGCTGACCAGCCTGACGAAGGCGGTGCCCGGTTTTTAAGGCATGGCGAAACGCGGTCTCATCACGCGCTGCCCGGCCTTCACGGATCCACAACACCCGCACACCCTGAATCAGCTCCGGGTCGTACTGATCCAGCTGGCCGGCTAGCTCTGCTTCCACATCCTTCGACAGTGCTTTGAAGCGTTCTGCATCCTCACGCCTGGCCTTGACCGCGTTGATGAGTTCACGGCCGCTGGAAAACTGCTGACGAGGCTTGGCATAGGACTCCTGACCGGTCATCGCACGCACCCCTGCAAGAAGATCTCCCAACCGGTAGACACGGTGATGCTGGCGATACCACCGATACGCGGTCGGGGAATCGCCGGTATAAAACGGTGACCGGCTGAAACGATGGGAAAAATGGCTGTCATGACCTAACCATTGTCCCAGGTCATGGGTCGCTGCTGCCAGTAGCGTCATAGCCCTAGACTGCCCACTAGTATCGGCATACACCGGATCAATCAACCAGATCGCCTGGCATTTCCCATTCACCGGATTGATCCCCACCCAGGCGGGCCCAAGATAATGGGCAATGAGCTGGGAGAACTTCTGCTTGACCTGCTCAGGAAGGTTAACCGGGTGCCCACCGGCATCCCCGGGAAGATCAATATCAACCACCAGGACAGAGGCATACTGCTTGTTGGTCAGTTGAACGTACTCGCATTTACCCAAGGCCTCGGAGTCCACCCGGTACATCCTCGGTGCCCGGGTGCCGTTCTTGGTGGTCAGATACGCGCTGGCGAAATCACGCCCACGGCTTCCGTGCAGGACTTTACGGCCAAGGTGGGCCAGCAGGGCTTCTCGGTCGAGGCCGCTGGCAGGGGTATCGTCCAGACCGCCATACAGATCGGTGGTCTGGGTGTGTCTGGTTGTGCCAGACGTCGTGCTATTGACTAGACTCATGGGCAGTGCTTTCTCCGGTGGTCGAAGACCGGGGTAAAGCGGAGCGTCTAACAGTGTCTGCTGTTAGACGCTCAACTATTTTCTATATGCAATTCACCCAAGCCTAACAGTATCTCAGTTAGGTTCTATACCGACACGTTTGTACTGATCAAAATAATTTTTGCACGACAAAACCATAACTGCATAACGTTAAAACGCTATACAGTTATAACGTTTTTAAGCTGGTCTCCAGTCGATATCTGGCTTTAATTTCTTTTTCAAAATTTTTAATAACTTTTCGTTTATTTCAAAAGAACTATTGACTAAACGATCTGTTTATTCCCTCTAAGTAAATACTGTAGATTTTCTACTATGAACCATCCATGGCAGTTCCCTCCGGCCTCCTCCAATAGCTTGTCTAGCCAGCCCTCAGAAATTACTCCTATATGGGGAAACTTCCCCGACAGAGAGACTATTAATCCATGGGATTCCGCCAAGAATGAAAGCGTGAATCCGGTCCCTGCATCTGCTTCCCCCGAAGCCACTATGCATTTCTATCAACCCATTTCGAAAATCGCCCATCATGGGCAAGGGGAAGTGTGGAAAGCGATTCGGGTGGGAAGCAACGGGGAGTTTGCTCAAAAATTTCTGCACCAAAGCGATCAAGAAGAAAGTCTTAAACGCTTCTACCGAGAAATTCGAGCTCAGTCCGGCCTCATCCACCCAGGAATCATGCCTATTTACGCAGTGAACTTTGAGGTATCACCGCCCTGGTATGTGATGCCCCTTGCAGAATATTCGCTGCGGGACTATTTAACTGATAAAAAGATCTTGGAAGAAAATGAAGCAGTTGCATTAGCGTTAGAAATCTCTGCTGCGCTTCAATATGCACATGAACAGGGAATTATCCACCGTGATATAAAACCTGAAAATATTCTGTACCTGAATGATCACTGGGTTGTGTCTGATTTTGGCTTATGTCGCGATCACAATGCGATGTCAACCACCCTTACACAGCTAGGTACAGCTTTGGGCACTATTCAGTATATGGCTCCTGAACACTGGAAAGATGTCCATAATGTAGGTGCTCCGGCCGATGTATATGCAGTAGGAAAAATACTCTATGAATGTCTGACTGGAGAAATGGCCTGGCCTTCCGCGAATACAGATCTTATACCTGACCGTTTTAAATATGTAATTAATAAGTGTCTGGAAGATAATCCTGCTAAACGCTACTCGTCTCTCATTGCTTTCTCCAGGGATTTAGAAGCGTTATCTTCTTTTGAAGAGGATTTAGCTCTTCCAATCGAGCATGCGAAAACTCTGGCAGGAGAAGTAAGTGAGCACAAACCAGGAAGCGCTGCCAAACTTCTAAAATTTATCCTTAAGAACCTTTCCGACGAAGTCTTTTTAAGGAACTTTTTACCCTCGGTAACGCCGCCAGTTCTACAAGCGCTCCGAAACGAAAGCGCAGGTAATTTCCGTCAGATCATCTACGCTTTCGACCAAGTATCTTCGGGCCCCCAGCCCTTCGTGTGGACTGATTCCGCCGCGCTTTGCCTAGAACGTGTTTTTGAAATTTCCCCCGAGCATGAAATACGCGAGCTAGTGTTACAACGACTTCTGACTCTAGGAACCGAACATAACCGTTGGGCGGTGCGCAGTACGTATCTACGCATTATTTCTACTCTCACTTCGCCCCAAGATATTTTGATAGTGGTTAATCAATTAAAAGAGTATCCCGAGGGAGCTGATTTCGTGAGCCCAGCAGCAGATAACTATTCCTTACCCCGACTCATACAAGATACGTTGCAAGCTTAAAGCTTATAAAAATGTAAGCTCGCAAAAATTAATCAAGCTGCTCCCTTAGATAGAATATCTAGTCTTATATATTTAAGACCTCTCAAAGTCATTTTTTGCTGCCTTTTCAAGTTTTCGGGTGCGACGTTTTAAATAGCTATCTACTAGATCTTCGACGATCTGAGAAACATTTTTATCATCTTCAACAGCGGAAATCTTTAGTTTTTTCCATGTCTGTTCGGAGAGGTATACCGTGGTGCGGCGGGTTAACTTTGTCTCTTCCTCATCGTCGTGGCGCAGGGTATCTTTCACCGGAATGCTCGCCGTTTTCTTCGCTGGCTGGCGGATCGTATCAGCCAGACGGTTACGTGGTGGGGTCATTTAATTCATCTCCTCAATTTCTAAAATCTCAGTACAGATCTCGTCAAAGCTATAAATATTTCTCGGATTCGTACCGAACATCGCCTTGATGTCCTCGCGTTCTGGAACCGTGTTATAAAACGTCGAGACCCCCTGGGACTCGAAGACCTCACGGGTGTCTTGATACAACCGGCGTCGCTCCTGGACACCAATGAGCAACACCCCCACCATCCGGTGGTTGATCGTCTCCAACGTCGGCCACACGCGATCAAGATCAATCGGGGATGGATGCGTGGGTACGATCACCAGATCAGCGGTATCAATAGCTGCTTGGATTTCTACGGCATTACCGGGTGGGGTGTCCACGATCTGCCAGCCTGTCGATGCCGGGTGTGCCCGGAGCTTTTTTGCGCTAGCGGGCATAACCTCAAACTCCAGTGGATCCTCGCGGTTGTGGGCTACTTCTGCCCACCGTGAGGCTGAGGCTTGGGGATCAGCGTCGAAGAATTCCACGTCGAGCCCACGGCGTATCGCTGCTGTCGCCAGCATGATGGCGCTGGTCGTTTTACCGACACCACCTTTGGTATGAACGAAAGATATACGCATCCTGGCCTGCTCTTTTCTATCGCTTGTAACGCTATAACGTTAGCTTCAATAGCATTATAACGTTATAGCGTTTAAGCGCTATAGCTACAAGGAGATAAGGGGTGTTTACAGGCCCACTCCGGGGTCGTTATCACGTTGGTGGCTACGGTTCACACCGAACTGTGGAGCCCCACTGATCCCACGGCCTGGACGTGACCGGGAACGACCCAGCACATCAGTCAGGTCATGCTTCGACACTCTTCCCACGAGCTGGTCAGCTTTGACCCCATCACGCTCAAGCTGCGCGCGTTGGTACTGCCCATCAATATCCTGGTACTGCTGGGTAACCTGGGCAAGATCGCGTTCTAAGCCCTGACGCTGCTGGCTGACCTGCACACGCGCACGCTCTAGATCCGCCTGCTGCTTACTCCACTGCTCGATCTGTTCGGCTCCCTCATTGGGTTTGAGCATCTTCGCCAACCACCCACGGCTATCACGGGCCTGCTGCGCCTGGGTGATCTGGCGGGTGACCTGCTCAATCTGCTGACCGATCTGGTGTTCCCGGCCCTGCACCTGGCCAAGATGCTCACCGATCTGCCGGTACTGCTGAGCAACCACACGGCGTTGCTCTTCCAAAGCGGTGACTGCCTTCTCGGCTTCTCGCACCGGATCACGCGGGGAAGACCCCACCGGGACAGCACTCTTACCCGGCGATTCTGGTTCTGGTTGTGGTGTGAGTGCCTGCTTCTTCCTCGGCGGGATCTGCGTGAGGGTAAAGAACTCACTAAACCGCTCAGCTCGCTGGGCTTCCCGCTCAGCCATGATGTCCCCCATCCGGGTGCCGGTAAACGGCGAGTCGTTAATAAACTCACCACTTGCGGCAAGACGCGTCAACGCCCAATCAGCGCGTGCTGTGCCCCACACCTGGTGCGGGGTCTGATCAGCCCCATCACGAACAGCTGCCGCAATCAGCAGATCACGGGCATATTCCGCCCCCGCACGGCGCTGAGTCGGGGTGACCCCACCATGCCCGGTATCAGTATCCCCCGGCATCGACTCCGCAAGGTAGAGGTAGTTGCCCTCCCGACCACGGGTCAGCGGCACATACACACTGGCTCGATCCACCTGACCAGCACCAGCAACCACACGAGCCACATCCACCGTCGCCCCCTGGGCGGAATGCCCAGTAGAGGCATACCCTAATTGGCCAGAATCTTTCAGATAGGACGCTGGGATGGTGGCTGTGGCCCGGGTGTCATCAAGACGGGTAGCACTAATCGAGCCATCACCATGCAGGGTATCTACCCGCCAACGTTGGCCATTACGCACCACATCACCAGCACTAGTGAGCAGGTCATAGTCGTTTTTCCTGGTCAACAACACATCCCCGGCATGCAACCACTGCCCCGTCGATAGCTCACGAGCCTCCGACAGATCTAGTTCGCCGCGATCCGCGCGGATCTTCTGCGCACCAGCATTAAGCGCCTGAACCTGCTCACCGGTCGATGCCACCAGCAGACAATCCTTGCCGGCTGCGGTGTCTGACGTCCACCCAGCCAACGCATCATCAAGCATCGCGGTGGTGGAACCAGCCTCAAGCCGGCCCTGCAGCATGTACCAATGGGCCGCACGCTTAATAGAATCCTTATCCCCACTACGCAACTGGATAGAAGCCTCGCGTTCCGCCACGTCACGCTGACGGAAAACCTCGGTCAGCTCCACGGCATCAGGGAGTTCATACGCCAAGGTCGCCAGCATCCCTGACCTGGCCTTCACTGCTGCATACTGCTGTGGGTCACCGACCAGCACGATCTTGGCCTGGGCCGCCTGGGTGATCTCCAGCAGGCGTACGACATCTGGGGTGGCCACCATGCCGGCTTCATCGACGACCACCACCGTGTCGCGGTTCCACCCCAATCTCGCAGCGACCTGGGCTGGGGCAAGATCGTCTGCGCCATACAGGGCCCGGGCAATCGTGGAGGACTCATGGGCAACGTGTTCGCCGACCATCACATCGGCAGCCTTACCGGTTGGGGCTAGGCCGATGACGGTTTTACCTGCCTGTTCCCACGCTTGACGGGCTGCTTTCAGCGAGGAGGTTTTACCCGCACCTGCTGGTGCCACCACGACAGAAGCTAAGAAATCAGAGCTCACCACAGCGGTCATGGCCTCAGCCTGGGCAGGCGACAACGTACCCTCTACAGGGACAATAGAGTCAGCCGATACCGCGTTATTGGTACGGGTGGTGGCCAGGTCAATGCCCTTATTGACCTCCTGGATCACCGCGTCAGTGGTAAACCGCTGGGAACCTTCTCGCTGGGTGTTATCGACTTCCCGGGCCAGGTTCGGGGTGACACTCAGTGCCACTGACTCTAGGGCGTGGGTGGCGGTGGCCTCGACAAAGCCAAGGATCTCATCGACGTTCAAGGCACCGACGGGGATCATCTCAGCACACTTTTCCACCACATCCGCACGAGTAAACGTCGAGCGCTCCGCAATGACCTCGGTTAACACTGCCTCCGGGGTCGGCAACGCCTTATCGCTGTCCACACCACGTGCACCGCCGAGGTCGGCGGCGAAACGCTGGACATGCTCGGCCGTCTGATTCTGCGCCCACTGGGTTTCCAGGTCAGAAAGAGTGGCATCCAGGTCTTTGGCTCGGCGGGTTATTTTGTGTCCCACCTGCCTTAACTGATAGTTACCACTTAATCCGTTGTCTTTTTCCCACTGATCAATCTCGGTGTTGCGGGTGGAAAAAGCCTTCAACATAGAAGGGTCATTCAACCCCTTAATATCGGCCTGACCGTTGGTGACCTCACCCCACTCCACACCCAGCTGTCGGGTTAATTCCTCGCGTAAGGCAGCTTGATAGAGCATTCCAGCCGCGCGTGCCTCGTGATACAGGCTCACCCCATCTAGTGAACGGGCCTGCCCATCCGCGCATAGTTGGCGATTCGCTAATAGAACATGTGAGTGAATATGAGGATCGCCTGCACGAGAGGTCCGGTGCTCATATTTCACACCAGATAACCCCAGGGTTTTATCCACGATCAGCGTCTTATTGTCATCCCACCGACGTGTGTAGGCAGCATGGGTTTCGAGATAATCCAGCGCCGTGGCCACCGCTGCCGCATGGACCTCATCCACGACCTGGCGCACTTCCTCACGCCCTGATAATCCCCACAACACCGACACGCTTTTCGGGGCGCAAAACGTCAGATCAAAACCGGGAACACCATTGTCCCGCAGTGCCCGACCCAGCTTCTCCCCCTTAGGTGAGGTGACGTTATTGAACCAGTTTTTCACCTGTTCACCGCCGAGGGACTGGCCTTGCTCCACGCCTAGGAGCCGAGCATATCCAGCCGCATTCGCGCTTTTCACCCACACTTCAGCAGGGGCGTTTCCGGCCTCGGAATAGTAACCATCAGGACCAGGAGCCTCGTCCACGGTGGACTCATAGTAGGCCACGGACTGACTATGCATCTTTCCAATGGTCAGCACCGTTGCCACCTCCTTGTCCACCGCGCGGTAGCGCGAAAGCAATCTCTTGCAAATGTTCCATGTGGTTATCTTTTTCTTTCCTCTCATCCTACCTCAGGGCAGGTGGGAGGTAGTGGGAAACGCGAAACAGGCCGCCGCCAGGTGGCCTGTTTCGCGTTTCCACCCTCGCCTGGGCAAGGTGATCGCGGGCGGGCAGGGTCGTTGTTCTGGGAAGAACAACGACCCTTGATGGCCACCGCAACCGGGGCGGTGGCGGGGCAAGGGTGGGAGCGTGAGCGAGTACCCGCGCCAGCAAAAACCCGCTCACTGAAACATCAGTGAGCGGGTTAAAACAACCGGGATTATTCGGCAGGGCGAAGGCGATCCCTCACCCACTTTTCGGCCTCTTCAGTCGCAGCGGTAGACGCATCCAGAGCGTTCACGATGCTACGTTGCTGGTAACCATCGAGGCGATCCCACTGCTCGACCAAGGCGGCGACGATGATCGCCTGGGCGTGCTCGCTACCACTCAGGGTGGCATCGTTGGGATCATCGACAGGCACGTCCTTAGCGACGAGTAGATCCTTGATTGGTTTCATAAATACCAGTCTTCCATCAGGGATGGACATACATAAGCATTAACTAGAAAGAGTTTTCTATCTATACCCACCAGTGCCAGTACAGGCACTAAAATCCCTCCATGAAAATGGAGAGCTAGTTCATCGTCATCCGTGCATAATTGGCAAAAAGGAGCTCCTGGCGCTGACGTTCAGTAGTAAGTTTTCGGGGCGCACCAAACGCCTTATCTACTTCTCGATCAAGCGCATCATGAGCTTTGATCAGTTCCGGTGCCATGGACAGCGGATTATAATGCTGCGCCAGTGATCGTTCCGGATAAAGCTCACGCGCGGCCAAGACCTTCTTCCCCGCGTCGATAACACGCTGGCGGATCTTCTCATCAAGTTCTGGAACAGGGAAAGTATTCCACGTCAACGTGTTGGCGAACCGCAGATCAGACTTCATGCGCCCGCCTACGGTGCGCTGCCAAGTGATAAACATCGACGAGGAAATCAAAGCGAACTGTAGGCCATCCTCATCGGGAGTGTTGAATACTAGATTCGAGCTGATGGTGTTCGCGTCGTAGCGTGCTGCAATAAAGTATTTCCGTGTTTCACTGACCACACTGGGAATGCAGAGATAGTCCGTTTTCGGGCTCTGTTGCAAAGATTGGCGGCAGTCAGAGGTAGGCTGTCGC
>NZ_JANWTC010000025.1 GCF_024919295.1 Corynebacterium lemuris | reverse complement strand
CGTTGATCGCGTATGACCACTGAACCCCAGGAATCAATCATCTAGGAACGACGGGAACTAGCCCTCGCCGCGCAGCGCGGCGAGGGTTTCTTCATGCAGCAGGCCGTTGGTGGCCACCGCATCACCACCGTGGGGGCCGTCCGCCCCGGCCAGGGAGCTGAAGCGGCCACCGGCCTCGGTGACGAGGATTGCCAGGGCGGCCAGGTCCCAGAGGGAGACCTCGGGCTCGGCGGCGATGTCGACCGCACCCTCGGCAACCAGGCAGTAGGAGAAGAAGTCTCCGTAGCCGCGCAGGCGCCAGGTCTTGTCGGACAGGGCGATGAAGTGCTCCCGCAGGCCGCGCTCGGCCCAGCCCTCCAGGGAGGAGAAGGCCAGGGAGGCGTCGCTGAGGGAGGCCACACCGGAGACGCTGAGCTTCTTGGGGGAGCCGCCGTTGAAGGTGCGCCAGGCACCGGATTCCTCGGCGGCGTACCAGCGGCGGGCCAGCGCGGGGGCGGAGATGACGCCTACGACGGGCCGGCCGTCGACAAGCAGGGAGATCAGCGTGGCCCAGACGGGCACGCCGCGGACGAAGTTTTTGGTGCCGTCGATCGGGTCGATGACCCACTGGCGACCCTCGTGAGTGACCTCGCCGCCGAATTCCTCGCCGAGGATCGCGTCGGTGGGCCGGGCCTCGGCCAGTTTCGCACGCAGTGCCTCCTCGCAGGCGAGGTCGGCATCGGAGACCGGGGTCATGTCGGGTTTGGCGGTGACGTTGAGGTCGGTGGCCTCGAAGCGCTCGAAGGTCAACGCGTCCGCGAGGTCGGCGAGTTCGAGGGCGAGGGCAAGGTCATCGGCGTACGTGCTCATGGCTCTACATTCTAACCAGCGCGGACCTGACCTGTTCCACTGCGCGGGCATTACCTGCCACACACCAGGTGACTCCAGCGGCCTCGACCTTCACTCCGACGCCGCCGGCGCCCTCGACGAGCGCCTTGCCCGGCAGCCAGTCCCAGTCGGCGACGGAGTGCTGCATCCACACGCCCATCGAGCCGTCCGCCACGGAGGCGAGGTCGACGGAGGCCGCACCGAGCATCCGCAGGGTGGCGAATTCATCGACGACCCGGGTCCAGGCCTCGCGACGTTCCGGTTTCGCCAGCGAGGTGGGGTGCAGGTAGGTGGCCAGGCAGAGCTGCCCGGCGTCAATGTCCTGCAGCTTCGTCACCCCCCGGCCGTCCCGGACCGTCGGGATCTCCGGCCCGCCCAGCCAGGTGTAACCCATCGCGGGGCGGTGCACCGCACCGAGGATGAGGCGCTCCGGGGTGGCCGGATCGCCCTCTGTCAGGGCGAGGGCGGCGCACCAGTAGTCGGAACCGACCGTGAAATTGTAGGTGCCGTCGACCGGGTCGACCACCCATGTCCGCCCCGAGGTCGAGGGGTGGTCGGTGCCCTCCTCACCGACGATCCCGTCCTCCGGGCGCAGCTGCTTCAGTGCACCGGCGATGAACTCCTCCGCTGCGTGGTCGGCCTGCGTCACCACATCAGAGACGGAACTCTTGTGGCGGGTGTCCACGCCCTGTTCACGCATCCGCCAGGCCAGGCGCCCGGCGTTGTAGACGAGGGCCTGGGCGAGGTGTTCGTCGGAATCCTGGTCGTGGGCGATGACGAACGTCTTCGTTATCGCGGCGATCATGTCTTCAAGGCTGGCGGCAGGGTGTTGATTGGTCATGGGCCCATTGTGCCCCCTCGTGCGCGATGACTCAGCCGGGGGACAAGTAGACTGTCAGGTTATGCGACCGGAAATCTCTGCTGCACTCGAAGATCTGGACTCCACCCTCACCACCATCGAGAAGGTGATGGACCCGGAGGAGTTGTCCGCGCGCGTGCGTGAGCTGGAGCAGCAGGCCTCCGATCCGAGCCTGTGGGATGACCCGGACCATGCCCAGCAGGTCACCTCCGAGCTGTCCGCCGTGCAGGGCAAGCTGCGCAAACTCACCGACCTGCGCCAGCGTCTGAGAGACCTGCCCATCATGTACGAGCTGGCCGAGGAGGAGGATGATGGCGACGAGCTGGCCGAGGGGGAGCTCGCCGACGTCCGTGAGCAGATCGAGGCCCTTGAGGTCACCACCATGCTGTCGGGGGCCTATGACCAACGTGAGGCACTGATCAACATACGTTCCGGCGCGGGCGGGATCGACGCCGCGGACTGGGCGGAGATGCTCATGCGCATGTACACCCGCTGGGCGGAGAAGAACGGCCACAAGGTCGACGTCTATGACATCTCCTACGCGGAGGAGGCCGGCATCAAATCGGCGACGTTCGTGGTGCACGGCGACTACATGTACGGCCAGCTCTCGGTCGAGCAGGGCGCCCACCGCCTGGTGCGTATCAGCCCCTTCGACAACCAGGGCCGCCGCCAGACCTCCTTCGCCGAGGTCGAGGTGCTGCCGGTGGTGGAGAAGGTCGACTCCATCGATATCCCGGACAATGACGTCCGTGTGGATGTCTACCGTTCCTCCGGTCCGGGCGGCCAGTCCGTGAACACCACCGACTCGGCCGTGCGGTTGACCCACGTCCCGACGGGCATCGTGGTGACCTGTCAGAACGAGAAGTCGCAGATCCAGAACAAGGCCTCCGCCATGCGGGTCCTGCAGGCGAAGCTGCTGGAGAAGAAGCGCCAGGAGGAACGCGCCGAGATGGACGCCCTCGGTTCCGGCGGCCACGCCTCCTGGGGCAACCAGATGCGTTCCTATGTGCTGCACCCGTACCAGATGGTCAAGGACCTGCGCACCAACTTCGAGGTGGGTGACCCCTCGAAGGTGCTGGACGGCGAGATCGACGGTTTCCTTGAGGCCGGCATCCGCTGGCGGATGGCGGAGCAGCAGCAGGCTTGAGTCGGGCGTAGCACTTCCTGGCAACTTGGTGGCACCCCCTCTCCTGCGTTCACAGGCGCCGCAACCCTCACAGGGCGTTGGCTACAGTGTGAGAGGTGATCACGTTTGACTCCGTCACCAAGGTCTACCGGACCTCGACGCGCCCGGCCCTGGACAACATCTCCCTGACCATCGACAAGGGGGAGTTCGTCTTCCTCATCGGGCCATCCGGCTCAGGAAAATCCACCTTCCTGGAGCTGCTGATCCGGGAGGAGAACGTCACCTCAGGCGACATCCACTTTGCGGACCTCCACGTCAATCAGCTCCGGGGCGGGCAGATCAGCCAGCTGCGGCAGCGCATCGGTTACGTCTTCCAGGATTTCCGCCTGCTGCCCAAACTCAACGTCCACGATAACGTGGCCTTCGCGTTGGAGGTCATCGGGAAGAAACGCCGCCAGATCGACAAATCGGTGCCCGAGGCCCTGGAGATGGTCGGCCTGGCATCCAAGGCCGACCGGATGCCGCACGAGCTCTCCGGGGGTGAGCAGCAGCGTGTCGCCGTGGCCCGCGCCGTGATCAACCGCCCCCTGCTCCTGCTGGCGGACGAACCCACCGGCAACCTCGACCCGGAGACCTCCGCCGGCATCATGTCGTTGCTGGGCCAGATCAACCGCGGCGGCACGACAGTGGTGATGTCCACACATAACGCCCGGGCGGTCGACGACATGCGCAGGCGCGTCATCGAACTCAACCTGGGCCGGCTCGTGCGTGATGACGCCCACGGTGTCTACGGCGAATCCCGATAGCGGCAAGGAGCACCACATGAACATCAGATTCGTCCTCCGGGAGGCCTTCCGCGGGCTGGGCCGGAACTTCACCATGACCGTCGCCCTCGTCATCACCACGGCGATCTCCCTGGCGCTGCTGGCCACAGGATTTCTCGTCACCCAGATGACCGGGGACACCAAGGACATCTACCTCGACCGGGTGGAGGTGATGGTCCAGCTCGACGAGGACATCTCCGCGAACGACGCGGACTGCTCATCGCAGGCGTGCCGGGAGGTCCGTGAGCTTCTCGACGGCGCCGAGGGCGTCGACTCCGTCACCTACCGCTCGCGTGAGCAGTCCTATGAGCGTTTCGTCGAGGTCTTCCAGGACACGGACCCGCAGTTGGTCGCGGAGACCTCCCCCGATGCCCTGCCCGCCGCGCTGCACGTGCGCCTGAGCGATCCGCTGGACCAGACCCCGCTGGAGCCGGTGCGTGACCTGCCGCAGGTGGACACCGTCGTCGACCAGGTCGATGACCTGCGCGGGGCCACCGAGAACCTGGATGCGGTGCGCAACGCCACCTTCCTCGTGGCCGCGGTGCAGGCGGTCGCGGCGGTCTTCCTCATCGCTAACATGGTGCAGATCGCGGCCTTCTCCCGCCGCCACGAGATCTCCATCATGCGCATGGTCGGTGCCTCCCGCTGGTTCACCCAGGCACCGTTCGTGCTGGAGGCCCTCATCTCGACATTCATCGGTGCCGTCCTGGCCACGGTGGGCCTGTTCCTGGGCAAGGAGTTCGTCATCGACAAGGCACTGCGCGGCCTCTATGAGTCGCAGCTGATCGCGCCGGTGACCAACGCCGACATCTGGCTCGTCGCCCCTGTGGTCACGCTGACAGGTCTCATCTTTGCCGCGGTCACGGCACAGGTCGCGCTGCGCAGTTATGTGAGAAAGTAGAGGCATGACCTGGACCCTGGCCCTGGCCGTCTCCCCGACCGGCAACGGCACCGCGAAACTCGGCGTCTCCGGCAGCCCGGAGATCACCGGATACTTCCCCGAGATCGACCGCGCTGTGCGCTTCTCCTCCGAGGGGGAGGACAGCCGGGTGCCTGCCCGGACCTGCCTCATCATTGAGGAGGGGCTGGAGCCTCACGCCCTCAAGTGGTATCTGGGTGAGCTCGTCATCGCCGGCATCCCGGCCCAGACCGTGCAGGTGCGCAGCGAAGCCGAGGTCCTGAACACCGCCTACGGCCAGTCCGTGGAGATCGTCCCGCAGGAGATCCCAAAGAAGAAGGGGTTCCTCTCCGTGGAGGAACCGGTGCGTGACGAGGTGACCATCGTCGTCCCCGGCAGGGAACCGGAGGTCCGTCCCCGCGAGGACGTGGCGCTGCTGGCACTGGAGAATCCCGTGGCGCAGTCTCTCGTGGACATCCCCGCCGATGCCCCCGCACCGGCGCCGGAGAAGAACACCAGCGTGAACAACTACATCATCATCGTGGCTGTCGCCCTGGCTGTCGTCCTCGGCGTCGTCTTCCTCATCTGATGGGCTGGTCGCTGGGTCTCTCCCTCGGCCCCGGCGGGGTGGGTTCTGCCGTCGGGCTCAGCGGGGGAGGGGTGCACCTGATCGGGGCGTTCCCCACGATCGCCCGTGCCGTCCACGCCGCCACCCAGGCCACCAGCGGTCCGGCCACCCGGGTGGTGCTGGTCCATCCCGCGGGCCTCACCGTAGACGAACTCGGCCGCCACCTCGGGGATCTGGCCCTGGCGGGGATCGATGTCGACGGAATCCAGCTGCGCACGGATGTCGAGGTGCTCCATGCGGTGACCGGGCACCGCGTCCTGCTTGTCGACGCCGACCGTCACCTCATCGCAGCCCATCCCGGGCGGACCTCGCGGTTTGAGGCGGACAGGTTGGCCGCGCTCGTCGCCAAGCAACCCCATGACACGACGGTGGCGCTGACCGGCCACCCGGAGACCCGCGACCGCTACCACGTCGCCGCCCGCGACTACGCGCCCCTGCTCGTCGAGCGTCCGGCACTGGCGGCACTTGCGCTGCAGGCCCCCGACACCACCACGCTGGTGAGCACGCCACGTACCGCCGGAGCGTTGCACAGACGTCCAGGCGCCCTCCCTGTCCTGGCGGCCCTCCCGGTCATCATGGTGCTCCTGCTGCTTCTGCTGCTGTGAGCAGCCGGGTAGCATGGACCGGACTATGGCCAAGAAGAAGAAAACTCAGGACCGTAGCGTCCTGGCCACCAACCGCAGGGCCCGGCACGACTACAACATCCTGGAGACGTACGAATGCGGTGTCGTGCTGGTGGGCACGGAGATCAAGTCCCTGCGTGAGGGCAAGGTGTCCATCGCCGACGCCTTCGCCACCGTCGATGACGGCGAGGTGTGGCTGCGCAACCTCCACATCCCGGAGTACTCCCTGGGCTCGTGGACCAACCACCCCCCGAAACGCACCCGCAAACTCCTCCTGCACCGCCGGGAGATCGACTCCATCATGGGCAAGGTCCGCGACGGCAACCGCACCCTCGTACCGCTGCAGCTCTACCTCAAGGACGGGCGCGCCAAACTCGAGCTCGGTCTGGCGCAGGGTAAGCAGGACTACGACAAACGGCAGGACATCAAACGCCGCACCGAGGAACGTGAGATCACCCGCGAGCTGGGCAGGCGGATCAAGGGAATCCAGGGATGATCACCGCGGTCAAGGTCCACGACCTCCTGCGGGGCGACGCCGCCGTCACCGGACTCGCTATCCTGGTCGACCGGCTCTGGCCCCGGGGAGTGGCGAGGGTGGACCTCGACTGCCTCTGGCTGAAGGAGGTGGCCCCCTCCCACGAGCTGCGGAAATGGTTCGGCCACGACCCCGCCCGGTGGGAGGAGTTCCAGGCCCGCTACCGGGCGGAACTCGACGCCGGGAATAGCGATGTCGGCGAACTCGTTGCACTGGCGGACGGTGATATCACCCTCCTCTACGGAGCCGCCGACCGCGAACACAACCAGGCAATCGTGTTAGCGGAATGGTTGACGGAACAGGTGAAGAAGCGTTAAGATGAACCATCCTGCGGACAGATGCACAATCCCGCCGCAGTGAATACGGGGCTGATTCAGGTTTCGACTTCGTATATTGAGCCAGGGGAAGCGTGCCGGTGCAGGCTGAGGACCACCGCAAGCGTCGCAGCAAACCCATAAGCGCCGAGAACACTCAGCGCGACTACGCCCTCGCTGCCTAAGTAGCGACCGCGTGTCTGTCAGGCCGGACTCGCCTCTGATCCGGACCCTGGCATCGACTAGGAGGCTTGCCGTCCAGCCGCGTCAGCGGGGTTGAACGGGACACTTACCGCTGACTGGGCCCATCATCCGGAACGAGTTCGTCCGAGCCGGAGGGCCGAGCAGAGATCCGGCGCGAACTGCGCACGGAGAAGCCCTGGCGAGGTGACGAAGGACCCGGGTTCAATTCCCGGCAGCTCCACTGAGGGAGATCCCCGGACCAGCACTGGTCCGGGGATCTCCTCATTTCATGGTCTAAGAAGTAGGTTTCGGAGGTTAGGTCCGGACATGTATCTCTCGGGTGCGGCGGCATGGTGAGCAGCGCGGATCCTGGGAGATACATGTCCGGACCTGACGGGTGGGATCTGGCGGGTGAGACCTGACCCTCGGCTCCGAACTTCCAAGGGGACAGGTCCCGGGCAGCACCGGCTCGGATGGCTGTGCCCGCAGGCGCGGAACGATGCCGGACGATCCTGACGTATCTGTTACACAAACACCCTGCCAGCAGGGACGACGCATCGTAGAGTCAGCTTCATACACTGTTTCCCACCGTCTGGAGTTCACGTGCATCAATCAATGACGACACGCCTGGCCGCAGAGTTGCTGGGTACTTTTGTTCTCGTCTTCGGCGGCTGCGGTAGCGCGGTCTTCGCTGCGAGCGTCCTGTCCGCTGACAACCCGAACATCAACATGGGCATCGGCTTCGTGGGTGTTGCCCTGGCCTTCGGACTCACTGTCCTGACCATGGCCTACGCTGTCGGCCACATCTCCGGTGGGCACTTCAACCCGGCTGTCACCCTGGGTGCGTTCCTCTCCCGCCGCGTGGAGGGTTCGGCCGTGCTCCCGTACATGCTGGCCCAGGTGATCGGCGGTTCGCTGGCGGGTGGTGTCATCTACGTGATTGCCTCGGGCCGGGAGGGTTTTTCCGCCGTGGAATCAGGTTTCGCCACCAACGGCTACGGGGACCGTTCTCCGGACGGCTATTCGCTGGTGGCTGTGCTTGTGGCGGAGGCGGTGCTCACCGCCATCTTCCTCTGGATCATTCTCGGATCCACTGACCGTCGTGCCCCGCAGGGTTTTGCCCCGGTCGCGATTGGTCTGGCGTTGACGTTGATCCACCTGATCTCGATCCCGATCTCCAATACCTCGGTGAACCCGGCACGTTCGTTGGGCGTGGCGTGGTTCGCGGGGAGCGAGCCGTTGATGCAGGTCTGGGCGTTCATAGTCGCGCCTCTGGTGGGTGCGGCAATCGCCGGCTTCACCTATCCGCTGATTTTCCCGGACGAGAGTGATCATGTGTTGGAGGAGATCGGCGCCTGAGACGGCCACTGGCGTCGAAAGGTATGAACGTGTACCTTCTATGAGTACACGTCAACAATATTGCTAGGAGCTTTCATGTCCAAGATTTCCACCGCTATCCTCCGCGGCGTCTCCGGCGCCTTCATCGCCAACTCCGGCGTGGGCAAGATCGGCATGCCGGCCGAGTACTCCGCCGGCGTCCAGCAGGCGGCGGCCTCCGGCATCCCTGCACTGGCAAAGCTGCCCTCGGACAAGTTCGGCACCTGGCTCGGCTACGCGGAGACGGGCCTCGGTGTGGCCCTGCTGGCGCCCTTCGTGCCCAATAAGGTCGCCGGCGCCGGGTTGGCTGCGTTCGGTGGTGGCCTGCTGTCAATGTACTTCCGCAACCCGGAGAATACCGAGGCTGACGGGATCCGCCCCTCGCAGGAGGGCATGAGCCTGGCGAAGGATGTCTTCATGTTTGCCATCGGCCTCGCGCTGATGACCCAGGGCGACGACAAGTAAGGTTCACCACCCGCCCCCGCACTCTGATTCAGCTCAGGGGCGGGGGCTTTCGGCTGCCTGTCAGCCACCCGGGGGCGGGTGCGGAGCGCCAGGGTATTTCCCGGAGATTTCCCGGGGGTTCGGGTCGAAATCACTGGTCAACGGCAGACGGCCATTTCTGAGGATGTGAAATTTACTAATTTGTGTCATCAGCCACTCTTTCGCGGGTAAGGTGAGCCAAAGCAACGTCTGGGTTACAATCTTGCAAAAGCCCTCCTGCCTCGCAGTTTGCTGGATTTCACCCCTCTCGAAGGTGGATTTGCGCAAGGTAGCCTTGCCTCACCGGTGGTGACGTTGTACTGTCCCTCAATTAGGGAACCCTGCCCTAAACTGCCAGGACGCTGGTCACCTTTCAAACGGATTTTTAAGGAAACAAGGACACATGGCACGATTCCGTACCTCCCTGATCGCCGCGGTCGCCGCCGCCGGTCTGTTCCTCACCGCCTGCTCCGACAGCAGCACGACCACGGCTGACACTGACAGCACCGCTGCCGCCGAGGCCACCACGATCACCATCGAGGACAACCACGGCACCAAGGAGATCACCCAGCCGGTCGGCAACGTTGCCGCGACCGATAACCGTGCCTTCGAGCTGCTGGACCGCTGGGATGTTGATCTGGTGGCCGCTCCGGTCAGCCTGGTCCCGTTCACCGTGACCTCCTACAAGGAGGACGAGAACATCGTCGACCTGGGCACCCACCGCGAGCCGAACCTGGAGGCGCTCACCGCCGCCCAGCCGGAGCTGATCGTCAACGGCCAGCGTTTCGCCCAGTACTACGATGAGATCTCCACCCTCAACCCGGATACCACCATCATCGAGCTCGATCCGCGTGACGGCGAGCCGCTGGACCGGGAGCTGATCCGCCAGGCCGAGATTCTCGGCGAGGTCTTCGATGAGGAGGAGGACGCGGCCATCATCGTCGCCGACTTCAACGATGCCCTCGAGCGTGCCAAGACCGCCTATGAGGCCGTCTCCGACAAATCCGTCATGGCCGTGAACGTCTCCGGCGGCAACATCGGCTACATCGCCCCCTCCGTCGGCCGTACCTTCGGACCGATCTTCGATCTGCTGGGCCTGACCCCGGCTCTCGAGGTCGACAACGCCTCCTCCGACCACGAGGGCGATGACATCAACGTCGAGGCGATCGCCGCCTCCAACCCGGACATCCTCCTCGTCATGGACCGCGACGGCGGCACCACCACCCGCAACACCGACGAGTACGTCGCTGCTGAGCAGGTCATCGAGGACAACGAGGCCCTGGCCAACGTCACCGCGACCACCGAGGGCAATGTCTACTACGCACCTGCCGACACCTACACCAACGAGAACATCCTCACCTACACCGAGATTCTCAACGGTCTGGCCGACCTCTTCGAAGAGGCCGCGAACAACAATTAATTCGGTGGACTGGGGAAGGGACGGCTAGGATTCGTCCCAATTTCCGGAATCACCCGAAACATCCAGGAGGCTGTCTTGTGCACACGAGGCAGTCTCCTTCCCTTTTACCGCCCCACCGGGCCCGGACCGCACCGGTCCGCCCACGCCAGAAACCAGGAAACACGCATGTTCATCGCTTCACCGTCTGCCAGTGAGAGAAAGGGGGACTGAGGGGTGTCCACCGCATCTCCCGCTTCCGCACAGTCGCAGACAACCCCCGGACGTCAGGTACGTACCCGGGTGAAACTCTTCGACTGGAAGCTGATTCTCGGCTTCATCTTCGTCGCCGCCCTCGTCGTGGCCTCCCTCTTCACCGGGCAGTACGACATCTTCGGTGGTGATGACGGTCAGCTGATGTTTGAGGCGGTCCGGATCCCACGCACGGTCTCACTTATCCTCGCGGGCGCCGCCATGGCGATGTCCGGCCTGGTGATGCAGCTGCTGACCCAGAACAAATTCGTGGAACCGAGTACCACCGGCACGACGGAGTGGGCGGGTCTGGGTCTGCTGGCGGTCATGTACTTCATCCCCGCGGCCACCATCCTCGACCGGATGATCGGCGCCGTGGTGTTCTCCTTCGTCGGCACGATGATCTTCTTCATGTTTCTGCGCCGGGTGACGCTGCGTTCCTCGCTGATCGTGCCCATCATCGGCATCATGCTCGGTGCGGTGGTCAGCTCGATCTCAACTTTCTTCGCCCTGCAGACGGATATGCTGCAGCAGCTGGGAATCTGGTTCGCAGGTTCCTTCAACACGGTCTTCCGTGGCCAGTACGAGGTGCTGTGGATCGTCATGTTCATCGTGATCGCGGTGTTCTTCTTCGCGGACCGGCTGACGGTCGCGGGAATGGGTGAGGAGATCGCCACCAACGTCGGCCTGAACTACAACCGCATGATCCTCATCGGCACCGGCCTGATCGCCGTGGCAACGGGTGTGGTCACCGTCGTTGTCGGCAGTCTGCCTTTCCTGGGTCTGATCGTGCCGAACATCGTCTCCATGTTCCGTGGCGATGACCTGCGTTCCAACCTCCCCTGGGTGTGCCTGATGGGCATCGCGGTGGTCACCGTCTGCGACCTGATCAGCCGCACGATCATCGCGCCCTTCGAGATCCCGGTCTCCGTGATCCTGGGCATCATCGGTGCGGTTGTCTTCGTCATCCTGATCGTGAGGCAGACGCGCCGTGGATAAGCACATCGAGAATAAGACGACAGGCCTGGAGCGCCGCGAGACCTTCCTGGAGTCCACCGCGGTGGAGGAGCACGTCACCGTCGGTTCTGAACTTCCGGCTGAGTCGGAGGGCACCCACATCAGGGAGCGGACCTCAGGGCCGTTCCAGACGAAGAAGGCCAGGCGCAAGTACTGGTTCATCATGGCCGGCCTGTCCGTGGCCGCGCTTGTCTTCACCTGGGGGCTGATCTGGTACAGCAACCCGATGCCGGTGGGTCATCCGGGGTTCGCGCTCATCGCCGAACGCCGCATGGAGTCCGTCGTGGTCATGGCGATCGTGGCGTTCTGCCAGGGCATCGCCACAGTGGCCTTCCAGACGGTGACCAATAACCGGATTCTCACGCCCTCGATCATGGGCTTCGAATCGCTCTACACGGTCATCCACACCTCGACGATGTTCCTCTTCGGCACGACGGCTTTCCTCGCGACCCGGGGCCTGGAGCTGTTCGTCGGGCAGATGGCCGTGATGATCCTGCTGACACTGGTGCTCTACACCTGGCTGCTCACCGGCAAGGGCGGCAATATGCACGCCATGCTGCTGGTCGGCATCATCATCGGTGGTGGCCTGGGTTCAGTGTCCACATTCATGCAGCGCACGCTGACTCCCTCGGAGTTCGACGTCCTGTCCGCCCGCCTCTTCGGCTCTGTCAACAATGCGGACACGCAGTATTTCCCGGTTGCGATCCCGATGATCGCCATCGCGGGTGTCCTGCTGATCCTCAACTCCCGCAAGCTCAACGTCATCGCGCTCGGCAGGGATGCGACCACCAACCTCGGCGTGAACCACAAGCTCCTGTCGGTCTACACGCTGATCCTGGTGTCCGTGCTAATGGCGGTATCGACTTCGCTGGTGGGGCCGATGACGTTCCTCGGTTTCCTCGTGGCCACCCTGGCCTACCAGTTCGCGGACACCTATGACCACCGATTCATCTTCCCGATGGCCGCGCTCACCGGTTTCGTGGTTCTCACTGGTTCCTACTTCATCATGAACCACATTTTCCGGGCACAGGGTGTCGTCTCGATCATCATTGAGCTGATCGGTGGCACCGTCTTCCTCATCGTCATCCTCAGAAAGGGCCGACTGTGATCACACTGACCAATGTCCGTAAGGAGTACAACAGCGACGTCGCGATCGGACCGGTGACGTTGGAGATCCCCGCCGGCGGTATCACTGCGCTGGTCGGTCCGAACGGTGCCGGCAAATCCACGTTGCTGACCATGGTCGGCCGCCTCCTGGCGATGGACTCGGGTGAGATCACGGTGGCGCAGCACGACGTGTCGTCGACAAGCTCGAAGGACCTGGCGAAGATCATCTCGATCCTGCGCCAGGAGAACCACTTCGTGACCAAGCTGACGGTGCGCCAGCTCGTCGGCTTCGGCCGTTTCCCCTACAGCAAGGGCCGGTTGAATGCGGAGGATGAACAGATCATCTCCCGCTACATCGACTTCCTGAACCTGACCGACCTGGAGAATCGTTATCTCGACCAGCTCTCCGGCGGACAGCGCCAGCGCGCGTATGTGGCGATGGTGCTCTGCCAGGAGACGGATTATGTGCTTCTCGACGAACCGCTGAACAACCTCGACATCGCCCACTCTGTGGAGATGATGAAGCACCTGCAGTCCGCCGCCCGGGAATTCGGCCGCACCATCATCGTGGTGCTGCATGACATCAACTTCGCCGCCCGCTACGCCGACTACATCTGCGCGGTCAAGGGCGGCAAGATCGCGGAGTTCGGCACGCCCCGGGAGGTCATGCGTGATGACATTCTCACCGAGATCTTCAATACCCCGGTCCAGGTGATCGACGGTCCCAACGGACTGCTCGCCGTCTACCACTAGATGGTCCCCTGGCTCGAGCGTAACCAGATCGCCTGCTACCTCGCGGCGATCCTGGCCGGACTGCTCATCGACGCCCCGGTACTGCAGGGTCTGGTGACCCCCGTGCTGGGGTTTCTGCTTTTCGTCACCTTCCTGTCTGTTCCTCTGACACGCGTGCGTATCAACGCCCGCTTCCTCACCGTCCTCGCCCTGCTCAACGCGGCCATCGTCCCCGTGGTTGCGGGACTGCTGGCCCTGCCCCTGCGTGATGACACCGTCGTCCACGCCGCTGTCCTGCTCGTTCTGCTCGCCCCCTGCATCGATTACGTCATCGCCTTCACCGGCCTGGCCGGGGGAGCGCGCGCACAGTTGCTTGCGGCGACGCCTCTTCTGCTCATCGGGCAGTTGCTGCTTCTCCCACCCCTGTTGCGTCTCTTCGTGGGGTCGCAGGAGGCGCTCCCGGCCGGACCTTTCCTCGAGGCCTTCCTCCTGTTGATCCTTCTCCCCCTGGGCGCGGCCTTCCTTCTGCAGCGGTTGATGCCGCGCCGCCGCTGGGCCCGGCGTATCGACGCCGCCGGCAATGCCGCGATGGTCCCGCTCATGATGGCCACGCTCTTCGTGGTGCTCGCCGGCCACGCCGGAGGAGTGCTCGAGCAGTGGCAGCGGCTTCTCCTTCCCGCCGGTATCTACCTTCTCTTCGCCCTGGTGATGATCGTGGCCGGCCTGACGGTCAGCTCCCTGCTGCGGTTACCCGCCCCGCAGCAGGTGGCGGCGACCTTCAGCGGGGTGACCCGCAATTCGCTGGTGGTTCTGCCCTTCGCTCTGGCGATGGGCGGGCCCCTCGCTCCGGTCGTGGTGGTCACCCAGACCATGGTGGAACTGGTCATCATGGTGGTGATGGTGGGGGCCATGCCCCGCATTGTTCGCAGAATGTCCGGATGACCTGGCGATTTGCTTGTTCGGTCTAAAGGTTCGTATAGTCATTCTCGTTGCCACGAACGGTTACCGAGAGGTTGCCGGGAAGGAAACGAAAGCAGAACTTCTCAGTTTGGATTTGACAGAGTCAGTCCGATACAGTAAGTTCAGACAAGCTGCTGAAGAGCTCAAGCCCCTGAGGGCGACAGTGAAAAGCATGCAAATGTTGTTTGAGAACTCAATAGTGTGCCAATGTACTTTTG
>NZ_JANWTC010000024.1 GCF_024919295.1 Corynebacterium lemuris | reverse complement strand
CTACCGGATAGACCCAACCCCGCTACCAAAAACAGCGTCATAACAGACGTGGCGCTGGCGGAGGCGGCGCTGGGCGGCGGGGTGCTCTCCGGTGTCCTGGTGTGGCTGGCGGTGGCTCGGCCCGGGGCAGCCGCGCAACCGGTGGACGAGCCGCCCCCGGCGGTGCCCCGCCGGATCCGGATACTCACGGGACTGGTGGCCGGGACGGTGCTGGTGGTGGTCCTCGGCTCGGTGATCCTGCGCACGCGGCAGGTCACCCCGGCCTGGACCGGGAGCCTCACCGCGGGTATGCCGGCCACCGGTGTGGAACATGAGATCACCGCCGTGCTGCTGAGTTTCCGCGCCTACGACACCCTCCTGGAATCCGCCGTGCTGCTGTTCGCAGGCGTGGTCGTCCTGGCGGTGGGCACGGACCGGCCGCGGGAAGGGCCGCAGCCGGCGCCGCTGCCCTCGATCGCCCTCTGGTTCCTCCGGATCGTCGCCCCGGTGTTCCTGATGCTCGGGCTGTGGCTGCTCTTCGCCGGCAGCTCCGGACCCGGCGGGGCCTTCCAGTCCGGTTCGGTTCTGGCGGGTCTGCTCATCCTGCTGCGGCTGGCCGGGGTGGATCTCCGGATGCTCCACCGTCTGCTGGTCCCCCTGATGATCATCGGGGTGGTGGTCTTCCTGGGCGTGGGACTGTTCGGCCCGGTGGCCGGTGACCCCTGGCTGACCTGGCCGGAGGGGCGGCAGTTCGTGGTCATCTTCATCATCGAGGTCTTCCTCACCGGCGGCATCACCGTGGCCCTCTACGCGCTCTATCTCGCGCTGGAGAATCCTGGCCACCGCATCAGCAGCAGGGAGGGACAGGGATGAACATCACCCAGTGGTACCTGATGGTCGCGGTGGGACTCATCGCCGTCGGTCTGACCCGTTTCCTCCTCGTCCGGGACCGGGTGGCCCGGCTCGTGGCGATGAACGTCCTGGGTTCGGGTGCACTGCTCCTCCTCATCGCCCTGGCGGCCCGGCAGGAGCCGGCGGACCCGGTGCTCACCGCCCTGGTGATCACGGGTCTGGTGATCACGGTGGCCTTCACCGGGGTGGGCGCGGTACTGATCCGCCGCATCGAGGGCGTCCATGAGGAGGATGACCACCCGTGAGCCCCGCCCAGATCAGTCTCGGTGCCCTTGTGCTGGTGCCCCTGTCCGCGGCGGTGCTCACCGCAGCGCTACCACCCGCCGTCCGTCATTGGCCTGGTCTGCTGGCTGCCCTGTCCAGTGCCGTTCTCACACTGCCGGTTCTGTGGGTCGTGCAGGGCGGGCAGGTGGTGGAGCTGAGCCTCGGCGGCCACTCCGCCCCGCTGGGCATCCACCTGCGGGCCGACGGCTTCTCGGTCCTGCTGTTCCTCCTGACGGCGGTGGTCGGTGGGCTGGTCACCGTTTTCGCGGCCGCCTTCCCGGCCTCGACTGGGCGCCGCATGGTCGCCGGCGCACAGCCGGGGACCCTCCGTTGGCAGCCCGCCCACCCGGCCTTCTGGCCGCTGTGGCTGGGTTGCTGGTCGGGCCTCAACGCCGTCTTCGTGGCCGGGGATCTCTTCAACACCTACGTCGGTCTGGAGATGGTCGGACTCACGGCGGTCGGACTGGTCGCCCTGGGCCGGACCAGGGCCTGGGAGGCCGCCCTGCGCTACCTCTTCATCGCGGTGCTGGGCTCCCTCCTCTTCCTCATCGCGGTGGGGCTGGTTGTTTCTGTGACGGGCACTCTGGACATCAACCAGGCCGCCGGGGTCATCGCCGCCACCCCGGACAATCATGCCGTGGTGGTCACCGCCCTGATCCTGCTGACCGTGGGGCTCTCGCTCAAGGTGGCGCTGGTCCCGCTGCACGGCTGGCTCATCCCGGCGCACGCCGGTTCCCCCACGGCGGTGTCCCCGTTGTTGTCGGCCCTGGTGATCAAGGCCTCCCTGTTCGTGCTGCTGCGTTGCTGGCTGTGGCTCGTCGCCCCCGGCATGAGCACGAACGTCGGTGCACCCGAGGCGGTCGCCGCCCCGGCCATTGCCACCACCCTGGCCTGGCTGTCCTGGACGCTGGCCGGGTTGGGCACGCTCGCCATCGTCTTCGGTGCGGTGATGGCCCTGCGCCAGTCGCGGCTCAAGCCGCTGGTGGCCTATTCCACGGTGGCGCAGGTCGGCTACTGGTTCCTCTTCTTCCCTGTCCTGCTCAACCCGGAATCCGGCCGCCTCGAGGAACTGCCGGTGACCACCCTCGGCGAGGATGTCGTCATCGCCGGGGCCTTCGGTGGCACGCTCTGCCTGGTCCTCGGCCACGGGGTGGCCAAGGCCACGCTCTTCCTCGCGGCGGGCTACCTCAAGGAGATCTACGGCACCGACGAACTGGATCAGCTCCGCGGCGTGGGACGCAACCACGCCGGCCTGGTCCTGGCGATGGGTATGTCCGCCATCGGGCTGGCCGGCCTGCCCATCTCCCTGTCCTTCTCGGGGAAGTGGTTGCTGTCCACCTCGGCGATCGCATCGGGGCAGTACTGGATCGTGGGTGTGATTGTCCTGGCCACGCTGCTGTCCGCCGCCTACCTGCTGCGCATGATGGCACCCCTGCTCATCGAGGCGGAGGACGACGGGCACCTGCTCAACCCGCCGGAACGCCGCCAGTCCAGCCTGCCGGCCGTGGTCCTCCTCCCGCCGCTGGTGCTCGGCCTGCTCACGCTGGTGACGGGTTTCAGCGGGGCCTGGGTCGTCGACCTGCTGGAGGTGGGTGCCCCATGGTGAATCTGCTTCCCGGGGACGTGGTGTCCTGGATCCCGGTCGTGATGCTGCTGCTCTCGTTGCTGGCGGCGGTGCTGATCTTCCCCATGGCCGAGGATCGGATCCGGCTGCGTTCGACGGTCAACCTCGGGGCGGCGGTGCTCAAGGTCGCACTCGTCATCCTGCTCATCCCCGCGGTGGTGGATGCGGACCTGCGGCCGGAGTTCTCCCTGCCCTTCCTGCCCGGCAGTGACCTGGTCCTGCGGGTGGACCAGCTCTCGGTCTTCTTCGCCGCACTCTCGTCCATCCTGTGGCTGCTCACCACGGTCTACGCCATCGGTTATCTCCGCGGGACGAGGCACCGGAGCCGCTTCTTCGGTTTCTTCAGCCTCTGCGTCACTGCCACGGTGGGCATCTCCTTCGCCGGTAACCTGCTCACCTTCCTGGTCTTCTACGAGATGCTCACCGTGGTGACCTACCCGCTGCTGGCGCACTGGGGGAACCCGGAGTCCCTGCGCGCCGCGCGCCTGTATCTGCGCTATACCCTGGCGGGCGGTCTGGCCCTGCTCACCGGCGTGGTCTGGCTGACCATCTACGCCGGGCCCGTCGACTTCGCCGCCGGTGGCGCCGCCGGTGTGGCTGAACTGGCGGCCCATTCACCGGGGATCGCCGCGGTGATCTTCGCGGTGCTCATCGGTGGGCTCGGCGTGAAGGCGGCGCTCTTCCCCCTCCACGGCTGGCTGCCCACCGCGATGGTGGCCCCCGCCCCGGTCTCGGCGCTGCTGCATGCGGTGGCCGTGGTCAAGGCGGGTGTCTTCGGCATCGTCCGCGTCATCGACGACGTCTACGGTGTCCAGGTGACCGTGGAGCTCGGGGTGCTCACCCCACTGCTGCTGCTGGCCGGTTTCACCATCCTCTACGGCTCCTGGCAGGCCCTGCGCCAGCAGGACCTCAAGCGGCGCCTGGCCTACTCCACCGTCTCCCAGGTCAGTTACGTCACCCTGGGCATCACCCTGGCCACGCTGGGTGGTGCCACGGGCGGGATCGTCCACCTGGTGCACCAGGGCATCATGAAGATCACCCTGTTCTTCTGCGCCGGGCTGTTCGCGGAGAGCCTGGGGGCCAAACGCATCGACCAGCTCGAGGGTCTAGGGCGGCGGATGCCGGGGACCTCGGTGGCCTTCACCGTCGCCGCCCTCGGCATGATCGGCCTGCCGCCCACGGCGGGTTTCATCTCCAAGTGGCAGCTGGGTCTCGGTGCCCTGGATTCGGCCCATCCCTGGGTGGTGGGGGTGCTGCTGGCCTCCTCGCTGTTCAACGCGCTGTACTTCCTGCCGGTGATCTACCGCCTGTGGTTCCGCGAGCCCGAGGTCGATGAACGTGCCGCGGAACCGGCCGCCCTGCTCGTGCCCACCCTGAGCACCACCGCCATGGTGGTCATATTCGGTGTCGCCGCCTCGGTCTCTTTCCTCCCGCTGGACATCGCCGGGCAGATCGCGGTGGGGGTGTTCGAGTGATGCTCTCCCTCAGTCTGCTGGCACCCCTGCTGCTCATCGCGGCGGCCGCGGTGCCGCGGGCGTCGTCAAGAAGGTCAGCGGCGGTCCTGTCCCCTGCGGCAGTGCTGCCCGCCGCTGTGCTGGCGCTGACCACCCCGACCGCGCAGCTGGAGGTGCCGTGGCTGCTGTTCGGAACGGTCTTCCGGATGGATGCGGTGGCGCGGCCCCTGCTGCTGATCGCCGCCGTGCTCTACGGTGCGGCCCTGGTCGCCGTGACCTGGCGCCGGGGGCCGGATCCGACGCTGGCGGCATTCCTGCTGGCCACCTACCTGGGCACCGTCGGCGCCTACCTCGCGGCCGACACTGTCGCCTTCTACCTCTCCTTCGCGGTGCTGAGTTTCTCCGCTGCCGGCCTGGTCATCCACCACCGCACGCCGCAGGCGCACCGGGCGACGGTGATCTATCTGGTCATGACGGTGCTCAGCGAGACCGCTCTGCTCGGCGGACTCCTGCTCACCGTGGACGCCGGCGGCGCCCTGCTTATCGACGCCCCCTCCGCCATCGCCGCCTCCGACCGCTCCACCCTCATCAGTGCGCTGCTGCTCGTCGGCTTCGGCGTCAAGGCCGGCCTGGCACCGCTGCACCTGTGGCTCCCGCTGGCACATCCGGCCGCCCCGCCCGCGGCCTCGGCGGTGCTCTCCGGCGTGATGGTCAAGGTCGGCATCGTCGGCTGGCTGCGCTTCCTGCCCGCCGGCGACAGCGCGGACATCGCCCGGTTGCTGCTGCTCCTGGCGCTTGCCGGGGCCTTCCTCGCCGTCGGGGTGGGGCTGGTGCAGGACGACCCCAAGGTCATCCTCGCCTACTCCACGATCTCGCAGCTCGGCTTGATCAGTGCAGTGCTCGCGGCGGGTCTGCTGGTGCCCGGCAGCAGCGGCGCGAGCACTGCTGCCGTTGTCCTCTACGCCGTGCACCACGGCCTGGCCAAGGGGGCACTCTTCCTCGGGGTGCCGGTGGTGCGCCGCCACGGCCGGGGTACCACCGGGATACCTGTGCTGCTGGGCATGGCCTGGGCGGGCCTGGCACTGGCGGGCGCGCCGTGGACCTCAGGGGCCTTCGCGAAGCACGACGCGAAATATGCCGTGGCGGATCTCCCCGCCCTGGCCGGACTCCTGCCCCTGGTGGCCACCGGTTCCACGCTGCTGCTCCTGCGTCTGTCCCGGGTGATGTGGCGCGGGGAACGCTCCACGGAGAAGGTGGACGGTCTGTTCGGGGCCTGGCTGCTGCTCTGCCTGCTGGGGATGGGGCTGCCCTGGTGGATCGGCACGGCCTGGCTGGAGTTGCAGCCACCGACCTGGGATGCCGCCACCCTGTGGGACTCCACCTGGCCTGTCCTCCTGGCGCTGCTCCTGGCCGCACCCCTGACATGGCTGGTGGGCCGGGTCCCGGCAGTTCCACCCGGGGATATCGTGGTGCCCCTGGAGACGGCATCCGGTCGCCTGCGCAGCTCCGGCGGCGTGGCCCTGGCCCGGGTGTACACGGGGACGGCACAGGTGGCCCGGGTCTGGGGCAGGGGCTGGTCCCGGAGCGTCGGCCTGGTCCGGGACGGTGTCGCGTTCCTGGAGACCCGGTCCCGGTTGTGGACGCCGACGGGGATGGCGGTCCTGGTGCTGCTTGCAGTGCTGCTGCTGGTCCTGCTGTTCGCCGGGGGCTGGTCGACATGAAGTGGGTGGTCGCTGTGGTCCTGCGGGTGTTCGCCCTCGTGGTGGTCTGGGAGGCGGTGTCCTCCTGGGAACCCGCCTACGCCCTCTACGGGCTGGTCAGCGTGGGGGCCGCCACCGCCCTGAGCCTCCGTCTCGTCCCTCCGGGCAGGATGCTCCGCCTCCGGGGGGCGGTGGTGCTGCTCAGCTGGTTCCTGTACAAGGCGGTGGCGGGCGGCATTGATGTGGCGCGCCGGGCCGTGCGTCCCACCCCGGACATTGAACCGGCGGTGGTCCGGGCCCACCTGCGCCTGCCGCCCGGGCACAGCCGGGAACTGGCGATGCTGCTGATGAACCTCATGCCCGGCACGATGGTGCAGCGGGTGCGCGAGGAGGAGGTGGAACTGCACACCCTCTCCCTGGAGCTGAGGCCGGTGCAGCAGTGGGAGGACCTGCAGGACCGGGTCGCCCGGGCCTGCGGGCTGGACCCCGGGTCTGGATGAGTCAGCGGCGACCGTGGAAGAGCCGGCGGGGGACGGTGAACTCCCGGTGTTCACCGGTGAGCGGATCCTCGAAGGCCAGCCCCGTGGAGACGAGATGGAGGGGCCGACGCATGTCCTCCTCCTCCTCGGTGTGGATGCGCGGGTAGATGTTGTCACCCAGGATGGGTACGCCTGCGGCCCACATGTGCAGCCGGAGCTGGTGGGTCCGGCCGGTCTCCGGGTGCAGGATGTAGCGCGCCTGCGGCGGCAGGGGGCCGTGGACGGCCTCGAGCTCGCGCTGCCCGGCGGGGTTGAGGGGCGTGACGTCGGCAAGCAGGGTGACGGCGTTGGGTTCACCGTCGATGATGCGGCCCTGGATCTCGCCGGGGATCTTCTCCATCCGGGAGCGCCATACCGTGCCCGGGGAGAGGGAAGGATCGTGGTCGGCGATGGCCTCGTAGGTCTTCTCCACCCGGCGTTCGGCGAACAGCCGCTGGTAGGCACCGCGGATTTCCGGGCGCAGGGTGCACAGGATCACCCCGGAGGTGAACCGGTCCAGACGGTGGGCGGGCACGAGGTCAGGGAGGTCGAGGGAGCGGCGCAGCCGTACGGTGAGGGTCTCCGTGATGTGCTTGCCCCGCGGCATGGTCGCCAGGAAAGGCGGCTTGTCGGCTACCAGGAGATCATCGTCGCGGTGGAGGATGTCGATGTCGTAGGGGACGGGCTCCTCCGGCGCGGGCGTGCGGTAGAAGAAGACGTCCTCGCCGGGAGCGACAGGGGAGGAGAAGGAGAAGGGGTGGCCGCGGCGGTCGACGACCTCGCCGGCGTTGAAACGCGCCTGCAGGGCCGCGGCGTCATCAAGCGGATGCCGGCGGCGCTGGGTGGTGATGAGGTGGCCGACGAACTCACCCGCGGTCATGGCGGCTGCATCCTCGGGGAGGCGTGCCCGGGTGGCGGTCAGGCCGTCACGGACCGGCAACGGTGATCGCTGCCGGCGGGGCGGCTGTACTAATCTGTCGTTCATGGACTTTGACGCTCTCCTCAACCAGGCCACCAACTTCTCCTCCGAGGGTATCGGCTCGTTCCTGGCCGACATCGGCAGGATCCTCTACAACCTGCTGTACCCGGCGAACTCCGACCCGGCGATCCCGGTCGAGACTCCGCGCTAGATCCTTCCCGCGGCTGTCTGAAAGCGGGCGCGACCAGCCTGTCCTGTCCGCGGTCTTTCCCCCGGAACTGGTTGTAACAACTCCTTTGAACATGTCATCGAGGGGCTACAATCGAAGGTGAACGGTAAAACCAGATCCGTACACAGAAATAAGGAAAGGCTAACGAGATGCCCCAGGAAGATATCGTCGTTGTAGCAGTTGACGGCTCCCCGGCCTCCCATAATGCGGTCCGCTGGGCCGCCAACACCGCGAATAAGCGGGGGATTCCGCTGCGACTGGCCTCCTCCTACACGATGCCGCAGTTCCTCTACGCGGAAGGCATGGTCCCGCCGCAGGAGCTCTTCGATGATCTGCAGGCCGAGACCATGGAGAAGATCGACGAGGCCCGCGCCATCGCCCATGAGGTCGCCCCGGAGATCAAGATCGGCCACACCATCGCCGAGGGTTCGCCCATTGACATGCTGCTGGACATGGCCCAGGACGTCACGATGATCGTCATGGGTTCCCGCGGTCTCGGCGGACTGTCCGGCATGGTGATGGGTTCGGTCTCCGCCGCTGTCGTCTCCCACGCCACCTGCCCGGTCGTCGTGGTCCGTGAGGACAACCAGCTCGAGGAGGCCACCAAGTACGGCCCCGTCGTCATCGGTGTCGACGGTTCCGACGTCTCCGCCAAGGCCACCGAGATCGCCTTCGCCGAGGCTGATGCCCGCGGGGCCGAGCTCGTCGCCGTCCACACCTGGATGGACATGCAGGTCCAGGCCTCCCTGGCCGGCCTGTCCGCCGCGCAGCAGCAGTGGGAGATCGTCGAGCAGGAGCAGATCGACATGCTCACTGAGCGTCTCGCCCCGATGGTGGAGCGCTACCCGGACGTGGAGGTCCGCAAGGTCATCACCCGTGATCGTCCGGTCCGCGCCCTGGTGGAGAACTCCGAGGGGGCACAGCTGCTGGTCGTTGGTTCCCACGGCCGGGGCGGCTTCAAGGGCATGCTCCTGGGCTCCACCTCCCGGGCCCTCCTGCAGTCCGCTCCGTGCCCCATGATGGTGGTCCGTCCCGAGGCTGTCTAGGCCCCGGAGAAGAACGCTGCGGTCTTCCCGCCCTGCACCACCTGGTCCGGTGCAGGGCTTTTTCATCGGCTGCAACGATCCGGTCACAGTCGCCTTGCGGAAGTGCAAACCGTTGTATCCCCTGACAGACTGGGAATGTGGACGGCCGCCCGGTCCGCGCCGGGCGACGGTCCCTAATAAGAGCATCTGAAATTCACCAGCGAGATTTAAGGAGAACACAATGCTTGGACTCGGAATCCTGGGCTGGATCATCATCGGCGGTATCGCCGGCTGGATCGCCTCCAAGATCAAGGGCACGGACGCGCAGCAGGGCGTCGTCCTCAACATCGTCGTAGGTGTGGTCGGTGGCCTGCTGGGCGGTTGGCTGCTCAGCCTCTTCGGCGTTGATGTGGAGGGGGCGGGCATCATCTTCAGCTTCCTGACCTGTCTGCTCGGCGCGGTGATCCTGCTGACCATCGTCAACGCGGTCACCAGTCGCCGCAGCTGATTCCCGCCCCGCCTGAAGCCGCTTCACCCGCCCTTCCAAGGGCGGGTTTTTTCGTGGGCGTCCCCGGGGGACTGTTAAAAGACGTACCGGTTTGTCTATATTAGGTAGGAAACCAGAGCAACCACCCCCAGGAAGGATCGGGTACGTCAGTGGCCGCAGGAACCGTGAGGAAGAAGACGACGAGCACCCGCCGTCGCAACCGGCCGAGTCCGCGGCAGCGTCTGCTGGATTCGGCCACCAACCTGTTCACCACGGAGGGCATCCGGGTCATCGGCATCGACCGCATCCTGCGGGAGGCGGACGTGGCCAAGGCCTCCCTGTACTCCCTGTTCGGTTCGAAGGATGCGCTCGTCATCGCCTACCTGGAGAACCTCGACGAGGAGTACCGGGCCCGGTGGGCCGGGTACACGAAGGAGATGACTGATGCGGAGGACAAGATCCTCGCCTTCTTCGACCTCTCCATCGCCGATGAACCGGACAAGGAGTTCCGGGGCTCACACTTCCAGAACGCCTCCAACGAGTACCCGCGCCCGGAGACCGAGTCGGAGCACGGTATTGTCGCCGCCTGCCGTGAGCACCGCACCTGGATGCACCAGACGATGACGGACCTGCTCACCGCGAAGAACGGCTACCCTTCAGCCACGCAGGCCAACCAGCTGCTCATCTTCCTCGACGGCGGTCTGGCCGGCGCCCGCTTCGTGCGGGACGTCAGTCCTCTGCGGACCGCGCGGGATCTGGCGCGTCAGATGCTGTCGGCTCCGCCGGCGGATTATTCGATCTAGCCTGTTTACGGGCGGCCCGCTCCTCCCGGCGCCGGGCCAGCCGCTCCTTCTGCAGTGCGGAGGAGGCTGCCCGCTTCGCTTTTCTGAGGGCCTTCTGCTCCGCCTTCTCGGCGGCGGCGGCCTCCTTGCGGGCGGTCTTCTCCGCGACCAGTTCCCGCCGGATCCCGGGGATCTTCCAGGGCTGCAGGGCGCCGCGTGCTTTCCGACGCCGCACGTCCCACCTGATCCGCCGCTTCTCCCGGTCCTCCGCCCGGGCGGCTTCACGACGCTCGCGGGAGAACTCCTCGAAAGACTCGTGCAGCGGGATCTTCCGGTGCACCAGCGGATAGAGGATGAGCGACTGGACCAGGGTCCACAGGTTGTTGGCGAACCAGTAGAGGACGATGGCCACCGGCAGGGGCCCGTTGAGCACCAGCGTGATCAACAGCACCGGGATGAACACGGTCATGCCCATGAGGAATCTGTTCAGTCCCCGGGCTGCCTTTGAGTCCCAGTCCAGGGTCTTCGCGTTGCGCATCAGCGAGGCGATCATGTTGCCGGTGGTGAAGACCACGGCGGCCAGGAGGATCGGCAGGATGAAGCCACGGACCTCCCCAGTGGTGGTGCCCAGGCGGGAGAGGCTCTCCGCGGGCATGGAGATGTACGCCGGCAGGGGGATGCCGTTGATGGAGGCGCCCAGGAAGGCGCGGATCTCCTCGGAGTTGAGGAAACCGATCCGGGCATCCGGAGCAATGTCGGTGCTCCCCGAGGATGGCCGGGCCATGCGCAGCAGCACCTGGTAGAGCCCCAGAAAGACCGGGATCTGGATGAGCGTGGGGATGCAGCCCGCCGCAACGCTGTAGTTGTAGCGCTCCCGCAGCTCCTTCGATTTCCGCTCGAATTCGGCGACGGACTCCCGGTCAGTCCGGGTGGCGTATTCCGCGGCGAGGGCCGCCTGCTCCGGACGCATCGCCACCCCGGTGCGCCCGGACTTCGCCTGCGCCCAGAAAGCGGGGATGAGCAGGAGCCGGACTGTGAGGACCAGGCCGAAGATGGAGACCACCCACGCCGTCGAATCATCCATCCCGAACACCGAGTGCATCAGGATGTGCCACAGTTTCAGGACACCGGAGACCGGGTAGATGAACGGGTCAAGCACGGTGGGAACCACCAACCTTCGGAAGACGTGCGATCAAGCTAGACTGATTCAGCCCAGTCGATCGTAGCGTTTCCAGGAGTTTTTCCCGCATGGCCAACCGCAGACGCCCTACTCGACGTCGTTTCAGCGTCACCCAGATCCTCGGCGAACTCCTGCTCACGATGGGTGTGGTCATCCTGCTCTTCGCCTTCTACGAATCCTACTGGACCAATATCGCCGCCGGCCGTCTCCAGGATGAGAAGGCCAGCGCACTGGAGGATGCCTGGGGGGAGACGGACGACTCCGAGCGGGTCAACCCGCGTCAGCGTCTGACCCCGGAACTCGGTGAGGCCTTCGCCCGCATGTACATCCCCGCCTTCGGGTCGGATTTCCAGTTCGCCATCGTCGAGGGCACCGATGACGCTGACCTGCTGGCCGGTCCGGGCCGTTATGTCGATTCCCAGATGCCCGGCCAGGCCGGCAACTTCGCCGTCGCGGGCCACCGCGTGGGTAAGGGTGCCCCTTTCAATGACCTGGGCAACCTCAGGGTCTGCGACGCGATCGTCGTCGAGACGCAGTCCGCGTGGGTCACCTACCGGGTGCTGCCCATTGACGCCCAGGGGGAGGTGCGCCGGGCCGAGGCCGAGGGTTGCCTGAGCCCGGAGCAGGTCGAGCGGGTCACCACCGGTGAATACGCCGCAGTCCAGGGCCGGCACATCACGCTGCCGGGTGCCATCGAGGTGATCAACCCGGTGCCGGGCCAGTGGGCGGAGGTCACCCCGGAGATGGAGGGCATGATCACCCTGACCACCTGCCATCCGCAGTTCTCGAATGCGGAGCGCATGATCATCCACGCCATGGAGGTCGAGTCGACCCCGAAGATCGCCGGCGAACGCCCGGCAGAACTGGAGGAGATCTAGATGTACGGACCGTTGTGGCGCGCCCTGCCGGGCCCGTGGCCGGTGAAGCTGCTCCTGCTGCTGGTCCTCCTGAGCGCGGTGTTCCTGCTGCTCATGGAGGTCATCTTCCCCTGGGTGTCCACGTTGATGCCCTACAACGACGTGGCGGTCTGATCAGCGGATGATCACAGGCCCAACCGGTCAATGACCTCGTGGGCCACCAGCTCCGCCTTGAGCGACTGGTCCTGGTTGCTGAACACGACGACCGCCCGGTCCTGCTTCTGCACCGCGTAGAGGGAGCCGTTGTGCTCGGGCACCATGCCCGCACCGGCCCGCCCACCGGACCAGCCCTCCGGTTCCTCCGCCGGCTCGGTGGTGTCGATGGGGGCGGCCCAGTCGACGACAGCGATCGCGGAATCCACGTCCGGCATGTCCCGGACGATGACTGTCAGGTGCGGCTCCTCCGGGTAGGACCAGAAGACACAGGCCGGGGTGTCGAAGCGCGGGTCCACCCCGACGCCCAGGGTGCGCTGGCCGTTGGTGTCGGAGACCCAGGTGGTGTCCAGGTACGGACATTCGTCCTGGCTCTCCCGTCCGCCGGGGATCTCCGGCGTCGCGTCATGGGGCAGGACCGAATCAGTGACGGTGTCGGCGGCCGCCACCTCCACCGCGGTCTCCGGTGTGGCCGGCGGTGCCCCGGCGGTGGGCGAGCAGCCGGTGAGCAGCGCGGCAGCGAGGGCAGCGACGGCAGCGACGGCGGGGACAACGGAAACGCTCGGTAGGCTCAGACGCATGGAGACCAGCTTAGATCCCCAGGAAGGCGTGGATAAGCTCCGGCGCACCCGGGCACCGGATGAGGACGCCCTGACTGACGGTGTCCACATCCTCACCACCGTCCTGCTCATCGCTGCCCTGGCAGGTTCGGTGAACCTGCCCTTCGGTGAGGCGGCGCTCAACCTGCTGCTCTGCTCCGGTTTCGCGGTCCTCTACTTCTACGGCTCCGCGATGCAGCCGGAGTGG
Organism: Corynebacterium lemuris; assembly: GCF_024919295.1. Lineage (GTDB taxonomy): Bacteria > Actinomycetota > Actinomycetes > Mycobacteriales > Mycobacteriaceae > Corynebacterium > Corynebacterium lemuris. The sequence continues at coordinate 8,245 of NZ_JANWTC010000024.1, read as the reverse complement.
CGGGAGGGCACCGGTCTGGCGTGGCTGGCCAGCCTGACGCTGCTGTGGGTACTGGCCATGGCGATCTCCCCGGTGAGCATCTACCTGCTGTTCCCCCTGCTCTTCCTGTATCTGCGGGTCATGGATGATGTCCGTGGTGTGGTGGCGGTGCTGGCGGCGACCACCTCCTCCGTGCTCATCCAGTTCCCCACGGGGCTCACCGTCGGTGGTGTCATGGGGCCGGCGGTCTCGGCGGCCGTCGTCCTGGCCATCCACTACGCCTTCCGCACCCTGGTGCGCATCAGCCGGGAACGGGAGGAGCTCATCGACCAGCTCATCGCCACCCGCACCCAGCTCGCGGAGACGGAACGCGCCGCCGGTGTCGCAGAGGAACGCCAGCGGCTGGCCCACGAGATCCACGACACCGTCGCACAGGGGCTGTCCAGCATCCAGATGCTGCTGCACTCCGCGGAACGGGATCTGCTCAATCTCGGGCTGGATGAGCAGCAGCTGGCGGGCCCCACCCGGTTCATCGAGCTTGCCCGCACCACCGCGAAGGACAACCTCGGCGAGGCCCGGGCGATGATCGCCGCCCTCCAGCCGGCCTCGCTCTCCGAGACCTCACTGGAGAATGCCCTGGGCCGGATCGCCGCCGGCTTCGCCGCCGCAGGGGAGCTCAACATCGAGGTCAGCGTGGAGGGTAATGGCCGGCAGCTGCCCATGCGCACTGAGGCCGCTCTGCTGCGGATCGCGCAGGGGGCGGTCGGGAACGTGGCCAAGCATGCGGGTGCGGGCCGCTGCCGCGTGACGGTGACCTATGAGCCGGACGAGGTGCGTCTCGACGTCGTGGACAACGGCCATGGCTTCGATCCCTCCGAGGTCGCCGGACGGCCCTCCGGCCTCGGCCACATCGGGCTTGACGCGATGCGCCGCAGGGCCGCGGAACAGGGCGGGAGCCTGGAGGTGGAATCCACCCCCGGTTACGGCACGGCGGTTTCCGTGGCAATCCCCCTACCGGCGGAAACTGAGGGTGGGGTTAAACTCGAGGAAACCCAGTGTGAAGAATCTGATCGGGAAGGGATCTGAATCGCCATGATCCGAGTGCTGTTGGCGGATGATCACCAGATCGTCCGTATGGGGCTGCGTGCCGTCCTGGAGGAGGCCGAGGACATCGAGGTCGTCGGTGAGGTGGCCACCGCCGATGCAGCCATCGCTGCAGCCCAGGCCGGCGGCATCGACGTCATCCTCATGGACCTGCGTTTCGGCCCCGGTGTCGAGGGCACGCGGGTGACCACCGGTGCGGAGGCCACCGCCCGGATCAAGGAGTCCATGAGCACTCCACCGAAGGTGTTGGTGGTGACCAACTACGACACCGATGCCGACATCCTCGGGGCGATCGAGGCCGGGGCCGTGGGCTACATGCTCAAGGACGCCCCACCAGCCGAACTGCTCGCCGCCGTGCGTTCCGCCGCAGAGGGTGACTCCGCCCTGTCCCCGGTGGTCGCCGACCGGCTGATGACCCGGGTGCGCACCCCGCGCACCTCCCTGACCCCCCGGGAGCTGGAGGTGCTCACCCTGGTGGCCGCCGGTTCCTCGAACCGGGAGATCGGGCACGAACTCATGCTCTCCGAGGCGACGGTGAAATCCCACCTCGTGCACATCTACGACAAGCTCGGTGTCCGTTCCCGGACCTCGGCGGTGGCGGCCGCCCGGGAACAGGGCGTGCTCTAGCAGTCCGCGCCGGGCTTTCAGGACCGCACGGGGGCGTGGGCCTGTTCAGTCTCCGTTGAGCTGCGCTCCGTGTCCTCGGCGGTGGTCTCTGACTTCTTCTCCCGTGTCGGCCGCGGGTCCAGCAGCCAGGCCACGAGGCAGCCGAAGACGATGCCCCAGAACGGGGCGGTGATGCCGAGCAGGGTGATCTCGGAGACCGTCACCAGGAAGCACACCAGTGCACCGGTGGAGAATGCCCCGGAGAAACCGGCGACGAAGGCGTTCTTCAGCGGCGTGAGCATGGCGATGCCGGCCAGTGCGGCGATGAAGGACACCGGCATGGCGAGCATGAAACCCACGAAGGCGGGGGAGAACAGACCCACCACGATTGCGCCGACTGCGGTGACCATCGCGGCCGCATAATGGCGTTCCTTGCGCGGGCCCGCGACGACGAGCGCGTTCGTCGGCCCGGTCAGGCAGGTGGTGATGTTGCCGATGAAGGCCATGGGGATGGACACCAGACCGCTGGCGGCTGCAGCGAGGTTCACACCCGGCCGGTGGCCGGCCGCCCGCAGCACCGCCACACCCTGGCCGTTCTGGACGATGACGACGGTGATGGCCAGGGGGAGGACCAGCTCAATCATGGCGGCCAGGGAGAATTCCGGGCTGGTCACCACCGGAGCGGCGATGAGACCGTCATCGAGGATGCCGGTGCCGAGTCGTCCGGCGATGATGGCGACGACCATGCCCACGACCGCGGCCACCGCCACGGGCGGAGCCACTGCGGCCACCCGGGCATTGATGCCCAGGGCGATGAAGATGATGATCATGGGCAGGGCGATGAAGGGATCATCGACGGCAGCCCCGATCAGATCCAGTCCGAAGCGCAGGAAGATACCCGCCACCATCGCCATGACGATCGTCGGTGGGAGCACCGCCATGATCCGTCCGATGAGTCCGGTCCAGCCCAGGAGGAAGACCAGGACACCGGTGGCCAGGTAAGCACCGATCACCTCCCCGAAACTGAGGTGGGTGAGGGCATCCCCGGCGAGGACGGTACCGGGGATGGTCCAGAAATAGGCCTGGGGGCTGCGGTAGAGCCAGGTCAGCAGGAGGGTGAGCAGGCCGTTGCCCAGGAAGGCGCCGAAAATCCAGGAGGAGGTCTGCCCCGGGTCCAGGTTGCCGGCGGCTGCGGCGGCCAGGATGACGGCGATGGGGCCGGAGGCGGAGAAGATCAAGGCCACCAGTCCGTTGCCGATCTCCTGCGGGCCGAGGTCGCGGGCGATCTCCCGGAGCGTGGGGCGGGGTAGATGCGGTCTCTCGATTGCGAGCAGAGGTGACAGAGCCATGGGCGACAGTGTGGCATGTGACACGTTGCCCGGCCAGGGGTCTACCCCCTCACTGCCCGGTGGAAGGGCCCGGGGGTGGGCTTTTGCGGGATCGGCCCAGCTCGGGCCACCCGCAAGTTGTTCGCATAGCGTACGTAAGTACCCCCACCGAACGCCACCAGGGCGGGGAGCAGGAAAGGCGCGTCGCCGGACTGGTGTCCGGCCACGCGCCCTGAGGGGAGGTGCAGCTACTGGGCGTGCGCTGCGTTGTAGAGGTCCGTGATGCGGGCGGGGATCTTGCCGCGGTCGGAGACGTCGTGTCCTTCCCGGCGGGCCCACTCGCGGACGGCCCGGGAGCGCTTCGCGGAGGAGGCGCTCTGGCGGCTGCTGCTGCGCTGCGTGGTGGCGGGGGCAGGGGCGGTCTGGGCAGCGGCGATCCACGGCTCCAGCGCCGCGCGGAATGCGGCGGCATTCTCCTCGGAGAGATCGATGAGGTAATGGCTTCCGTCGACGCTGAAACGGATCTCGTTCACTTCATCGTCCTCGAGGGGGGTGTTATCAAGGTCATCGTAGTACTGGGTGATGTTGCGGCGTGCCATGATGGATTTCTCCTTTATGTGGGGGATTAGTCACTTAATCGGCAATTTCTCAAGTGTCTCTCATGTTAGACCGAATATCCCCATTAGTCACTATCGGTCGGGATGATTCACAGGGAAATGAAAGGGGAAATGGAGAAACCGTCGAATTGCTCACTCCAGTAACAATTTGACGGTGTCGTGAATTACATTAGTCCGCGGTAATTCAGCCCCGGTGAAGCCGCTCCTGAATTTCCCCCGCCACCGCATCAATATCGCGGGAAATGGTGGAATGCGCCCGACGGCGCTGTTCCGGTGTCATGAATTCGGCATTATCTGCGGCGGTATCCAGTTCCGCGAGCCGCTCCCGGACATCCACCACGAAACCGGGCGGGAGCTGCTGTTGGCTGAGGTTGCCCCGCACACCGTCAATACGCGCCTTCAGGTCAGCGCCATGACCGGAGTACCGTGCGAGCTGATCGGCAGAAACACCCACCCGACGCGCCTTGGCATCGACATACTGTTCCCGCCCGGCGGTGATGGCGCGGTAGATCAATGGCAGCATCACCGGCAATGCCATCCGGGCCAGGCCCGAATAACGCTTGAAGGTATCGGCATTGAGCCGACCGGCACGCAGCTGTTTGAGAGTGTTGTCCGCCATCTTCTCCTCATGGCGACGCTTGGCCTTCAGCCCCTTCTTCTCATCCTTGAGAAGATCCTTCTCAAATTTGTGCAGCAGTCTCTCGCGCTTGAGCTGCAACTTCGCCTCTTCCTTCGCTTCATGCTTGGCGCGGACTTTCGCAGCCTGCACCTCTGCCTTCGTCCTGGCTCGGCTCTTGCGGATGGCTTCGAAAATGCCCATGTCTCTGAGGCCCTTAACTTCCGGAGTGAATGGTCTGTTTCAACATTACCTGCGGGGGTGGGTTATGCTCACGCCATTGTGATTGCCCAGCACGTTAGCGCCGCTGATCTGGTGGGTTGCCGTTACCGGCAGGTCCAGCGGCAGGTTCACCCGGAGATTCCCCGCACCCGCGCGGCCGCAATGCGCAAGGCGCGTTCCGACGCCGCCCGCGCCGCCGTCCACGCCCGGTTGCCCGTCGGCCCGGCGCTGGGGGACAGACGCCGTTTCCTCCGCACCGACATTCCCCCGCTCCAGCTCGAGGAGGACACCTTCTCCGTGGAGCTGGCCACCCTGGAGGCGCTCGCTGCCCGGGCGGACCTGATCACCGGGGCCGTGTTCACCGGCAGCTCCGACGGCATCCCGTGGCGGGTCGACGTGGACCTGCTTGTGCGACGCCCGGATGACACGTACCTGCCCGTCGTCATCAGCAACCACCGTGTCGCCCGGGCGGACGAGCGTTCCACCGCCACGGTCATCGCCACCGCCCGACTCGGCCTGGGGGAACCTGTCGAGGCACCCTTCCGGCTCCGCCACCACGTCGCGGACGGCTACCGCCTGGCCCTCGCCGCCCGCGCACTGGCGGAGATCGACCTCGATTCCGGCACGGGGGCGGCGATCGGGCAGGACCGGTCCCGGGCCTTCCTGGCGCCCACGGCCCCCCTGCAGCCGGCGCTGGACGTTGCCCTGGCCGCAGCACTGCCGACCGGCCCCCGCCACGTCAAGGAGTGCGCCACCTGCCGCTTCTGGCCCCGGTGCGAGGCGGACCTGCGGGCCGCCGACGACATCTCCCTGTACCTGCGCGGTGACCGGGCGCGGGACTTCCGTGAACGTGGCATCAACACGGTCACCGGGCTCATCGATGCCGGGCTCGGGGAAGCCAGCGAACTGGCCGCCGCCTGGCGCGCGGGCACCGTCCTGCTGCGCCGGGTGGACACGGTGACGGCACCCGCGACGGACGTGGAGATCGACGTCGATATGGAGGCCTACCTTGACCAGGGGGCCTACCTGTGGGGTGCCTTCGACGGGGAGGACTACCACCCTTTCGCCACCTGGGTGCCCCTCGGTGGGGACGGGGAGGCGGAGAACTTCGCACGCTTCTGGCGCTGGCTCATGGACCGCCGGGCCCGCGCCCGGGCAGAGGGGCAGAGCTTCGCCGCCTACTGCTGGTCCAATAACGGGGAGAACCACTGGCTGAAGATGTCCGCGCGGCGCTTCGCCGGCCGCGTCTTCGGCGATGTCGCGGTGCCCACCGAGGCGGAGATCCAGGAGTTCATCAGCAGCGACGAATGGGTTGATGTGTTCCGGGTGGTGCGCAGCCAGCTGGCGGGCCCCTCCGGCCTGGGACTGAAGGTCGTCGCCCCGGAGGCCGGCTACACCTGGGAGGACGGGGATTTCGACGGTGAGGAGTCCATCAACGCCCGCCGCGTCTCCCGGGGTTCGGATGCGGCCGCGATGCAGGCCCGCGCCCAGCTCCTGCGCTACAACGAGGATGACTGCCGGGCCACCGCCGCCGTCCGCCACTGGCTGCGTGCCGGCGCGCCGGGTGTACCCCGGTTGGGTGCCTAGTTCTCAGGAGGTGCGGTGGCCGAGCACGGTCGCGACCGCCACCACCACGAGGAGGCCCACCGCCAGGACGAGCACGAAGCCCGCCCAGCTCAGCGTCATGAACACCAGCCCTGTGGCGCCACCGACCAACGAGGAACCCGCATAGTAGCTGAACAGGTACATGCTTGAGGCCTCTGCCCGGTGGTCGGTGGCGGCCAGGCCGATCCAGCTGGAGGCGGTGGAGTGCATGGCGAAGAAGGCCGCGGTGAACAGGAACAGGCCTGCCAGGGCCGCGGGCAGCCAGTCGGCGGCGGTGGCGAGCAGCCCGGCCAGCATGAGGACGGCACCGGCGGAGAGGACGGTGCCGCGGCCGTATCTCTCGGCCAGTGCGCCGGCCCGGGTGGAACTCCACGTGCCGGACAGGTACATGAGGAAGACCACGCCCACCAGGGCGGGGGAGAGACCGAAGTGTTCGACCATGCGGAAGCCGAAGAAGTTGTACAGCGAGACAAAGACCCCCATACCCACGAAGGCGATGATGAACAGTCCCAGTAGGCGGGGGTTGCGCAGGTGGCCGAGCATGGCGGCGAGCTCGGTGCGGGGACCGATGTGTTTCGGGGTGAAGTTCTGCTGCGCCGGCAGGAGGAACCACATGAGGAGGGCCGTCAGCAGGGCGACCGTGGAGCTGGCCAGCAGCGCCATCCGCCAGTCGGTGATCTCGAGCAGCCCCGCCGGGATGAGGCGGCCGGTCAATCCGCCGACGGTGGTGCCGGCGATGTAGATCCCCATGGCCCGGCCCAGATCGAGGGGGTGGATCTCCTCGGCCAGCCAGGTCATGGCCACGGCCGGGACGCCGGCAACGGCGATGCCCTGCAGGGCCCGCAGGGCGATGAGGGCGGCGGCGTTCGGCGCCAGGGGGAGGAGCAGGCCGACAACGGTGGCCGTGATGGCGGAGAGCACCAGGACCCGGCCGCGGCCGAAGCGTTCCGAGAGGATCGACATGGGCACCACACACACCGCCAGCAGGCCGGTGGCGGCGGAGACGGTCAGGGCCGCCTCTGTGGGGGTGATGTCCAGGTCCTCGACCAGGACGGGCAGCAGGGCCTGGGTGGCGTAGAGGGTGTTGAAGGTGGCCAGGCCGGCGGCGAGCAGGGCGAGGACGGCGCGCCTGTAGTCGCGGTCGCCGCGTCGCAGGCCGGTGGGCGTGGTCATGGTGATCATCCTCTCCTACTGGTCATCATGTGTAAAATGCTCCGCATGCAGTTTTTCGATACGATTCATGCATGACCGGCCTCTCCGCCTCTGACCTGCAGGGCTTCGTCATGGTCGCTGAATCCGGCCACCTCACTGACAGTGCCACACGGCTCGGTGTTCCCCAGCCGACCCTGAGCCGGGCCGTCCGTCGCGTCGAGCGGGGTGTCGGGGCCGAACTCTTCGAGCGGGGTGGGCGCGGTCTGGCGCTCAATGCCCGGGGACGTGCCTATCTGCCCCACGCCCGCCGGGCCCTTGCGGAACTCGCGGAGGGGGCCGGGAAGGTCTCCCGGCTGATGGACCCGGAGCGCGGCACGGTCCGGCTGGATTTCATGCACTCCCTGGGTACCTGGCTGGTGCCTGACCTGCTGCGTGACTACCGGGCACTGCATCCTGGGGTCGACTTCCAGCTCCACCAGGGCGACGCCCGCTCGCTCGTCGACCGGGTGCTTGCCGACGCCGCCGACATCGCCCTGGTCGGCCCCCGCCCGGCGGAGGCCGGCACGGACCTCAACTGGCACCAGCTCAGTGCCCAACGCCTCGCGCTTGCCGTTCCTGAGGGGCACCACCTGGCTGCTGTTGCCGGCCCTGTTGATCTGCGGGAGGCGGCCGAGGAGCCTTTCGTCGGCATGCTCCCCGGCTACGGGACCCGCATGCTCCTGGACACCATTGCCGCTGAGCTCGGTTTCAGTCCGCACCTCGTGTTTGAGTCCATGGAGTTGAGCACCGTCGCCGGCCTGGTCTCTGCAGGCCTGGGCGTGGCGCTGCTGCCCCTGGATGACCCTTATCTGGCGCCGGTGGGGGTCGTCCTGCGCCCGGTCGATCCGCCGCAGTACCGCGAGCTGGGGCTGGTATGGCGGGCCGGGGCACCCGCCGCCCCGCCTGTGGATCAGTTCCGGGCGTTCATCCTCCCTTGAGTCCTAAGGGTCGTTGCAACACTTTCCGATGAGAAAGGA
>NZ_JANWTC010000023.1 GCF_024919295.1 Corynebacterium lemuris | reverse complement strand
CAGCCGAGATCAACCGATCACCGAAGGACCATCGGCGGATCGAGGTTTAGAGCGCAGCCAACTTGTTCCCTGGAGTAGGGCAGGTCACATAGGATGAGTAATATCAACTCCCAGCGTGAACAGGAATATCGTCGTGGACACCGGAACATCCTTCACCTTTATCGAATGGCGACGACTGGTTGCAGACAGTTTCACTAACGTCGAGGCCACCTTTCCAGCCCCCGACTTCACTGCCACCGCCCGTTTCCAGCGGGTGGGTGATGTGGAACTCTACGACATGGAGACGGATCCGCATACTGTCATCCACTCCGACCGGGGGAACCGGACGATGTGCAAGTTCAGCCTGCAGTTGAAGGGGGTGGCAACTCTCGTACAGGATGACCGGACCTGTGAGATGAAACCCGGCGATTTCGCACTCTATACAGGGGAGCGTCCCTATCATCTGGTATTCAAGGAGCCACAACGCAGTCTCGTTGTGTATTTCCCCCGGAATTTCCTTCACCTGCGGGACGATCAGATCGACAGGATCACAGCGACCCCGATTTCTCGGCACGAAGGTCTGGGCAAGGTTGCCGTACCACTTTTCGAACAGCTTGCCCGGAATCTTAATGAGTTGCAGGGGCCGCATGCTCAGGCACTCGTCCGCGCCTCTCTGGATCTTCTGGTCACCGTGGTTGCCGACCATATTGAAAGGATCGGCCGCGATAGCACGGATTCCTCGTTACTGTTCCGCCAGGCAGTCAAGTACATCGAGGAGCACAGTGGGGATCCGCTGCTTTCCCCCAGCACGATCGCGAGGGCTTTGTATGTGTCAGTTCGTAGTCTGCATACTCATTTCTCAGACCAAGGCATGACAGTCGCGACCTACATCCGTAGCTGTCGGCTCAGGGCGATCCACGGGGATCTCGCTAACCCACAGTTTCGCGAAGAGACCGTACAGAGCATCAGTGCCCGGCACGGTCTCATCGATGCCTCATACGTGTCAAAGGCCTTCCGTTCGGAGTATGGAGAGTCCCCTAGGGACTACCGCTCCCGGATACTCAGCTGAGCGGGGCCTACTGAAGTTGGCGGGCAACCTTCCTCGCGGTTTCCAGCCCCATCTCCAGCGCCCCGTCCACCACGACTCCCCGCCATCCCTTAGCCCAGTCCGAACCTGCGAAATGGAGTCTGGTTCCGGTGTCATGAAAATGATGCCAGGAATCCGTGAACTGCCCCTTCCTGAGAGTGGCCCAGGCCTGTCCGCTCCAGGGATCTGCTACCCAATCGTGGCCGGTGCATTCCACAACCTCCAAGTCAGTACGCCACTGATTGATGATTGTCTGTCCGCAGGCAGGATCCTCGAGATCGAACTTGTCATGGAATGCTCCGAAGCCGACGATGATGGTCGAGTCCTCCTCCGTGAAGACCTCGGACTTCAACACATTGACGATGGATGGCTGAGGGGCCATGGCGGCGAAACTGTGATGTCCCTTGACCTTGATCCAGATTTTTGCTCCAGTGGAGTTCCATCCCTGGTCGATGACCCTCCTCATCATAGAGGGAAGCGGTGGTTCGAAGTCGATGGTGTCCAGGGCACCGACCGGGACTGTCACGATGACCGCATCGCAGCCGATACCGTCACCGCCGGCCAAGCTGACTTCAGCACCAGTTTCAGTGTGCCTGATCTTTGTTACAGGGGTTGACAGGTGGATCGGGCCTTTCAGGTCAGCTGCGATGCTCTCGTACAAGCCCTTCATGCCGCCCACAAGTTTGAACTTGAGCTGTTGCTCCACCATGGCGTCCATGCGGTGGTCGCACAGGGCAGCCCACTGCTTCGCCATGAGGGAGGAACCTTCGTTGGGGTCGCCGATGTATCCGCCGGACCAGAAGGCCTCGCAGAGATCGATTTCCTCTTGGGTGAAATCCCCGCCTCGGAGATCGTGCAGGACGCTCCGCTGATCCGCCTCCAGGAAGGCTTCCCGGAGGGAAGGATCCCTCAGAGCAGAAAGCTGGTCGTAAGGGTTGGGAAAGAATTCCCGGGATCCCTCGAAGATCTTCTCAATGGCACGGGCATAGCGGCTGTCCATCTCATCCTCTGTTCCTCTGTGGACAGTTCCACCAGACAGCCAGTAAGCCTCCTCGCAATGAGGACTGGCATAGATGTCCCGGTCATATCGGGTGACTTCCGACCAGACATGAGGCTGATGCCAGTGCACCCAGGTCGCCCCCAGTTCGAGAGCGGCTCCCATGCGTTCCTCGGTCCAGGCACGGCCCCCGATCCGGTCGCGGGCCTCGACGATCTCCACCTCCACACCGAGCAGCTCCAACTCGCGGGCAGCAGCCAGACCTGCGAAACCGGCTCCGACAACTACAACTTTCTGGGACATTATGACTCCTTCGTCTTGTGGGTATTCTTAACGAGCCGTGATGGGGTGGGGTTCGACGGTGGGGCTGTGCTCGGGTTCGGTCACAGCGGTGTGTGTTTCCACAGGATCGTTGAAGCGGAGAGACCACAGGGCACCGAGGACACCAGTGCCGATGATGATTCCCGGCATGATGAAGATCATGACTTGAGGAGATTCTTCCCCGATCATGATGTCGAAGTTGATCAGGATCAGTACCGCGATGATTCCCAGTGCTGCTGTTGCTGTAGCAGGGGCGATCACCCGGGTGAACAGGCTGAAGCCGTGATGATCCCGGCGGAACCAGACCAGGACCGTCAGGGAGGTGATCGCCATCAGGAATACCAAGCCGAATGCTGCTGCGGTGGAGAACCAAGTGAAGAGGGTGATCACTGGAAAGAGATCACCCATCGACGAGTTCACTCCGGCCACTGCAAATACAGCTACCGTGACGAATCCCACAAGAGACTGCACTGTAGAGCCTGCGACAGGTGCACCGTTGCGGCCCAGTTTTCCGAGGAACACTGGAAGGACACCCGCCCGACCGAGAGCAAAGAAGTAGCGGGCTGCGGCATTGTGGAAAGCCAGCAGCGCGGCGAGGATACTCGTGACGAACAGCAGGTGCGCGACGTCAGCAAGTAACGGGGAAAAATCTGACAGCCAGAAGAAAACAAGATCAGGGCCGTGTTCCCGTGCCTGACTGATGACATTGGAAGGTCCGATTCCCATAGAGAACGCCCATGTTGACAGTGCATAGAAGACAGCAATCACAGCGACCGCAATATATGTGGCCCGGGAAACGGTACGCTTAGGATCTTTTGTTTCCTCGGAGTAGATGGCACCGGACTCAAAACCCATGAAGGCGGCAATGGAGAAAGCCAGCAGCACGCCGATACCGGGGACAAAGAAGTCGGTGGAGCGCAGAGTGACCGAACTGACTCCTTCCGGGGCGTTGAACAGCGCGATGCCCATGATGACTATAACAACAAGAAACTCTAGGACGACCAGCACTCCGAGAACTTTGGCGGACAGATCCACATTGCTGATGCCCACCACAGCCACGAATATCCAGCCCACGGCGCCGACCATCCACCAGGGCAGGACCATACCGGTCCATGTGGCGATCGCCGCGGAAAGTGAGAAGCCGAACAGTCCGTAGAGACCGATCTGCAGCATGTTGTAGGAAACCAGTGCGAGAAGGGCAGCAGCAATGCCGTGTCGTGGCCCGAGTCCCTGGGAAATGTAGGCATAAAAAGCACCCGCGTTGTGAACGCGCGAGCTCATGGCGCAGTAACCCACAGCAAAGAGGATGAGGACTGCCCCGAGAAACAAATAGCTGATGGGTAGCCCCAGTAATCCTGAGACAGCGAAGTTAGTGGGGGCGCCGCCCGCGAGGACGGTGAGCGGCGCGGACGCCGCGATGATCATGAATACCAGAGCGGTGGTGCCAATACGGCCCCGCTTGAGTGTTGTCTGTTCAGCCATGAAAGACCTCCAGTGATTGGGTTAGTAGAGGTCATTATGATCTGCGTCATATCGGCATACTTTGCCCTCAGTGCAGCGAAGTTGGTCACCGCTGCCAGTCGATGGGGGCTGATCATAACGCCTGTTCAACAGCCTGGTCAGGTGAAGTTTCGGGTGCGGCAGGCTAGCCGGTGCTCACCTCTCGGACGCGGATAGTCTTCAGCAGCGGCGCGTTATTTTAATCGTCTCTTGGCGTCTTGGCGAGATGCATCTACTGGCCTCGGGTCGAGTGTGCTTCTACAGGAACTGCCGGAGAGGTGGGCAACTGTCAGGTGGCGATCGGAATACCGGCATCCAGTGCGACCTGGTTGACCAGCTCCCAGCCGACACCGAGTGCCTTGGCAGTGGCGGACACGCTCATCCGGTCAATGGCCAGGCGACGTAAGGATCCAGCGGGTCACCCGGTGGGTGAGCTTCGCACCGTCATCAGCACAGCTCAGCGAGGCCTGGAAGATCTTCCTCGGACACGACGTGTCCGCACACAGGAAGCGGGGGACACGCACATGCAGCCGGGTGGGGAACCCCACCACGGGAAGGTCGACGAGCCGGCGGAGGGTGTGGTCCCGCAGCTTCCCGGAATGCGCGCACTCGGGGCAGGTGTTGTTCACGGCCACGGGTGTGGCATCGATGATGGTGATGTTTCCGGCGTCGGCGGCACCGGTGAGGGTCAGGCCGATTTCCGCGGTACGGCAGATAGTGTCGGCCATGAGGCTGCCACTAGAATGCACAGTAGGGTCCTGGTTCGGTTAGGTGAAAGCGTCGTAACTCTCATCTTGTACCGGCCAGGACCCCTATATGTTGTGCCACCCCGAGCCCCACCTCGTGGTCCGCTACGCACTCTGAATCGTGAAGAGCCGACAAACCGTGGCTCGGGATGAAAAACGCCGGTGGTAACAACCCAGGAAACCTGGGTTGTTACCACCGGTGAAATACTGTTGCGGTCTTCTAGAAGTAGTCGAGAACCAGCTTCGGGTCCCTGGTCCGGGAGACGCACACCGCCATGGTTTCGTTCGCTTCGCGCTCCCCCTTGGTCAGGACATTGTCCCGGTGCTCGGGTGTGCCCTGCAGGACAGACATGATGCAGGTGCCGCAAATCCCTTCCTCGCAGGAGGTGTCAATCTCTGCACCATTCTCATTAAGAACCTCGACGATGCTGCGATCAGCAGGAATGTCGTATTCTTCGCCCTCCAGCTCCACGACGAAAGCGGTGTTTCCGGATTCGTCGATCTCAGCAGCATGGAAGTTCTCGAAGTGGATCTCCTCATCCGTGAACCGGGTGGAAAGAATAGTGGTGACCTTCTCCATGAAGCCCTCCGGACCACACAGATAAGCGTGGCTGCCTTCGGGCGCGTTCTTCACCACTTCCTGCAGGACGGCAGTCTGCTCTTCCCGTGAAATACCGAGGTGGGTGTGGAGCTTCTCCGGGCACTTCTCCCGCAGGATCGGTAGAAAGGCCGCCTCTTCTTCGCTGGAGGCGAAGTAGTGGAGTTCGAAGCTGATGCCCCGCACGTCCATGTACCGGGCCATGCTGTGCATCGGAGTGATCCCGATACCGCCCGCGATGAGGATGTGGTGGGACGCCTCCTCTTCGATACCGATCAGGTTGCGAGGTTCAGAGATCTTCAGGGTGTCTCCAACCTTGAGGGTGTGGAGTGCCTCGGAGCCACCACGCGAGGCCTCTTCACGCTTTACCGCAACCACATAGGCGTCGTCACCGTCAGGACGCCCGCAGAGGGAGTACTGCCGGGTGATGGCAGTGGGTCCTTCGACATCGATGTGTGCACCCGGCACATAGTGTCCGATGGGGGTGCCATCGGGCAGCGCCAGGTAGATGGACACGATTGACGGTGTCTCATAGACGATGTCGGTGACAGTCACTTCTTTCATGGCCATGGTATTTCCCTCTGCTTTCGGGGTCGGTGGGGAGCGGTGAATATCAGCGGAGGTAGAGTCCGCCGTTGATGTCCCAGCAGGCTCCGGTGACGAAGCTTGCCTCGGGCTGGGTAAGCAGCGATACGGTGCTCGCAATGAACTTGGGGTTGCCCAGCTGTTTGACAGGAATGCTCTGGACAACCTGGTCCAGGCGGTCAGCGACGGTGTTGTGGACGATGTCCACGTCATGAGGGCCCGGAGAAATAGCGTTGACGGTGACTCCCGAGCCGGCGAACTCGCGGGCGAAGATCTTGGTGGTGGTGAGAATCGCACCCTTCGAGGCTGCGTAGTGGGCGCCGGTGGCGGTGCCACCGTTCTGCCCGGCCAGGGAGGCCTGGTTGACGATGCGGCCGTAACCCTGATCGACCATGGCAGCGCCGAAGACCTGACAGCCGAAGAAGATGCTGTTCACATTGGTGGTGAGTACCTCGTCGAAGTCCTCCGTGTTCAGCTCCAGGAGGTTGGCGGCCTTCGTTACTGCCGCATTATTGACGAGGATGGAGGGGGTACCCCACACATCAGTCACCCGGTCGAGGGCGTTGCTGAAGTTGTCCTTGTGGGAGACATCGAGTTGGAGTGGCATCGCGGTGCTGCCATCCGGGGACAACTCACTGGCCAGCTGCTCCAGTTTATCCAGCGATAGTCCAGTGACCACGACCTTGTGACCGTCGGCGTGGAGGCGGCGGGTGATGAAGCTGCCCAGTCCGCCGGCCGCACCAGTGACAACCGCGATCTTCTGTGTGTTTTCAGTCATCGTTACCTTGTCTTCTAGATGAGGAAGCCGACAGCGTTGATCGCGTCTTCGCTGTTGATCATGCGGGCGATCTTCTGAATGATGCGGTCAGGGTTATCACCCTCGCCGAGCTGGATGTGGTGAGTGAGATCGGCGCCGAGGACATCGGTGTTATGGCGCTTGTAGGCGGTGAGGACCTGGGCAGAACGGATCGTCACCTCATCATCTGAGACGTTGAGGACCTCGAAGCGGGAGACGATGCGGGTGGTGGTCGCTGCCGCCACTGCCGAAGGTGCGTACCCCTGCATCATCCTGTCGACACGGAGGCGGCGCATCCGCTTGTCGTCGTAGATCATGTTCAGGGAACCCTCAAAGTCCTCGGTCTCCGGGTCAACGGGGACGATGTAGAGGCCTTCCTCGGTGAAGAGCTCTTCCCAGGCGGGGTAGTCCTTACGGTCGAGCAGTGCTGCTTCGCGCCACACAAGCTGGATGGCACGGAGCACCCGCTCATCGTTCAAAAAAGTGGAGTGGGTCATCTGGGTCTGAAGGGTGGTGTTAGTCATTGCTCATCAGCTTCTTCCACATGTAGTAGGCCTCGCGCATACCGGTTTCGTCGGTCACGTGGGAGGTCGGCCAGTTTTCTTCTGTCGTGTATTCGCGGTTGAGACCACGGTTAACCAGGATGGGCATCTTCGGGTTACCGCCAGCACCGATCTGGACACGGTCCCAACCCTCGGCATCGTCCGGGCTGCCGAAACCGAAAGGACCCTGGAAGTGCTCGTGAATGCGCAGGCGCTCACGGTTGATGTTCTCCGGACCACCGTCCATCCCGATGGCCATATGCCAGATCTCGGTCTCGTTAACGGAGATCGGGATGAGGACGCGGAAGAACGAGGAGGACATCGCAATGTTCGGGAACATGTTGAGGTTGAAGCCACAGCCGTGCATGGAGCGCATGTAGCGGCGGATACGCTCTGTACTCTCGCCGGCTTCCTCCAGCTCCTTGACCAGATGATCGAAACGCGGCTGGATCTCCTCGGTTCCATCGTCTTCATCCAGATCCATGTGCGCGGTCGCCATGATTCCGACACTGTGGCCATTTCCGAGGGCGTGGGTCACTGCCTCGGGATCATCCATGAAGGACATCATGTCGGCAGTCTCCGAGTCCACAGAAGCCATCCAGGACTTGTGGACCATCGGGAAGTGGTAACCGTCGGTGGTGTTCTCCAGCTGGATCTTCCAGTTGCCCTTGAAGCGGAACTTGTGTACACCGATGACCTTGGCGGGGAATCCGTTGGTCTGCTTGAGGAAACGTTCCATCCAGATCTTCGCATCGCCGAGGTGGTCCTCGAGCGGTTCGATGTCCTCGTTGAACGTGGCGAAGATCATGCCGAGGTAGCTTTCAGTGCGCAGCTTCTGGAGGCCGAGCTCTTCCTTCTTGATGATGCCCTCGTATCCGTCCGGGTAGGGGATACCTCGGAGCCGACCGTCGTGGGTGTAGGACCAGTTATGGTACGGGCACGTGAAACCGTTGGCCTTACCGCTACGCTGGTCGCAGACGGTGGCTCCGCGGTGGCGGCAGCGGTTAAGCAGGGTGTTGAAGTTGCCCTTGCGGTCCCGGTTGACGATGACCGGCTGGTCGCCGACCCAGGTCGTCTTGAAGGAACCGGCCTCTGGGATCTCGCTCTCGTGGGCGACCCAGACCCACGTCTTGTAGAAGATCTTCTCCATTTCTTCCTTGAAGATCTCCGGGTCGGTGTAGAGCTGGCCGGCGACCCGGTCATCCTCGACGAGGTCGGCGAAACTCGGGCGGTTGCTGGTAGGTGCAGACATCATGATTCCTTTCAGGAATTGGGTGGGTTTAGACGAGGACGTCGTCGCGGATGGTCAGCTCGCGGCCCATACGGGCTTCGATCTTGAAGTAGCGCCACAGCGCATATTCGTCGACCATGATCGTGCGGAGCAGGTTGCAGGCTTCCTTCACAGTGGGCTGGTCCTTGACATCGGCGAGGACGTAAAAGGTCCAGGGCCAACTATCCGACGGGCCGACCATGTGGGAGTCATCGTCGAAGGTGCCTATGATCGACACGCCTTCCATGTCTCGGAGCTGGGTGAGGAATTGTTGAGTTGCGATCCAGACCTTGCCGATGTCGTCTTTCGGCAGGTCAAAGAAATTCTGATTGTTTCCCACGCAGAAGAGCGTGCGGAGCGGGGTATCAGACATTTGAGGCGTATCTCCTTAAATCAGGAATGGATGGGTCAGGGGAAGCTCGGGATGCCGGCTTCAAGTCCCAATAGGATTGAGCCCCCGGCTTCGAAAGTGTTCTCCTGGAGCATGGCGTGCTGGGCAGGGACCAGACCGTCCTGAAGGAAGCGCTGCAGCGGATGGGATTTGTAGATCGCTCCCGTACCGGCAATGTCGAAGGCTGCGAGGACAACCCTGCGACCAGCCTGGGCTGCGTGTGTCGCGGCAATGCGCAGGAGTGCACGGTCCTCGTTAGTGATCTCCTCGTTGTCGACGGCCTTCTGCCATAAGGTTTTGGTCGTGTCATAGAAGAAGGAGCGCGCGGAGCGCAGTTCTGCTTCCGCCTTGGCGAGACCGATCTTGTAGACTGGGCGATTCCCCTTGGCGTTGCCACCAGTAACTGAGACCGCAGAGCCCTGCTCGCGGATGAAATCGAGTGCTCCACGCCCGGCACCGAGAGCGGTAACCGCTAGGACCTGAGCCGCATAGGCAAGAGCGGGATAGCGCGTCAAGGGCTCATCGATGGTCGGGGCTCCGCCCCGGATGAAGGTGAATTCTTCGGGGATGAAGAGGTCCTTGACCACGACATTATTGGAACCTGTGGAGCGCATCCCTGACACGTCCCAGTTCGGGACGATCTCGACGTCGTCGGGGTGGATGAGGGCGGTCACCGGGCGCCCCTCGGTTTCGGGGCCACCTCGCAAACCGATGCCCAGAATGTCTGCGCCTGCACATCCGCTGGCGAAGAGCCACTCGCCGTTGGCAATGAATCCTCCATCGACCTTCTTGGCCTCCACCATTGGGAACATGCCGCCCGCGAAGGTGAGATCGATGCCCTTGGCGTAGATTTTCTCCTGAGTTTCCCGGGGGAGTGCAGAGAAATAGGTGAGTGCGGATCCGAAGCTCGCAACCCAGCCGGTGGCCGGATCCACGGTGGAGATACGTTCAATCTGCGCCAGGAACTCAGCCGGTGCCTGTGGCTCGCCTCCGAAGGTAGCGGGAGTCGAGGCGCGGTAGATGCCTGCCTTCTTCAGCAGGTTGACGTAGTCCTTGGGCACATAACCTTGATCACGGAACTCGTCGCGACGCTCGTTCAGTACGTCGAGCGCATGGTTGAAGGCGTTGTCGCGGGCCTCGCCCCGTGGTTCAGCGGTGATCGTGAGGTCGACTCTGTCGAGTAGCAATTTCCCTCCCGGATGTGGTTGCGGTGTCTGACAGAACTGAGAGTATGTCGCTCTTCACACTGTGGCTATTGGGGAAACCTGCGTCACGACTAAGGAATTCTTTACTGTTCCGGTGAATGCGCAGCTCATCATGGATAAAGATGAATGCAGTAGGGGGAATGTATTTCCTGCGTAACCATTTGCTGCCTATAGTGACGCCATGACTCTGTGTGAAGAGAATTTTCGGACTCTGGCTGAGAATTCAGCTCATGGCTGGTTGATACATGAAGCGCAGTCGAAACGTATTCTCTGGGCGAACAAAAAAGCCTGTGAAGCCTTCAAGTACACGATTGAGGAGCTGCAGGCGCTCAAAGCCCACCATATGAGTTCGCAGGATTCGAATTATCGCCGCGAAATGGGTATTGCCTGGCTGCAAACAGCGGTGGTATCCGGCCATAACCGGAGAATCTGGAAATATCAGGACAAGAACGGCGTGGATTTCCTGACGGAGGCCTTCGCGACCTTGGTGGATCTGAAGGGAACTGGCCCTGTCCTTCTCGTGGAGTTCCGGATTCTCCGCGATTCTGATGCAATGCCGACCCCCCCGAAATGGATGGAGGACACCCTAGACAAAATTATGACCCACACTTCATCGGGGATCATGCTCCTGAATAAGGAGAACCGAGTGGAAGACGCCTCACCGTTAGCCGCGAATCTCTTCGGTTATTCCGTCCCTGACATCCTCAATAAGCATGTCGCAGAGTTGGCTGTCCCCGACGTTGACCTTGAAGCAGAGCGAGTCAAGGCGGAGCTCATGAAACCGGAGGGAACGGTTGATATCCGGTTCAAGGTCTCCAATAAGTTCGGTGTGTTGCGTTGGCTGGCTGGCACTCTTGACAACATTGTCGACGAGGGCAGCCTGTTGCGGGTCCTCACAGTCCGCGACATCTCCGGGAAAGTCGAGTGGGAGAAGCGTAATGCTTATCAGGAGGTGAACCTCCAGTACCTCAGCCGTTATAACGCCATGGGAGACATGGCGATGATCCTGGCCCACGATCTGGGACAACCTCTAGCAGCTGCGACAAATTACCTAGGCGGGGTGAGTAAGCGTCTCGCCGAGACCACGAGTGAGGGCCGTGGGATCACTTACGGCATCGAACAGGCCAAGAAGCAGCTGCAACGGGCCTCGGACATCGTCAATTCCGTTAAACGGTACGTCCGTAGAATTGAGAGCACGACCTCCGTGTTTGACCTGCGTGAAGCAGTGGAGGAGAGCCTCTACTTCGCTAGACTACGTGCAGAAGAAAAGGGGGTGGTCATTGTCTCTGATTTCCACCCGGACAAGCTCATGGTCAAGGGAGAAAGTGTCCTCATCGGGCAGGTGATCATCAATATCTGCATGAACGCCCTGGATGAGATCGCCCTTCCTTCCACTGAGGAGAAGACGATGGTGCTGAAGACCGAACGGGACGAGAAGAAGGCCTCCATCCTTGTCAGCGATCAGGGGCGGGGAATGAAAGAAATGCCTGCGGATTTGCTGGCGGCGGGTGCTTTCAGCTCCAAGGAGGACGGCTCGGGAATCGGACTTATCATCTCGGAGCACATCGCACAGAGACACGGCGGACACATCACTTATGAGCCGAATTACCCGCAGGGAACAACCGTGCGCATCACCTTGCCCCTGGTGGACTGAGTTCCGGCTCGTCCGGCCCTAAGGGTTTCCAGCATTGTGCGGTAAGGCAATCCTGGATAACAGTGGTCTCATTCGGAGCAGTGGATCTTCTGCTCCGACAGCAGAATAAATCGATGTCCACCGAGGAGCTGGAGATGGAAGACCGTTCAACGGATGCGTTGAGTTTCGAACACATTACTCTGGGGCAGAAGGTGCTTTTCGGAGCGGGAAAAGCCGCGGATTTCCTCGTTGACGAGGTGAGGCGTAAGAAAGCCGAACGGGTCATGGTCATCGCCGGTGGCCGCGAACTCGGTATCGCCCGCCAGGTCACTAGCCACATCGATGTACATGTATGGCACGACGAAGTGGTGATGCACGTCCCCGTCGAGGTCGCGGAGCGGGCGCGGGTGACTGCCCGGGAGAAGAAAGTTGATCTCCTGGTGTGCGTCGGAGGGGGATCCACGGTCGGCCTGGCCAAGGCTGTCGCCCTCACTGAGAAACTTCCGGTCGTAGCGGTACCCACCACATATGCGGGTTCAGAGGCAACCAATGTGTGGGGTCTGACCAAAGATGAGCGTAAAACCACCGGCGTCGATGATGCTGTGCTTCCGCAGACGGTTATCTATGACCCGGAACTGACGCTGTCCCTACCCGTGGACCTGTCAGTTGCTTCGGGGTTGAATGCGCTGGCACACTGCGTTGACTCGCTCTGGGCGCCGAAGGCTGACCCCATCAATGCTGCTCTGGCTGTGGAGGGGATCCGGGCCCTGTCTGCAGGACTGCCTGCCATTGTGCAGAATCCGCAGGATATGCGTGGCCGTGAAATGACTCTCTACGGGGCTTATCTGTCAGCGGTGGCTTTCGCCTCGGCGGGTTCCGGGATCCACCACAAGATCTGCCACACCCTCGGTGGAACCTTCGATCTGCCGCACGCCCAGACCCATGCAGTGGTCCTGCCCTATGTCCTGGCTTTCAATGCCCCCCACGCTCCAGAGGCGGAACGCCGTATGGCGGCGGCGTTCTCTGCGGACACCGCCCTCGAAGGACTGAACCGGCTGCGCGACGAGGTCAATGCCCCGCGTCGGCTCAGCGATTACGGCTTCCATCCGGAGGACGCTGCGGAGGCTGCTCAGATCGCATTGGAGATCATCCCCCCATCTAATCCTCGATCAGTGACGCTGAAAAATCTCACTGATCTATTGCTAGCGGTGACCTGCGGCGATGACCCGGCATCCGTCCCCTCAGACAACTAGAAAAGGAGAACCCATCATGACTGCAACCACTTCGACGGTCAGCAAAGAGCAGGCCGCTATTGAGCAGACACTGACTGATCAGGTCATCGCCTCATTCGATGACTGCCAGGATGAGCGGCTCAAGGAAATCCTGACTTCGGTGGTCACACACCTGCACGCAGTTATCCGGGAGACCCGCCTCACGGAGGAAGAGTGGTCCAAGGCCATTGATTTCCTCACTGCGGTTGGCCATATCACCGACGATAAACGGCAGGAGTTCATCCTCCTCTCTGACACCCTGGGTGCGTCGATGCAGACCATCGCGGTGAACAACCAGGCCTATGAGGATGCCACCGAGGCCACGGTCTTCGGGCCATTTTTCCTTGAGGATGCCCCACGTATCGATATCGGTGGAGACATCGCCTTCGGAGCGGTGGGACAGCCCGCCTGGATCGAGGGACGCATCACGGACACTGAGGGCAGGCCTGTGCGGAACGCCCGGGTGGAGGTCTGGGAGTGCGATGACGATGGACTCTATGATGTCCAGTATGACGACGGCCGGATGTCTGGACGCGCTCATCTGTTCACGGATGAGAACGGTGAATACAGCTTCTGGGGTCTGACCCCTGTGCCATACCCGATCCCGCACGACGGGCCTGTCGGCAAGATGCTCGACGCTGTGGGACGGTCCCCGGTCAGGGCAGCGCATCTTCATTTCATGGTGCACGCCGAAGGGCTCCGTACCCTGGTGACCCACATTTTCGTCGAAGGTGATCCGCAGCTGGAGATCGGGGACTCGGTCTTCGGAGTCAAGGACTCGCTGATCAAGACCTTCGAGAAGCAGGCCGCAGGTACCTCGACCCCCGATGGCCGGGATCTGACCGGCATCGAGTGGACGAGGTGCCGCTTCGATATTGTGCTGGCCCCGGAAGACGCCTGAGATTACAGCTCGTCCAGCACCCGCGGCAGTTCGTTGCGGGTACGCACGCCGAGCTTCCGGTAGACGCGGGTGAGGTGGTACTCCACCGTCTTGGAGGAGAGGAAGAGCTCCCGGGCGACCTCGCGGTTGGTCGCGCCCTCGGCGACGAGTTTCGCGATCTCCTCCTCCTGCGGGGTCAGCCCACCGGCACCGGTGGTGCGGGTGCCCAGGCCGCCGGCGCGGCGTTCGCGGTTGCAGCGGTTGACGAATTCGGTGGCGCCCATCGCGGCGAAGACCTCACCGGCGCGGGCGAAGATCTCGTCGGCCTTGCGGCGGCGCCCCAGCCGGCGCAGGACACGCCCGTATTCGTAGAGGATACGTGCCTGGTAGGAGGGCATGGTGAGGGTCTCGATGAGTTCGAGGGCCTCGTCGAAACGTCGGATGCCGCCTTCGATGTCACCGCGGTGCATGAGGATGCCGGCACGCGGCACGGCGAGTTTGGCGTGCAGGGAACCGATGCCTGACTGGGCGGTACGTTCCTCGGCGCGGGTGGTGATCTCGTCGGCCTCCTCGATCCGCCCGGTGAGCACGAGGTGCTGCGCCCAGACGTCCTCGTAGGGCCAGAAACCCGGCTGGGAGATGTCGGTCTCCTGGCTGATGGACATCAGCGTCTCACCGGCGCGGTTCATGCCGGAGACATCGCCCTCGATGCCGCCGATGAGCAGGCGGCACATTGCGGAGGGGATGCGCTGGAGGGCGAAGGCGTCATGGCTCAGCGTCAGGCGGTTGATGTATGCGCGGGACAGTTCCCGGTCGCCCTTGTAGCTGGCGATCTGCGCACCGGTCCACAGGAGGAGGGGTTCGAGGAAGCGGATGCCGAAGCGTTCCGCACGCGCCAGGCCGCGTTCCACGGTGCGCTCTGCCTCGCGGTACTCGCCGAGGACGAACAGGGTGCGTGCCAGCCAGCCGTCCATCCACAGGGCGATGCGCTCGGAGCCCTCGCCGCCGGGGTTGAACTGGAGGTAGCGGCGGGCGGAGACGGGGTCGTCGTGGACCAGGTTGATCCAGCCGGCCGCCATGTTGCGGCGCTGCGCCAGGGTGGGGGTCTCACCCGGCAGGGGGACATCCGGCGGGATGGAGCGGGTCAGGGCACTGCGGCCGACCATGGAGATGTACTGGGCCTCGATACGGGTGGGGGAGGTCTCCGGTGCCCAGTCGTCGGTGATCCGCGCCCACTCGACGACCTTCGCCGGTTCCCAGTTGGCCAGGTGCACCAGCACCTTGCGGGAGGCGACGCGGGTGCGCATGGCGGCGTCGGTGGAGCGGGTCTCCTCGAGGGTGTCCCAGGCGCGGTCGATGAGGCTGACGGCCTCGGAGCGGCGTCCCTCGTGCAGCGCCAGGTAGCTGCGCATGGAGTCGACCTTCACGTCCCGCACCACCCGGGACATGGCGCCGGCGTGGAGACGGGCGCGGGGGATGTCGGCCGCGGCGATGAGCGCCTCGATGGAGTTGAGGTGCTGGTCGTGGGAGACATCCGGGTGGGAGGCCACCCGGGCGGCCAGGGTGAATGCGTCAGCGGCGTCGAGCCACTGGCCGGCGGCACCGAGCTGCTCCCCGCGCTCGGCGAGCTGGCGGGCGGTGTCGTCGTCGGTGCCCTCGACGCCGAGGGCCTCGTGGATGAGGGCGGCGTCGATGTTCTTCGATGCCCCGTGGTACTGGGCAGCGCGACGGTGCAGGCGTGTGACCTGGGCCGGACCGGTGGTGGCGCGCACGACGGCACGGTCGGTGGGGTGCGTGAAGCGCAGTACCGGGTCGCCGGAGTTCGGCAGCAGTTCCAGGAGTCCGGCGGTGACGGCGGTGTCGATGAGCGAACCGTCCAGGTCGTCGGCGAGGAAACGGATCAGCCCCGGACTGCCCGTGCCGGTGCCCGGCAGGATGGCCACGGCGACGAGCACGGCGTTCACGTCGAGACCACGGGTGCGGCGCTGCAGCGCAGCGCGCCAGGGCTTGGGGATGGGGATCTGGGGGTTGGACAGACGCCAGTGATCCGCCGGGGCGGCCTGCAGGACCTCCTGGATGCGGCCGGGACGGCCACCGGTGAGGTCGCGCAGTTCCGCCGCGGCGAGCGGGGACAGGTGGGCGCCGATGGTGGACAGGGCGAGCGCGGCGACGTCCTCCACGTCGAGCGGCGCGAGGGTGACCGAGTGGTCAGCCAGCTCGCGTAACCGCGTCATGGGCAGGTCATCGGAGGCGTCGTCCTTGTCGGAGGCGGTCATGATCACCGCGAGCCGTCCCTGCCGCAGGCGGCGGGAGGCCTCGATGATCGCGCGCAACGATGTCACGTCCGCCCAGTGGGCGTCGTCGACGACGATGGCGGTGCGGGCGCCCTCCCGGTCGACGAGTTCGGTGAGTGTGCCGTCGTGGCCGGCGCGGTCGAGGATGTGCTCGAGGAGTGAGCCCTCATCGTCCGCGTGCCAGGACAGCGCCGAGGCCCGGATACCGGACCAGCCCGGCAGGGAACGGGCGAGCTCCCTCGCGAGGGAGGACTTGCCCGACCCCGCGGGGCCGGTGGCCAGGAACAGCAGGCCGTTGCCGGGTTCGAGCTCCATGACCTCATCGATCATGGTGCGCAGAATCTTGCCCGAGGCCTGCTGGGAACCGAAGGTATGGGAGGAGTACACGACCCCCACGCTAACACCTGCCCTGTGTCATCAGCCCTGGTCTCCACCTGCCACCGGCAGCACGGAGCCGGTGATGTAGCTGGCTTCGCGGGAAGCCAGGAACACGATCGGGGCGGCCTGCTCGGCGAGGGTGCCGTAGCGCTTGAACAGGGAGGAGTCGATCGTCTGGTCGACGATCTGCTGGTACCACTCCTTCTCCCGCTCACCCTCCGGGCCCGGTCCGCGCTGGACCTTGCGGGCCGGTGCGAGGGTGCCGCCCGGGGCGGTGGCGACGACGCGGACGTTCTTCTCCGCGGCCTCCTTCGCCAGGGCGCTGACCAGTGCGTTGACGCCGCCCTTGGCAGCCGCGTAGGGCACGCGGTTGATGCCGCCGGTGGCGACGGAGGAGACGTTGACGATGGTGCCGCCCCCGTTGTCGATCAGGGCCGGCAGTTCGGCGCGCACCGACCACAGGGTGGTGAACAGCGAGCGGCGGATCTCCTTCTCGATCTCCTCCGGGGTGTAGTGCTCGAAGGGCTTCGCCCAGATCGTGCCGCCGACGTTGTTGATCACGACGTCGATGTTGCCGAGCTTCTCGACGGCCGCGGCCACCATGCCCTCAGCACCCTCCCAGGTCTCCAGGTCGGCGGTGGCCGACCCGACGGTCCCGGGGGTGACCTCCGCGAGTTCCGCGGCGACCTGGTGGACGAGTTCGGCCCGGTCCACGAGGAACAGCGAACCGTTCTCGTGGGCGATGCGGTGGGCGACTGCCTGGCCGATGCCCTGCGCGGCACCGGTGATCAGGACGTTCTGGCCGGCGAAACGCTGGGGGGTGAAGAACTCCGGGATCCCGGAGACACCCTCGCCGGTGGGCATGGAGCCTTTTGCGTCACTGCTCATGCGCCCACCCGGGATGCCCCGACCTGGGTCATGGTCTCGATGGCGTGCTCGTTGTGCAGCTGCAGGAGCTCGCGGACGCGGGTGAGGTCCCCGGCCTCGAGGGCGTCGATGATGTCGTGGTGCTCCTGCGCGATGCCGGCGTGCATGAAGCCCTCGTTCTCCAGCTCGCGGTCCATCGCCTTCGGGACCTCCAGGTTGCGGTAGGCCTGCAGCATGGCGTCATTGCCGGCACGTTCGAAGAGGAACTCGTGGTACGCGTCGTTGGCCTCGATGTAGCCGGCCAGGTCGGTGACCTTCTCACCCGCGATGAAGGAGTTCGCCTTCTCCGCGAGCTCACGGAAGGCGACGAAGTCCTCCTCGTCGAGGATGTCGGCCACCAGGATGGCCACACCCACCTCGAGGGCCATGCGGGCCTCGAAGATGCCGCGGGTGGTGTCGTCCAGGCGGTGGACCTGGCCGGTCTCCACACCCGGTGCGGTGATGGTGACCTCGGCGGAGGTGTCCGTGGACGTGGTCTCCGCGGTGACGGAGGAGTCTCCGGTGGGACCGGCTGCGGAGGAGAACTTCTCGTAGTAGAAGTTCAGCGGCGGGTTCTCCTGGTCGTTGAGGAAGACGCGCACGGCCTCGACCATCGGCGGCGGGCCGCAGAGGTAGACGTCGGCCTCACCGTTGTGCAGGTGCTCGGCCGGATCCATGTGGTCGGTGACGTAGCCCTTGCGCTCGTTCTTGGTCTCCGGGTCGGAGACCACCGAGAACCAGTCGAAGTCGGGGAGACGGTCCTTGAATGTCTCGATCTTCTCCAGCTCCACGAGGTCGTGGTCGAAGGTGGCGCCGTAGATGAGCCGGACCGGGACGTCGAGAAGCTCGTCCTCGCTCAGCTTCTCCAGGATTGACAGGACCGGGGCCAGGCCGGTGCCGCCGGCCAGCAGCAGGATCGGGTTGAGCGGCTCGCGGAGGAAGAACGAACCCATCGGGCCGGTGAGGTTGAGCTTGTCGCCGACCTTGGCGGTGTCGGTGAGGTACTCCGACATCAGTCCACCCCGGGTCAGCTTGACCAGGAAGGTGACGATGTCCTCGCTCGGGCCGGAGGAGAAGGAGTAGGACCGGTGGAAGTCCGAGTTCGGCGGCGCGATGTTCATGTACTGGCCGGGCAGGTAGTTGAGGCTCTCGCGCTCCTCGATCTGCACGGCGAACTTCACGGTCGACTCCGACAGGCGCTCCAGCTCGGTGATGGTGCCGATGAGGGTGGATGCGCCGGTCTTGGCCAGCACGGAGGTGGTGGCGATCTGGACGACCATGTCGGTGTGGGGCCTGGCCTGGCAGGTCAGGATGTAGCCGTCGGCTGCCTCGTCGTCGGAGAGCGCGTCCTCGATGTAGTCGCCCTCGTCGTAGTCGCCGGACTCGCAGAAGGACTTGCAGGTGCCGCAGGCACCGTCACGGCAGTCGAAGGGGATGTTGATGCGGGCCTGGTAGGCCGCATCGGCGACGGTCTGGTCTTCTTCGCATTCGATGAAACGGGTGACGCCGTCCTCGAAGGCGAGGGCAATCTGGTGGGTCATGTGATGGTGCTCCTAGACCTGGTAGATGTCGACGACGTGGTGGATGTAGTCGTTCTTCAGGACGATCTTCTTCTTGGTGATCAGCGGGGACTCCCCGGAGACATCCAGGGTCAGCCACGTGGTGCCGAAGTAGTGGTCCGTGGTGTTGTAGCGGAAGTAGTAGGAGATCCAGTTGTAGCGGACATCCACCTCACCGTCGCGACGCTCGAGGATCTCGACGTTGGTGGCGTAGTGGCCGGTGCGCGGCTCCGGGATGGAGGTCGCGGAGGAACGCTCGGTGCGGATACGGAAGATACGGTCCTCCAGGCCACCACGGTTCGGGTAGTAGATCAGGGAGATCTCCTGGTGCGGGTCCTGGGTGAGGGTGTCGTCGACATCCCAGGCCGGCATCCAGTACTCGGCGTCCTCGCGGTAGAGCTCGAGCCACTCCTCGAACTTGCGGTCGTCGAGGAGACGGTTCTCGTAGAAGATGAAGTCCTCGATCTCGGTACGGGTGATCTCGGCAATCGACGTGGTCATGGTGTTCTCCTTTGTGCTGGGAAGGAAGTGGGGAAGGGCTGTTGCGGTCGGGGACTAGCCGCGGGTGCGGCGACGGCGGCGGGCCGGGGCATCACCCTTGGCTGCCAGGCGGGCGGCGGCACGGGCCTTGGCGAACTCTGCGGTGGCCTCCTGCGCGAAGCGGTCGTCAACGACCTGCTTGGACTCGCTCTCGGTGTCCTCGGCCTCGACAGCCTCGAGCATGACCTGCTCCCAGTAGGCGTGCTGGATCGGGTACAGGCCCTCATCCTCGGTGCGGGCACCGGAGGACAGGACGGAGGTCAGACCCAGGGAGCGGGCCTTGTCGTTGAGGCCCTCGACCTGCTGGTGCAGGCCACGGGTCATGTCGTTCCACGGGAAGGCGGTGGCCTGGTAGGTCTTCTGGCAGGAGCGGAACTCCTCCAGGTCATCCGGGGTGGCCATGCCGGTGGCGTTGAAGAAGTCCTCGTACTGGCGGATACGGGTCGCACGGGATTCCGCGGACTCGCCCTTGGGGGCGATGCACCAGATGGAGACCTCGGTCTTGTCCACGGCGACCGGCTCAAGGCGGCGGATCTGGGTGGAGAACTGGTCCATCAGGTAGAGGTTCGGGTAGAGGCACAGGTTGCGGGAGGCGCCGACCATGAAGTTGCCGCGCTCCTCACCGTGCAGCTCCTTGAGCTGGTCAAGGCGGTCGTACATGGGACGGTCCTCCGGGTTGGCCCAGTCGGTCCACAGGACCAGGTGGCCGTTCGGGAAGGAGAAGTAACCGCCGCCCTGCTCACCCCACTTGCCGGCGTCCATGGCCTTGGTCTCGTTGGCGGACTCGCCGGTGGTGCGGCGGGAGGTGGTGGCCGCGTAGTTCCAGTGGGTGGAGGAGACGTGGTAGCCGTCGGCGCCGTTCTCGGCCTGCAGCTTCCAGTTGCCGTCGAAGGTGTAGGTGGAGGTGCCCTTGAGGACCTCGAGGCCGTCCGGGGACTGGTCGACGAGCATGTCGATGATCACGCGGGCGTCACCCAGGTGCTCCTCGAGGGAGACGACATCAGCGTTGAGGGAGCCGAAGAGGAAACCGCGGTAGGACTCGAACTTCGGGACACGGCGCAGGTCGTGGGAACCGTCGGTGTTGAAGTTCTCCGGGTAGCCGCCGTCCTTCTCATCCTTGACCTTGAGCAGGGCACCGTCGTTGGAGAAGGTCCAGCCGTGGAAGGGACAGGTCAGGGTGGTGCGGTTGTCGACCTTCTTGCGGCAGAGCATGGCGCCACGGTGGGAGCAGGCGTTGATCAGGCAGTTGAGCTCGCCGTCCTTGCTGCGGGTGATCACGACGGGCTGGCGGCCGATGTTGGTGGTGAAGTAGTCGCCGACGTTCGGGATCTGGGATTCGTGGGCGAGGAAGATCCAGTTGCCCTCGAAGATGTACTTCATTTCAAGGTCGAAGATCTCCTGGTCGGTGAAGACCTCGCGGTTGACGCGGACGATGCCCTCTTCGGGGCGGTTCTCCAGTGCGCGGGAGAGAATCTCGCGGGTTGCAGTGGTCGCGGTGAGCGCGGTGGTCATGGCTATCTCCGATCTGGGAGGAAACAGGAACTTGTTGTGCTGTGACGCCCATCATGGACCACCTGTGCGCTGAGACACACCAGGGGAAGTCCTAGGAGGGATTAGGGGGGTGGGTGTTCATTTTTGAATTATTTCGTTCGCTTAGCGACCGTAGCCTGCTCATTTGCGTGTGCGGCAATGGGTTTCGATGGTGTAGGAAATTCCTGGGGCCGGGGGTGGCAATAGGGGGTGGTTATGGCGGATATCGGCCCTTTTTAGGGGGCCAGCCGCCCTGTCACCTGCATTTCTTGGCGGGACGGGTTCCGTGCCGGAGAGGGTGCGGGGGTGTCCGGGGGTGGGTGAGGGTTGTCCAGGGGTGGAATTTGTGCCCGAATCCACCCCCGATACCCCCTGGCGTCACTGGGGTCGTCCCTAGGTTATTGCCAGGGTGGTGGGTGCGAAATGTGATCGCCCTGGTCTGGAAACTGCCTCCCACCTGCGGAGTTGGGACTCTAGGCGGGTGGGATGGTCGAAACATCGGGGAAACCTGTAGCAGAAAGCACTTGCACCAACCCGGTGAGGTGGGACACAGTGTTTGCAGTCCAGCGAGCACGATCACCGGAGCAACGGATCATCAAGTGCCTCCTGGGAACCTCTTCATCTGAACCGTCACATAAGGAGTCCCATGTCCTTCGAGAACCTCTCCACCGCCCAGGGCGACCCGACCGCTCACACCTCCGGCAACACCGCCACCGAAAAGTTCAAGGGCGAGTCCATCAAGTCGGACACCTCCAAGGAG
>NZ_JANWTC010000022.1 GCF_024919295.1 Corynebacterium lemuris | reverse complement strand
CTACCGGATAGACCCAACCCCGCTACCAAAAACAGCGTCATAACACCCAGAACACAGGTTCCGGGGGCAGGAGCTTTTCCGCTCATCTATGGGAGATTAGATGTCCAGTCGTCCGTCGATCGAGCTCTGGTTCGGACCGCAGTCAGTAGCGGAAAGGAAGACCGCCAGGATGCCGGCACCGATCAGTGCCGGGACCACGACCCGCATGTCGACCGACTTCGCGGCTTCCGCGAGACCATGGTTGATCTGGCGCAGCCACTCAGGCTGACCCGCAGCGGAGGACGCATTCGCCACCTGCTGGTTGATCTGCGCAGCGATCTCATCAGCCAGCGGCTTCGCCGTCGGGGAGTTCACTGCTGCAGCTGCACCGAGCAGAGCCAGCATCGGCAGGATCGCACCCTCCGGGTTGGCGACGCAACGGCCGATCGCACTCAGGCTGCTGCCGAAACCGCCTCCGCTGGAGCTGCCCGGGAAGGATCCGTCCTTACCGTCCTCACCATCCTTGCCGTCATCACCCTTCGGGCCGGTGGCCGGGATACCGGTGTCAACATGAGTGGCAATTCCAGTGTCGTCAGCGCCGATCCACCAGGTGCCGTTGATGGCCACTGGAGGCAGTGAGGGAGCACCATCCGCCAGAGTGGCGGGGATGGCGGTCTCCTCGTCACCAATCCACCAGGTGTCGGTCAGCTCGTTGACGTACGGGGTGACACCGACCCACCAGGTTCCGTCCTTTATATAGGGGGCCTGTCCGTTGACGCCGTTCTGACCGTCCTCGCCCTCCGCCTTGACACCTGTGTCGGTCTCACCGATCCACCAGTTGCCGTTGTCACCGATCCGCGGGGTTTCACCGTCCTGGCCGTCCTCGCCCTTGTCGCCCTTGTCGCCCTTGTCTCCCTTCTGAACGGTGACGATGGAACCATCGGAGAACTCGATGACGGTGTTGCCGTTCTCATCGGTGTAGGTGTTGGTG
The DNA here is from genome assembly GCF_024919295.1 of Corynebacterium lemuris. GTDB lineage: Bacteria > Actinomycetota > Actinomycetes > Mycobacteriales > Mycobacteriaceae > Corynebacterium > Corynebacterium lemuris. The sequence continues at coordinate 21,184 of NZ_JANWTC010000022.1, read as the reverse complement.
ATCGTCACCGAGGTGCCGTCCTCGCCGTCGACACCCTTAGGCACAGTGACCTCGGTGCCGTCGGAGAACTCGATGACGAGATCGCCATTGGAGTTGAGCTCGGAACGGACGATGGTGATCGAATCACCATCATCACCGTCGGCACCGGCGGGAATGACCACGACCTCACCGTCGGAGAAGGTCAGGGTGATGTTGCCCTGCTCATCCCGGGTCTGGTTGACGATGGTGACCGATTCGCCGTCCTCACCGTCGACACCCTTGTTGATGGTGACCTCGGTACCGTCGGAGAACTCGATGACAGTGTTGCCGTTCTCATCCGTGTAGCTGTCGGTAATGGTCAGCGAGGTGCCGTCCTCACCCTTGTCCCCCTTGTCACCCTTGTCACCCTTCTGGACGGTGACGATGGAACCATCGGAGAACTCGATGACGGTGTTGCCGTTCTCATCCGTGTAGGTCTCGGAGATCGTCACCGAATCACCATCTTGGCCGTCCTCACCGGAGGCCCCCTTGGGCACAGTGACCTCGGTACCGTCGGAGAACTCGATGACGAGGTCACCGTCATCGTTGAGGAAACTGTCAGTGATGATAACGGAGGCACCATCGTTGCCGTCAGCTCCTGCGACACCGGCAGGGATAACCACAACCGAGTCATCGGAGAAGGTCAGGGTGATGTTGCCCTGCTCATCCCGGACCTGGCTGACGATGGTGATCGATTCGCCGTCCTCACCGTCGACGCCCTTGTTGATGGTGACGGTGGAACCGTCGGAGAACTCGATGACGGTGTTGCCGTTCTCATCCGTGTAGGTCTCGGAGATCGTCAGCGAGGTGCCGTCTTCTCCGTCCTCACCCGGGTCTCCCTTGTCGCCCTTGGCGATGGTGACGGTGGAACCGTCGGAGAACTCGATGACGGTGTTGCCGTTCTCATCCGTGTAGGTCTGGGAGATCGTCACCGAATCACCATCTTGGCCGTCCTCACCGTCGGCACCCTTGGGCACCACCACCGAGTTCCCGTCGGAGAACTCGATGACGAGATCGCCATTGGAGTTGAGCTCGGAACGGACGATGGTGATGGAATCACCGTCGTTACCCTGCTCCCCCTGGACACCCTTCGGAATGACCACTACGGAACCATCAGAGAACGTCAGCACGACATTGCCCTGGGCATCGGTGTCCTGACCGACGATGGTGATCGATGCGCCCGCGTCACCGGTAGCGCCCTTGGGCACCGTGACCACGGTTCCATCCGAGAAGGTCAGAACAATGTTGCCCCCTGCATCAGGAACCTGGCTGACAATGGTGATGGATTCACCCGAATCTCCCTTGTCACCCTTCTGGACGGTGACGGTGGAACCGTCGGAGAACTCGATGACGGTGTTGCCGTTCTCATCGGTGTAGGTGTTGGTGATCGTCACCGAGGTGCCGTCCTCGCCGTCGACACCCTTAGGCACAGTGACCTCGGTGCCGTCGGAGAACTCGATGACGAGATCGCCATTGGAGTTGAGCTCGGAACGGACGATGGTGATCGAATCACCATCATCACCGTCGGCACCGGCGGGAATGACCACGACCTCACCGTCGGAGAAGGTCAGGGTGATGTTGCCCTGCTCATCCCGGGTCTGGCTGACGATGGTGACCGACTCACCGTCGACACCCTTGGGCACAGTGATGACAGTTCCATCAGAGAAGGTGATGACAATGTTGCCTTCCCCGTCAGCGACCTGGGAAACGATGGTGATCGATTCGCCATCCTCGCCGGTATCACCCTTATCACCCTTCTGGACGGTGAGGGTCGAACCATCAGAGAACTCGACGACGGTGTTGCCGTTCTCATCCGTGTAGGTGTTGGTGATCGTCACCGAGGTGCCGTCATCACCGTCAGCACCCTTGTTGACGGTGATGATGGATCCGTCGGAGAACTCGATGACGGTATTGCCGTTTTCATCGGTGTAGGTGTTGGTGATGGTGACGGAGTCACCGTCAACGCCATCCTCACCGTCAACACCATCCGTACCATCCTCGCCGTGCGGGATGTCAATGCTGGTTCCATCGGTGAAGTAGACGGTGGTGTGGGTTTCGTGGATGACAATATCCTCGACACCGAAAGGAACCGTCACCACGTTGACGCGGGCAGGAGCGCGGTCAACGGAACCATCCGGGTAGGTCACGATGACCGGGACCTCGAAGACGAGACCAACCGGGGCATCGTCCGGCGCGGTGACAGAGAGGGCACCGGAGGACCTGTCAACGGAGATGTCCCAGTCATTGCTCAGACCGCGCCACCTCGGATCGATGCTGTAGGTCGTTCCTCCCGGAAGCTCCGTGTCCCAGGTCTGCTCGACAATCTTGGTCTCCCCGCCTCTGATGGTGAGCCAGTCGTAACCGGGATCGTTCCGGTCAGCCTCAGGAATCCCGGTGTAGGTGAACCGCAGCTCCTCCGAACGGACGTCGCCACTCGCCAGGGTGACAGGGACGGTGGAACCCTCGACGTCGAGAAGCTCCCAGGCGGGAGTGTCGAAGGTGACGGTGCCCGCACCCTCGTCAAAAATGAAGTCCGTGATGCGGTAGTCAGCCATGTAGATGGCGTCGATCTCCCGCGAAGCATTGTTCTCATCAGTGAAGCCCCGGGTCGTCCCGGAGATGGTCACCGTGGTACCTCCGGCACGAGGTCCTTCGGTCGGCTCCATGGCCAACTCACCCACGTATGCCTCATCTGCAGCGACCACCGTGGAGCGTGCCAGCGGGAGGGAGACCAGCCCGGCACCGCCACCGAGGCTGAGCAGGTCCACCTCGATGGCGGTGATGGAGAAGTCTTCGGCCGGGTTTGCGGGGGTTCCCGCGACAGCGTTGGGACGACCGACGAGCGCCTGGTCGTTGGGGGCGAGCTCATTGGGCTGGGCGTTGATGGTGACGTTCAGGACCTCACCGAGCACTCCGCGGAGCACCGGATCCAGACCACTGACGAGGGTCGAGGTATCCGTGAGAACGGCGTTGATGATGCTGGTGGTCGGGGCGGTCAGCGCCGGCCTGAGCAGGTTGCCCACTCCGCCGAGAGCTCCGACGACAGTGTCGAGGATGCTGTTCAGGGGAATCGTGCCACCGAGGAGATCACCGCTGACGACACCGCGTGTCCCATTGAGGATATCGCCGAGGGTTCCATCAATCGTCACCGTGGCGAGCTCAAGTCCATCATCGAGGATAGTAGGAAGAAGATTGATCCGCAGCGGAATCCTGATGTCGGTGGCCAGCAGCCCCTCCTCCACCGTGGCCTGGATCCTGGCGGTCAGACCGTCCGGACCGCTGAGAAGGCCGTTGACAGCCGCCACAATCTGGTTGATCTGCGCGGCAGTGAGAAGTTCAGTGTTCGCCGGCAGATTACTGAGGTTGCCCCCGTGCAGGTATTCCAGGTTGACCGTAAGATCACCGGAGGCCGGGTTGAGCACGACCAGAGACGTCTCGGGGCTGGTTCCGTTGTAGAGTGGCTCGGCGAGCAGCTCATTGAGGGTAGTCTCCAGATCTGTGTCGATGGTGACCGGTCCGTCGGTCAACGCCGAAAGCACACCGAGCCTTCCCAGAACTCCGTTGACCACGCCGAGAATCCGGTTGACCAGAGCACCGTCGCCTGCGACGGCTTCGACAGCCTCGTCGAGGTCTGCTCCTACACCACCGGGCCGGAAACTGCTCCCGATCTGGCCCAGCAGCGGGCTGTGGAGGTTCAGTTCCGCGTTGGCAATCGCGTATTCGGCGGTGACGGTACCGCTGGTCTCCTGAGCACTGGAGCTGACCGCTCCAAGACGAAGAGCCAGGTCGTCCACGACCTGGTCAGTGAGTCCGGAGATTCCCAGCTGCTGGAGGAAACGTGTGAGCTGAATCTCGGTTTGGATATTTCCGGAACCCTGGTGGGCATCGACGTTGATGAAACCGTCCTGGCCGAGGACGCCTGCTGCTGCATGAGCGTTGTTGGCGTCCGGAGTAGCGGCATAGGCGCTGAGTACACCGAGACCCGGGGACCCCAGATCCAGAAGGCCCCTCTCATCCCCTGTGTCAACGAGCGGGAGGGAAATTCCGGCGATGGTGAGTCGAATACCCTGGAGAAGGGTGACATCAAGGCGGCTGGTCTGCTCCGGTGCTGCCTGATCCTGCGGCCAGGAACGCTCCGCAGTTACCGCAGTCAGCAGAGAGTTGAAAGCGGTCTCAGAGTCCTGATCCACGAAGGGACCAAGCAGGGAGAGATCGATGAGGGTGCCGTCAGCGAGGGAGACATATGCAGCCTGAGTGTCCTGCGCGTTAGCGGTCCCGATCATCCCCGACGGGAACACCGGGTGGGCAGGGGCGGCCACCACAACACCACCGATCAGCGCGGTGCTGGTGATGGTGGCGGCTCCCAGTCTTATCCACCTCTTGGGATCTAGGGATGTGCGTGTACGACGCTGAGCATGCTTAGCCAAGGGGTTCTCCTGATATGAAGGCTGATAGTCCGACCCGGGCAAGAGTCGCTGAATGCACGTCTGACCTGCGTGCTTCCAAATGTAAGATAGCGTCGCCATCAGCCTTATATAAGAGGATCAACACTTCATTAATTCAGGGCTACTTAAGCTTTCTGGATCAAACTGTGAATTTTAAGAAATCTCACAAAAAGGCTCTCTCGCACCCCATTTCTGGCATTCCGTCAAATGGAAAAGAAGAGACTGGGTAGCTCCTGTGGCATTCCCTGAAATTTGCCCCCGATCGAGCTAGAAAGACCACTTCAAAAATCGCGAACTGAAATCGATTTCATGTGAGATTCCTGAGAATCAGCTTCGCCGGACCAATTCGTGATATCGCTCACAAATTCTCGTAATTACCTGTTGTTAACCTGGATTACCCCTGAAAGCGGGCGATGAACCCGCTGGCAATAAGGAGGCGGTCCTGACCATGAAAATACCTATGCCCAAAACCGCCCTTCGTGGAAGGCGGATCAGTTGATCACGATAAGTAGGTCGCCGCCTTCGACCTTGGTGGCCTGGGCCAGGGCCACCCGCTCGCTACCTCCTGACCAGCGCACGCGTCGGTGAGGCAGTCCCCGGCCAGGGCGGACTGGGCGTGGCCTTCCTCATCGGCGGCCTGGCCTCACTCCCCATGGGGCTGCCCGGTCTGACCGTGGTGGTGGGCGACAACCGTCTTCTCCTGCTGGCCCTGGGCACGGCGCTGCTGGGCTCACTCATCCCCTATTCCCTCGAACTCATCGCGTTGCGCCGCCTGCCCGCCGGTACCTTCGGGATCCTGCTCAGCCTGGAACCGGTCTTCGCCGCGCTCTTCGGCTGGCTCCTGCTCAACCAGACACTGGGCACCTGGCAGCTGGTCGCCATCGCGCTGGTCATCTCCGCCAGCATCGGTGTCACGGTCTCCCCGCCGGCACGCAGGTCGCGTGTGGAACAGACCCCGGACACTGCAGCCAAGGATGCCCACCCCACCCGGCGTGCCCGGAGGTTTCCGGTGTCCTCCTGAGCAGACCCGGCGCACGCAACAAGTCGCACGGCACTCTGTGAACCGAAGGCCCCACCAGCGACGATGCGCGTCGACACCGCCCGGGCCGGTCAGATGTTGCGCCCTCTCCCTCCCCCGCACCCCACGTACAAAAAACCACCGGCCCCGGAACCTTGGATGGTTCCGGGGCCGGTGGCTTGTCCCACGCACCCAGCCGGGTCAGGACACACGCGCCTTCTCCGTCTGCGGCGCAGACTGTTCGCCGCTGGCCTCCTTCTCCGGCAGGGCTGCCAGGTTCGCCCGGTAGCGGCGGAAGCCCAGGGCGGTCAGCCCGATGCCGACGATGACGATCGCCAGCTGGAGGAGGCCGAAGTTGAAGTTCTCCAGGCCGGCGACCTCGAGCACCTTCGGCAGGTTGAGGGTGACGATCATGGTGCCAACCAGGCCGCCGAGGACGGTGGCGTTGACCCTGGAGATCATCCACGCACCAATCGGCGCGGCGATCGCACCACCGATCAGCAGCGCCAGCACGGCGGCGAGGTTGGCCACGAGGTCGTCCCACAGGCCGAGAACGAAGCCGAGGGTCGCGGCCAACGAGACGAGGAACTCGGCGGTATTGACGGTGCCGACCACCTTGCGGGGCTGGGTGCGCCCCAGGGAGAGCAGGGTGGAGGTGGTCACCGGCCCCCAGCCGCCGCCACCGGAGGCGTCGACGAAGCCGCCGACCAGGCCCAGACCGCCGAGGAAACCGCTGGAGTGGGGGCGTCCACTGTAGGTGCGCTGCACCCGGCCGCGGCTGAAGCGCCACACCAGGTTCATGCCGATCAGGGCCAGGATCAGGGCGGTGACCGGTGCGGCGGCCTCCATGGACAGGTTCGACAGGAAGGTGGCACCGGCGAAGGCGCCGATGGCCCCCGGCACTCCGAGGCGCAGGACCACCCCCCAGTCGACGTTGCCGAATTTCCAGTGGCTGATGCCGGAGACCAGGGTGGTGCCGACCTCGGCGGTGTGGACCACCGCGGAGGCCTGGGCAGGTCCGAGACCGGCGAGCAGGATGAGGATGGTGGTGGAGGTGACCCCGAAGCCCATGCCCAGGCCGCCGTCGACAAGCTGGGCGGCGAGCCCCGCGAATGCGATGAGTATGAGTGTCCTCATGGGGCGGTCCTTCGGGCGATCCGGCCGGCCACCAGGGCAGCAAGATCGGTGGTCAGAGGCGCGGAATGGGTGATGCGGGCGCCGGTGGCGTCCTGGATGCGGGTGATCAGGTTGGTGATGCGGTCCAGCAGCAGCCCGTGGGTGACGAACAACGGCAGGATGTGCACGGTCTCGTGGTGTGTGGCCACCTCCACGAGTCCGGCCCCGGGGTGGCCCCCGCCGGTGGCGGGCACGATGCTGACGCCGCGGCCGGAGAGCTGCTCCAGCAGGTCGGCCAGGTCGGCGAGTCCGGCCACTCCTTCCGGGTCGGAGGTGCCCACGGGGTAGAGCACGACGTGGGCGTCGCCGGGGGCGTCGGCGAGCAGGCGGGTGTTGAGCACTGACGCAACCTCTTCCCCGGTGCCCAGACCCTTCGCCAGACGCAGGTCCATGCCGGTTTCCTTCCGTGCCTGCTCCAGGACCGCCGGGGCGTCGTGCTTGGCGTGGAAGGCGTGGGTGAACAGCAGCGGCACCACGATGGCGGTGTCATGGCCGCGGGCGGCGGCCTGTCGGGCGGCGTCGACAAGCGAGGGCTCATCGAACTCGAGGTGGGCGCTGAGGGCGTCCACCCCGGCGATCTCACCGGCCAGGGCGGTGAGCCGGCGAACGCCGGGCTCGGCCCGGGGGTGGCGGGATCCGTGGGAGAGGGTGATCAGTGCGGTCATGGCTACTCCTGGCGCAGGCGGTGGCCCACGAAACCGGCGGCGAGAGTGTTGCCGCTGGCCTGGTCGATGAGCAGCAGGTTGCCCACCGCACCGCGGGCGGCATAGGGCTCGACGGGCAGTTCGGCGGCGCTCTCGAGACGGACGTGGGCGATGTCGTTGAGTCCGAGCTGACCCGGCTGCAGCAGGTCGCTGCGCCCGTCGAGGTCGAGGACGCGCTCCACCTCCGCGATACGCGCGCGGACCAGGGCGGTGCCGTAGCGCAGCTTCACGGCCGCGCCCTCGACGAGCTGCTTCTCGGTCAGCCCGACCAGGGTGGCCGGGAAGGAGCGGACCTCGGCGGGACGGTCCGCTCCGGCGATGAGGTCACCGCGGGCCAGGTCGATGTCGTCCGCGAGCAGCAGGACCACGGAGTCACCGGCCACGGCCTCCTCGACTGCACCGTCGGGGGTGTCGATGCGGGTGACCTGGGTGGTGCGCCCGTGCGGCAGGTGGACAGTGTCACCGGGGCGGATGACGCCGGTGCTGACGCGCCCGGCATAACCGCGGTAGTCGGTGGTGTGCTCGCGGATGACGTGCTGGATGGGCAGACGGAAGCCGAGGTCGTGGGCGCGGCCGCGCTGCACCTCCACGGACTCGAGCAGCTGCAGCACGGTCGGGCCCGGGTACCAGGGCAGGTTCTCCGAGGGCTCGACGACGTTGTCGCCGCGCAGCGCGGAGATCGGCACGACGTGCGGGTCCTCGATGCCCAGTTCGGCGGCCAGGCCGGTGAACTCGGACTCGACACCGCGGAAGATGTCCTCGGACCAGTCGACCAGGTCGATCTTGTTCACCGCGAGGATCACGGTGCGCACACCCAGCAGGGCGGCGACGGTGAGGTGGCGGCGGGTCTGTTCGACGACGCCGTGGCGGGCGTCGACAAGCAGGACGACGACCTGGGAGGTCGACATGCCGGTGACGGTGTTGCGGGTGTACTGCACATGGCCCGGGGTGTCCGCGAGGATGAAGGTGCGCTCGCTGGTGGCGAAGTAACGGTAGGCCACGTCGATGGTGATGCCCTGCTCGCGCTCGGCACGCAGGCCGTCGACCAGCAGGGACAGATCCAGGCCGTCGAAGCCGCGGTCGGCGGAGGTGGCCTCCACGGAGGCGAGAGTGTCGGCGAGCACTGACTTGGTGTCGTGCAGCAGGCGGCCGACGAAGGTGGACTTGCCGTCGTCGACGGAGCCAGCGGTGCACAGCCGCAGGGTCTCGCGGGTGGTCAGCTTCTCGGCGAATGTGTTCTCGGTGAATGCGGGCGCGCTCATCAGAAGTAGCCCTCCTTCTTGCGGTCTTCCATGGCGGATTCGGACAGTCGGTCATCGGCGCGGGTGGCGCCACGTTCGGTGAGGGTGGAGGCGGAGATCTCGGCGATCACGGCCGGGATGTCGGTGGCGTCGGAGAGGACGGCACCGGTGCAGGACATGTCGCCGACGGTGCGGTAGCGCACCTGCTTGGTCACCAGCTCCTCGCCCTCGCGGGGGCCACCCCACTCGCCGGCGGTCAACCACATGCCGCCACGCTCGAAGACCTCACGGTCGTGGGCGAAATAGATCGGCGGGAGCTCGATGCCGCGGGCACCGATGTACTCCCAGATGTCCGCCTCGGTCCAGTTGGAGATGGGGAAGACACGGATGTTCTCGCCCGGGAGCTTGCCGCCGTTGTACAGGTCCCACAGCTCGGGGCGCTGGCGGCGCGGATCCCAGCCGCCGAAGGAGTCGCGCACGGAGAAGACGCGCTCCTTGGCGCGGGCCCGCTCCTCGTCGCGTCGTGCGCCGCCGAGGACGGCGTCGTAGGCCTGCTCGGCGATGGTCTCCACCAGCGGGACGGTCTGCAGGGGGTTGCGGGTGCCGTCGGGGCGCTCGACGAGGTCACCGCGGTCGATCCAGTCCTGGACCTCGGCCACCCGCAGGCGGGCGCCGGTGCGCTCGACGAGGTTGTCGCGGAACTCGATGACCTCCGGGAAGTTGTGGCCGGTGTCCACGTGGAGGAGCTCGAAGGGGACGGCCGCCGGGGCGAAGGCGCGGCGGGCGAGTTCGAAGACGACGACGGAGTCCTTGCCGCCGGAGAACAGCAGGCCGATCTTGTCGAACTGTCCGGCGACCTCGCGGAGGATGTGGATGGACTCGTTCTCGAGGTCCTTGAGGTGGGGGGAGAGTCGGGTGGTCTGGATGGTGGTGGTCATGAGTGGAGCCCGCATTCTGTCTTGTTCTGTCCGGCCCAGCGGCCGGCCCTGGGGTCTTCGCCTTCGGCGACGGGGAGGGTGCAGGTGGAGCACCCGATGGACGGGTAGCCCTGCCTGGTCAGGGGGTGGATGATCAGCTGGTTGTCGTCGATGAACGTCTCGGTGTCCTCCAGCGACCAGGTGATGATCGGGGAGATCTTCAGGCGGCCGGTGGGGTCCAGGCTCAGCGCCGGGGCGGTGGCCCGGGTGGGGCCGTCGGCCCGGCGCAGGCCGGTGATCCAGCCCGCGTAGGGGGTGAGGTTCACGGCCAGCGGCTCGACCTTGCGCATGCGGCAGCAGGCGGCGGGGTTGGCGCGGTAGAGGTTGGGGCCGTAGGTCTCGTCCTGCTCCGGGCGGTCCAACCGCGGCTTCGCGGTGACCAGCAGTTGCGGGTACCGGGCGTCCACCCGCTGGGCCACGTCCAGGGTCTCCGGGAAGTGGTAGCCGGTGTCCAGGAAGAGCAGGTCGGCCTCCGGCAGGTGGCGGGCAGCCAGCTCCGCGAGCACGGTGTTCTCCATGCTCATGGTCACCGCGATGCGGCCCGGGGCGTGCGTGGCGGCCCAGGTGAGGATGGTGGCGGCGTCGGCGTCGTAGAGCTCATCAGCGTGCTTGTCGACGAGCCGCGCGTTCTCCTCCTTCACCTCCGCCGGGAGTTCACCGGTGGTCAGGGGCCCCGCGGGGCTGAGCTCCGGGTCACGGTAGGAGCGGTTGTCCAGGTTGAGCAGATTCATTTCTCCTCCTCCTGGAGATGTCCGTGTCGTCGCAGGGAATTCTGGAGGGCCTCGCTGGTGGAGCGGGCCGGGGCCGGGCGGTGTTCAGGGGCGTCCTGGCCGTAGTAACGGACCGAGAACACGCGGGTGCAGTCGCGGCAGAGCCAGCCGAAGTCCTCGATCTCGTTGGGGAACAGGGATTCACCTGCGCACCAGGGGCAGTGCAGTGGGTGGTTGCGGTTGGGGTTGGGCTCGCGGCGGAGCACAGGCTGGGTGAAACTCACTTGAGGACCTCCTCGTCGGCGCGCTGGACCCACTCCTGGAAGGTCTCGCCCTCCAGGCGCTGGTCGCGGAAGTTCACCACGACGCGGGTGACGTAGTCGCCGATGTCGTCGGCAAGCACCTTGTGGCCCTTGAGCTTGCGGCCGAAGTTGGCGTTGAGGTTCATCGAACCGCCCAGGTGGACCTGGAAACCCTCGACGCGGTTGCCGTCCTCGTCTGTGACGGTCTGGCCCTTGAAACCGATGTCGGCGACCTGCGTGCGGGCGCAGGAGTTGGGGCAGCCGTTGATGGCGATGCGGACCGGCACGTCGATGTTGCCGATGCGCTCCTCCAGCTCGTCGACGAGCTCGATGGCGCGGGATTTGGTGGTGGTGTGGGCGAGCTTGCAGAACTCCAGGCCGGTGCAGGAGATGATGTTGCGGCGCCACTCCGAGGGCTTGGAGTACAGGCCGGTCTCATCCAGGGCGGCGGCCACGGTGGTGAGGTTCTCGCGCTCGATGTCCAGGAAGAGCAGTTCCTTCTCCGCGGTGGTGCGGATGCGGGAGATGCCGAACTTCTCGGCGACATCGGCGATGGCGATCAGCTGCTCACCGGTGGTGTGGCCCACGGTCGGCTTCACGCCCAGGTAGAACTTTCCGTCCTTCTGCGGGTGGATGCCGATGTGGTCGCGGTAACCGGGGTTGATCGGCTGGTGGGGGCCGTCAATGAGCTTGCGCTCGAGGTACTCGGTTTCGAGGACGTCACGGAATTTTTCAATACCCCACTCCGCCACCAGGAACTTCAGGCGGGCGCGGTTTCGCAGGCGGCGGTAGCCGTAGTCGCGGTAGACCTTGGCCACGCCGGCCCAGACCTCCGCCACATCCTCCAGCGGGATCCAGGCGCCCAGGGACTGGGCGAGCATCGGGTTGGTGGACAGGCCACCACCGACGTAGCACTCGAAACCGGGGCCGTGCTCGGGGTGGACGGAGCCGATGAAGGCGACGTCCTGGATCTCGTGGGTGACGTCCTGGCGCGAGTGTCCGGAGATGGCGGACTTGAATTTGCGCGGCAGGTTGTGGAGTTCGGGATCCGGCAGCCAACGACGCTGGATCTCCTCGATCGCCGGGGTGGCGTCGATGATCTCCTCCGCGGCCACGCCGGCCACCGGGGAACCGAGGATGATGCGCGGCACGTCGCCGCAGCCCAGCTCGGAGTTGAGGCCGACAGACTCGAGCTTCTCGAAGATGGCCGGGAAGTCCTCGATGCGCAGCCAGTGCAGCTGGATGTTCTGCCGGTCGGTGAAGTCGGCGGTGGAGCGGGCGTAATCACGGGAGACCTCACCGACGGCACGCAGCTTCTCCGGGCTGACCAGGCCGCCGTCGAAGCGCACGCGCATCATGAAGTACTTGTCCTGCATCTCGGAGTCCGGGATCTGGCCGGTCAGTTCCGTACCCAGGTCCTGGCGGCGCTGGGTGTAGATGCCCAGCCACTTGAAACGCGGGGCGATGTCATCGGCCGGGATCGAATCGAAGCCCTGCTTGGAGTAGATGTCGATGATCCGCTGCTTGACGGCCAGGACATCACCGTCCTGCTTGACCTCCTCGACGTGGTTCAGCGGGGCGGTTCCGTCGATCTTCCACTGGCCCTCCGGCTTGCGGGCACGTGCCGGGCGCTTCCGGGGAGCGGCGGTGCTCACTGTCATGTCTTCTCCAGTTTCTGTACCAGTCTGTCTACTAATGCTTCTCGACGCCGCGTCTGCCGTGGCGCCGAAAAGTGCACTGCACGCAGTCTGCCGTACCAGACGGTCTACGCCAACAGTTTCTTTCATTCACCACCTGAACAATCGGCGTACAGGGAGAATTTAATGCATTTGACGTTGACTTATACTAAATCTAACAGCATGAATGGAAAGGGAGATTCCGCGGCGTGCCGCGCTGAATCCGCTCCACCCCTTGGCTCCCAAACAGAATGGTGCTAACTTCACAGACCAACCGGTCTACGAAAGGACTTGATCATGACCAACCAGCAGACTCTGCGCGTCGCAGTCATCGGCGCGGGCCCCGCCGGAATCTACGCATCCGACCTGCTCATCCGTAACGAGGAGCACGAGATCTACGTGGATCTCTTCGAGCAGATGCCCGCCCCCTTCGGCCTGATCCGCTACGGCGTCGCCCCTGACCACCCGCGCATCAAGGGCATCGTGAAGTCGCTGCACAACGTGCTCGACCGCCCGCGACTGCGCCTGCTGGGCAACATCGAGGTGGGCAGGGACATCACCGTCGATGAACTGCGTGAGTACTACGACGCAGTCGTCTTCGCCACCGGTGCCGTGCGCGACCGCGCCCTCAACATCCCCGGTGTCGATGCAGAAGGCTCCTTCGGTGCCGCGGATTTCGTGGGCTTCTACGACGGCAACCCGCGCTTTGACCGCGACTGGGACCTCTCTGCCGAGCAGGTCGCCGTGATCGGTGTGGGCAACGTCGGTCTTGACGTCGCCCGTGTCCTGGCCAAGACCGCCGACGAGCTCAAGGTCACCGAGATCCCCGACAACGTCTACGAGAGCCTGAAGAAGAACCAGGCCAAGGAGGTCCACGTCTTCGGCCGCCGCGGTCCCGCCCAGGCGAAGTTCACCCCGCAGGAGCTCAAGGAGCTCGACCACTCCCCCACCATCAACGTGGTCGTCGACCCGGAGGACATCGACTACGACGAGGCCTCAGAGGAGGCCCGCCGCGCCTCCAAGTCGCAGGACCTGGTCTGCCAGATCCTCGAGGGCTACGCCATCCGTGAGCCCAAGGACGCCCCGCACACCCTGCAGATCCACCTCTTCGAGTCCCCGGTGGAGATCCTGGAGAAGGACGGCAAGGTCGTCGGCCTGCGCACCGAACGCACCGAACTCGACGGCAACGGTGGCGCGAGGGGGACCGGAAAGTTCACCGACTGGCCGGTCCAGGCGATCTACCGCGCGGTCGGTTACGAATCCGACCCGATCCCCGGCGTGCCCTTCGACGAGAAGAAGGCCGTCATCCCCAACGACGGCGGCCACGTTCTCGCGGAGTCCGCGGGCTCCCCGGTCACCGGCCTCTACGCCACCGGCTGGATCAAGCGTGGCCCGATCGGTCTGATCGGCAACACCAAGTCCGATGCCAGGCAGACCACCGACATGCTCGTCGCCGACGCCTCCGCCGGCCTGCTGAGCGGACGCGCCCATGAGGATGCGGACGCCATCATCTCGCTGCTCGAGGAGCGCGAGATCGCCTACACCACCTGGCAGGGCTGGTACCAGCTCGACGCCGAGGAGCGTGCCCTGGGCGAGGCCGAGGGCCGCGAGCGCAAGAAGATCGTCGACTGGGAGGAGATGGTGCGCCACGCCCGCGCGGTGCCCGTCTGCGTCTAACTGACTGTTTCAGAACGCGCCACGTAGACCAGCGCGGTACGACAGGGAGGAGCCCCCTGCCCTACCGCGCTTCTCGTTATTCCCGGCAGGCCACCCGTGCGAGCCGGGCCAGGTCCGTGATCCTCCCCGGTTCAGGTTCTTCCGGCCGATGCAGTCCTCTCGCCAGGATCTGCAGGGCATTCAAGGTGGGGTTGGCTGCCACCGCCGGAAGAACCATCATCCCGTTGCTGCGCTCCCAGCCGATGGCACTGAGCACCTCGACGATATGAGCTTCCCACTCGTGGAAAGATATTCCCGAACCGGCGACGATCACGGTGATCCAACCGGCGTCCTCGTTGAATCTCCTCGTTGTGCCCAGGGGGAGTTTGTCTGCGAACAACCTCCCGTTCCCGGGGACACCGCTGAGCAGTGCTTTGCCCGCTTTACTGGGCAGCAGTGTGCCTTTCCGGAGATAGACGAAGCCGAGCTGCCGGGAGAGCTCGTGCAGCAGCGCCACGGGGTAGACCTGGTCCTCCCGGTTGAGCTTGCCGATGTACCACTGGTCGAGCCCCAGAGTGTGGCTCAGTTCGCTGACCTGGGCCGGCGGGATCCTGCCCGCCTGAGTGAGTTTCAGCCCGTCCCCGACCACCCGGAGAAACTGCGTGAACGGTTCAACTGCTTCCGCAGGCAGGTCAGGGGGAGTTTCAGAGCTGAGTTCCGACCATTCCTCCTGCGCCAGCAGTTCCTGGAGCAGATGATCCGGTTCCGGTGGGAGAGAAGCAAGAAAATCCTGCAGTTGGGGAACCATCTGCACGCCACCGACTGCGTTCCGGTGTGCCATCCGCACCGATTCCGCCGTGAAGTGGTCAGGGTGCCAGTTCGGCGGCAGCCACTCCTTCATCTCCTCTACCGAGAGGTCGAAGGGGACAGCGTCCTCCGGATACCCGGCGCGCACCCACTGTGCGAGTTCCTCGTAGCCGTATACCCCGCCGCAGTCCTCTGGCGGGCAGGCGAGGGCTCCGTCAATGCAGACCGCCTCGACCGGCACCTCGGTAGTGATCTCCTCCAACTTGATCTTGTGCTGCCAGTCATCGCCGAAGTCGTAGTCGTAATAGAGCGTGCTGCCTTTACGGCTGAGCACCTCATCCAGGCGGACATCAAATTCGAAGATGCCCTGTTGTCCCTCGAACTGATCGAAGAGGGTGAGAAAACGCGCGGACCTTCCATCCGCCTTCTCCTGGAAGCGGTGCAGGTGGGCATCCTCCCAGCCCATGGCGGACTGCAGGACAGAGTGGAGCTCATCAAGGTGGATGTCACTGGGCACCAGCACCCGACGCCACACCTGCGGGGATGTTCCCAGAAGTTCGATCCGCAGCTGGTAGCCGGCGGGTGCGCTCCGTGCGGGGTGCAACTTCGGGTCCGGTGTCACCGGTGGTCCGAAAAAATCATGGTACTGGTCGAAGTCGCCGGCGAAGGGAAACTGCGTCATGCCTCAAGGAAATCACGTGTGCCCCGCGTCCACCAGCCCCACTTCAGATCCATCCGAATTCGCGGACCCGGGTGAAGGCCGCGGAGGCCCGCCAGCGTCATGAGCCCGATGTTTCACGGGAAACATCGCCGTAGGTAGCACCGTATGTCAGCGCTGACGTGCGCTGCCACGGACGTCGATAAGCGGCAGCGGCCCTGCTGCCGGAGGCAATCCGGAGCAGGGCCCTCTCACATCAGTTCACACAGGTCAGGAGACCGGGACAGTGGCCAGCACCTCGCGGGCCTCCACATCGACCCCGTCCGAGGTGAGGAAGCCCTCGTAACCGGCGGCAGCGACCTGGCGGCAGACCTCGCGGTAGGTGTCCAGGCCACCCGCATAGGGCATGAACACCCGCGGCTTGCCCGGGATGTTGGCGCCCATGTACCAGGAGGCGGTCTCCGGATAGAGGGTCGTGGCCGCGATGGCATTGACCTTCGCCACCCACTCCTCCTGGGCCTCCGGGGATGCCTCGATACGCTCGATGCCCTCCCTCTTCAGGTCTAACAGCATGTCGGAGATCCAGTCCACGTGCTGCTCGATGGAGACGAGCATGTTGGTCAGCACCGAGGGGCTGCCCGGGCCGGTGACCGTGAACAGGTTGGGGAATCCCGCCACCGCAAGGCCGAGGTAGGACTTGCCGCCCTCCGCCCACGCCTCGTTGAGGCTCAGCCCGTCCCGGCCCTGGATACCCAGGCGCAGCAGCGGACCGGTGATGGCGTCGAAGCCGGTGGCCATGACCAGCACATCGACCTCGTACTCATGGCCGTCCACGACCGGACCGCGGGTGCCGATGCGCTCGATGGGGGTGCTGCGCACATCGACGAGGGCGACGTTCTCCCGGTTGTAGGTGGCGTAGTAATCGGTGTCCACACAGATGCGCTTGGTGCCGATGGGGTACGCCTGCGGGGCGATCAGTTCGGCCTTCTCCGGGTCCTGGACGATCTCGCGGATCCGCTCACGGACGTAGTCGGCGGTGATCTGGTTGGCGGCGTGATCGCTCATCGTGTCGGTGAAGGCGTTCATGAAGGTCGGACCGCCCTGCTCCCAGCGACGGTCGAGCTCCGCACGGATCTCCTCCGGTGGCAGCTCCAGGGCCGCACCGATCGGGGGCTTGACGATGACGCCGGCCGGGGTCTCCCGGACCTTCTCGCGCAGGGCCGGGTAGATGCGTTTGATCAGTGACATCTCGTCGACGCCGAGCTTGCGGTTGCGGGCGGGCACCGTGTAATTCGGGGTGCGCTGGAGGACCGTGACGTGCGCGGCCTGCTGTGCGATGACCGGGATCGCCTGGATGCCGGAGGAGCCGGTGCCGATGACGGCGACCCGCTTGCCGGTGAGGTCCACACCTTCGTGCGGCCAGGAACCGGTGTGGTAGACCTCGCCGGTGAAGTCCTCCAGCCCCTTGAATTCGGGGACCTGGGAGGCGGAAAGACAGCCGACCGCGGTGATGACAAAGCGGGAGGTGGTGGTCTCCCCATCACTGGTGGTGGTGCTCCACAGCCCGGCCTCCTCATCCCAGACCATGGAGGCGACCTCGGTGTTGAAGGCGTAGGATTCGCGGACGCCGAGCTTGTCCGCGACAAAGCCGGCATAGCGGAGGATCTCGGGCTGGGTGGCCCAACGCTCGGACCAGGTCCACTCCTGCTGGATGTCATCGTCGAAGGAGTAGGAGTAGACGATGGACTCGGCGTCGCAACGCGCGCCCGGGTAGCGGTTCCAGAACCAGGTGCCGCCCACATCGGAGCCGCGTTCGAAGCCCTGGACACTCAGACCGTTCTTGTTGCGCAGCAGGTGCGTGGCGTAGATGCCCGCGAAACCTGCGCCGACGACGACAACGTCGACGTGTGCTGACCTGTTCATCGGACAACCTCCTTGGCTACCTGCTGGCGGATCTTCTCACCCATGCGCTCGACCACGGCGGCGCTGGAGGGGAGAATATTGAACATGTTGAGGAAGCCGTGCATCTGGCCCTCGAAGAGCTCGGTCTCGACGGTGACGCCATCCTCTGCGAGGCGGGCGGCGTAGGCCTCGCCCTCATCGCGCAGCACATCATGCTCGGCGAGGATGACGAAGGCCTCCGGCAGGTCGGCCAGGGACTCCGCGTGCAGCGGGGCGACGTCCTGCTCGGTGCGACGCTCGGCGGGGACGTAGTGGTTCCAGAACCACTCCATCGACTCGGTGGTCAGCATCAGCTGGTTCTCCGGGTCGAGGTAGCTGGGGCGGGTGAAGTCGGCGTCGGTGACCGGATAGACCAGAACCTGGTAGTCGATCTGCGGGCCCTCGGCCTCACGGGCCCGCAGGGTCATCGCGGCGGCCAGGTTGCCACCTGCGCTGTCGCCGGCGATGACCAGCGGGGCACCGGCGGCGGCGAGCTGCGCGCGGTTTTCGTCGGCCCACTGGAGTGCGGTCCAGCAGTCATCGGCCGGGGCCGGGTAGGCGTGCTCGGGGGCCTTGCGGTAGTTGACCAGCACGACGGTGTGGTCGGTGTGCTGGGCCAGCTGGCGGCCGATGGTGTCGTAGGCGGCGATGTCACTGACCACCCAGCCACCGCCGTGCAGGTAGACGATGATGCCCTGGGGCTGGGCGGAGGGCTTGAGGACACGGATCTGGAAGGGCTCCTGACCCGCGCCGCTGCTCAGCTCGAGGTTCTCCACCTCGGCCATCTCGACACCCGGACCGATGAGGTCGAGGGTGCCCAGGGCACCGATACGCGCCTCCTCCGGGGTGGATTCGTGCATCGGCCTGGCATCCGGGTTGGCTGCCTGCGCCTGCGCCAGGAACTGCTGGGTTGCTTGATCAATAGCCATTGTCTGTCCGACTCCTCGTTCTCGTCCTCCGGAATGGCCGGAAAGACCCGATTCAGAATGTGATCCAAGTCATTTACTTGACCTGAGAGGGACGTTAATCACCCATGATCGCGCCGTCATCGGGCAGATGGCGAAGGTTTGCCAGGAAAAAGTGACAATTGGCTAAGTTGCCAGCAGGACGCTACCCCGGGGACGCCGGTCAGAGACTCCCGGACGGAATTTCTCGGCGTTGCGGTCCAGGCGGTAGAGGGTCAGACCGATGAGGAGACGGGTGCGGCCGTAGATCTCCCGCAGCGGGAAACCGAGCACCCCCTCCGCAGCCTCCACCCGGTGTGCCACTGTGTTGTGGTGCATGTGCACCAGCTGGGCAGCCTGCCGGATCGACTCTGTGGCGGCCACCGCCTCAAGCACGTTGAGGGTATCGGGCAGCCCCTCCTGGGCCAGTCGGGCGATGGCCTGGACATCCGCGAGATCCTGCACTCCACGCCGGTCCACCGCATCAGCCAGGATCCGCAGGCTGCCGACCTTGCAGATATCCACCACGACGGCATCAATCATCCGGTAGCGGGAACGGTGGTTGGGACTGGGCAGCGAGAAGCGCACGGCCGTCCGGGCCCCCTCCCAGGATTCCCGGACCCGTTCCGGGGGCAGCGGCTCCCCGAGGCCGACGGAGAGCCCCACCGGAACTCCGGTGTGCAGCTCGGGCCTGCGCCGCAGGATGAGCACCAGCAGCTCCCCAGGCGGACCATCGGTGCGGCAGCCCCACCAGACAGCACCTCCGCGAGACGCGCCGCACCCTCCGGATTCTGACCCACCCCCGCGATGGCCACCACCGTCAGCATCCGGGCACCATCCAGGCCCAGGAGGTGGAGCATTTCCCGACGCCGCTCGGCACTGCCCGACGTGCCGAGCAGGATCCGGACCCGGTCCCCTGTTTCATCCACGACCCGCACCTCGACCTCACTGCGGACAATGAGCTTCGCGGCGTGCACGAGCCGTTGCCCGACGAAACGCTCCGCCCACTCCGGCAGCGGAGGTTCAAGGCGAAAATCCACCTCATCCACATCCGGCACCGCGTCGCCGGGCTCCCGATGGATTCGGGCGGACTGCCCGCTCGGCGAACCGGCGAAGCGGTCCCCGAAGACATCGGCCTCGACCCTCCGCCCCAGCGTCGTGGCGACGGAGCCGAGAAAATCCTCCAGCGGCACCCGCTTCTCCACCAGGGAATCAACCACCCCGGAGAGCTCGAACACGTCCTCCACGAGCCGGTCTCGCGACTCAAAGAGCTGAGGTTTCACAAACGGCACTGGTCCTCACCTTTTCCCGTGACTCACATCACTGCTGATCACCGCAGTCTAACCGCGGGCAGTCATGCATACGGGAAAAGGAACCGAAGACTCCAATGCACTACTCAAGACCTGTTACGCAAACGATGTCAATCGCTTACCGTCTCGTCCCCTACCCTCGGAAGTGATCGTCGCTACACTGGAGAAAAACCACAACGGAAGGAAAATGACATGCGTGGAAGCGGATTAATCTGGACCATCGTCGGCATTCTGTTGATTGTCGCTCTGCTGATCTGGATCTTCTCAGTTATGTAAGACGGCACTCGGATACCGCCGGAAAACGGCTGGTGGGCAGCAATGCTCACCAGCCCATTTCCGGTTCACCAGCCCCTCAGAGCCGCTCCCATTCCTCCACCGGGCCCGCCACCACCAGAAACAGCGGGTGGGTCTCCGGAAAATCCGGCAGACCCGCAATCCGCGCCGGGTCCCGGACCTCCAGCTTGGCGCGCAGGTGGCCTGCTTCAAACGCCAGCTGACCGTCGGTCACCTCCAGCGGAGTCACCGGCGAACCAGCCACCAGAATTTTGGTGGCGTTGAAGTTGTACCCACGCGCCATCGCTTCGTCGTACAGCCCCTGCAGATAGGCACCGACCGTCGCCAGAGGATCCTCCTGGGCGCGGAAACGGACCAGCTGGGGATGGTTACGATAACCGGTGGTTGCACCGGTGAGGACTTTCTGTGCCAGGAGAGTTTCCCGCCAACACGCGACCAACCCCTTCTGGTCCAGGTATCGGGGGTGCAGGGACCAGATTCTCATGGACCCAGGTTATCCCACCTGTTTCGCCGGCTATCGGGTAGGCGCAGAGGTCGGGGATTTCCGCACCGGGCCCAATCTTGACCTCACCAACCCCTCACTCAGTGCCAGGCTGGCAGAGAGGTCAACATCTTTCCGGCCAGCGGTTGGTCGATTCCGGTAGAAATACCGAGCTCTTCCGAGGAAGATGCCACCGCACTGCCACTTTATAGACTTACTGGTGCTAAAAATATAGACTAGTCAGTACGCAATATGGGAGAGCAAGTTCACCGCGTGCCCCTACCGTGGCTCACTGCACTCCTGAAATCAACCAGGAAAACGTGGACCGCTATTCCCGTATGGAGAAAAGTCGCCCGGCAGATAACCTGAACACGCAAAGCTCGTTATGCGGTACGCGTGTCCCACACACTCCCGCAGTTCCCGATATCATCCCAGAACCCCGCAGTAAGAAACGGCATTGATCATGGACGGCACCTCACCAGAGAAAAAGAACAGTCAGCCCCTTCCCCCGCCCGGCTCAGTGATCCCTGCCCCCGGTGGTGCCGTTCCCGCCCCCGGTGGTGCCGTTCCCGCCCCCGGTGGTGCCGTTCCCGCCCCCGGTGGTGCCGTTCCCGCCCCCGGTGGTGCCGTTCCCGCCCCCGGTGGTGCCGTTCCCGCCCCCGGTGGTGCCGTTCCCGCCCCCGGTGGTGCCGTTCCCGCCCCCGGTGGTGCCGTTCCCGCCCCCGGTGGTGCCGTTCCCGCCCCCGGTGGTGCCGTTCCCGCCCCCGGTGGTGCCGTTCCCGCCCCCGGTGGTGCCGTTCCCGCCCCCGGTGGTGCCGTTCCCGCC